>MGOY01000029.1 GCA_001797275.1 Clostridiales bacterium GWF2_38_85 | reverse complement strand
GCAAATACCATTACCAAACAAAGAAATGCTGCAATAGATTTTTTCATCAAACAAACTCCCTTTCATATAAGTCTTGATAATTAGACTTATTTGCTTATTGCTCCGATAATTTAATATATCACCTCGCGGTGGAAAAAATCTATGATTTTTAATTTTTTCACTCAGCGAAAGTTTTCACTGTACTAAAGGACAATATTTAATGTTTTCAATATATTTCTAAATAATATATCATCATTTTTATGTTGAGCATAAAATAATAGAGAGATTTTAATTTGGAGGTTCTACATATGGATAGTTTTAAAACAATTGAGGAGTTCATCGATTCGCCAAACACAGTAGATTTTGTGATACAAAAAAGTGATGAGTTATATAATTACATAGAAAAAGAACCATATATTCTACTGACTCGTGAGTTGATAGGCGGATATGTTATTGCGTATATTGATAAAAATAATATTGACAGAGTATTGGAGGATTTAGGCTCAACATTTCAAGGTTCGGAATCCAGAGTTATGGGATTACTTGGCCAACCTAGTCTTGAAGCATCCGGTATAATTCAAATACAGAATGATCCTCTTTTAAAATTAACTGGCAAGGGTGTATTAGTAGGCATTGTTGATACAGGTATCGACTACACAAATGAAGTTTTTAGATATGATGACGGAACAAGTAAAATAGTAAGTATATTTGATCAAACAGTACGGGGTACTTTAAATCGGGAATTAGTTATTGGTACTGAATATACCCAGGAGCAAATAAATATGGCACTAGTTTCAGATGACCCGTATTTGATTGTTCCGGAACAGGATACAGTTGGTCATGGGACATTCCTTGCATCTATAGCCGCAGGTCGCAAAACAGATAACTTTATTGGAGCAGCTCCCGATTCTGAACTCATCATTGTAAAATTAAAAAAAGCAAGACCATATTATCTTGAAAAATATTGTGTTCCTAAAGACCAGGAAAATGCTTATTCATCTGCAGCCGTTATAGGTGGCATTGAATATATAATAGAAAAAGCGAAGCAGCTCGGCAGACCTGTAGTTATATGTCTTGGCTTAGGTACAAATTTTGGCGGGCATGATGGTTTTTCAATTTTTGAACAGTATATTACTCTTGTAGGTCAACAAATAGGAGTATGTATTTGCGTCGCAACTGGAAATGAAAGTCAAGCCGGACACCATTTTTACGGTAAATTAAATTCAAAGGATGAAGTACTACCTGTTCAAGTTACTGTTGGTAATAATGTCGACTGTATTTACTTAACGATGCGGAATAATATATCTGATAAGTTATCAATATCAATAACTTCTCCTTTGGGCGAAAAAATAGAAAAAATACTTGCAAAGCCCAATACTAAATACACGGCAAGATTTACATTTGATCAATCAAGTGTTCAAGTGGAATATTATTTTCCTACTAGAATCATCGGAGGTCAAAGTACTAATATAAAAATACTTGATCCATCTCCGGGAATATGGATTATATGTGTATGTGGTGATTTGGTTCAGGAGGGTGACTTTCATATATACCTTCCTATGACAGGGTTTGTAGATCCGAGTGTTAAGTTTATAAATCCTAATCCATATTTTACGACAACAATACCCGCAACATCTGTTGGTATAATAGATTGCGGAGCTTATGATACAAGAAATAACCTTTTATATTCTGAATCCTCGTGGGGGCCAACTAGATTATACTTAATCACACCAGATTTTGTCGCTCCCGGTGTCGACGTTGGTGGTGTGATACCAACCGGGTTTGGCTCTATGACCGGAACAAGCGTTGCTGCAGCGATTACAGCCGGTGCTTGTGCTCTTATTATGCAATGGGGCATAGTAGAAAAGAACGATATTTCACTCAGTACATACCAGATTCGTGCATACCTAATCCAAGGAGCAACACAATCACCTGATATGGAATATCCCAATTTTCAATGGGGTTACGGAAGATTGGATCTCGTTAAAGCTTATGAGATTATTAAGGGCAATTAAATCAGAATAATACATGCAACAAGAGAACCTCGACAGGCATTAGTCTGTAGAAGTTCTCTTGTTGAGAGAAGCATATCATTCAGAAAGAATTAATTCAAATGTTCTTGCATTTATTATCTGCTCGTAAATTGTAATAGCAAGTTGCAAAAAATAATAAAAAGATGGAGCGAATAGCTTTACCGCATAGGGGGTGCTCGCCTACGGCTCCCACCCCCTATGCGGTAGGTCGCCGATATATTATATCCAGTTGCTCGTTGAACACTTCTTCTGGAGTCCGGTAACCAAGAACTTTTCTCGGAAGCTGATTGATCCAGTCCTCCAAAAACCCGATTTCGTCAACACTGTAATCCTTAAGCCGTGTTCCTTTGGGAAGAAATCGTCGTAGTATTCCATTGTGCCTTTCGTTCACAGGTCGCTCGCAGGAAGTGTACGGGTGTGTATAATAAATGCGGGTTTTTGCTGAAGCTTCAAGTTCGGAAAGTCTCGCAAACTCGCTTCCGTTGTCGCTGGTTATCGTCCTGAAAACCTCGCTGAACCGTTCAGAAAACAATTCTTTCAGTTGCCGCATCCCACACATGATATCATCCGCTTCTTTACTATGTATTTTCATGAAAATGCAGTTGTCGCTCATGCGCTCTACCAATGTAAGCAGCACTTCATTTTTCCTCGACTTTTCTCTCATTACCGTATCTATCTCCCAGTTGCCAAAATTCTTACGATCCGCTGCTTCAGTCGGTCGCTCCTCGATGCTGCGTCCGAAAACCCGTTTGTTTTGACGATTTCGATGGACTTTGGTGTTTCTTTTGAGCTTTTCGGGCAGTTCCATGTTTGTATTCGGAAGCAATTTCTGGTCAACATAGTTATACAGCGTTTTTGTGCAGACCATCTCTGATCTGGGAAACTTTTTCTCCAGCAACGCTCGTCCGGCACAAGCATCCAGCGACCATTTTTTATCACTTGCATGAAATTTTTTGCTGATATATTTGAGAAATTCGGAGCACTTCATACATTTGTACGGCTTTGGCTTTATACCGCTTAACCGTTTTATGATATAACTCAACTGTCCCTCGTTGAATCTCATTTTTTACAGTATTGTACACACAGCCAAGCTCTCTGGCTATTTGATTTGGCGACCAACCGTCCTGCAGCCTTAATTGAATTATCATGCGTTCGTCATAATTTAGGTGTTTACCTTTTTGGTGTCTTGTGGTATACTGTTCTTGTTCCATAAAGATGTCTCTCCTGTGTCTGATGTTGTGTAGTAACTCCATCTTATCACATTTGACCTCTTTCTGGCTCATTTTTTTATTGCAACTTCATCTTACAATCAACCATTTATTAATCAAAAAGCATAGATTATTTAGTATTTTTATGATATATTAGTATGAATAATATATATCTGAGGTAAAAATGATAACTGTAACCAATGTAAGTCTTAATTTCAACGGAACTAACTTATTCGCACACTGTGACCTGATGTTCACAAAAGGCAACTGCTACGGTATAATCGGCGCAAACGGCGCCGGTAAATCAACCTTCCTACGTTTGCTCTCGGGCGAGCTTGAAGCCTCGACGGGGGATATCTCCATCGACAAAAAAGCCAGAATGTCGGTATTAAAGCAGGACCATTTCGCATACGACCAATATACTGTTCTTGACACAATTATAATGGGAAACCCCCGGTTATACGAAATAATGAAACAGAAGGATGGACTTTATGCCAAAGAAGAATTCACCGACGAGGATGGACTTCTTGCATCAGAGCTTGAAGGTGAGTTCGCTGAGCTGAATGGCTGGGAATCGGAATCCGAGGCATCAAGGCTGATTCAGGGGCTGGGGCTTGATGTTGACACGCTGCATATGCCGATGTCGTCACTCGACGGCAACCGCAAGGTTAAGGTGTTGCTTGCGCAGGCGCTGTTCGGCTCCCCCGACATCCTGCTCATGGACGAACCGACCAATCATCTTGACATCAGTTCGATTGAGTGGCTGGAAAACTTTCTGTTCGACTTCCCCGGCACCGTACTCGTTGTCTCTCATGACCGCCACTTTCTCAACACTGTCTGCACCCACATTGTCGACATCGACTTTTCACAGATGCAGACCTATGTCGGCAACTACGATTTTTGGTATGAATCCAGCCAACTGATTCAACGCATGAAGCGCGATCAGAACAAGAAAGCCGAGGAAAAAGCAAAAGAGCTGCGCAGCTTCATCGAACGCTTCTCAGCGAACAAATCCAAGGCAAAGCAAGCGACCTCGCGAAAAAAGTTGCTTGAAAAGCTCGATCTTGATCAAATGCCTGCATCCTCACGCCGTTATCCTTTCATAGGATTTCAAATAGACCGCGAACCCGGTAAGGAGATTCTAACCGTAGAAAACCTCTGCAAAACGGTTGACGGTGAGCAAATTATAAAAGACCTCTCATTCAGAGTGAACAAGGGTGACAAAATCGCTTTCATCGGTGATAACGAGACCGCAATTACAACCCTGTTTAAAATCCTCATGAGCGAGCTTGAACCCGATTCGGGCAGCTTCAAATGGGGTATCAGCACCTCGCAGTCCTATTTTCCCAAAGACAACACAGCCTTCTTTATCGACCGTAAGCTTAGCATATTAAAATGGCTCGAACAGTATTCAAAGGATGTTACCGAAACATATTTGCGTGGCTTCTTAGGCAGGATGCTGTTCTCGGGTGATGATGTGTTGAAGCCTGTCAATGTGCTGTCAGGCGGCGAAAAGGTACGCTGCATGTTTTCACGCATGATGCTGAACGGTTCGAATGTGTTGGTCGTTGACCAGCCCACGAACCATCTCGACCTCGAATCAATAACAGCCGTTAACAACGGGCTTTCGGACTTCAAGGGCATTGTGCTGTTCTCCTCACACGACCACCAATTCATCCAGACTGTCGCAAACAGGATAATCGAGTTGACGCCCAACGGATTCGTCGACAAGGTTTCGACATATGATGATTATATTGAATCAACGAAAGTATTAAAGTAATATTTTAAATTACAATATATAAAACTAATGAATGAATTTTCTAAGCCATTTTTTCGAATGATAAAATCATAAATCATTTGTTAGTTTAATATGGGAAGGGTGAATCTTCTATGTTTTTTGATCCTTTATATCTGTTAATGGTGCTACCGGCTATAATTTTCTCAATATGGGCAAGCAGCAGAGTAAAATCAACCTTCAAACGCTATTCCGAACAACGTTCGAGAAATGGGATGACCGGTTATGATGCCGCAAGACGAGTGCTTGATGCAAACGGTCTGCAAAATGTCAAAATCGAACATGTTGCCGGCAGCCTGACCGACCACTACGATCCCAAGTCAAACATCATCCGCTTGTCCGACGCTGTGTACGACAACACCTCCACCGCCGCAATCGGTGTCGCTGCCCATGAGGCAGGTCATGCGCTCCAGTATGCGCAGAACTATGCACCGATTAAGATACGGAACGCAATTATCCCGATAACCAGAATCGGTTCCAACCTTTCGTTTCCGCTTGTTTTTATCGGACTTCTGCTGGCGCAGTCAAGCCAGGTTTACCTCAATATCGCATACATTGGGGTTATCCTGTTCGCTACAGTCGCCCTCTTTCAGCTGGTAACCCTGCCCACCGAATACAATGCAAGCAGCCGTGCTGTTGAAGCAATCGAAAGCTCGGGGATACTGACAATTGAGGAAGTCGACGGCGCAAGGCGTATGCTGTCAGCTGCGGCACTCACCTATGTCGCAGCCCTCGCAACCTCACTGGTACAGCTGTTGTACCTATTTTTGCGAGTAAACCGGAGAAGATAACTCCATCAAAGTATAACAAAATAATAAATAAACATAACCGCTGCAAGCTGACACAGCGGTTATAATTTTACCTTACAGACAAATTAATGCAAAATATGATTATTTTCTCTTGACAAATGAGAAATATATTGTATAATTACAATATTAATTATCTAATTAGTCATTATTTTCTAAGGAATTAATAGACAAAGGTGTACATAAAGCCATGGCAATTTATCTGTTATGTAATACATTCGAAAGAAGGAATTCTATGATTGAATAAATATTTTGTCGTATAAAATTATGTATTCGTAAATTTAATTAATTAGAAAGGACTTATACAAATGAAAAAAATTACAAAAACAATTTTATTAGTATTAGCATTAACTTTCGTTATGTCAATATCTGCTTCAGCACAGGATTATTCTGAATGGACAGTAAGCTTCGATGAGTTTTGGGCTGATGGTAATCTATATGGTGGTGAAATAAATTCAAACTGCTATAGAATATATAACATAGGTGGTTTTTGGTGGTGGGAGTTACCAAACACAAAAACTGAGGTAAACTCTTATGATCATACTTATGCATGGGGCGATCAAAGTGTATATGCATATGCATATATCGAAAATAAAAACTCTGAGACAAGTGATTTTGGTACAAGCACATCTATAACATATGGTTATACAGTAGCAGAAGCTGCTATCGGTCCTAATATTAAATATGCCACCAATATGCAATTCATTGCAAGACATTGGATTTACTCATATAAGGATCTTGATAGAACATATACAAAATAGTAATTGTTAAATAATCTCAATTGATTAATCGCATCACCCATTGGTGCGATTAATCAATTACTTAAAATATACTATTGAATATTTCGGGAGGAGAACAAATGGAATTGAAAGAACATGAAGCATATTTTAACGAAATAAATATCGTAGAAATAAAGAAAAAGAAAAAAAAAGTTATTCTTCGTTCATCTATATTTCTTGCTATTATTGGATTAATTGCTCTATTTGTTTTTTTGAACGTCGAACAAATAATAAGCTATGATCAAATACCCGGAGGTATAAATAATATAGAAATTGATGATATTACTTATTTTAGACTAAGTTTGTGTTCGAATTTTACATATATCGGACTTAAGAGAGATAATTCGATTATTAAGGAAGACCTTGAAACTCATACTATATACAAAAAAGTGTTTATTCAAATAAAAGCAACAACATGGAATAGAATTTTCAAAAAAAGTTCAGCATATCTTAACTTGAACTTAAACAAAGATGGTACAGAAGTCGGTAGTCAAAGTTTTGGAGAGGATGAAAACGGAAATAGCTATGAAATTTTCGAAGTTGTTTCGGAAATATACTACATTAATCCCGACAACACCGAAATATTAATCTGGAAAGCGGAATTGGAATGAGTTTATGAGAACAATTTACTTAATAAAATCGAATATTGTAGGATTGATAAAGAACAATACTTTTATCTTCTGTATATTTTGCATTGGAATTTTTATATGTAATTTAATGTTTACATATGCTTATATTAATATTAAGCAATCGGATATATTGCTTGGAGCTGAAGAATATGAAATTTTCAATAATAAAAATAACAATATAGATATTCAAAAGCTCGAAGATGATTTAGCAAAATATAATGTTATAATAGATTATTATACCGTACTTGATGAAGCTTCATTTTCAAATAATAACCTCGATGAGCTTGGGATCGATGAATATATAAAAGCAATAAAAGAAGATTCCAGAGGTTTTTGTTGTATGCTTACGACACGAAAGGATATGAGTTGTCATTACACACAAAAAGGAAAAATTTCAGATTTAGATAAACCAAATTCGATAATCGTTATTAGCGATATACCATTAAAAGTAAATTACTTCCCCAATATTAATATTAATAATATAAAGTACGAAGTTGTAGGAGTTGCTGCGACATGGAATTTATTGACTTCATTTGAAACATATATCGAAAATGGGTTAATACCAAGTATGATACATATAACTCTACCCGGTAATACTATCGAAAAGGATAAAATCGAATTTAATGAAGAGTTAAACAAATTATTTGATGATAGCTATACAATTCAGAAAACAAGCAATACCGAAAGTGTTCCTGAAAAAAATATCGCTTTAATAATAATCACCGTTGTTTATATACTTTGTGCTTTCACGTTATTGTTTTTGATGACATATCTTTATGAAATTTTTGCACACGAGCTAAGTATATATGAACTAATCGGTGCAACAAGGCGAAATACTCTTTTCATATTAAGCTCAACACTTTTCATAATACTTGTTTGTGTCGGTGTAATCTCTCAAGCAATTCACTATCTTTTCTTAAGGGAGTTTTTTAACAGGATTAATTTGTTTGAAAATTTAACCTACACATTAACAGATTATATTTACGTAATTATAATTTCTGTCCTTTTAGTCTTTGCTTTTATTTTTACATATATTTATCTTAAAATACAAAAATCTGCTATAACAAATAGTAAGAATACTATGTCGTAGGAAGGAAAGCATATGAAAATTTTAATATTGATGTATTCATTTATTCGAAAAAACATAATTCCTATTTTCATTATTATTGCTATTATGACTGTTGTACTATTTTTAGCTGTAAGTTTATACGGGCAATACAAACATTATACTGCAACAAAAGAGTTTTATATCAAGGCTAACTTAAAAGATGATGTATACTTTACACTAATGCATCATGGAGATCCTGAAGTATATACACCATTAATAAATGAAATAGTCCATAATTTAGAATCATATTCTGGATTTAACAAGATCATACAATACAACGCTTCTTATATTGGCTATAATTCTATGCCAGCAAATGTTTATTATTATAACAATGATATGCTCAATCACTTTAAATCCGATATCAAACAAGGCAGATGGTTGTCTTCAAATTCTGTTGACATCGAGGTTGTGTTAGGCGGTTCTATATTTTCTGAAGTTAGTGTTGGGGATAAGATAGATCTTGGCAATGGAATAACTGCAAAAGTTGTAGGTAAATTAAACGATATATTCCTTTACCCGAGTTTTACAAGTTTCAGCACTAACTTGAGTTCAAATAAAATGTTTAAAATTGCATATGAAACCGCTATTGTATATATTAATAAAGAATCTATAAAACCGGATATATATAATAATATCGATATGACAGTTCCATTGAGTAATTTTTTTATAAGTTTTAAAGAAAATATCACGCAAACAGAAAAAGATGAGATAATAAATTATCTTGAAACATACGGTTTATGTAATGATTACGATACTATTATAAAAAATTCTAATGCAGAAATTGATTATTGGGTACGGATGGCATTCCCGTTTCCGTTATTTATAATAACTATACTGACTCTTTCGATAATTTGTGTAAGTGCCGTTATAATAAAACGCAGCATGAACGAACAATCGAAGTATTACTTAATTGGATGCACGAAAAAACGAAGTATTGCTCTGATTATTTCAACTCTCACTATACTATTCAGTATTCCATGTATTATTAATATAATATGTGCAGTCTTTTTCCCTAATTTTCTAAGACAAACAAATCCGCATACTATTGATTACATACTTGACATCAGCTGTGTTTATCCGGTATTCATATATTTGATTTTTATTATTGCAATACTGACTATAATGCCGATAGCATTCTATCACAAGCATTCACCGCTGAGTTTTTACAGGAGGAACTTATGATAAATTTAAAAGGTGTTTCAAAGATATACAGAATCAATGATATATCATTCCATGCACTTGACCATGTCAATCTCGAAATCAATGACGGTGAGATGATAGCAATCCAAGGAAGAAGCGGCGCAGGCAAATCAACACTGCTGCATATACTCGGTTGCCTTGATACATTTGACACAGGAACCTATACGCTGAACAGCATCGACATTGGTTCACAAAGCACCGCAAAGCTTGCGCATATCAGAAACTCAACAATAGGCTTTGTTTTGCAAGATTTTTCGCTGATAAATCATAAAACCGCATTATATAATGTTAAAGCGCCGATGCTTTTCAACAAAACCCCCTTCTTCGAGATGAAGAAGAAGGCTATGGGAGCGCTTTATGACATGGGAATACCCGAACAAGCAGAAAAAGATGTATTGAAGATGTCGGGAGGACAACGACAGCGGGTTGCGATTGCACGTGCGATTGTGAATGATACTCCAGTTATTCTGGCAGATGAGCCGACAGGAAACCTTGACTCAACTACCGCTGATGAGATAATGCAGATATTTGTTAAGCTACATAAGCAAGGGAAAACAATTATAATTGTAACACATGACGATCATATAGCATCCTTCTGTGACCGAATAATTAAAATTTCAGACGGTAAAATAGTATAAATGATATTAAAGACCTTGGAACTGTTATCCAAGGTCTTAATTTTTATATTTTGTTCATTTCCTGTTAAGTTTTCTTCCCATCAATACACCCATGACCGATGCCATCATCAGACCACGCGTCCAACCGCTGGAGTCACCAAGACAATGCAAACCGTTGATGTTTGTGTTCAAGTCGGTGTTCATCTTTATGCGGTTGCTGTAAAACTTCAACTCGGGTGAGTAAAGCAATGTCTCAATCGACGCAAATCCCGGCACAACATGGTCGACTGCTTGAATGAAGTTGATTATGTTTATCATCGCACGATAGGGCATAGCCGCTGTGATATCGCCTGCGACTGCGTCGGGCAGTGTCGGTTTCAGGTTGGATTGCATCAGCTCCTTCTGCCATGTACGTTTACCATCAAGAATGTCACCGAAGCGCTGAACAAGTATATGTCCTGCGCCAAGCATGTTGGTCAGCTCGCCGATCTTCTGGGCATATGCGATTGGCTGGTTGAACGGTTCGGTGAAGTTGTGCGAACAAAGGATAGCGAGATTTGTGTTATCAGATTTCAAGTCCTTGTATGAGTGGCCGTTTACGACAGCAAGATCGTTGTCATAGTTCTCCTGACTGACAAACCCACCCGGGTTCTGGCAGAAGGTTCTGACTTTGTTCTTGAAGGGCAGCGGGTAGCCGATCAGTTTAGATTCGTACAGTACATTGTTGACCTTTTCCATTATTTCATTACGTACTTCAACACGCACCCCGATGTCAACAGTACCCTGCTCGTGAGCGATGTTATGCTCTGCACACTTGCGTTCCAGCCAGTCAGCTCCCCGGCGGCCGGTTGCAATAATAATTTGATTTGCATACACATCAACAGACTCGCTGATTTTGGTCAAGTGAACGCCTTTACAGGTGTCGCCTTCAAGTATGAGATCGTCACATTCCCAGCCAAACAGCAGTTCAACACCGCTTGCAAGCAGGTGTTGTTCGATCGCATAATATATCTCCTGTGCTTTCTCTGTTCCGAGATGACGGATCGGGCAGTCGACCAGCTTCAGACCTGCCTGGATTGCACGTCTGCGTATATCCTTGACCTGTTCTGTGTTACCGACACCCTCAACATGCTTGTCCGCACCGAACTCGAGGTATATTTTATCTGCATAGTCGATAGTTTCCTGCACCAGTGTCTCACCTAACAGCATCGGCAGATCACCGCCAACCTCATAACTGAGAGATAGCTTGCCATCTGAGAATGCACCTGCACCAGAAAAGCCGGTGGTGATGTTGCAACAGGGTCTGCAGTTAATGCAATGGCCGACCTTCGATTTCGGGCAGCTTCTGTTTTCGATTTCTCTGCCTTTGTCAACCATAAGTATCTTCTGTTTGCTTCCGTTTCGAAGCAGCTCAAGCGCCGTAAATATACCTGCCGGTCCGGTTCCGATAATAACGATATCTATGTTGCTATATTCCTTGCTCATCTTCAAACCTTTCACAATCCAAAACTTATTTTTGAATAAAAATAACTACCTATTTTGAGTATAAATATCCCACTGCTGCAGGATTGTTATAGTCAACTAAAGGTAGCTGGTAGATACGTTCAACCGTATTATGAACTTATATAATCAATCACTACAATTGATTATATATAAAAAGCAGAAAATTGTCAAGAGACAAATGTAAAACGAAAAAAGGTTATCGGGAAACCACACAGGGTCTCCACTACTTTTATTTATTCATTTTTCACTTTTTCTTTTTATATGCTATCATACCATCCACAAAGGTATAAACAACCTCAAGTTCCTTATTCAAAACAACAAGATCAGCCTGCTTGCCTTTTGTGATGGTTCCGGTTTGATTGTCGATTCCGATGCTTTTTGCGGGATTTAATGAAATCATTTTCGAGATGTCCTCAAGTGGTATGCCGATGCTTGCAAGGTTCTGGACACCTTCAAGAAGTGTCTTTGTACTGCCGGCAATCGTACCGTCGGCAAGCCTGACAACTCCATCTTTGACATAACGCATAATGCCATCAACCATGAACTTGGTCAATTCGATTCCGGCGGAATGTCCCGAATCGCTGATCATATTGATTTGATCCACCCCTTTGATGTTATAAATCAACTTTATCGTTGTCGGATGCAGATGCACAAAGTCGCAGATCATCTCGCACTTCACCTTCGGGTTTGTCAGCACACAGCCTAACACCCCCAGCTCGCGGTGATTGTAGGGACGCATTGCGTTAAAGGTATGTGTGGATTGAGTTGCGCCACAGCAAACACCGTTCTTCGCCTCGTCGAAGGTTGCGTTTGTATGCCCCATCGACACTACAATACCCCTTGTTACAAAATATTTAATTGCTTCATCTGCGTTCTCGATTTCGGGAGCGATTGATATAATTTTAAGATTGCCTTTACCATGCGAATAGAGCTGTTCTATTTTTTCGGCGGTCGGAGTGATTATATTCTTTTCGGTCATCGCACCCTTGAATTTACAGTTCAGAAAAGGTCCTTCGGCATGGATGCCGGCAATTTTTGCACCATCTGTGCCTTTTTCCATTGCAGCAACAATGCAGTCAAATTGACGCAGCAGGTCGCTGAACTCGGACGAACTTGTAGTTGCGGCAATCGTTGTTACACCCCTTGTTGCTTCGAAGCGGGTGATTTTATTAATGTCGGGTACAGGATCGCTGAAGCGTACACCATATGCACCGTGCATATGTGTATCAATAAACCCCGGCAATACATACATATTGGTCAAGTCGAGAAAATCCGTATCAGCATTCATATCACCAATACCGGTGATTTGCAGACCTTTTATCTCTATATCTGTTTTGTTGAATTTAAAATTATCGGTCAGAACAATTCCGTTTTTTAGTATCATAAATTTCACTACTTTCTATACATTAAAATCCCAAATTCAATTTCTGTTTCAAGTTCATTTATTGTGTCAAGCTTTTTGATATCATCAGAGCTTGTCTTGTAGTAATAGGGTGTCATTGAGAATACATTGCGGATATCCTCATTGGATTCAAGGTGGATTTTGTTCCTGCTTTCCTTTGATTCAATCAATTCAAAGCCTTCAAGCTCATAACTCTCGACTTTGTTTTCATATGGCTTTTCATAAACAACGCTCTTCAGGCTGAAAAGATGCCTTTGCAGCGGGAACACGCGCATAAATATACCGCCCGGCTTCAGCACCCGCAGAAACTCATTACCGCTGTATGGTGCGAAGAAGGACAACAGTATGTCCGTAGAATCGTTACCGACCGGCAAACTGTACACACTCGCAACAGCAAGCACAAGCTCCGTACAGCGTTTTGCACCTGATGCAAGTGCATCCTTTGAGATGTCGACACCGCGAATTTTCGCAGTTATACCATCGTCTTTCAGGCGTTTATATATTCCGGCTGTGTAATAGCATTCACCGCAGCCTGCGTCAAGGATACAATCGCCGCTTTTTACGTATTTAGGCAACAATTCAAGGATGGCATTTAACAACGGTCTGTAATATCCCTTGTCGAGAAAATCGCGTCTGGAGCGAACCATCAGCTTGTCGTCACCATGCTGTTTTGACTGCTGTGACAGAAGCAGGTTGACATACCCGCTTTTTGCGCGATCGAAGCTATGCCTGTTATTACATAATAAGCATTTATCATCTGATATTAAGTTGTCGCCGCACACAGGACAGATAAAACCGTTCATTTTTATAGCCATTCCTTTCGCTGTTGCAGTGTCTGAAAATTTACTTTCAGACTTTATCCTCAATTATTTCAATTGATATTATTTTAGCACAATAAAAACGATTTGTCAGTAGATACTGAACTATATTTTAATTACGTTTATTAATAAAATATGCTTGAAGTCTGTTGAGTAATAATTTAAAATGAAACAATACTACTAAACGGAGATATACAATGAACGGAAATAACAGAAATGATATAAAAATCGGTGCGACCGTTGATATTGTGCTAAAAAAGGATCAACCGTCGGGCAAGCTTACACGCGGTGTCGTTATGCGTATTTTAACCAACAGCAGCACACATCCGCATGGAATAAAGGTCATGCTTGATGACGGTCAGATCGGCAGAGTACAGAACATAATATAAAACTAACAAATGAATTTCGATTTTATCATTCGATTAAGAACCAAAAATTAACGGTTTTTATCGAATGACTTGTGTAATTCATTTATTAGTTTTATATAGGTTAATGCGGTCATATATCGATGTTATCTGACATATGACCGCATTTTTAAATTATTATTCAGTCTTCGTTTTTTTCCTCTGCGCATTTGGGAGCTTCATCGTCAGATCCCTCGCCTCTGAAGCAGTCACATTTGACATAGGTGTCGCCGATACTGACATTTGCACCGAACTCAACGGGAATTTTTACCTTTATTGTCTGAGTTATTGTGAACTTACAGCTACCGTTAATTTTACCGAAGCAGCGATCGCAGAAACGGTCAATTATAGGGCACCCACAACAAATTATTTCGACAGGTCCGGGCTTTGCATAGGGTGTAACTGTAACCGGCAGACATACCGTTGCTGTTTGAGTGCCTACTGCAGGGCAGGTCTGGGCAGGCGGACATTTTGAGGACAGGTCTAATATCTCATCCATAAATAAAATTCATCCTTTCAGCTGATATTGGATTTCATTATCTTCACTTTTTCGCTATACAAGCGATAATTGAGATGACAATTAAATTTAATTTCTGACACCATAAACAGGTTATTTAATTGCCATATTAATATTAATATATGCTGATTATCAAAAGTTGGTGATACTGCTCTAGGTTTTGAATAAAATCTGTAATTACACTTCGAGTCGGCTGGAATTATAGTTATATTGTACATTGCTATTACTTAATAAATGTGCTAAAATCAGGATATACTATATAAAAACTTTTAGTAAACCTAAATTTCAAGGAGAAAGAATGCACTTTAAAGACCTGAAAATTATTTACCCAATATTAAAAGCACTGGAAAGGGAAAAATATACATCCCCTACTCCCATTCAGGAGCAAGCGATTATACCTATTCTCGAAGGGAGAGATTTGCTCGGCTGTGCACAGACAGGCACAGGCAAGACCGCTGCTTTTGCTGTTCCTATAATACAATTATTAAGTGAAAAGCCTCTTAATGCCGATGGCAGACAAATCAAATCTTTGATTTTAACTCCAACAAGAGAGCTTGCGATTCAGATTTTTGACAGCTTCCGCACCTATGGACAGTTCACCGGTCTCAGATACGGTGTAATCTTTGGCGGTGTGTCGCAGAAACCTCAGGAGCAAGTATTGAAGAATGGTATTGATGTACTTGTCGCAACACCCGGAAGACTGATTGACTTGATTAAACAGAAGCTGGTTGATTTGTCCTTCGTCGAAATATTTGTCCTTGATGAAGCAGACCATATGCTTGATCTCGGGTTTATCAATGATGTAAAGATTATAATTTCAAAATTACTCGGAAAAAAACAAACTCTTTTATTTTCGGCAACAATGCCGGTTGAAATAACACAGATGGCTGATTCCGTGCTTGTCGATCCGGTAAAAATTTCAGTTACACCCAACACACCGGTGGTAAGCGTAATAAAACAGAATGTATATCTTGTCGATAAAAAAAATAAACCGAATCTACTGTTGCATGTTCTGAACACACTTCCGGTTACCTCAGCGCTTGTGTTCACACGAACAAAGCACGGTGCCGACAGGGTTGTCAAAGAGCTTTACGAAGCTAACTTCAAGGCAATTGCCATACACGGTAACAAGTCGCAGAATGCACGGCAGGCAGCACTTGAAAGCTTCAGAAACAAAGAATCACAAATTCTTGTTGCTACCGATATTGCAGCAAGAGGTATCGATATTGATGAGCTGTCTCATGTAATAAATTATGAGATACCCAACATACCGGAAACCTATATTCACCGAATAGGCAGAACAGGCAGAGCCGGACTTGGCGGCGTTGCGATTTCATTCTGCGATATTGATGAAAAACCATTTTTGGCTTCGATTGAAAAGCTTCTCGGAAAGCATATCCATGTTGTTATAAACAATCCTTATCCGATGCAGGTTTTTACGCTTACCGAGAAAACTGCAAAGTCAAATCAAAGACCTACGAGATCAGCTGTAAATGCTCCGAAACGAACAAAGGAAACATATGAAGCCAAAGCGCAGAAGAGACAAGCAAACAGAAAAAGACAAAGTATCAATAAAAATAATCAGACGGTCAGAGTTAAAACACCCAGTTTCCGTAAAGTATAAGATTTTAAAACTATACTTCTTTATATTCAACCTACAAGCCTTGTAATCGTGAAGCGCCCGCTGTCAAGTATATAAAACTAATAAATGAATTACTACAGCAATTTGAAAAATGCCTATACTTTTTGGCTTTTTTCAAATTAATA
>MGOY01000028.1 GCA_001797275.1 Clostridiales bacterium GWF2_38_85 | reverse complement strand
TATGGGGATATTCGTTCAAATTGTTCTTTTGTTATCTCCATATCTGCATTATATCATAATTAATTACGCTTGTCAATTAGTGTGAACAGACTCTAGTTTTATATAGTTGAATATGTTGAAAAAGAGGTGTCATCGGCCAAGAAGCGATCAATAGATTCAGCAGTAGGGTATGCAAAAGAAAATAATCTGTTTGATGACATGGTAACAAGCCGAACCTTTTATAATTGGATTGATGATGGGCTGCTGAAAATTAAGAATATCGATCTTATATTGAAGGTACGTCGAAAACTAAAGTCAAAGCTAAAAGATCGAAAGAAGAAGCTTGGCAGAAGCATAGAGGAACGACCGGCAGAAACAGAGACCAGAGAAGAATCCGGTCATTGGGAAGGCGATGGAATTATCGGAAAGAACAGAAAGGGTCATATAATAACATTTCTGTCATCGACATTCGATTATAGCATTTTGTCTATTCAGGTCAAGAGCAAGCCGTTGCCAGCAGCGGTGGCGGTGTCAGCGTAACTAATTTCTCCTCTGACTCAAAAATCTAAAAACACAATTACTATACAACCAACATTATCTCTTTTCCACAGTGCAGTTAATTTTTCAATTGAAGAAAAAAATATTTTTTATAGATTAAGTATTTACATTTTTGCCTGTGTGTGTTATATTTACAGTATGGGGTGATATATTTGCTTATACAGTTAGAGCAATCACGATTAACGATTGACAAATTGAAGAAAGATATCTCACATCTTGGCGATGTGTTGAATATTATAGTACTTGAGAAAGAAATAAAAGAACTTCAGGAAAAATCCGAACAACCCGGATTCTGGGATAACCCGACCGAATCACAGAGTGTATTGAAAACATTAAAGTATAAAAAGAATACGCTTGATAATTATATAGAATTAAAAAAGAACATTGAGTCAATAATTGAATTGACCGACCTTGCACTTGACGGCGACGATGCAAGTCTTGCTGAGGAGATACTTGCAGAACTTGATAAGATTCAAAAGGAATACGAAAAACAAAAAATCGAAGTACTGTTAAACGGTGAATACGATCATAGCAATGCAATAATAACGATTCATCCAGGCGCAGGCGGAACCGAAGCTCAGGATTGGGCTGAAATGCTTTATAGAATGTATTGCCGTTTTGGTGAACGGAGAGGCTTCAAGGTAAAGGTTCTTGATTATCTTGACGGTGATGAAGCAGGTATAAAAAGCGTTTCGATACTTATTGAAGGCGATAACGCATACGGTTACCTTCAGGGTGAAAACGGTGTTCACAGACTTGTACGTATATCACCGTTCAACTCACAGGGTAAAAGACAGACCTCTTTTACATCAGTTGAGGTTATGCCCGAGTTCAACGATGAAATCTCAATCGAAATCAAAGAAGAAGATCTCAAGATCGAGGCCCATCGCTCAAGCGGAGCAGGTGGTCAGCATGTTAATAAAACTGACTCTGCAATCCGAATTACACATCTTCCGACCGGTATAGTAACAGGCTGCCAGACAGAACGCTCACAGGTACAGAACAAAGAAACAGCGATGAAAATGCTGAAAAGCAGGCTACTCGAAATCAAGGAGAGAGAGAATCTCGAAAAGATTGAAGACATCAAAGGCGATAAGATGAATATCGAGTGGGGAAGTCAGATCCGATCATATGTTTTCATGCCCTATACATTGGTAAAGGACACCCGCACACAGTTTGAAACAGGTAATATAATTGCTGTAATGGACGGCGAAATTGACGGGTTTCTTAATGCATATCTTAGCATGAAAAAGACAAAATAAGATAATACAAGCTTTATACAGGAGGAGTATAAGTTTGAAAGATAAATCTTTCAAACAAAGGTTTTGTGCCTTTTACACCATGAAGAATGGTGTAAATCTAGCTTTGCCAGAACGGCACAATTCCCGGTTCTCAAGAAAGGAATGGTTATATTAATGAAAAAGTTTAGATTCTATGCTGCTATATCACTGATTGTTCAATCAATTTCGTTTGCAATTATATTTCTTGTATTATATAACAAGAAAAGAAGTCTTGCAAAAACCTTTGCTGCACTGTCTGTTGTCGGCGGTATCGCCGGTGCATGGCTTTTGATTTGCGAATCACAAGAAAAAGCAAAGAGAGATAGAATGCTCGCTATGGATGCCTGCTGTGATATGTCCGACGAAGATTTCATGGAGGACGATGTTACCGAGGAAGATATCAACTGCACTTTTGAAGAAGAACCTGCTGCAGAAGAGAGTATAGAAGGCGAAGATTCGGAGAAAGCTGAATAAATTCAGCTTAATAATGTCAAAATTCATTCGCCACTCTTGAGGGAGTGGTGAATGTTTATGTGATTAAAATAAGTTTTTAAAATAAAAATATCAAAATGGAAGGGATGTCATTAATGAAAGGTGAAATTTCAGTACAAACACAACATATTTTTCCGGTTATAAAGCGGTGGCTGTATTCGGAAAAGGACATTTTTTTGCGTGAGATCGTATCAAATGCGGCTGATGCAATAACAAAGCATAAAAGATTGGTTGCACTCAGTCAGATCGAGTCTGGCGGAACGGTTTACCGAATTGATGTTAAGCTTAATAAAAAGGCAAAAACAATAACTGTATCCGATAACGGTATCGGCATGACCGAAGATGAGCTAAACAAGTATATTAACCAGATTGCATTGTCCGGTGCATTAGATTTCATCCAGAAATATGAGGGTAAAAATACTAACAACGGCATAATCGGGCATTTCGGACTTGGTTTCTATTCATCCTTCATGGTTTCAGAAAAAGTAGAAATTATAACAAAATCATATATTGATGCACCTGCAGTCCACTGGACTTGTGGTGATGAGGGTACTTATGAGACCGAAGCCGCAGATCGAAATGAGCATGGCACAGATATTATTATGCACATCAACGATGATGAACGTGCATATCTCGATGCCGTCAAGCTGAGAAACATTCTCGATAAATACTGTGCATTCATGCCGATTGAGATATACTTTGATGACGGTGAAAAGAAAAAGAAGAAGGATAAAGACGAAGATGGCGAAGAAGCTACCGACAACGGTAAAATCAATGATACCAATCCGTTGTGGCTGCGTCAGCCGGCTGATGTAAAACCTGAGGAATACAATGAGTTCTACAAAAAGGTATTCTATGATTTTCGTGATCCTCTGTTCTATATCCACATTAACGCGGATTATCCGTTGAATTTCAAGGGCATTTTGTTCGTTCCTCGTCAGAAAAATGAATTCGATTCTGTTGAGAACCAGGTAAAGCTGTTTTATAACCAGGTTTTTGTAGCAGATAATATAAAAGAAGTCATACCAGAATTCCTGCTTAACATTAAAGGTGTGCTTGACTGCCCCGAGCTTCCGTTGAATGTATCAAGAAGCTATCTCCAGACAAACACCTATGTTTCGAAGGTGTCAGCACACATTACAAAGAAGGTTGCCGATAAGATAAACGGTATGTTCAACACAGATCGTGAAAACTTTGAAAAGATATGGACCGATATCGCACCATTCATCGAGTATGCATGCCTGCGTGACAAAAAGTTCTTTGATAAGCTCAAGGATTCTCTGTTATTTAAGACTATCGACAATAAGCTTGTAACCTTGAAGGAATATACCGGTGATGAAAAGGAAGCGACAGTATACTACGCTTCATCAACCGAACGTCAGAGCTATTATATCAATCTCTACAAGAAGCAGGGAAAACAGGTACTGCTGCTTGACAGATTCATCGACAACCAGTTTGTAAGCTTCCTCGAGCAGGAGAACAATAAGATCAAGTTTGCACGTATCGACTCTGACCTTGAAGCAATCGGAAGCGAAACAGCTGAAAACGAAAAACTCACAGCCATCTTCAAGGATGTCATCGCAAAAGAAAAGACCGAAATAAAAATTGTTCACCTCAAGGAGAGCAATGCACCTGCACTCATTAATATCAGCGAGCAGTCAAGACGCTTCAACGATATGATGAAGGCATATGCGGCCAACGGAATGGGTGACAACAACTTCGATATGCCTGAGGAGATTACTGTTGCTGTAAACCTTGAAAGTAGTCTGATTAAGAAAATCGAAGCAGTCATGGATAGCGACGAAGCACAAGCAAAGAAGCTTGCAAAACAAGCATACATGATTGCACTCATCTCATCAAGACAGCTTTCGGCTGACGAAATGTCCGAATTTATTGAGACAACAGTAGATTTGTTGAGTTAATCAATTAAATATAAAAGTGGTGGGAATGAAAATTCCCACCACTTTTAGTATTAATAAGCTATAACTGCATATTCTAAAGGTTCATTAATTTCAAAATTACTATTAATATAAATTTTTATAATAGGTTTTACAAATGTGTTATCATTTATATATACATAAATATAGCACAACTCATTTTCTTCATCAATTATTATATCCTTATAAATAAAAGTGTTAGTGTGAATTTTACTTGTTCCATCGGTAAACGATGCGTTGGTATCCGGTACAGCTTTTCCTTTTTCAACGTAGCGAAAAAGCTTTCCATCCGGGCATTGTCATAACATTTCCCCGTACCGCTCATGCTTTGTTTGATTCCAAGCTCCTTCAGCCTGTCCCTGAAAGTAGTGCTGGTATATTGACTGCCGCGGTCGCTGTGGAGTATCGCTCCGCTCAGGTCATATCGCTGCGATGCGGTATTTATCGTTGAAACAACAAGTTCTTTTCGCATATTGTCGTCCATGCTCAGAGCAATGATTTCGCCGTTGAAGCAGTCCATTATCGGAGAAACATACAGCTTTCCGTCGGTACATTGGACCTCGGTTATGTCTGTCAGCAGCTTTTCGTACGGTCTTTCCGCCGAGAAGTCTCATTGTATCAGGTTCTCTGCCTTCTGCGCTTCGCTGTCGGCCTTGGTTATACCGTTCGAACGCCGTTTCTGCTCATGCAGCCAGCAATTTTCTCGCATGATACGCTTGATTTTCCGAAGCCCGGCTACCCAACCGTTTTGCCTCAGAGCGAGCTGCATTCGCTGCACACCATAATTATCGTTGTACAGTACACATTTCGTTTGCATACCACATTCCGTTATGCTCTTTGATAAACCAGTAACGTTGGTTTGCTTTTACTTCTTCCGGCCTTTCACGAAAAAAACCATAGCTTCCTGCAGTATCTCGTTTGCTCTTCTCAGCTCGGCGTTTTCTTTTTCAAGCTCCATTTCACGCTGTTTCTGAGGATCCTTTAGCCTGGCATGTCCGCTACCGACATGAATCTGACCGTCGTAATTCTTGAACTTTTTCCGCCAGTCGGACAATGTGTAATATGGTACGCCTAATTGCTGCGAAGCTTTCTTTAATCCGATCTCATCGGACAGCTTTATTGCTTCTTCTCTGAATGCTTTGTCGTAAATCATTTCTTTTTCCTCACTTTGTTTGATTTTATTATATCAGACTTTAGTGAGTTCGGCGACTGTATTTTTATGATACCACTCCAAGTCATGATTTCATCAGTGGCAGCTATGTAATGGATATGGGCAAACATACATTTGTTGTAACTGATGATGCTGGCAACAGCAAGAAAATAACATTTACAATAAGTACTCCTGATTTTATGGGTCTGGTTAAAAACAAGCTTTATGAGCTTGACACATTCTTTGGAGTGGAAAATAATAGTAGTCTTATTATAATAGGTTCAACTATTTCTGTTTTCCTGATATTGTTGTTACTTATATCAAAGCTTGCAGTTAGAAGAACAATTAGGAAGTACAAAAAAATTGCTATACAAAAAATTCATGTAGAAGATGAAGTAGTACAGGAACAGTTTAAAAGCCAAACTCCCGAAGAAGTCGAAACCAATGTTTAGTCTTCTCAACTGATATTATTATCATTGTTTTTCATGAAGCAATTTGAACATACAGTAGAAATTGTCGCAAGCGTATCACCAAGCTGAACAAGCACTGCCGAAAGCAGTGCTATTTCTTTGCTACTCAGATTCTTTGAAATAGCAATTGCGAGTGAATTGACTGCATATGTAATATTACAAGCATCCGGGCATAGATTCACATCAACACCTCCTCGTAATACAGGATATGCAATACTGCATAACATGATATTACAAATATATGAATACCTGAATAGATAAAAAACTCTATTTTATATCAAATTTTAGCTCTCAGTCCGATTTATTGTATTGCCAAATTAAAAATCATATGTTATAATACTTACGACGACGAACAAATGTTCTTTTGTTCGATAAGAGGATGAATGATTTATAAGAGGAGAAGAAAATGGATTACACAATTTTTGCAAAGGATTTATTGAGAAGAAAGATGTTACTCGAGAATGCTTATAATGCGATAAGCGAGGAAATTACAGCTCTCGAGAATGAGAAGACTGCATTCTCAACTGTATCAAGCGCGGTTCCAATTACAGGTAGCGGGACAAACAAATACGAAGAGAAGCTGATTTCATTAATAGCAAAGCTTGATGATGCCAAATTCAGAAGAATGGTTATCGTCAGAGAGCTGAAACTAATCAGGAGAGGCTTCAACGGATTGGATGAATATGAAAGGATGATACTCGAAGGATTTTTTGTACATAACGAAAAATCTGCTGCGGACAGCTTGATGAGTAGATTCTATAAAGAACGCAGCACAATATACGATGATCGTTCTAAAGCGCTGGACAAGTTCACAAGGTCAGTGTATGGAATTGTGAAGCTGTAAAACCGATTTCAGAGGTAAAAAAGTTAGAAAAATCAACTGAAGTTATAAGAAAATTATAAAAAGGTATTGATTTTTAAGAATTTAAGTGATATAATAATATTATAAAGCAGTGTGGGAGTTTAAAGAGTGGCAAGCCACTCTTTAACTTTTGTTTGCACACCAATATCAAAGCAAAGCAGAGCTTTAAAATAATTGATTCCGTATCAAAATAAACGGATATGGGAAAATAAGATAGAAAAGAAAACGGTAGATATATGACAAAAAAAGAAATCATTGAAAAGGTAACAAAGCTGGTTGAACCTGTTGTAACAGAATTCGGATACGAGCTGTGGTATGTAGATTATTACAAGGATCCGACAGCATACAATCTTCTTATTGAAATAGACAAAGATACGGGAATATCAATCGAAGATGTTGCGAAGGTTAACAGCAAAGTTAACGAATTACTTGATGAAGTTGATATAATAAAAGAAAGCTATTGTCTCGAACTTGCAAGTGCCGGACTTGAACGTGAGCTTAAAACAGAAAAGCATATCAAGAAGTTTGTTGGCACCGAACATAAGATATCTGTAAAACTTTATGCGCCGGTCAATGGTCAGAAGTTCTTTGAAGGAAAGCTTTCAGACTTTGATGGCAATGAAATAAAGTTGACAACAGAAATTGATGAAAAAATATTTGCGCTTCGCGATATTGCATTGCTGAAAGCCGAATTAATTATAACGGAGGATATTTCAAAATGAACACCGAGTTTTTTGAGGCAATTGAAGCTCTTGATAAAGAGCGCGGAATTCCTAAGGAATATATGCTTGAACGTGTTGAAGCTGCTCTTGTTACAGCATACAAACGTGAGAGCGGCGGTCAGATAAATGTAAAGGTCGTACTTGATTCGAAAACAAAATCAACACATATGTATAAGCTGTTGAATGTAGTCGAAGAAGTAACAGACCCTAAAACAGAAATTTCACTTGATGAAGCGCAAAAATTATCTGCTGTTTTTAGCTATGGTGATATAGTTGAAATCGAAGTACAACCTAAAGGCTTCGGTAGAATTCCAGCACAGACCGCAAAACAAGTTATTATACAAGCAATCAGAGAAGCTGAACGCGGAATGCTCATCAAAGAATACGAAAGCAAGAAGGACGAAATTGTCAGCGCACTTGTTGTTCGTATTGATCCGCTTACAGACAATGCAACTCTCGAAATCGGCAAAAATGAGATGGTTTTATTCCGCCATGAGCAGATTGCAAACGAATCACTCAAGGTTGGTGACAGATTGAAAGTATTCGTAACTGAAATAAAGCAGGACGTCAGAGGACCCTCTGTTGTACTTTCACGCACACATCCCGGACTTATCAAGCGTCTGTTTGAGCTTGAGGTGCCTGAAATTGCAGAAAATAAAGTTGAAATTATGTCCGTTGCACGTGAAGCAGGCAGCAGAACGAAAATTGCGGTAAGGTCAAACGATTCTGACATCGATCCTATCGGTGCCTGTATCGGTCCCAAGAGAATACGTAAGACAAACATATCGGATGAACTTAACGGCGAGAAAATAGATATAATAAAATACAGCTCTCAGATGGAAGAATTCATTGCAGCAGCACTTGCACCCGCAAAGGTTAAATCGGTTGTAAAGAGAACTGATGCAGATAATGCATACAGAGTAATTGTCGATGATGATCAGCTTTCACTTGCAATAGGAAAAGCAGGTCAGAATGCAAGACTTGCTTCTAAGCTTGTTGGCTGTAAAATAGATATAAAGTCTGACAGCTGGCTTGATGATAAAGCTGCAGCACCGGTATTGAAGTACGATACTTCGAGTGTTGATGTTGATGAGGACGCTTAATCCTATGGAGCCAAACAAAAAGAACAGTCCTTTAAGAAAATGCATCGGATGTAATGAGATGAAGGATAAAAAAAGTCTGATAAGAATTGTAAAAGAACCTGATGGAAATATTATGTTTGACAAAGCCGGTAAAAAGAACGGCAGAGGCGCATATGTATGTTCAAATGTTGAATGCTTTTTGAAAGCAAAAAAATTAAAAAGAATCGAAAAAAACTTCAAATGTCAGGTATCTCCACAGGTTTATGAAGAGCTTGAAGCTCAGTTTAAACAGAACTAAGGAATAATATAAATGGATAAAGCTTTAAGTATGCTAGGGCTCGTCAAAAGAGCGGGAGCATTACTTGTTGGAACAAATTCGGTGCTGGACGGTATCAAGCTCAAAAAAACAAAGCTTGTTATTATTGCATCGGATGCCGCTGAAAACACATTAAAGCGGATAACTGATAAATGCAATTATTACAATGCAGAATACGAACAGCTTGGTTATACAATGGAAGAGCTTGGCTCGGCTGTCGGAAAAGAACAATCATCTGCTGTGGCTATAACCGATAACAATTTACTTATCGGCTTCAGGAAAAGCCGCAACAGTGCAGAATAAATATTGAATTGATACTTAACCCCGAAAAAGATAAGGCCTATAACAATATGCAATAACAACTATATTTTATTTTCGAAAAATACTTTAATGTTTGGTATTTTCTCAGCAAAATAAATCCTGGTTATTTTTGTGGATTGGTATTAGAGAGGTGGAATGCATATGGCAGCAACGAATGCAAAAAATAACACACTTGGAACGGTTGCCAAGGATTTTGAAATACCGAATAAGGAAATTGCAGCATTGCTTACTGAAAACGGTAAATCACGCAAAAGCTTTAATTCAGTCCTGGAAGACGATGAGATAAATATTGTCCTCGAGAACCTCACACAAAAGAATGAGGTTAAACTTGACGAGTTTTTTGATGAAGCAAGAAAAGCTCAACAGAAGAAGAAAGCTGAGGAACTGGCAATAAAGCAAGCAGCAGCACAACAATTTGCGCAGCAAACGGCAGCGGCGGCGCAACAGACAGCAGCGAAACAAGCGTCACATCAACAATCTACTCAGCCACAGCAAAAACGTGATTTCAATCGACCACAAAATAAGCAACAACCGCAGCAATATCAGCAGCAGAACAGATTTCAGAATCAAAACGCACCTAGAAATCCGCAGCCGCAACAGCAGAGGCCTCAACAACAAAACCCACAACAAAATCAGAAGCCTAAGACTCCTATGTCTCAACGTACCGTAAGAGTTGTTGACACACGCGGAAGTGCCGGTGTTGACCTATCAAAATATGATGAAAAGCTTGAAAATCTTGTTCCAGAGAATGCAAAAAATGATCTGAACAAGACTATGCAGAAGATAAAGAAAAAAAATACAAAAAGCTATGGAAACAAAAAGTCTTTCCAAAACGATAGAAATACAAGACCTGTATATAAACCTAAGAAGGTTCAGCTTTCTATTACAGTACCGGACGAAATCGTTGTTTCCGATCTGGCAAGCAGAATGAAAATAACTGCACCTGATGTTATTAAAAAGCTCATGAAAATGGGCGTTATGGTCAATGTAAATCAAGCTATTGATTATGATACAGCTTACCTTATTGCGGATGAATACGGAATAAAGGTTTCTCGTGAAGTTGTTGTAACAATGGAAGAGAAGTTGTTTGACGAAAGCATAGATAAAACCGAAGATTTGATCGAGCGCGCTCCTGTGGTTGTTGTAATGGGACACGTTGACCACGGTAAGACGTCACTTCTCGATGCTATCAGAAATACAAATGTAACTGAAGGTGAAGCCGGTGGTATCACACAGCATATCGGCGCATACAGAGTAAATATAAAAGGTAAGGATATAACCTTCCTTGATACACCCGGTCATGAAGCTTTTACTTCAATGCGTGCCAGAGGTGCTCAAATCACTGATATTGCAATTCTTGTTGTTGCAGCAGATGACGGCATCATGCCACAGACTGTAGAAGCGATTAATCATGCAAAAGCAGCCGGAGTTTCTATAATTATTGCAATAAATAAAATGGATCGCCCGGGTGCTGATCCTGAAACAATTAAGCAGGAGCTTACAAAATATGACCTTGTTCCCGAAGAATGGGGCGGTGAAACCATCTGCGTTCCTGTATCGGCTCTAAAACACACAGGTATCGATACCCTGCTTGAGATGATACTCCTTGTTACCGAAGTTAAGGAACTTAAAGCTAACCCCAACCGTGCAGCTAAGGGTGTTGTCATCGAAGCAAAACTTGATAAGGGTAAAGGCACGGTTGCAACCATACTTGTACAGAATGGAACATTGAAGCTCGGTGATGCTGTTATTGCCGGAACCGCAGTCGGTCGTGTCCGTGTAATGACTAATGATAAGAGCGAAAAAGTCGAAGCAGCAGGTCCTTCTGTTCCTGTTGAGATAACAGGTCTTTCAGAAGTTCCAAATGCAGGTGATATCTTCTATGCTGTCGAGGATGAAAAGATGGCAAGAGAGCTTGTCGAGAAGCGTAAACAGGAAGTAAAAGATGAGCAGTTTAAAGCAGCATCGAAGATTACGCTTGATGATCTGTTTAGTCAGATTGCCAGCGGTATTAAAGAGCTTAATATAATAGTAAAAGCAGATGTTCAAGGCTCTGCCGAAGCAGTAACCGCAAGCCTTTCGAAGCTTTCTAATGAAGAAGTCAAGGTTTCAGTTATCCATACAGGTGTAGGTGCAATTACTGAAAGCGATATTATGCTTGCTGCAGCTTCAAACGCAATTATAATCGGATTTAATATCAGACCTGATAAAAATGTAATTGATGTCGCTGCACGTCAAGAGGTTGACATTCGCACATATAGAATAATCTACGAATGCATAGAAGAAATCGAAGCAGCACTTAAGGGTATGCTTGCTCCGAAGTTCAAGGAAGTTATACTCGGCAGAGCACAGGTACGCCAGGTCATCAAGGTACCGAATGTCGGTGCGATTGCCGGCTGTATGATTACAGACGGCAAGGTTACCAGGAATGCCGGTATCCGAGTTCTTCGTGACAGTGTGGTTATATTTGAAGATAAAATTTCATCTCTCAGACGCTTCAAGGATGATGTAAAAGAAGTTGCACAGGGTTATGAATGTGGTATAGGACTTGATAAGTTCAATGACATTAAAGATGCCGATGTTCTTGAGGCATATATAATGGAAGAGATAACTAAATAGATAATTTATATTGGGAAATAATATCTGTGTAACCCTGAATGAATAAGAGCGTTGCAATAATTGCAGAAGGATGGTTTTAATATGGGTATACGACAGGAAAAAATTAACGAACAGACACAACGCGAATTGAATGAGATAATAAGATCTGTAAAGGATTACAGAATCACAAGTGTTCTCTTCAACATAACAGCGGCAAGAGTCAGCAAGGACCTTTCAGTGGCAAAAATATATTACAGTGCATTGCCTACAGGTAAAAACGCTGTTGATATTAAAGAAATAAACAAAGGGCTTGTCAGCGCAAACGGTTATATACGTAGCGAGCTTGCAAAACGTTTAAATCTGCGGATAACGCCAAAACTGACTTTTGAGTTTGACAACACAGTTGAAAAAGCGATGCACATTGAAAAAGTACTGAAGGAAATCGATGATGAATCAATCAATAAACAAAACAGTTGAGCAAATAGCAGCAGTTTTGAAGCAATCGGAAAAGCCTTTTTTGATATTGACACATACGCATCCCGATGCGGACACCCTTGGTTCTGCATCGGCACTTGCGCAGATACTTAAAAAGTGTGGTAAAAAAGCGAAAGTTCTGACAGGTAATGTTCCTGCCAGATATATGTTTCTTGATAAAAACAAGGTTTTTGTCAAAGAATCAAAGGAAGATTGTTTCATTATATCTGTTGATATTGCTTCGCCAAAGTTGCTTGGTGATTTCGAAACTGAATATTCCGATAAGATTAATCTTACTATAGATCACCATATGGGCAACAACATTGAATGCGAATATAAACTGTTAATGTCAGATCGTGTTGCTTGTGGTGAAATAATTTATGAGCTTATGATAGCACTCGGTGTTGATCTTGATTCAGAAATTGCAGAAGCATTATATGCAGCAATTGTTTCTGATTCCGGTGGATTCAAATATTCATCTGTCAGACCTCAGACACATATAATTGCAGCTCAGCTTATTGAGCAGAGAATTGATTTTGCTGAAATAAACCGGCTGCTTTTTGATATGAAAACAAAAGAACAATTTACGATATCAAAGCTTGCCTACACCTTACTTGAATTTTTTTCTGATGAGAAAATTGCTCTTATCGGATTCAATGATGAAATGTTAAAAGAACATAATATAGTTGAAACCGAATTTAGTGATGTTGCTCAACTTCCCAGACAACTTGAGGGTGTTGAGGTAGGTATACTTATCCGTCCTGACAGCAATGGTGGATATAAGCTGTCACTTCGTTCGAATAAGTTTGTCAATGTAGCGGAAATATGCAATATATTTGGTGGCGGTGGCCATTATCATGCTGCAGGATGTAATATTTCCGGGAGTTTAGAAGATGTTAAGTCGGTTATTGTTAAGGAGGTTGAAAAACGATTTTGATTACACATGGAATACTTATATTGAATAAACCGTCAGGAATGACATCACACACAGCAGTTGCTAAGGTTAAAAGATTGTTGGGAGCAGAAAAAGCAGGACATAGCGGAACGCTTGATCCTGCTGCAAGCGGTGTGCTTCCGATTATGCTTAACAGCGCAGTGAAAGCAAGTAATTATCTTGTTGAGCATGATAAAGGTTATTATGCAAATCTTGTACTTGGAATAGAAACCGATACTGAAGATACTACAGGAGAAATACTAAACACTTTTTCCGGTGTTATACCGGGTATCGATGAAGTTAAAAAGATTCTGCCTGAATTTATTGGCAGAATAGTTCAGATTCCACCGATGTATTCTGCAATAAAAATTAATGGTAGAAGACTATATGATCTTGCTCGCAAAGGTATTGAAGTTGACAGAAAACCGCGTAATATAAAAATACACAGATTGCATGCCGAGGTGGTTGACAACAGCATTTATCTTGATGTATATTGCTCAAAAGGCACCTATATAAGAACCTTATGCTCCGATATCGGCAAAAAGTTAGGTTGCGGTGCAGCGATGGGTAGTCTGGTCAGGACAAGCGTAGGAGACTTTATGCTTGATGCTGCTATAACACTCGAACAACTTGAAGAGATGAGCGAAGACGACAGAGAAAAATTGGTCATACCGACTGAAAGTCTATTTTCATCGTTGAAAAAAATTGACTTACCCGAGTTCTTTGAAAAGCTTGCAAAAAACGGTGCTGAAGTATATCTTAAAAAATTAGAACTCGAAGCAGAATATTCTGTAGGTGAATGGGTACGTATCAACGGAACCGATGGCTTCTTCTCAATCGGAAGAGTTGCTGAATATCCTAACGGAATAGCAATTAAATCAGAATCTTTATTTATTTAACAAATAAACCTGCTGTGCATTGTACAGCAGGTGTAAATCTGGCTTCACCGGAACAACAAAATTTCCACTTAATAAAAAGGAATGGTCATATATATGAAAGTCACAGTAAACGAAAAGTATCTTAAAGGTTTTATTAAGGAATCCGATTTAACACCGCTGCACTCATTGCTTGAAACAGCTCACGATAAAATCATGAGTATGAACGGTGAGGGCAGCGATTTTTTAGGCTGGCGTGACAGCATCATAAAGCAAGATATAGAAAAATACAATCGTATAAAAGCTGCCGCTGATAAGATCAAAAGGAACAGTGATGTTCTGATAGTAATCGGCATCGGTGGTTCATATCTTGGTGCAAGAGCAATTATCGAGCTTTTAAAATCACCCTTATATAACTCAATGAAAAAGAACACCCCCGACATCTATTTTGCAGGTAACTCACTTTCATCAGATGAGTTGAATGATATACTAAAAATCTGTGAAGGTAGAGATGTTGCAGTCAATGTAATTTCAAAATCAGGTACAACAACCGAACCTGCAGTTGCATTTAGAATTATCAGAAAGATGATGGAAGCTAAGTATTCGAAAGCAGAGCTTATTGATCGTATTTTTATTACAACCGATAAAGCAAGAGGCACACTTAAGAAATTTGCCGATAATGAAGGTTATGAAACCTTCATTGTTCCCGACGACATCGGCGGTAGATTCTCGGTTCTTATAGCTGTCGGACTGCTTCCTATTGCTGTTAGTGGCATAGACATTGATAAACTTATTGCAGGCGCTGCTTCAGCAAGAGAACAGTATTTCAAAGATGGACTTAAAAACACCGCATACAGATATGCACTCCTCAGAACCGCACTTTACAGGAAAAACAAGAAGATAGAGTTGCTTTGCAGTTACCGTCCTTCGTTCAGATATATGGCAGAATGGTGGAAGCAGTTGTTTGGCGAAAGTGAAGGCAAACAAGGGAATGGCATATTCCCGGCGTCGGTCGTATTCACAACTGATCTCCATTCAATGGGACAGTACATCCAGGATGGCGAAAGAACAATATTCGAGACGGTTGTTATGCAAAAGAATTCTGTTAATCCGATCTCGATACCGTTCGATGCTGAGAACATTGACGGATTGAATTTCGTTTCTGATATGCCGCTTGACAATGTAAACAACTTTGCATTCCTTGGCACAATAATGGCACATACCGATGGTGGAGTACCCAATATTGTCATTGAATACGATAACTGCGATGAAGAAACAGTCGGTGAATTAATATATTTCTTCTTCCTTTCGTGTGCTGCATCTGCATATATGCTTGGTGTAAATCCTTTTGACCAACCGGGGGTTGAAGCGTATAAGAAAAATATGTTCGCATTAATGGGTAAAAGCGGATATGAGAAGCTTGGCGAAGAGTTGAAAAATAAGATAACTGAATTGTAAAAAGTCATAAAAAACACTTGCAAAACGACAGTGCATAGTGTATAATTTGTATAAATCAATACTATATATTTTATTAGAGTATTGAAAAAATCATAGGAGGACTTTGTATGCTCAAACTTATAATCGGTCTAAAAGGGACAGGCAAAACAAAGGCAATAATCGAAGATGCCAACAAGGCTGTCGAAAAATCTCGTGGTTCTGTAATATGTATCGAATACGGCAAGAAATTGACCTTCGATATTAAGCATCAGATTAGATTGATTGATTGTCTTGATTACGACATACGTGACGGAAAGCAACTTTATGGTTTTGTAGGCGGTTTACTTGCAGGCAATTATGATATTACTGATTTGTTTATCGACTCCGCTTTAAAAATATGTCAGGATAATCTGACAGACTTTGAAGAATTTATTATCACTGTTGATTCACTTTTAGTGAAGAACCATATAAATTGCGTTATTACCGCTTCTATGGCGAAGGAACAATTGAGCGAGAAGTTAGTTAAGCTTGTTTAATAAAACCGAAAGGACAGTGCAGAACTTGAACGGAAATAAAATTACGAGTGCATTACACAATATTGTGTTCAGAACATGCTACGCATTTACATTACTGGTATTAATTTTCTCATCAATAACATATATATCAGTTAGTGAAGGTAATGAAAACCTTATTCCATCCTTAACAATGCTGTTCTGCATCCTGTTATTCTCCTTTATATATGCTTTGTCTTTCCTGACTTTTAATGCAAAAAAACTTGGCGATGCTCCAAAGAGAATAATACACATTATTTTAAATTATATAAACCTGTGGATTTCGTTCTTTCTTATTGCAGGTAAAGTCAAAGATATTAAAGCATTTATTATTTCATCATTCATTTATATTATCGTTTATACCATTATTACAGGTTTGAATGTTATTATAAAAAAGGTAAAAGGTAAATTAGCTTGAAAAACAGAGTGGTTGAATATGCCTTTTCGCGTATCTCCACCAATTTTTCATTCAAATTTGTGCCTATATAAAACTAATAAATGAATTACCTCAACAATTTGAAAAATGCTTATGCTCTTTGGCTTTTTTAAATTAATAAAATCACAATTCATTTGTCAGTTTAATATAGCAAGCTGTGGAGGTTGGTGTGAGTATCGACAGAGAGTGGGAAATGGTACACGAATTTCATAATAAATTCGATGCACCATACAAAGATAAACCGGAGCTTCTTTCTGAAGACAGAGTACAAAAACGATATAGTTGGATGCTTGAAGAAATAGATGAGTTTGCAGAAGCCGATAATATTATTGATCAGGCTGATGCAATGATTGATTTGATTTACTTTGCATTAGGAACAATGGTTGAAATGGGTGTAAAACCGGCAAAGCTCTTTGAAATTGTACATGATGCAAATATGAAAAAGATTTGGCCTGACGGCAAGGTACATAGAGCAGTTGATGGTAAGGTAATCAAGTCTCCTGAGTGGAAGGATCCTTATCCAATGCTTGAAAAACAAATTGAGTTACTTAGTAAAGAATAAACATATGGACATATCTTATATACCAATAAATGGTTATTGATATGTCCATAAATTTAATGAAAAGTAAAAAAATATTGATTCTCATACAGAATATAACGCAATAGTTTCATAAGGTTTTGAAGAGAATCAGTATATAGAGAGCTTAGAATATGAACATAGCGATATTTTTGGAAGCATATTATCCGTATGTGAACGGCGTTGTCACTCATGTATCAATGCTTAAGGAAAGTCTTGAAAAAAATGGACATAATGTTCTTATTATAACAGCAGATCCAAAAGTTAAGAGACATAAATTAATCGATGGGGTATTATATTGCCCGGCAATTGCGTTAAAAAGAATATATGGCTACGGATTATCGCTGCCAAGAAGCAGAAAAAGACTTGAAATTTTACGAGCATTTAAATCGGATGTAATTCATGTGCATCATGAGTTCACGATTTCATATTTCGGTGTAAAATCAGCAATAAGGATGAACTTACCCATTGTTTATACATTGCATACAATGTATAATGACTATATTCATTATGTTATCAAACATAAGAATGTATTACCGGCAGCAAAGAAGCTTTTTTACTCGTATATCAGATATATCGCAAAAAACGCCGATATGGTAATAAGTCCGTCACATAAAGCTATAGGATTCATCAGGGAATGTGGATTGAAGGATAAACAGGTCGAAATAATTCCTAATTCTATCGATATATACTGTTTCAATAAAAAAAGATTTACTGCTGATGACATTAATATAAAACGCAAAGAATTAGGTGTTGGTGACAATGATTTCACAGGCATTTTTGCAGGACGCCTTGCAATCGAAAAATCGATTGATTATATAATTAATTGTTGGGTAAAATTTTTCGTGAACAAACCCGAGTATAAGCTGATTATAATCGGAGAAGGCCCGCAGAAACAAGAGTTAAAAGCTTTCGTTAAGAAATATAATCTGGACAGAAACATTATTTTTACCGGCAGACTTGATCATAATGATATGCCTCTGATGTATGCTGTATGTGACTACTATATAAGCGCATCAGTCACGGAAATGATGTCAATATCGATGCTTGAAGCATTGGCAACAGGAATTCCGGCAGTATTACGGCTTGATAAAGAAAATTCATCCCAGATAGTTGACGGTAAAACAGGATTTTTCTTTGAAACACCTGAAGAAATGGTGTCAATAATAGATAAATTGAGCATTAAAACATCAGAACAACGTGAAGAAGCATACAACACAATTCGTGAAAATATGACATCACTCAGTTCGGACAGATGCATTGATTTTATGTTAAATGTTTATAACAAAGCAATAGAAAATCATAAGTATAAAAAACACGAATCTGAATGATTCGTGTTTCATTGTGTAGATGTCCTTTTATTCAAATTCTTTCATATCGCTGTCATACATCTTAACTCTCAGTATCTTGCTGTCGAAAGCCTCAATGTTTTTTGAAAGGTAGTCTATGATATACTGTGGGTTTAAATAGTCAGTCGGTGATGTTGATAGAACTGCTTCAATGCGTACGCCACCGTCAATATTTATCACATCAGCAGACTTGATCTGATTCGATATATCAACATATTCGCTTTTGGATTTTGTTGATCTAAAGACAACAATTTCACCTTTAAGTATGTCTGCAACCTTTGCTGTATCTCCCATAATTGTGATATAATACAGTGCATAAGTAATTTCAGTCAGCTTTTTTACAGGAGCGGCAACCTTTGTGATCTCAAGAGCTTTCGGCAATGCAGCCGAGAGCTTATTTTGTATCTCGTCATATGGTATATCGGGATCAACCTTGAAATCAAATATTTCGGTCAGGCTTTCCTGAAAAAGTGACATTGGTTGAGAAAAAGTCAGTCTCGGATGTGGATTGAATCCTTCGCTGTACACAACAGGCAGCTCAGAACGGGCAAATGCACGAAGTACTGCACGGTTCAGGTCGAGATGTGAGATATACGAAAGTGCACCTTGCTTTTTAAAAAATACTCTTACAGACAGCATCTGCGAACACCTCCCAGCTTATTGGCACCACAACCACTGCATTGTGTTCGGCAGTCAGGAGTAACAGTTCCTTCGATTGATTTCTTTGCTTCTTTAATCAAGAATTCCTTGCTGACACCGCAGTCGATGTGATCCCAGGGAAGTAGCTCGTCAAATGGGATTTCGCGTTCCGCATAGAACGACATAGCCACTCCGCAATCATCAAAAATCTGTATCCATTTGCTGTAATCATAGAACTCATCCCAGCTGTCAAACCGCATTCCTCTGCGATGAGCTTCGACGAGTACTTCAGATAGTCTTCTGTTTCCTCTTGAAAATATTGCTTCAAGTCTGCTGACTTTAGCTTCGTGCCATTTGTGTGATATTCGTTTGCTTTCTATTGAAGTTGATAACAGCTTCTGTTTTCGTATCAATTCTTCTATGTTGTTCTGACCGAACCACTGGAACGGAGTAAAAGGTTTTGGAACGAAGCAGGAAACACTGACAGTAACACTGATGCTTTTTCCTTTTTGACGATATGGTGAAGCAAAATAATGGTCAACAATTTTTTTTGCAAGCTGAGGTATTGCAACAATATCTTCATCTGTTTCAGTAGGAAGTCCGTTTATAAAATATAGTTTTATTGCATCTTTACCACCGGCAAAAGCAACATCGCATGCTTTCAGTATATCTTCTTCGCTGATATTTTTATTTATGACATCACGAAGTCGCTGACTACCAGCTTCAGGTGCAAAAGTAATTCCACTTTGTCTGACACTCATAACCTTTTCCATAAGGTCCTTGTAGAAGGAATCAACTCGCATAGACGGAAGCGAAATATTGATTTTCTTTTCATCAGTCCATTTCAACATCTCATCTGTCAATTTTGGTAACTCGCTGTAATCGCTTATTGAAAGCGAAAGAAGAGAAATTTCGTTGTAACCGGTATTTTTTACGCAGTCAACAGCAAGCAAATTGAGCTTGTCAGCTGACTTTTCCCGATATGGGCGATAAACCATACCCGCTTGGCAAAAACGGCAGCCCCTGATACAGCCTCTGAATACTTCAAGCATTATACGGTCGTGGATTGTTGAAAGATACGGTACTATTGGGTTTGAGGGATAATACGCTTCATCAAGATTCTCGACAATAGCTTTTGTTATTTTTGCAGGAGCACCATTCTTCGGAGTAAACGATTTTAATGTGCCGTCATCTTTGTATTCGACCTCATAAAGTGAGGGAACATACATGCCGTCAACCTTTGTCGCTCTTTGCAAAAACTCTTGTTTTAAAACACCTTCATCACGACATTGCCTGTACAATCCCATAAGAGAGGGAAGTACAATTTCGCCCTCACCGATTGAGATGATGTCAAAAAAGTCCGCCATCGGTTCAGAGTTATATGTACAGTGCCCACCACCCAATATCAATGGATAGCTTTCGTCCCTGTCTTTTGCAAGCAGAGGAATATCGGCAAGTGAGAGCATATTTAATACATTCGTATAGCAAAGCTCATATTGCATTGAAAAAGCGACAACATCAAACTCTGAAAGCGGTGTTTTACTCTCAAGCGTAAATAAAGGCAGGTTGTTCTCGCGAAGCTGTGCCTCCATATCGATCCATGGTGCAAAGCAACGCTCACAGCGGATGAAATCCTCTGCATTCAATGCACCGTATAATATTTTCATACCAAGATTCGACATGCCGATTTCATAGGTATCCGGGAAACAGAATGCAACCGAAACCTCTCCATCAATTTTCGATTTCACTGTTTCGCCGAACTCCCCGCCGATATATCTTCCGGGTTTATCGACATTATTAAGTATTTTCTCAAATAGATTTAGATTAAACTTCAACTTCATTTACCTCAACTTCATTTAGTTTTGGTTTCAGATATTTCGCGGTATACGATATTTCGGATGCGGTAATTTCTTCAGGAGTACCCTGCGTAATTACATAACCGCCCTTGTCACCGCCTTCAGGACCCATATCAATAATATAGTCAGCTGTTTTAATAAGATCCAGATTATGTTCGATTACAATAACAGTATTACCTTTATCAACAAGTTTTTGCAGCACCTCACGCAGCTTGTCTACATCATATGAGTGAAGACCTGTGGTCGGTTCATCAAGAATATACATTGTACGACCGGTTGACTGTTTTGAAAGCTCGGTTGAAAGTTTTACTCTCTGTGCTTCACCGCCTGAAAGGGTAGTTGATGATTGACCGAGTTTTATATAGCCAAGTCCGACCTCGGATAGTGTTTGAATTTTACGCTTTATCCGAGGATGATTTTCAAAGAACCCCAGAGCTTCATCTACAGTCATTTCAAGCACATCATGTATGCTTTTGCCCTTATATTTGACTTCAAGTGTTTCTCTGTTGTAACGGTGTCCTTTGCATACATCGCAGGTAACATAGACATCAGGCAGAAAGTGCATTTCAATTTTAAGTGTTCCGTCTCCCTGGCATGCTTCACAACGTCCACCTTTGATGTTAAATGAAAATCTGCCTTCCTTATAACCCCTTGCTTTCGCTTCGGGTGTAGAGGCGTATGTGCTTCTTATATCGGTAAAAATTCCTGTATATGTTGCCGGATTTGAACGGGGAGTTCTACCGATGGGTGATTGATCTATATCAATAATTTTATCAATATTTTCAATGCCTTCGATGGATTTATGTTTGCCGGGTATAAGTCCAACTCTGCCAAAGGTTTTACATATTCCTCTGAACAGAATTGTATTAACAAGCGAAGATTTACCGCTTCCGGATACGCCGGTTACACAGACAAAGCACCCGAGAGGGAAGCTGACAGTTACATCCTTGAGATTGTTCTCGGCGGCACCGACAATTGTAATGAATTTTCCATTTCCCGGTCTTCTTGTATTAGGAACATCAATCTTCAATTTACCCGACAGGTATTTCCCGGTAATCGATCTTTCATTTTGCATGATTTCCTGAGGTGTTCCGACAGCAACTATCTCACCGCCATGAATGCCTGCATACGGTCCTACATCAACAATATAATCGGCTTCCAGCATTGTTTCTTCATCATGCTCAACGATTATAAGAGTGTTGCCGATATCACGCAACCTTTTTAAAGTTTCAATAAGCATTTTATTATCGCGTTGATGCAGTCCGATACTCGGTTCATCAAGAATATACAGAACTCCTACCAATGATGAACCTATCTGTGTTGCAAGTCTGATTCGTTGAGCTTCACCACCCGAAAGGCTGCCGGATATTCTGGATAAGGTAAGATAATTTAGGCCTACACTTTTTAAAAAGCCAAGCCTTGCTTTAATTTCTTTTAAAATATCTCTTGCAATTGTTGCATCTTTTTCATTCAAAATAAGCTTATCAAAAAATTTAGCGGTCATTTCTATTGAGAGTGAACAAAGCTCAGCAATATTCATACCTCCGACTGTAACTGCAAGACTTTCTTTCTTCAGACGATTTCCGTTGCAGACAGGGCAGGGGATGTTTTCCATGAAATCTTCATAGTATTGTTTTTGTTCCGGTTGTGCTGCCTGATCATATCTGCGTTTTATTGTTTCAATTATACCTTCAAAACGAGGTTCAGCATAATCGTGACGTTTTGTTCCTCTGGCAGATACATTGCCGTGAAACAGGCATTTCAATGCTTCATCATTGAAACTATGCAGTGGTGTATGAATATTGAACCCATAATAAGCACCAAGCTGATTCATCAGCTTACCGAGCCATGATAAGCTGTCGATCGATTTGAAGCCATTTACTATTATAGCTCCCTGTGATAACGAAAGATTCTTGTCCGGAGCCACACATTCAGGCGTAATAACATAGCTTTCACCCAAGCCGGTACATGCTTCACAGGCACCAAACGGATTGTTGAATGAGAACATTCTCGGTGCAAGCTCACCAAGGCTGATACCGTGCGTTTTACAGGCATAATTCTGAGAGAAGGTATGCTCGGTTTCAAAGCCTTCAACAGGTTCGGCAAGCAGTATTGTTACAATACCGCCTGACTGAGCAGCAGCGTTTTCGATGCTGTCTGTCAGTCTTCCTCTGATCGTTTCTTTTTCCATAACAAGACGGTCAACCACTATTTCAATATCATGTTTTTTATTCTTGTCAAGCTCTATCTTTTCAGTCAGCTCATACATTGAGCCGTCAACCCTGACGCGGACAAATCCGCTTCTTGAAGCATCATCGAAAACCTTCTCGAACATACCTTTTTTGCCCGACACTACAGGCGCAAGCACCATAAATCTCGCACCTTCGGGTAGTGTCATTATCATCGATACTATTTCATCAACCGACTGTTGTTTTATAACCTCGCCGCAAATAGGGCAGTGCGGTATTCCGATTCTTGCATACATAAGGCGAAGGTAGTCATATATTTCGGTAACAGTTCCAACAGTGGATCGAGGATTCCGTGATGTAGTTTTTTGGTCTATTGATATCGCCGGAGACAGACCGTCAATGCTATCAACATCGGGTTTATCAAGCTGACCGAGAAACATTCTTGCATATGAAGACAATGATTCAACAAACCTTCTGTGTCCTTCGGCATACAGTGTATCAAATGCGAGTGAGGATTTGCCGGAACCTGATAATCCCGTCAGAACAACAAACTTATCACGCGGGATTGTAATATCGATATTTTTAAGATTATTTACCCTCGCACCTTTTATAATAATGTTTTCTTTTGCCATTTAATAAAACCTTTCATTCAGCGATTGGAAATTGCAATCAGCTTAATTTTGTCACGGAGTGCTGCAGCAGTCTCGAAATCAAGCACTTTAGCAGCGTTTTTCATGTCAGTAGTTAATTTTTCGATTAACATTCTCTTGTTTGCTTCATTCATTTTACCCATTACAGCGGCATCAATATCCTTCTTTGACGTTATTTCGAGTGACGAACGGATTTCCTTGACAATCGTAGTGGGAGTTATATTATGTTCGATATTATATTCATGCTGTATTTTACGTCTTCTGTTTGTCTCTTTGATTGCTCTTTCCATCGAGCCTGTAATCCTGTCTGCATACATTATAACCTTGCCGGCAGAGTTTCTCGCAGCCCGTCCGACAGTCTGTATAAGCGTACTTTCAGAACGCAAAAAGCCTTCTTTATCTGCATCAAGAATCGCAACTAATGTTACTTCAGGAAGGTCAAGACCTTCACGAAGCAAATTTATTCCGACAAGGACATCGAAATCACCGGCACGCAGTCCGCGCAGCAGTTCAATTCTTTCGATTGTGTCTATATCATAATGCATATAACGGCATCGGATCGAATTTTTCTCGAAAAATTCCGTAAGGTCTTCCGCCATCTTCTTTGTCAGTGTGGTAACAAGGATTCTTTCCTTGTTCGCAGCTCTTGTATTGATTTCAGACATGAGATCATCTATCTGCCCTGCAACCGGTCTTACCTCGATTTCAGGATCAAGCAGACCGGTAGGTCTGAGAAGCTGTTCGACAAGATTATCTGTTATAGAAAGCTCATACGGGGCAGGAGTCGCGCTTACATATATAGTTTGTCCCTTCTTCTTCATAAATTCATTAAACCTCAATGGTCTATTGTCATATGCAGAGGGAAGTCTGAAGCCGTAATCAATCAGATTCTTCTTCCTTGCTGTGTCACCGCCGCTCATACCTTTAACCTGAGAGACCGAAACATGACTTTCATCAATAAACATTAAGAAGTCCTTCGGAAAATAATCAAGAAGTGTATATGGAACGCTGCCCGGTGCTCTCCCTGACAGAACTCTCGAATAGTTCTCAACTCCGCTGCAATAACCTATCTCACGGATGCTCTCAATGTCATATAATGTTCTTTCACGAATACGCTGTGCTTCGACAAATTTCTCTTCCTTGAGAAATTCTTTTTCACGTTCTTCCATTTCTTTTTGTATTTCGACAAGAGCAGCTTCGCGTTTTTTTTCATCTGTAACATAATGTGATGCGGGATATATAGCAGCATAAGAAATTCTTGCTGTCACTTCCGCAGTAATAATATTTATAAGCGACAGTCTCTCAATTTCGTTGCCGAAGAATTCAACTCTTGTTGCATCAGTTGAGGTGTTTGAAGGAAAAATTTCGACAACATCTCCGCGAACACGGAATTTATTTCTTTCCATAGCAATATCACTTCTTGAATATTGCAATGAAACTAATCTTTTTATTAATTCCTCTCGATGCATCTTCATACCCGGTCTCAGTGAAATAACTTGTTTTTTATACTCTTCGGGATTACCGAGAGAATATATGCAGGAAACACTTGAGACAATAATGACATCGTTTCGCTCAAACAATGCTGATGTTGCCGAATGGCGAAGCTTATCTATTTCATCGTTGATTGAAGAATCTTTTTCAATATATACATCCTTACCCGGAACATAAGCTTCAGGCTGGTAATAATCGTAGTAAGATACAAAGTATTCAACCGAATTTTGAGGGAATAAAGCTCTGAATTCCGAACAAAGCTGTGCGGCAAGTGTTTTGTTATGTGCCAGAATAAGCGCAGGATGGTTAAGCTTTGAAATAATGTTGGCCATAGTAAAGGTCTTACCGCTTCCGGTAACACCTTTAAGAACCTGATTCTTATATCCTTTTTCAATTCCGTTGCATAATGCCTCAATCGCTTGCGGTTGATCGCCTGTCGGAACATATTCACTTACAAGTTTAAATTTTCCATTCATATTTATATCCATGCCTTTCGTTTGAGAGCGGAATTTTACTAAGTTTGAAAGATTTATCATTCAAATTTATTCCTTACTGATTGCGCTTTTCATCTGGGAGTGCAGATATAAATCTTAGTATTGCCATCATCAGGGGTGTTTGATCCGCTTTGCTTAAAGGATTCTGATGAATGGTATTTTTAATATTCATGCAAAAATCTTTATACGAATATTCTTTAAATCTCGGAAGCTGCCATTTCAAAGCGGCATATTCAAAAATACTGATAATAATATCACCATAACCGGCTTTTTTAGGGATTTTCAGTTTTTGTGAAAGTGAAGGAAGTATTCCCTCAAATAGAAGCCTCATACCTTCAGTCCCGGAAAGGTTAAGAAGCTTTGCGATGCCGTTGATAACCTTGTAATCGATGGAGGTTAAAGCAGAAAATGCAATATCATCAGGTATTTTTTGAACAAAATATTTCGTGCCACCAAGTTTTTTTATAAATCTAAGCGCATCATAATAACCGAGCTGTAGATTGATTTTCGCTTGCTCAGGAGAAAAAAACATTAACAATCCTAAATTATCGCTTGGTGTTATTGTTGTAATTTTTACATCCTTATATTCAAGCTTGCGGATAACCCCGGGAGAAATTGTACGAATTGCGATAATCTCATCATATCCACGTTTTGCAAGCATATTAACCGGCATATTGTCAAAAAATCCACCATCTATATAGTGCTTTGTGCTTATCTGTGCACTCATAAAACCCGGAAAACAAGATGACGCCATTATATAGTCGATAACTTTTCCATCGGGTATATCTTCGAGCATGACTTCAAGCGGTCTGAAATCCGGCAGAGATACTGTAACAAGTCCAAAATCTATATCGCTGTGCCTGAGCTTTTTTTCGTCGATTAAGTTAAAAAGCAATTTTCTGATTTTAGAGGTATCGGCACCTTTGTCTTTTATTACTTTTGCAAACGTAGTATAGATTTTAGCCATATTGAGCTTGTCAAACTGCATATTTACAATATATTTAACCGTTTCATCATCAACATCGAAAAGAGTTGAAGTGTCAACCGTATTCCACATTTTAATAAGAGTATCAAGGTCGTTTTGTGCAAGGAGAGCGCAATTAATAGAGCCTATTGATGTCCCGACAAATCCATTGAATTTGTAACCATGCTCATAAAATGCTTTGACTGCCCCGACTTGATAAGAACCGCGGGCACCTCCGCCTTCTAAAGCAACACCGATCATAAATAAACCTCCCTTCTTCGCGTCTTTCCTTGCACAATATATTCCTTATTATTTGTTAATTGATTTTTCAGCAATTACCATGTATCTGTCAATGAGATTCTCAATATCATATTCTTTTGGCCCGTTATAGAATGACATCGCTTTTCCGTTGAAGCATTCATACCAATGCTTATCAAGCTCTGTTAAGCCAAAACATGCACCGGCTATAGAACCCGCTGTAGCCGCTGTACAGTCGGCATCATGTGCCATAAATACTGCATTTGAAAATATCTTGCCAATATCATTACCGCCAAGTTGTAAAGCGAAAACAACAAGACAGGCGTTGTTGAGTGTATGAACAATATGCATTCCCGGAAATCTCTGGTCAACAAGGTCAGCTGCATGGTGCGCATCTTTGACTGTATGGCGGATATCCATCGCCCAGCGAACATCCTTTGCAAGACGGCAGTCTTTCGGTATTTGTTTTAATCCCTCTTCTATAGCAAGAAAGGGATCGCCAAGAGCAAATGCAGCGCTGATTGCAGCTGCGAAGAACATAGATCCGTATATACCGTTGCGGCGGTGTGATAAGTATGCGTCGTAATAAGCAAGCTTTGCTGCAAGTTCAGGATTACCGGGAGCCATGTAACCGTAACCGTCACATCGGATATCTGCTCCGATCCATTCGAAATAGGGATTGTCCTTGATAGCAGCATCTTTTGAGGGAATACCGGCTTTTAGGTTTTTCAAAGCTGCATCTTCGGCAGTATATGCTTCTGTAACATACTTAACCCATGCCTTTGCAACATCCTCTGTATCGAGATCAAGACCCTTGCCTTCTTCGGCAATCAATAAAGCCAGGATTGTAAATCCGACATCGTCATCGCAGGGAACTGAATTCAGATTTTGTTTAAGATAATCATCAAATTTTGATAACCGATACCTCGGTTGATTCTTATACGGAGTATCAGTCCAATAATCTGACAGCGGATATTCAAGGTTCAATTGTTTCGCATAATCTTCGATTTGAGTAACAGTCCATCCTTCAACAGGTGCTCCGAGAGTACAACCCGCGAAGCGTGAATAAATAGCTCCGGCGAGTTTTTTGCGGAAATCCACAGGTAGTTTTTCGAAGAATTTCTTTGTCTGAGTGGGACGAAGCTTTAAAATTTCATTATAATCGTCAGGCTCAGCGGCTGTCATTTCAGCATTGGGGGTAAGTGTTTCAAGTTCTTTCGTTGCTTTTTCAATTTCTTTTTCAAGCTTTGCAATAGTTTCCGGAATACCTTCGCATTTCAAATCATCACACATAGCAAGGTATTGCTTAAACATATAAAGCTTGTTGTTGATTCCATAAATATCAGTGTAGCTCATTATTTTTTCCTCTCTTTTAACTATCTGCAAAAATAACAATAATTTTATATAAGCGGAAATATACCATATATCATATCAAAGCATATTTTCGCTTATATTAGGCAGCTATTTTTGCATTTTGTTATAGGTGTTTTTCTGATATAAAATCAATTAATTTATTTTATATCATCTATATATTATAGCATTGCTTTTTTACTTTGTAAATACAAATATGCAAAATAATTCAATAAGAAGAACATATGTACATAATATAAAAAAAGTGCGGCAAAACCGCACTTTTTTTGTCATATATTTTTTGAATTTATCGATGAATTAAGAATCTTTTTTGAAATCTTCAACAGTCTGATCGATAGCTGCTTGAATACTTGTTTTTGCTGCATCAAGCTGAGAGGTGTAGGTGTTGCTTGATGCTGTTGCGGCATTGTTTATAAAGCTTCTGATACTACCCCAGTCATATACAACGCCGAGATCATAAACAGTGCTGTCAAATATTATATCAAGTGAATCTCTTGCATTTTGATCATTTGCAATTCTGTTCTTCATCTTGACATCATAATAAGCATAGGTAACAAGTTCTTTTGCTTTAGCAGCCATTGCATCAAGGATATAACCGGTTCTCTCGAGGTCGCTGTTCGTTGTGGGTATACATACACCCGGAACCGCAAGAGTGCTAACCAATGAATAATATTTATCCTGATTTGAATCAAGCTTAGGCATAGGAAGTATTCCGTAGTTGCAATCATATTCAAGAAGTCTGTCTGTATCCGACATCGACATTACTCTGAAAAGAGCATTTTTCTTTGCTATTTGTTCAGCAGCAGCACGATAGCAGTTAACAAAGCCATCACCTTTTGCTTCATCATTATAATTTTCTATTATTATACAATAACTTGAGTCATGCATCAACTCATAAATCTTACTGAAAGCGGTTGCAGCACGGCTTGTACCGAGAGCAATCTGAGGATAATCCTCATTATCCTTTGATGTAAGACGCTCGCCGGTGCCGATATACATACCTGTTGCTCCGTTTACATTAATATGAAGTCCCCAACGATTCTTATATGATGTTGGAGCAAATTCATTATTCATTACTGTTGCTGTTTTTGCCATTGAGATCATATTATCAATGGTCCAATCACCGCTTTTTAGTAATTCGTACGGATCATCAATGTTGAGCTCACTGACAAGATCAGTATTGAACATTATAGATTGCGTACAGTCATTATCAAGCATACTGATATCACCGGTTGTAAAATACAATACATTACCGACGGTGAGCTGCTCATTTGCGTTCTGATCCCACCATACACCCTCAAGGTTAAGTGTTTCCCCATCTGCGAGAGGTATAAGATAACCATCCATTGCGAGAGCTGAAGCATCATTGATAAATGGCATTACAACATCATAAGTATCGTCATTAGAATCAACCATATTTCTAATGTAAGTTGTAATATTGCCGCCAAGCTGATATTCAACAACTATTTTGATGTTCAATTCTTCTTCGATGAAATCATTTCTTTCCTGGACTGCTTCTGAAATGACATCGGGTGTTACTTCACCCCAGCTTCCAATATCGACAGAGTGATATGCTTCATTGTCACCGCCGACTACAAGGAAAGTGAAATCTTTTCCTTCGCCGTCGAAGGTTTCGGGTATTTCGGGATCATATTCCCATTTTGGTGTACTTACTGTTTCGCTTGTGTCGCTGTTTTCGGAGCTGACTGCAGATGAAGTATCTGTATTTCCGCCCGAATTACAGGAAGCAAGCAATGCTGCAAGCAATAAAAATATCATTATTGCTGCGATAAAACGCTTTTTCATTTTTTGGTCATTCCTTTCTTTCGTGAGTGGGAATTATGCTGTTCCTGCAAAGCAGGATTCACACCATAGTGTATGGTGTGAAAGGCATAAAACCTGAGTTTGAAAGATTTATCTTTCAAACTTTGTCATCCTTTCAGTAATATATAACAGGATAAATATGACAGACAAATAAAATTGTTCTTGATTCGTCCGTTGATTATATGTTATAAATATATCATATAATATAAAATAAATCAATAAATATTTTACATTTTACACAAAAACAAAATAATATTAAATATCGTTAATATAAATTTCTGAAAAATTATCATTTTGTGAATATATGATTGACAAAGTATAATTTGTTTGATATATTGAAATTGTAATCTCAAATCGCATTTAGAAACGGAGAAAAATATGTCAAAAAACAAACCAATAATTGCACTGATGTATGATTTTGATAAAACATTGTCACCCACTAATATGCAGGAGTATGGCTTCATTCCGAATATAGGTATGAAGTCCGACGAATTCTGGAATCTGTCAGATGAGTTATCAAAAAAAGAGAAGATGGACAGGGTTCTTTCATATATGTATCTGATGGTGCGTAAATCGAAGGATAATCATATAAGTATAAAAAGAGAAGCCTTTGTCAAGCTTGGTGAAAATATTGAGTTTTTCCCCGGCGTTGAGGACTGGTTTTCAAGGATAAACGAATATGGAAAAAATATCGGTGTTATAATTGAACATTACATAATATCATCAGGTATGAAAGAAATAATAGAAGGCTGTTCAATTTACAAGCAATTCAAAGAAGTCTTTGGATGTGAGTTTCATTATGATGAAAACGGAACAGCCGACTGGCCAAAGACAGCTGTAAACTATACAGGGAAAACACAATTTCTTTTCAGGATAAACAAAGGTGTTCTTGACCTTTCTGATGACGATTCGTTGAATAAATATATACCGAATGATGAAAGACGGATCCCGTTCCGCAACATGATTTATCTGGGAGACGGATTGACGGATGTGCCTTGCATGAAGCTGGTTAAGGTAAATGGCGGACAATCGATCGCTGTGTATAAGCCGTACAAAAAGAAAAATGTTGAGGGTCTGTTGCAGGATAAAAGAGTCGATTTCATAGTAGCTGCCGATTATACCGAAGGCAGCGAGCTTGACAGAATAATTAAAACAATAATCGATAAAATGACTGTTATAAACAGTCTTGTTGATATTCATCGCAAACAGCAAAAATTAATACAGCAATAGTGGTATATAATACTATAAAATGCAATAAAACCAAATGATGCAGGAAATGATAGCTTTTTAAATATAACAAGCGGTCGAATAAGCTCGACCGCTTGTTTTGTGTTAGCTTTTTACAGTTTTGTTTATTGACAGCAGTATCAGCTTGTGTTAGTATTGTGTTAGCATTTAATAATTTGGAAGGAGGAATATAATGAGTGCTGAAAGACAAGGCTCAATATATGTTGATGATATAAGTCATGGTTCGGGTGGCGTTATTACAGATCAAGTAACTTCGAGTGAGTTTGAAATCCTGCGTTCAAAGGAACAAAATCTGAGCTTTGAAACGTTTGATGATATATTGAAGCAAAAACAGATTATTCTTGACGATGCTAAAAAGTTAACCTTAGGAATTACCAGAGGAAAAAATATATATACAAATCTCGCATTATTACTCTCAGAACAATGTGAGCACACAATCAAACTTAACATTTTCAATGGTTCATCAAAAATTGACTTCAGAGAACGGAAAGAGTTCAGAGGGTCGGTAATCAACCAGTTTTACGATGTATGCACATATATAAAAAAATCCTGTAGCACACTTTATCCGGATATAGCAATAAAAGAAGCTGTCTCAAATGCAATAGTTCATCGTGATTACACATACAGCGGCGGAATTATCATTAATATCTTTGCAGATAAAATCGAATTTCTCTCAATAGGCGGACTGATAGGGCAGATAACACTGAATGATATTCTGCTTGGCATGTCACAGAGTCGAAACGAAATGCTGGCGAATATATTCTATATGCTGATGCTGTCGGAAACCTACGGTGCCGGTATTCAAAGAATTTATGCAAGCTATATAAATTGTTCTCAAAAGCCATCAGTAAAAATTTCGGATAATGTTTTTACGATAACACTCCCTAATATGAAATTCGCAGATGCGAACTTGAGCGAACATGAGCAGAAAATTATGAATTATCTTGACTCACATCAGTTTATAAACCGCAAGCAGGCTGAAAAGGTTTTGTATGTATCGCAAACAATGGCAGGCCGTGTATTGAAAAAGCTTGTTGAGCTTGGCTTAACAAAACAGTTAGGAAACAGTGTCGGTATCAAATATACAATTAATAATTGAGGATAGAAGGATGGTTATAATTATGAAAGAACAAATTAAAACAAGTGTTGATAAATGCCTGAAATGGATTGAAACACAGATGCTTAGCTATAACAGAGGTAGTGTGGGAGTTTATGAAAGAATACGAATTAATGTCAATCGTCGCGTTTGCTGGACACGACCAGATTGCAATGCCGAGATAGCAAGAGTTATTCTAAAACACAACAGAGCTGATGAAAAAGATATTTATGAGAATATTATTAACTGGCTTTTGTCAGTACAGGATAATGAACCTATGTCCGCATGGTACGGATCATTCCCGTTTTATATGTACAACGGTGAATATTCAGATTTGTCGGGTGAAGCAAAATTCCAAAATGATAACGGCAAGGTTTTAATCGCATTGCTTGATATGTATGAAATAGCCGGTGATGAAAGATTGAAAGCTGCTGCTGTAAAGCTTGCAGATCATTGGATTTCGATACAGAAACCGGAAGGTTATTTTTTCAGATATGATAAATATGTAACCCAGGGTTTATATAGAGGTTCATGCTTTATCTTCTGGCTTGCAGCAGGTATTGCACAGTGTTACAGCATAACAAATGATGAAAAATATCTTGAATCAGTTAAGAAAGCTATGGAATATCTCTTAACACTACAACTTGAAAGCGGTAGATTTGCTACCACATATGAGCTGCTGAAGCATGAAGACTGGAGACCACCGTCTTCGGAAAGTGCAATTGCTTTATTTTGTATCGCTCGTATTTGTAAGTATATCAAAAACGACAGGTATTTCGATGCACTTGATAAGGTCGGTAAATTTGTTCTGTCGCTTCAGCATGTTGACGGCGGTATTTTGAACAGTGATGCTGATAGCCTTCAGGCATCTCTTCAAGAAAATCCGATGATATGCGATCTTGTTTATACCGAAGGCTTTGCACTGATGGGATTAGTTGAGATATTTAAGCTTACAGGAAACCTTGAATATAAAAAAGCAGCTATAAAGTTGAGCGAGTTCCTTATGTCTATACAATGCGAGGGTGAAAGTCCTCTGTGGGACGGTGCATGGAGAGGGACCTATAACGCAGAGACCAAGCAATGGGATGGCAGAGCAGATCAGAATAACTCCATTGACGAAGGAGGTATGTATTCTGTCTACACCGGTTGGTGCGCAGCAACAATAATGGATGGGCTTTTGGGAACAGCAGAAATTATATAAATAGGTTATAATTTTATTTATGTATTATCTGTTTCGGAAGGAGACTAAACTTTGAAAAAACCAATCTCAATATTTCTGATAGCATTATTGAATTTAACTTTGGTTGCAAGCTGTGTAAGAACCGAGACTGACGAAAGCAGTTATGTTTCAACAGTAAGCATAAATGAAGAAATCAGTAAAACAGAAGAATCTGAACCGGAGGAGACGGTGAGTATTATGGGATACAATGTTAAAGACTTTGGTGCAAAAGCAAACGGCACCGACGATTCTGAATATATACAGGCAGCGATAAATGAATGTGCTATAAAAGGCGGCGGAACAGTGTATCTACCATCAGGTACATATGGTATTGCAAAAACCATTGTAAAAAGTGCAAAGGTCAGTATTGTCGGAGAGGGAATGTGGGCGACGCAGTTAAAATGGATCGGTGAATCCGACAATACGATGATCGATACAGCAAATCAAGCACTTTGGGGTACCAGTATTGAAAATATATTTTTTCTGCGGGGAAACGGAGCGGATAAAATAACCGGAATTCTTGGCGGTTCGACGTTGACACAATATAATTCTGCAATAGGTACATTCAAAAACCTTGTGTTTTCAGGTCTTTACTGCGGCATCAGCGGAAATGCCGAACCGAGCGGAGTAGGAATATTTGATTGTAATTTCGAAAATATTTTTGCATCGGATTGCAAATACGGACTTCAACTTTACGGTTCGGGTAATACAATTGTTCATCCGAGAATTGCAACCTGTGAAGCAGGATTGGTGCTTGATTACCTGAACGGCGAATCCTTTGACGGTGTTCATGTAATTGGCGGAATTTTTGCTTCGAATACAACCGATATTCTTATTCCTGCAAAAAACGGACTACGTCCATGTGATTTTGTCGGAACCTGGTTTGAGAATGCAACCGAAGGAATCATCACAATTAAAAACTCCGATACGAGAGTAATGAACATGACTTTCCGTGACTGTATGTTGAATTCAGCAGCAGATAACAAAGATTTTTTCTTGTTTGATGTTTCAAAAGCACTTGGAGTTGTAACTTTAGACAGCTGTACGGTTGTAAACAACGAAGGTATTATTGAGCCAAAGAATAAACAATCCGTGCTCGCAATAACAAACCTTCAGGTTTATGACAGCGATAAAACATATGTTATTTCCGACATAAAGAACGGTAATTTTAGTACAGCCGGAAATGGAAGCAAAACTGTTTATACAATAACACATGGTGCCGGATTTGTTCCCGGATATGTCTCAGTTACTCCGGCAAGCAAAGCGGCAGCAGTCCAATATTATGTTGAAGCTGATGCACAAAATATTATAATAACATTTATTACAGCACCCAAAAACGGAAAAGAAATAGCTTTCTTCTGGGAGATTAAGAAATAACAGGATAAAACACTTCATATACTCCCTTTCTAAGGAATCGCAGAATAAATTGTTTAAATTTATTCTGCGGTTCCTATGTTATCTTAGATAATTTCTTAAAAAAATATCGCTGCCATTTCCGGCAGCGATATTTCAATATTAAATATTTAGCTATTTATTACTGAGCATCTACCTCAACAACTTTTTCTTTTTTGCCTATGCTGAGTATAAGATTTAATACAATACCGAAAACCGCAGCACCGGCTATGCAAGGTATATTTATTTGTTTTACTTCATTTGCCATTTGGATATAAAAAGGTATATTACCGTCAAATACATACTGACCGCCAACACCAATAACCATTATTGTCGCGATAACAGCAATATTCTTTGGATTGAACATATCAACCTTTTTATCAATCATGATTGCAATACCCTGAGCAGCAATTGCACCGAAGAGGAATACTTCAAGCCCACCAATGACTGCTTGAGGAATTGCATAAAGAGCATTTATTAATGGTGTAAAGCATGCAATTATCATTGCTAAAATAGCTGCGAGACCAAGTACCCAAATCGAAAATACCTTTGTTATTGCCATTGCGCTGATATTTTCACCATAGTTTGTTCCTGCGGGTCCACCTATTGCTGCAGATACCATATCACCGACACCGTCACCCACGAGGTTAATCCAGAGTTTTTCAGCTATGTTATATTTTTTGCCTGTATTTTTTTTCTTCGCGAGATCATTGACATAAATATCAAGCTGATATACATGAGCTGTAGATTCGGGTATTGTTGCAATAGCAATCGGCATTATTGCAAGGACTGCTGCCCAAGATGGTATGGGAAGAGTAAAATGCGGAAGAGCAAAAATACCTTGTCCTGCGGTTGCAGATAATTCTCTAAATAAATTTGTTCCGGTATTTAAGCCTATAATATAAGCCGCCAAGCATCCGACAAGCGGACCAAATAAAAGCGGCAGTTGACCGAGAACACCTTTTAAATATACAGAGAATAAAATTGTAGCAAATAATGTTATTAAAGCAACGATCCAAAAGTAATTATTGACTGTAACAACATCTTCAACCTTCGCATAACCGGAAGCATCTTTTAAAGCATTCCCAGCTAATGATAGACCGATTATCATTGCAATAGGACCGGTTACGGTTGCAGGGAGAACAAAATCTATAGCCTTCTTACCAATCAATTTTATTATAAGACCGGCAACAATCGAAACAAGACCGGACATAATAATACCGAACTGAGCTATGGCTATTTCTGCATCCGGAGCAACTTCACCAAATGCTCTTTGTGTCACCATTATACTGGCAATTGCAGATAAATATGAAAAGCTTGAGCCATAATATAACGGTATTTTTTTACCTGTTATAAGAATAAAGCAGATGGTTGCAAGACCGCTTGCGAAGATTGTGGTTGAAACATGGAAACCTGTGATGAGAGCAACAAGGATAGTTGCGGGGAACATAACGACTACTTGCTGAAGCGCATATAGGAACAGTTTCCATATGGGAGGACGCTCATCCGGTAAATAGCCTATAACCTGTGGTTCCTTCATTTGAATCTCTCCTTTAAATTTTTGTTTTCATCGATTTAATACAAAAGGTATTACCTAAAAATCCTTAAAAAAACAGCCGTGTTGGAAAACGCAACAAGGTTGTTGTAATCACACTGAAAAAGCAAACGCACCTTGTAAAGAATTACAGTACAGCTTTTTTAGATTTTTATACTAATCTCGATTAAAAAACATAATAAAATTCAAGGAAAAACCTTTAACAAATGGGTTTTTTCGCAGAATTTTATTATAATGTTTTATGAGAGATTAGTATTATATATGTATTAATATCGACATTTTTATCTTAATTATATTAACATTTTGATTATTAATATTCAATACATAGCAACACACATTAACAGTATCTTAACATACAACACACGAATTTAACGAAATATTAATATTGTATCATTAAATTAATATTGATTTTGTGTTATGATAAATTAAATTGATGTTTATTTAGACATATTTTTCTGATAGAATAATTAAATAGTAAGTTATATTTTGGAGATAAAGGTTATGGGAAATAGACACAGTGTTTTATTGGTTGATGAAGATAATAACATCTGTAATTATCTCAATACAATTTTAAGCATGAATAATTATGACATAATTCGAGCAAAAGACGGTTCAGAAGCATTTATGATGATAACCTCCTATTGTCCGGATATTATATTGCTTGAGTTGAGCCTGCCAGATATGGATGGAATGAGGATAATCAAATCTGTTCGTGAATGGTCTGCGATTCCTATTATCGTTGTTTCATCAAGAACCCACGAAAGAGATAAAATAAAAGCTCTTGATTTAGGTGCGGATGACTACATAACAAAGCCTTTTGGAAACGGAGAGCTGCTTGCAAGAATCAGAACTGCTCTGCGGCATATAAGAAACTCCGATGGTGTAAATGAAACAGCCGAAAGAGGTGTTTTCGTTTGCGATGACTTTGTTATTGATTTCGACAGACGCTGTCTGACGGTTGAAGGAAAGGCAGTGCATCTGACACAGAATGAATATAAAATCGTAGCTCTACTTGCAAAATATGCAGGCAGGGTGCTTACATATGAATATATTATAAAATGTATTTGGGGACCGAAGGTTGAATCTGACAATCAGATTTTGCGGGTTAATATGGCAAATATACGTCACAAGATAGAAAAAACTCCGTCTACACCTAAATATATTATAACAGAAATCGGGGTTGGGTATAGAATGATCGAATCACCAAATTAATGATATTAACGGTTTCTTAATTTCGATTAACATATTCTTAACGGTAATTAACAAATTAAATTATTATAATCCTTACCAATGCTACTTGAAAAAATTAGAGTATCACTTGACATTTAAATTATAGTTATTATATACGAAGGGAATTTTTAAATGAATTACGCAGAAGAATCACTTAAAAAGCATGAAGAATGGCAGGGAAAGATTGAAGTTATTTGCCGCGCTCCGCTCAATACACGTGACGATCTTTCGCTTGCTTACACACCGGGTGTTGCTCAACCTTGCCTTGAAATACAAAAGGATGCAGACCTCAGCTACAAATATACAAGACGCTGGAATCTTGTTGCAGTCATAACCGACGGTACAGCGGTTCTCGGGCTCGGTGACATTGGTCCTGAAGCAGGTATGCCGGTTATGGAGGGTAAATGCGCGCTTTTCAAGACCTTTGGTGATGTAGACGCAATTCCTCTTTGTATTCGTTCAAAGAGTGTTGATGATATCGTAAATACTGTTCGTCTTCTTGCAGGCAGCTTTGGCGGAGTAAACCTTGAGGATATTTCAGCACCCCGCTGCTTTGAAATCGAGAGAAAGCTTAAAGAATGCTGCGATATTCCGATATTTCACGACGATCAACATGGTACAGCAGTTGTCTGTCTTGCTGCAATGCTCAATTCATTGAAGTTCACAGGCAAAAAGCTCAGTGATATTAAGGTTGTGACAAGTGGTGCAGGCGCCGCAGGCATAGCAATAATCAAGCTTCTTATTTCCATGGGACTGAAGGATGTAATTCTTTGCGACCGTAAAGGTGCAATATATAAAGGTCGTGCAGATCTCAACTCTGAAAAGATTGAGATGGCTGAGATCACTAATCAGAAGTGTGTCAAGGGTACTCTTGCAGACGCATTGGTTGGCGCTGATGTCTTCATTGGTGTATCGGCTCCGAACTGCGTAACACCTGAGATGGTCAAATCAATGAACAAAAATCCGATTCTGTTTCCGATGGCAAACCCTGTTCCCGAAATTATGCCCGACCTTGCCAAAGCAGCAGGCGCGGCAGTTGTCGGAACAGGCAGAAGCGACTATCCGAACCAGATTAACAATGTACTTGCGTTCCCGGGTATCTTCCGCGGTGTATTTGATGTCCGTGCAAGCGATATAAATGATGAGATGAAAATCGCAGCAGCAAGAGCTATTGCCGCATATGTTCCGGATGAAAAGCTATCACCTGACTTTATTATTCCATCAGCACTCGACAGGAATGTCGCAAAAGCGGTTGCTGCTGCAGTTGCCGAAGCAGCACGTAAAACAGGTGTTGCAAGAATATAACAAGATATAATATAGAGAACTGGAGTTATACTTATCTCGATTAAAAACATAGATAAAATTCAAGGAAAAACCTTTGCTTAATGGGTTTTTTGCAGAATTTTAACGTCATGTTTTATGAGAGAATAGTATTATCTCCGGTTCTTTTTATTTTGAAAAAATATGTATTGCAATTTGGAAAATTTAATGATATAATCTGGAAAGGATGGTGAGAAAATGAATTTATACGATATTACTCAAACTGACAAAGAACTGATAAAAAAAGCTCTTGATGTACTGGATAAGAATTTTGACGACGGCGTATATTATCACACTGTTGGCGCTGCTATTCGTTGTAAAAACGGAAATACTTACAGCGGAATCAATTGCGACGGAATTCACGGCTCATGCGCTGAATTCATCGCTATAGGTAAAGCAATTAGTGCAGGAGAGAGAGAATTTGATACTATTGTAGCAGTTCATCATCACTCATTAAATAACCTTGTACCACCCTGCGGCAACTGCCGACAGATGCTGTTCGAATACTGCCCGGATATAAAGGTAATCCTCAATGACGAAAACAGAAATATAAGCAAAACCGGGATCAGAGATTTATTACCACTTGCATATGTGGAAATAAAATAAAAAAACGAAAGAGGAAGAATTCTGAAAGTAAACCTTCAGAAACAGAGTTTTGTACCTTTTACACCAAACAGTATGGTGTAAATTTTACTTCGTAAAACCAGCACAAAACTCCACGAAACGGTGAAAGGAATGACTATAAAAATGAAAAAAGCAGTTGTTATTTTAATGATTATCTCAATGTTGATTCTAAACTTGGCAGGGTGTTCAATTATTCAGGATACATTATCTCCGAATGCAGAGAGAGGCACATGGAACGATAACGTTTATACAAATGAATTCGCAAATTTAAGATTTAAAAATGCAGATAATTGGTTAGTAATGACCGATGAAGAAATTTCTAAAATGATGCAGCTTGGTATTGATTATATTGATAATGATAAGTATTCAAAAGAGTTGCTTGATTTAACAACAATTTATGACATGATGGTAAAAAACAACAGCACAAATTAAAATATAATTTTTATGATGGAGAATTTAGCAAAGACAGGCAATGCAAGCATTACATATGAAAATTATATTAAAACACTTAAAGATCAATTGAATGATTCGGGAATAGGTACATATACTTTTTCTGAATTAAATACTAAAACAATTTCCGGTAATGAATATCAGTATATCGAAGCATCAATATCAGGAATAACACAGTATTATTATATAAGAAAAGAAGGAAAATATATGATAGGTATAATAATTACAGTTTTCGGCTCTGATAATATTGATAACATCCTTGAAAATTTTGAAGAAATTCCAAAAGTCAGCGAATAAGAAGCAGAAGGCATCACTTAAGTGATGCCTTCTATTTATTTTAGAAATAGTTCAATCGCATATTATAACAGGAAATTCAACCATTACAGCATTCGGACATTCCTTTGTTTTTGGTTTACTGCATATATGCACTGTTATATTTTTACCAAAGCAATGCGGAACATTGCAAAAGATAACACTACCTTCTTGATTTTTTGTTCTTTGACATCCTTGACAGTCTATATACTTTACACATATTCCATATCCGACAATAACTCCTTTGAAACCGCAGCAACAGAAGAATTGATAACCATTTTTATATATATAGGTGTCAATAATACATTTTGAATTATGCAATTCGACAATATCTTTGACACACTCGCATAAGCAAGGGCAGTGATAAGGGCATGATAAGTTTGATGGATCAGTAGTTGTATTTTGTATTGTGTTTTCTAAATTATTTAAATTTTCCGACATAAATTCTGCTCCTTTCGGAAGTATAATAAATATTTGATATCCCAGTTTCATTATATGCAAAATTGAAAATAATGTAGACTCAAATCAAAATTTGAAGAACCGGGTTAAGCTTATAAAACACTTAAACCAATATATAATTATAGTTATATTATCTATTTTTTTAATATTAGCTTTATCTTCTTGTGACTTTTCTGATCACATTGAATCGCAAAATGAGATTTCCGAAGATTCATTTATATTTGTCAGTAGAGTAGAATCTGAGACAAGCAGTCTGATTGATAACCAACTACGCAGAATAGATGGTATCACAACAGATTTCAGTAATAACATTCTGCGGATATTATCTGATAATAAGGTTTATGCATTTATTGTAACAGATAATGTTATCAAAGCTGACAATATAAAATGTATCTTAGGTCATCCTGCTACAATATATTATTATGGCAGGATTAATGATAATATAGGAGTACAGACTGCGAATATCGAAAAAGTAATTGTTGATACAGCGAATATTTCGATAGAAGAAAGAGCAAAACAATTGCTTGACATAATGAGCGTTGAAGAAAAAGTCGGACAGATGTTTCTTGTGAGGTGTCAGGAAGAAGATGCAATCGATCATATCAATAAATATCATCTGGGCGGATATGTTTTATTTGCAAAGGACTTCAACAAATTAAAAAGTGATGTTATAGATACAATTTCAAATTATCAGGAAGCAGCAAAATTTGGTATGATAATTGCTACGGATGAAGAAGGCGGAGAAGTAAATCGTATCAGCAGATACAGACAGTTCAGGGGAGTTCCTTTTCGGGCATCGCAGGATTTATACAAAGAAAACGGTTGGGAACTGATTACAAGCGATACTAAAGAAAAATCTGAGCTGCTTTTATCGCTTGGAGTCAATATAAACCTTACTCCTGTATGTGATGTTCCAACTCAGACTTCAAGCTTCATATTTAAACGATCGTTTGGCACTGATCCTGTACTGACATCGGAATATGTCCGAAAAGTCATATCCGAAATGAAAAGAAACAATATTGGCAGTGTACTGAAACATTTTCCCGGATACAGTGATAATAAAGATACTCATAAAGAGCTTTCTTATGATTATCGTGAGTATTCAACTTTTGTTGAAAATGATTTTCTTCCTTTTATATCAGGTATAAATGCCGGTGCTGATGCAATTATGGTATCACATAATATTGTAGAGTGTATGGACGGTAGCAATCCTGCATCGTTATCAAAAAATGTGCATGATATTATACGCAATGAATTAAAATTTGATGGAATAATTGTGACGGATGATTTGGATATGCAGGCAATACATGACTTCATTAGTGAAGAGGAGGTTGCAGTAAAAGCGGTGCTGGCAGGCAATGACATTATATGTACTTCGGAATATAAAATTCTTTATGCTTCTATAATAGAAGCAGTAAAAAGCAACGAAATATCACAAGATATTATAGATGCAGTGGTATTAAAAATTTTATGTTGGAAAATTAAGCTTGAAATAATTGATTGAAAATAAATATTGACATATTTTTTGTTTTGTGATATTATAAAACAAATATAATAATAGCTTTGATGGAGAGAGTAACTCATATATAGCAACCAGAGAAAAGGAATGCATACAAATATGCGCTGAAAGTTCCTTTTTGCAGAGTTTGAGCGAAGACCACTCCGGAGCTGCGTGTAAACATGCGAAAGCATCTAAGCATTGCCGTGATTCTGCGTTAAAGAAAAGGGATTATATAATTTATTTTATTGTTTTTATAAGAAATAATATTAGTCCCTCAGAGTTAAAATCAAGGTGGAACCGTGATAATTGATAAATCAATTACACCCTTGGAGCAGTATAACTGCGCCAGGGTTTTTTATTTTTTCGAAATATTTTGTGAAAGGGAAATCAATATGAAAATTATTCTTAAAGACGGCTCGGTTGTTGAAAGTTCTTTTAATGACGAACAGGGAAAACATGCATACAGACATACAGCTTCACATATACTTGCACAGGCTGTAAAGAGACTTTACCCTAAAACTAAGCTTGCGATTGGTCCCGCAATCGATGAGGGATTCTATTATGACTTTGACACAGAAGTGCCATTCACTGTTGAAACATTACCGACAATAGAAGCCGAGATGCAGAAGATAATAAAAGAAAGCATTCCACTTGAACAATATACAATGCCTAGAGATGAAGCAATCAAGTTTATGCAGAGCTTAAATGAATCCTATAAGGTTGAGCTTATTCAGGATCTCCCTGATGGAGAAACACTTAGCTTCTTCAAACAAGGCGATTTTACCGACCTCTGCGCAGGACCCCACCTTAAAAACACAAGTGTTGTAAAAGCATTCAAGCTGACATCAGTTGCAGGTGCATATTGGCGCGGCAGTGAAAAGAACAAGATGCTTACTCGTATTTATGGAACAGCTTTCCCTACAAGAGTAGAGCTTGATGAATACCTCAACAGAATAGAAGAAGCAAAAAAACGCGATCACCGCAAGCTTGGCAAAGAGCTCGGTTTATTTATGATGTTGGATGAAGGTCCCGGTTTTCCGTTCTTCCTTCCCAAAGGAATGATTCTTAAAAACCTTCTCATTGATTACTGGCATCAAATTCATCAACGAGAGGGATATGTTGAAATATCCACTCCTATCATGCTCAATCGAAACCTTTGGGAAACCTCCGGACATTGGGGACATTACAAGGGAAATATGTATACTACAGTCATTGATGAAGAAGATTATGCGATTAAACCTATGAATTGTCCGGGTGGCTTGCTTGTATACAAATCCGAAATGCATTCTTACAAAGATCTCCCCATAAGAATGGGTGAATTGGGACTTGTTCATCGCCACGAAAAATCCGGAGCCTTGCACGGACTTATGAGAGTGCGCTGTTTTACTCAGGATGATGCTCATATTTATATGACAGAGGATCAAATCACAGATGAAATCAAAGGTGTCGTAAGACTTATTGATGAAGTTTACAGCATGTTTGGATTCAAATACCATGTAGAGCTTTCAACAATGCCTGAGGATCACATGGGTTCGGATGAGGATTGGGAACATGCAACAAATAGCTTGAAAAAAGCACTTGATGAGCTTAAATTGGATTATAAGATTAATGAAGGTGATGGTGCTTTCTATGGACCGAAGATCGATTTCCATCTTGAAGATTCAATCGGCAGAACATGGCAGTGCGGTACTATTCAGCTTGACTTTCAGCTTCCGCTACGCTTTGAAGCTGAATATACCGGAGCTGACGGTGAGAAACATAGACCGATAATGATTCACCGTGTAGTTTTCGGTTCAATAGAAAGATTTATTGGTATATTAACAGAGCACTTTGCAGGAAAATTCCCACTCTGGTTATCACCGCTTCAAGTTAAAGTGCTTCCAATTTCAGATAAAGTCAATGAATATGCAACTTCTGTTCTAAACGCATTAAAAACAGCCGGTATCAGATGTGAAATGGATATAAGATCGGAAAAAATCGGGTATAAGATCAGAGAAGCTCAGCTTCAAAAGATTCCTTATATGCTGGTCATTGGTGTCAAAGAAGAAGAAGAAAAGACAATCTCTGTCAGAAGCCGTGATGAAGGTGATAAGGGAAGTATGCAAATTGTTGACTTTATTAATGAGCTAATTGAAAAAATAAAAAATAAAAAATGAATAATAATGCAAATATGCTATTGACAAGTTAAGAATTAATGTATATAATACAGTTGTGGAGATTTTGTAAACTATATTTTACACTTAATATTTGGCAAAGTCAGCGAAAGCTGACGACGCAAAGCTGAGTGTCTAAAATAATGTATGTATTGCAATTGCATTATGTACTTATTATGATTGACTGGCTGCAAGATTAATAATTACCCTGTAATTATTGTTTTGCAGCTTTTGTATTTATTTTAAAATATGGAAAGGAGGTATCGGTATGAAGAAGACAATCTGGGGATATGATAAAAAGAGTGCAGATGAATACATCAGTACACTTGAAGGTCAAATAGATATAATGACATCAAAGCTTACTGCACTGACAATGGAATTGAATTCCGCAAATGAAGAACTATCTTATCTGAGAGAAACTTCAAAATCACCTCGCGATTATACTGATATGCACGATAAATTATCGAAGAGAGTACAAGAACTTGAAAAAGAAAATGCTGCTCTTGTAGAAAAGTATGCTCAATTGCGTGACGACAGAAATGCCCGGATCACAGCGTTGATGCATGAAAATGATACTCTTGCCGGGCAGATTGCAAATTACAAAGAACAGCTTCAGATGCAGAACAGCAGACCAAAGTATGATTTATATAACAATGACTATATGATGTCAACAACCAGGGATCGTGCTTTAAATGAAATGGATAAAATCCGTAAGACAACTTCCGATGAAATTATGAATCATATTGATACATATATAGCAGCAGTTGAAGATGCAAATTATCAGATGAAAAAGATCATCGGAGAGGTGCGTTCTGATTATTCTGCTGTAGCGGATGACTTATCAAAATCCATGAATAAAGTATTTGAAAGCCTTTGGGTTATTGATGCTTATAACGAACGTATCGAAAAGGATATGATACCAACCCAAAAAATTGCGCTTGATTTGAAAAAGCGTGTAAATGAATTGGCTGAAGCAGCAAGCATTTCGGGTATCAGAATTCCAAAGTTTAAATATGAAGAACAATCTACAACTCCGACAAAAGATGCACGCGAGGAATTTCTCTCTAAGTTAAATTTTTCAAGAGATGATGAAAACCGTTACAGTAGACAGGAAAAATCTGCAAAACGTAATGATGAAAACAGAATTTCCGAACAGAGACAGTATGCCGATCTTTCACCCGAGCAGAGGTCGTATTCTGACCTTACATATGATACAAAAAGTGAGATATCAAAAGATAATTCAAAGCATGCAGAGGCTTTGAAAATAAATACCAAAATTAAACCGATTGATGTTTTCGGTAAGAACATACAGTAAAAATTCTTGAAATTTTAAGAATTTAGTGATATGATATATTTAATAAGTAAAATTAAATGGCATAAGAAAGTCACAAACAGTCTTTTTTATGCCATATTCAATAATTTTAAATAAATTGAGGTATATAAATGGACACTAATTTCAAATCTGCCAAACTCAATAACAGCTTTGAGAATTATCGTTCAAAAGCTATTATATGTTTTTTTATGGCTTTGATTTGCGTATTTTGTTTATTTGCTGCTTTTTTATATCTTGATAATAATGATACAATAGTATATGGCAACACAAAGATTCTTAAGGACTGGCAATATGCTGTAGGAAGCAATATGCCCGAACTTAACAATTCTAATGTTGAATACAAACAAATCAATTCACTTAGTAATATAATTACTTCAATAGATAAAAATTATATCAGGCTGAATAAAATACTCGAAGCATCGAATGATACACAATATCTTTACGTAAATACTTATTTCAATCAGGTATTAATTAAAATAAATCATGGAAAAATAATAGATTCAATTGATGAAACCGTACAATTAGGCTCAAAGCTTTATTATCAGCTGGAAATATCTCCTTCAGAAAATGAAACAACAATAGATATAATCATCAGAGCGTCATTTGTACCAAAAATTACTTCATATATCTCAAAACAACAAAATGCAACGGTTCCATTATCAATTACAGGTATTTTAAATATTATTTTTATCATAGCTGTTAGCATTTTATCAATAATATCTGTTTCAACAGGGATTTTATCAAAAAATATCCGTGTCAAAAGTAGACTGATGCCGATTGGCTATTCAGGTATTATATTTTGCATATATTCCATACTATTAGGTGCTTTTTTTTATAATAATTTAAACAATTTTCTGCTTTTGAAAATTACTATTTCTATAGCAATGCTTGCCGGAGTTATGTTGTTTTATGCAGCTATAAAAATAACCGGTTTATCAAGCGGCTTTTTATATGGATTGGTTTCGGTAGGTATCCTATATCTTACGGTATTCTTAATTACAACACATGATTTATTACTATATGTGCTCGCGAAATATTACGGTTTATATATATTAATTGCTTTTATGATATTAGTTATACTGTTATTAAAAAAATTACCAAAAGAGGAAAATGGTTGGGTTTATTTATTCCCAATTTTCCTTGTTTCATTGAGCTATATTAGTTATTGTATGGTATTTTCTCTTAATAGAGGATATATGATTACACTAATTGTTATGTTTACTTTTACATTATATAGCATAATATCGCTGGTACAAGCTTATCACTTAAAGAGAAAAGAAATCAAAATAAAAGAAAAAGATTTTGTTGACGATACCTGGTTGATGTTATATAAACCGACAGACATAGGTAATATCGATAAACTTCTTGATATTTTTCTACAGAATAAATCAAATATGACTCACGTACGTAATGTATCTCATTATGTTTATGCAATATGTTATCAATCTGGGATGCCGAAGGAACAAGCTGAGATGGTTGCAAAAGCATCATTTTTACATGATATAGGCAAGATAATGGTCCCCCAAAAAACATTAAATAAAGAAGGAACATTATCAACCGAAGAATATGAACAAATGAAAATGCACGCTCAACATGGGTATGACATTTTATCATCAAGTAAGAATGAGTTTTTACAAACAGCTGCACTTATCGCAAAGCAACATCATGAAAGGTATGACGGCAACGGGTATTTTGGGCTCAAAGGTGAGGATATACATATTTATTCTCAGATCGCATGTATCGCTGATGTTTTTGAAGCAATTACAGCAGAACGCGACTACAAGAAAGCCTGGAGCTTCGAAGATGGGTTCAATTATATTGCTAATCATGGAGGAATATATTTCTCACCTGTATATGTAGATGCATTTATAAAATGCAAGGATGATATACATTGGATATATGAAAACATAAAAAACAAATAGAACAGCAATATAAAATATAAACCGGAGGGAATTTTGTGGAGATTTTATTGACCGGAAGTCTGAAATCGATATCAACATCTTTTGTTGATAAACTTACAGATTTATATAAGGTTGTGCTTGCTTCGAACGATATTAATAAAAATATAATAGGCAAAGAATGTAAGAGCTTTAGTGAACAGCTGTCTTCACAGGGTTTTATGAAGCTTTTCTCGACATATTCATTTGAAACAGTAATCTATTTTGCCGGAAGACCGGATGAAAACCGTGGATATTTCAATGATCTGCAGGATCTCGAAATTACGCTTAAACTTTGCTCCGACTATGATGTAAAAAGAGTTATCTTTATTTCATCAACTTATGTTTATCAGGGCTTAATAAGTGTAAAAGAAGAAACTCAACCGGTACCGGGTGACGGAGCCGGAGTATTGTTGCATTCTTGTGAGAAGCTCTGCGAAGTATATAGGAAAAACAATGGGCTTTCTATTGTGACTTTACGAGTTCCGATACTTTTCGGACTTTATGAGAATGTATCTATAATCGGAAACTTGATTCAACAAATAGCAACCAAAAACTTTGCTCAAATCAGCGGCAGTGAACATCAGCTTGTAGATTTTTTATCTCAAGAAGATTTGTCTGAGCTGGTGGTACGAATAATTCAAGACTGGCCTGAAAAAATTATAACAATTAATGTACAGGGAGCAAGACAGCTGACCTTTTCAGAACTGAGTGTAAGCTTACGAAGGGTTGTTCATACAACAAGAATTTCCTTCTCAGACAAACCGGCGATGGTATATCAACCGGTATATTCTAATATTGCCAAACGCGAATTTGACTGGGTGCCACTCATTAATGTAGAAGATGATATAAACCTCCTTATAGAAAACATTAATGCAAAAAATATATCAAAAATATCATATTTTAAACAGAAAATAATTGATTTTTTCAAATCTCAATCAAATATCTTAAAAACAATAGAACTTGCTATCGGTTATATTATTATGGAATTATTGAATACAGTTACTTCAACAACAGCGCAATTCCAATTTGTTGATTTTAGATTACTTTTTATTGTTTTACTTGGTTCTATTCATGGATTAAACACCGGATTTGTTGCAGCATTCCTCGCTTCAATATCTTTAACAATAGGATATATGAATGACGGTATGGACTGGCGGCTTATAGTATATAACATTGATAATTGGTTACCATATGCTGCTTATTTTATAGCTGGTGCTATTACAGGTTATACAAAAGACAAGCATGTCAATGACTATACATATTTGAATGATGAAAAAAATGATCTTGAAAGAAGATATAAGTTTTTAAATGATGTATATAACAGTAGCCTACAAAACAAAAAGCAGTTTAAAAGACAAATTATTTCATATCGTGACAGCTTTGGACGAATTCTTGATATTACAAAAAAACTTAATACAGTTTTACCTGATCTTATATTTAAGGAAGCATTATTATCACTTGAGGATATTCTTGAGAACCAGACAATCAGTATATACTCTATTGAGAAAAACAGTGTGTTTGGAAGATTAAGAGTTTGCTCCAAAAAAATTATAGAGTCAACAGCAAAATCAATCGATCTAAATAAATATGATCTGCTGATTGGAAAACTCAGAAAAAACGAAGTTTGGCGTAATATTGATTGTATTCCAAGTTATCCTGATTATGTTTTCCCAATATACAGAGATGATAACCTTGCACTTCTTGTTATGATTAATAAAGTATCACACGAACAAATGGCAATGTATTTTGAGAACCTCCTCAAGATAGTGTGTAATTTGATTGAAGTTTCTCTTCTTAGAGCACAGCAGTATAACGATAGATTTACAGATGAATTTTATCTCCCGAACACAAGAATATTGAAAAAAGATGCTTTCAGAGATGTACTTCGCGTTAGAGCTCAGATGGAGGAAGTTGCCATCTCAGAATATTCACTTATCAGCGTTGAAGCAACGCCTGAGACAATTAATGAGGTAGGACTTCAACTTCAGAAGTACCTTCGCGAAAGTGATGTTGTGGGCGAAGGAGATAACGGGCAAATTTATATAATTCTTTCGCAAGCAACCGAAGAAGATATTCCATTCGTGCTCGGAAGATTAAAGAAAGCCGGTTTATCGTTTAATCAGATTTCTGATGATTTAACAAATGAAGGTAAAGTTTAATGCAAATTTCGAAAGGGGGAAGCTTTTCTGTTAGTCCAATGTAAATGAATATACAAACTACAGAAAACAATTTTATGTCTTTCGATTTTTATCTTATTATATTTTTAATTTTACATGCGATTATATCGCTGATAATGTTTGTTCTGATAAAAACTGATGTATTAGAAATATCCATGCAGCTATTTGTTCTGATACTTTTCTTGCCGATTTGTGGTATATTTATAACTTTAAAAGCTGATAAATACTTAAGAAAAAATCTTTCGGGTTCACGTGAAATTCAACTCGAAAAATTAAATATGCTCGACAATGATTATAAAGCGATATCGATGACAGATGACTCAAGCGAGCAATCGGTTGTACCGCTTGAAGAAGCAATTCTTATCAATGACCAGGAAACAAGAAGAAAAATAATGATTGATGTATTAAAACAGGATCCGAAACAATATGTCAATTTATTGCAGCGTGCTCGTGAAAATGATGATATTGAAGTTACGCATTATGCTTCGACAGCTATAATGGAAATACAACGTGAATATGAGATTCAAATTCGATTAGCTGAAAAGAATTATAAAATTAACTCCAACGATGTCAATACGATTGAAACGTATATTTTTGCGATTCGGGATTATATACATAGTGGATTAATGCAGGATAGCTTACTTTATATGCAAAGACAAAGATATGATTCCATTTTAACAAAACGATTGGAATATCCTAATACCGGAGTAAATTTATACATTGAAGCTATTAATAATTTAATTGAGATGGGTATATTTCAGAAAGCAAACAAATTACTTGATGAAGCGATTTTGAAATGGTCAAAGAATGAAGATATTTTGTTAACCAGAATCAAATATTATCATTTAACAGGAAATGCTGTTATGTTGAAAAGTACGCTCAGCGATATCACAAAAAGCAGGAGTTACTTATCTCCGTCAACCCAACAAAAATTATCATATTGGAATAATCAATGAAGGAGGTTTATGCATTATATAGTAAAAATATGTCCAATACTATATATGTAAATTTGATATGGGAAAATCAATTAAGCTTCATAAAATTTTATATCCAATTATTTTTTTACTAGTTATTGCTGTTTTTCTTGGCTTTGAAAGAAATGGTATTAGTGTCAATATTGAAAGGGGTTCTCTTTCATATTTACCAACAAATATTATAGAAAACAAGAAAGAAATATCAACACTTGAAAAAGAATGTGTTATACTGACATCTTCAGAAGATGAATATGCCGATTCATTCTGTTCATATATGGAATATATACTGGATGCTGCATCTGTTGGATATGATGTCGTTGATATCAGCAACTCAGGTATGCCTGAATTGACAAATTACCGGACAGCGGTTTGTGTTATTTCTGATTTAAATATTTTTGATCTTGAAATTTTTACTCTTACAGACTGGGTAAGAGATGGTGGGCGAGTTTTATTTTTTAATCCATTAATTCCAACTTCAAGCCTATTGGTTATATCTAATTGGCTAAGTATCGATGAAGGCGGTATGACATATACACCTATGACAGGATTAAAGATAACTTCAGACTTCATGATTGGTTCTGAAAATTTGGAGTATAGCTGGGAAGATCCAATTTTAATGCTTGATATAGGATTATCATCTAAAGCTACAGTCCATATACGCTCTGATAAAGGAATACCGATTCTATGGGAAACAGATTATGGAGAAGGAAAATTCGTTGTTAACACATTTCCGTCAACGCAGAAGGATACCAGAGGAATTACTTTAGCATCTTATTCTTTACTTGAAGACGAGTTTTCATATCCGGTAATCAATGCATCAACCTTCTTTATTGATGACTTTCCCGCACCGATTCCGAATGGATATAATGAATATATTACAAAATTTTATAACAGAGATATATCAAGCTTTATGACCAATATATGGTGGCCTGACATGTTGAACTTATCAAAGAAATATGGTTTGAAATATACCGGGCTTGTAATAGAACAATATACTAAAGAAACCATTGCACCCTTTGACAGATATGGTGACCTAACTTCATTTATTTATTTTGGCAGTATGTTGCTTGATAATGGCGGGCAACTCGGTTATCACGGTTATAATCATCAACCGCTGGTGTTCGGAGATTTTGATTATAAAAACAAGTTGAATTATCAGACTTGGAAATCTGAAACAGATGTAATTGAAGCATTTGATGAATTGACAACCTTCACTAAAATGCTATTCCCGGAATTTATATATGATATATATGTTCCGCCATCAAATATTCTATCAGACGAGGGCCGAAAGCTATTGGTTGCGAATTATCCGCAAATAAAAACCTTTTCAGGTATTTATATAAAAGAGGATATTGAATACGAACAGGAATTTTGTATTGATGAAGATGGTATTATAAACCTTCCGCGTATAATATCAGGAACTTCAATAGATACATATAGCAAATGGCTGGCTTTCAACGAATTGAATTTTCATTATATTAATTCTCACTTCATTCATCCTGATGACGCTTTGGATCCTGATAGAGGAGCTGAAGTTGGTTGGGAAATGATGAGAAATAACTTTGAGGAGTATATTGGATGGCTATATGATTCAGCACCTAATATTAGGAATTTAAGTGCAACTGACACATCAAAAGCTATACAAAGATATGCAACAATAAGAGTTTCCCGTAAGACACAGGGAGATAAATATATAATTGATATCGACAATTTTTACGATGAAGCATATCTGATGATTCGCATCAGAGAAGGTGAACCGGTTTCTGTTGTTGGTGGTGGACTTGATAAGTTAAGCAATGAATTATATATGCTGACTGCGGTTTCAGATCATGTTGAAATAAAAATCGAGAAATAATAAATCAATAGCTAAACTATAATTTAACTATTGATTGAAAAATAAAATTAAGGAGGTATTGCAGTTTGCGTATTTGCGTTATACTTGAAGGTTGTTATCCATATGTACGTGGTGGTGTTTCAAGCTGGATTCACAACTATATGCAAGCTATGCCTCAACACCAATTTGTTTTGTGGGTTATTGGAGCTGAATCTAAGAACAGAGGTAGATTTAAATACGACCTTCCCACAAATGTTGTCGAGATCAATGAAATTTTCCTTGATGATGCAATGAAAATGGAAGTAAATAAAGGCGATCTAATAAAATTCAGTGAAATTGAGATAGAAGCACACAGACAGCTGATAACTTGCGAAAATCCCGATTGGAATGTACTTTTCAGGTTGTATAATCAAAAACAAATCGGTGTTCTGGCTTTTCTGATGAGTGAAGCATTTCTTAATATCTTGTTGGATATGAGCCACGAAAGATACCAATACATATCATTTGCAGAATTATTTCATACACAAAGATCAATGCTTTTACCTATGCTTTATATAATGAAACAGAAAATTCCCAATGCTGATATTTATCATTCAACATCAACCGGTTATGGTGGTCTGTTGGGTGCAATGGCAAGTGCAATTAAGAAAAAACCGCTTGTTGTTACAGAGCATGGCATATACACAAGAGAGAGGGAAGAGGAAATTCTTCGCTCAACTTGGGTTAAACCATACTTTAAGCAGAACTGGATTTCACTTTTCTATATGCTTTCAAAATGTGCATATTTTCAAGCATCGAGTGTAACATCACTTTTTAACCGTGCTATGCATATTCAGGAACAGATTGGTTGCCCAGTTTATAAGTTAAAAGTTATTGGTAACGGAATACATTTTCGCAGCTTTGGGCTTGTACCAGATAAAGAGGACAATGGATTCATTGATATTGGAGCAATTGTTCGTTTCCATCCAATAAAAGATTTAAAAACAATGATTTATTCTTTCTTTGAACTTAAACAAAGAGTTCAAAACGCAAGACTTCATATACTGGGCGATACTGACGATGAGCAATATTACGAAGAGTGTGAGGATCTAATAAAGCAGCTTCAAATTAAGGATGTTCTTATTGTCGGTAATACAAACGTTGTTAAATACCTTTCGCAACTTGATTTTACATTATTGACAAGCATCTCGGAAGGACAGCCGCTGTCAGTATTGGAATCACTTGCAGCACGTAGACCTTGTGTTACTACAGATGTTGGCTGTTGCCGGGAAATTCTTGAGGGTACCGGATATGATACTATGGGACGTGCCGGAATATGTGTGCCGCCAATGGATTCTCAAGCAATAGCAAGTGCGATTGAGTTTTTATGTAAGAATGAAGATGATCGTAAACGCATGGGTATTATAGGTCAGAAACGAGTACAAAACAGCTTTTTACATGAAGACATGGTAAAAAACTATTCGGATAACTATGAGGAGGTAATCAAAAAGTGGCAGGAATCGGGTTTGAACTTAAGCGTCTCTTCTCACGAAAAGGACTTGTTGCGACGCTGAGAGCTTACGGTTATGCCGGTATTGTAACAACCGGGCCTATGTTGCTTGGAGTTTTGCTTCTTGTAGGAATGATCTTATTAGCTTATTATGGAAATACCATAAAGCATAACAGAGAACTTTTATTATCGATGATAACATATGCTTTGTTGGCATCTCTGACAGTAACAAGTTTTTTTACTATGATTACAACAAGATTTACAGCAGATATGTTATATTCGGAAAAGAAAGATGCAATAATGACATCTTTTTATGGCAGCCTTGGATTAATGCTTGTTATCGGCGGTATCGGATACGGAATATTTCTGTATTTTGCAGGTATTCCATTCGCATATCAGGTTTTATCACTTTTATTATTTCTTGTTTTAGTCGTTGTATGGACTGAAACAACATATCTTACAGCCATTAAAGACTATCGAAGTATCTTAATTGCATTTGCTGTATCTCTTCTGATAGCATTTGCGACCGGGTTCTTATTGGTTACCTTCACTGAAATGGATAACATCATTGTCCTAATGATAGCTGTTATAATTGGATACGGTGTTCTGGCAGGCTGGTATTTCTGTTTACTTTATAAATATTTTCCTGAAGGCTTTGGTACATCAATGAATTTCCTACGTTGGACTGAAAAATACCCTGCATTAACCTGGGTAGGCGCATTAATTACCTTTGGCCTTTTTGGTCATTTGATTATAATGTGGACCAGTCCGCTCGGCGTTCAGATTCAAGGATTGTTTTATGGTGCACCACAATACGATGTTCCCGCACTAATAGCTTTCTTTTCAATCTTGATTACAACAGTAAACTTTGTTACTTCTGTTGAAGTCAGGTTTTATCCCTTATATAAAAATTATTTCAGTTTGTTTAATAACGAAGGCAATATCGGTGATATCGATACAGCCGAGGTAAATATGATTCGTATTTTACGTGATGAACTGAGCTATCTTGGACAAAAACAGATGTTTTCAACAATCATTTTTATCGTCCTGGGAACAATATTAATACCAAAATTGGATATTGGATTCACTGCAGGAATGCTTGGTATGTTTCGCGTATTATGTGTAGGATATGCTTTGTATACAATAGCAAACAGCATGATGCTGATCCTTCTGTACTTTGCTGATAATAAAGGCGCGCTATGGTCAGCTGCGTTATTTGCGGTTGTAACAAATGTTTCAACATGGATTTTAAAATACGGCAATAGTTCTTATTACGGTTTCGGACTTGTAATCGGTGGAGCAGTATTTTGTATTGCTGTTTACATCAGATTAAATATATATCTTAAAAAACTAAAATACCATGTTTTAAGCGAGCAGCCGGTATTTGCAAAGTCGGCTGAAGGGAAAATAACCGTATTGTGTGACAGGCTTGATAGAAGAGCAATAATTAAACAACGTTCAAGAAGAAAATTCTATGAAGACAACATTGCTAAAAAATCAACAGTAGATATGACGACTTCAAAGTAGAACAAGAAAGTGGGTAGAAAGTAACGATAGCGTGAAAGCATAACAGATATACCCCGCATAAGAGCGTATATCCATAAATCTTTCATGACTATTCGTTCCTAAACACGGGATGGAGATTATTATGAAATTGAAGAAAGCACTATTGATATTTATTTGTTTTATATTTCCAGTCAGCATATTCTCAGGCTGCGACTATATTAAGTCAATCTTTGATGAAAGTGAAACAAGTGCTGTCGAATCAAGCACTGAGAGTTCTACTGGTGATGGAATTACTGTCGAAGATAAAGCATTATGGTACAATCCTGATGACGATTATTCAGTTGTTACAATGTACTTGACTGTAAAAGAAGGTAACTCCGGCGACGGTACAAACCATACATGGCAGGAAGTAAACTCCTATTCGGTATTTTATTATCAGGATCTTGGAATCGAAAGATATGCAGTTGAAGGGATTTTACAGGTTGGCGATGAAAACGGGCTTGTTGAAGGACAATTTGGATACGATGCTATAGCACCTAATTCAATTGTTAATGTCAGAGGTAACACTACTTCAACGGCAGCACAGAAATCATATAAAATTGAAATTGATAACGGTAAAGGAATGTGGCGCGAACAGAGAACAATTATATTAAACAAACATATATACGATACAGTCAGATTCAGAAATAAGCTCTCCTATGACCTGATGAAGAATATCCCCGGAATGATAAGTGCAAGAACACAATTCGTCCATTTATATGTTAAAGACCTGACCGGTAGTAATACAACAAACGGTGAGTTTATCGATTATGGACTTTACACACAGGTTGAACAATTTAATAACAGATACCTGAGAAACCATGGATTTGATACCGGTGCCAGTTTATATAAAGCTGAGATGTTTGAGTTTTTCAGATATGAAGACAAAATAAAAATGGCTGATGATCCCGAATATGACCTCAAAGGATTTGAAGAGGTTCTTGAAATAAAGGGGAATAACGATCATACAAAGTTGATTAATATACTCGAAGACCTGAACGATTATTATGTCCCAATCGAAGAGACCTTTCCAAAGTATTTTGATGAAGAAAACTACTTTACATGGTTGGCATTTCAAATTCTGACCGGGAATGTAGATACAACCAGCCGTAATTATTTTCTTTACAGCCCACTTAACAGTGAAAAGTGGTATTTTATTTCATGGGATAATGATGGTGCTTGGAATACAAGAAGGATAAATGATACAAATAGTATTGAAGGCTATGAAATAGGTATCTCTAATTACTGGGGATGTATACTGCATCAGCGTGTCTTAAAGGTTGAGAGTTATCGTCAGAAGCTTGATGAAAAGATAAAAGAAGTTATGACATATTTGTCAAGAGATAAATTATCTCCCCTCTTACAAAGATATAGCGAAGTTGTTATGCCGTATCTGTACAGCACGCCTGATATTGCATATGCAAGACAAACCCAAAATGAATATTATGATATTTTAAATGAGTTGCATAATTTTGTGGATATTAATTATCAACTATATCTTAATTCACTCGAAAAGCCAATGCCGTTTTATCTTGGCACTCCAATAATTACCGACGATAACAAACTGCGGTTCAACTGGGATGTTGCTTTTGATCTTGACAATGAACGCATTACATATAAAATACAGGTTTCCGACAGTTATTTATTTGACAATATAATCTATGAAACTGATGATGCGTTACTGCCTGAAATAGAATATAATATGTTACCTTACGGACAGTATTTTTATAGAGTTATTGCAACAAATGAATCGGGTTATTCACAGGCTGCCTTTGACTATTATGAAGACAGAAATAGTATTAGGCATTATGGTGTAATTTCATTCTTTATCGATTCGGAAGGAATATATCTGGACAGTTGATATGATAAATAGGAGAATAGCGTGATAAATATACGACTCAAAGATACATTGGCGCGTATCTCCATGTATTTTTCATGACTATTTTGTCCGAAACAGGGGATGGAGATTGTTATGCAAGAAAAAACACAATTCAGACACGAATTGAAATACATGATCAACTATGCTGACAGAGAAATACTCAAAGCCAAAATTTCTAACTTTATGAGTCTGGACGAAAATGCAGGTAACGGTTCATATAAGATACGAAGTGTATATTTTGATGACTACTGGAGTACAGCATATGTAGATAAAACTATGGGTATACAGCACAGAAAAAAATATCGAATCAGATTTTATGATGACAGCGATAAGGTTATAAAGTTGGAATGCAAAATTAAAAATGTTAACTATATAAATAAAAAATCATCTTCATTATCACGGGAAGAAACAGAAATGTTAATGGATAACCAAAACGACTTTTTGTTAAAACGCGGAGATGATCTATGCAATGAATTCTATTATCAATGTGTCAGCAGGGTTTTGCGTCCGAAATGTATTGTAGATTATGAGAGGGAACCTTATGTTTTTGAACCGGGTGATGTACGTATAACCTTTGATCATGATGTTCGATCGACAGTATTATTCAAAGATGTGTTCAATTCTGAACTACCGTCAATTTATGTACTTGAACCGGGCAAACTGATTCTCGAAGTTAAATTTACTTCATTTTTACCTCAGATAATAAAAGAAATGCTTCCGATTCCGTCTGGTGATTTTCAAGCATTTTCAAAATTTACTTATTGTTATGAGCGTGCAGCTTCATTTAATCCGTTGCTAAAAAAGAATATATAAAAAAGAAGGGTCAAATTATGAGTGCAAAAGATATTATAAAACAATCGGTACTTGAACTTCAGAATTTCGTAGATACATTTACAACAGATTATGCACTGACCGCATTAACTGTATTGTTAGTTGCATTGTTTGTTGGTTTTATGATTAATCTGATTTATACGAAATTCTATCGCGGTGTAGTTTACAACAGAGCTCTTTCGATAACGTTAATCGGTATGACAGTTATAACCGCTGCGGTTACGATGGCAATCAGCACAAACATTGTTATTTCTCTGGGTATGGTTGGTGCGTTGAGTATCGTTCGTTTCAGAACAGCTGTAAAAGATCCTCTTGATTTACTTTATTTGTTCTGGGCAATCACATCAGGTATTATTGCCGGAGCAAAGATGTATTCATTGGCAGGTATATCATGGGTAATAGTATTTTTAGTAATACTTATCATGTCAAAGACGTCATTTAAAGGTAAGGTTTACATCGCAATCATTCATTTTACCGGTGATTTTACCGAAGATAAAATCAAAATCGCTATGGGCAGACAAAAATATCGCCTGAAATCTAAAACTACAAAAAAGAATTTGTATGAATTGGCACTCGAAATATATCTTAAAGGCGACAGCATGAGCTTTGTGGAAAAAATGAAGGAAATACAGGGAGTCGAAGATATTACTGTTATACAGTATGACGGAGAATATTATGGCTAATAGAAAATTCATTGTTATTATTATCGCACTTGTTCTGATAATCGCTATTATGATAAGTGCCGCCATTATTTTCTTTACAAGGGAGGATGCTATGTGGCTGTTTGGAAATAAAATTTCAACAGAATTTCAAGTTACAAATGATATATATTATAATCCCCTTATGGGTTTTGCAACTGATGCTACCAGTAAAACTGATGTAGGCAATAATTCTCTTGTTTATATCGATATTACTTTCAGAGAGTTTGAACCTGAAGAAGGTTTATATGCGTTCGAACAAATTGCAATAGATAATAACATTGAATACTGGCGCAGCCTTGGTAAGCATGCAGTATTGCGCTTTCAATGTGACTATCCCACCGACGAAGAACATATAGATATCCCTGATTGGCTGTATGAGAAAACAAGTGGCGACGGTACAAATTACGATATTGAATACGGTATGGGGTATTCACCAAACTACAATAATGAGATATTTATAGAATATCATGCAAAAGCAATAAAGGCACTCGGTGAATACTTTGGCAACGATGATTTTGTCAGCTATGTGCAACTCGGTAGTCTTGGACATTGGGGAGAATGGCATGTTTATTATGAAGGCGGTATAATAAGAATTCCTAATGAGACAACAAGACTTAAGTATATAGAACCTTATCCGGATGCTTTCCCGAATGCAAAGCTGCTTATGAGAAGACCCTTCAAAGCAGCAGCAGAATATGGTTTTGGCTTGTATAATGACATGACAGGCGATCCCGATAGCACTGATAGTTGGAATGAATGGTTGCAATACGGCGGCGATTATACTCAAGCTGAGGAGCTTGATGCGCTGGTACCAATGATGGATGCATGGAAAACAGCTCCTATCGGTGGTGAATTCACCAGCTCATTATCAATGGACTGGTTGTTGAAAGTCAATATAGACCAGACAATTCAAATGCTTTCAGAATCTCATGTTACCTTCTTAGGACCAAAATATCCTGAATTGAAAAACGAGAGTGATGAATTGTTCAAGCAAGGTATAGACAAGGTCCTATTCAATATGGGGTACAGATATAATGTAACGAAATCAGTCGTTACAAAATCCAAATGGTCATCAATGGAAAAAGTTGAAATCACCTGGTCTAATACCGGTGTAGCACCAATGTATTGGGATTGGCCGGTATATCTGTATGTACTCGACAATGATAACAATATTCTCGATAAATACGAAACAAAACTGGAATTATCCACTTTATTACCTGGCACTGAAAAGACAACAAAAAACATAATTGATTTATCTCTGTATGAAAACTCAGAAATAAAGCTCTGTGTCGGAATAATTGACCCCATGACAAAAGAACCGGCCGTGATGTTGATATCAGATAACGAGAAAGTCGACAAATTATATATTATCTATAAATCAAATTAAGTAAAGTAGTGATTTTAAATGAAAAAAATATTATCAGCTATACTCGCGGTTATTATTACAGTATCAGTAGGATCATTTGCTTTAGCGGCTTCATCTCGTGATGATTATATGATAGTATACAATGACTATGTAGATTACTATCACAATACATATAAGGATTCATATGAAATTTACAATAAAACACTTGATGATTTTGCTTGCGAAATTGTTAACAACGATTTATCAGGAAGTGAATTGCTTGATGTATTGTCATTTCTAAAGGATCTGACAGAAAGAAGAAATGCTTTTTTCGGTGATCGGACTACAAAAGATAAAAGCAGATATATCGTACCCTTCTACAGAGATAAAATGAATGAAGCATATAAAAACGCTGAATATGATTCAGCAATAAATTATTGCAATAAATTAAAAGATGCAGTTATAGACAGAGCGGATTTTTTAAATGCTTTAATGTCAGGAATCGATGCTTACAGAAAATCAATTGAAGAAAATTCAGTATTTAAAAAGCTTATAAAATCTATTAAAAGCAGTAATATAAGTTATTCTGATTTCTTAAATACAAAAAACAAATGGAAGGTAAGTGCTTCCGAATATACTCCTGATTACTGGAATGGTTATCTTGAAAAGCAAATAGAAGCCGGAAATGTTTCAAGTAATAAACGAATTGAAATCCCAACAACTGATGGATATAATGTTATTGGCTATACAAATATCTACTCTGGAAAATATTCTATAATGGATGCACAAAAATGGGATGATTTCAAGAGTAATAAAAAATATACACTATACTTTAATGCAGCAATAATCATAACTGAAGATCCAAATCTTGCATATTCTACAAATAATCAATACATTAAAAATAATATATTAACTTTAAGCGGTATCATGATTTTTTATAAAGAAAAAGATGATTCTAATGATAAAACAATCGTTTATTATGTAAAAGAAGATGGCAGTGTTTCAGAAGCTCGAAGCATTACGTCTATTTTACCCTAAGTACAATATAACTTTATTGGAAAAACTGCCTGATTAAAGGCAGTTTTTCTTGACATATACGGTTAAATATGTTAATATGAATTCAATAAATTTCAGGAGATAAGATAAATGCTTCAAATAAACAATGTAACGAAAAATTATGGTAAGACGATCGCCAATTACAATATATCCTTTAATATTGATGACGGACAAATAGCAGTTCTGCTTGGACCGAATGGTGCAGGGAAATCAACAATCATAAAATGTATTGCAGGCTTGCTCAGATTCAAAGGTTCGATTTTTATCGATAAAATACCTAACAAGTCTATTGATGCAAAAAAATTGCTGGGCTACATACCCGAAATACCGGCGGTTTATGATTTATTGACGGTATCAGAGCATTTGGAATTTACCAGGCGTGCATATCGCATAGATGACGACGGTTATGGTCAAAAACTTTTGGAGCGATTTGAGCTTTGGGATAAAAAAGACAAACTTGGTAAAGAGCTGTCAAAAGGAATGAATCAAAAACTCTCTATTTGCTGTGCGCTTGTTCATAGACCAAAAATAATTATTTTCGACGAACCAATGGTTGGTCTTGATCCGCATGCAATAAAGGAATTGAAACAAGTTTTTGTTGAGCTGAAGAAAAACGGTGCATCGGTGTTAATCAGCACTCATATGATAGACAGTGTCGAGGATTATTGGGACATCGCTCATATAATGGTGAATGGCAGCTTCGCAGCTACAATGCAGAATAATCACGATGACAGCAATACACATTCACTTGAAGAGCTGTTCTTTGAAATAACCGAAGGTAAGGGTAATAGAAAATGAACAGTGCATTTCTTTATTTATTTAGCAGAAAACTTAGAAACTCAATAAAACAACTGTTTAAAAGTCCCGGTAAACTTATTTATTTTATTTTTATAATAATTTTAATGAGTACGACACTTATAGGTTCTCAAAAGCTTAGCGAAGAACAAAATTACCGTGATATCAGTGAACTGTATGCAATTGTGTTTGGATTTATAACTCTGATGTTTATACTCGTTGCCAAAAGTGGACTTTCTAATGGTGGCAGCATATTCAGAATGCAGGATGTCAATCTAATTTTCCCTATGCCTGTAAAACCTCAACAGGTGCTTTTTTACGGTCTGATACAACAGCTCGGTCTCTCATCTTTAATGGGGCTTTTCATCTTCTTCCAGTATGCCTGGATGCACAACAATTACGGTATCTCATTCGTCGAACTTTTAATAATAGTTTTATGTTACGGTGTCAGTCTGTTTCTGGCGCAGCTTACAGCAATGTTTATATATTCATTGATAAACGGTGATGGGAAACGACGTAAAATCGCAAAAGTAATATTCTATTCGATTATTATTTTACCATTGGCAGCTATTCTTATTTATGTATTGACCGACCAGGCAAACATGCTTTCGAGAACAATAGAAGCAGTTAACAGTTTGTATGCAAAATTATTTCCGGTCAGCGGATGGTGCTCTTCTATCTTTTCCGGTGCAGTAAATTCATCACTTGTTGATTTTCTTTTAGGACTGGGACTAATACTGATTTATGTTATTGCTGTTGTTATTGTTATGTCAATCTCAAATCCTGATTTTTATGAGGATGTATTAAAAACTGCAGAAATAACATACTCTGCAATTACAGCCAGGAAAGAAGGTACTAAAGTTGAAGCATTACCTGAGAAAATTAAAGTCGGCAAAATAGGGTTTGATAAAGGTTGGGGTGCAGACGCATTTTACTATAAACATTTGATTGAGAACCGAAGAGGTAATATGTTCTTTATAAGTAAAATTTCATTCATATTTGTTGCAGCTTCAATCATTTTCGCATTTTTTATGCGTGATTCCGGCATAATTCCGGTTGTTTCGTTCTCGGTTTACATGCAACTATTCAGTATTTCACTTGGCAGATTTCCAAAAGAGCTCACCAAGCAATATATTTATCTTGTTCCCGAACCGTCATTCATGAAGCTAATAAATAACCTGCGAGCAAATCTTATAGGATTTGTTATTGAAGCGATAATAATTTTTGTTCCGGCAGGTATAATTGTCAGTGCTACTCCTGCAGAGATACTGGTGTGTATACTTCTGCGTATATCCTTTTCAATTGTATTATCAGCAGCATTTATCGTAATTGGACGTTTGTTCGGTACAGTTACATCTAAAGTCAGAACATATCTGATTTTTATTATAGCAGTAATGGTTATGGCTATACCGGGCATAATATCAGGAAGCATTCTTACTTTACTTGGGTTGATAACAATCAGCGGAGAAGTAACCGTCATGCTTGCAATGGCAATAACAAATATCCTGGTTTCAATGCTTGCTATGTTCTTTTGCCGAAATATGCTACAGTATGCAGAGTTGAATAATAAATAAATTTTATTGTGTAGTTCATTTAGCTCTTGAATTTTATATAAATACATTATATAATAGAAAAGCAGGTACAACATCAGGCTGACCTGTAACCAATGAAGCGGTAAACTAAATTAACACTTTATATTGTGGTGGAAAGGATGGTTGTAAATATGAAACTTTACAGATGCACTGTATGCGGCTACATTTATAATCCCAAAGATGGAGATCCGGATGGTGGAATTGCTCCGAGTACTGCATTCGAAGATATCCCGGAGGATTGGGTGTGCCCGATTTGTTCGGCTGGAAAAGAAGATTTTGAGCCTGTCGAAGACTAAAAAGTTATTTTGATTTGAACCCTGTAAAAGTAAAATCTTTTGCAGGGTTTTTGTTGAGAAATTTTAAAAATGCTATTGACAAAACTATTTAAATGAATATAATAACATATGAGCATATAAACATATAAAGGAGAAAACACAATGGATTGCAGAAATATAGAAAAATGCGCATATGATATCGAACACAGAAAAAGCTGTAAACTAAATCAGGACTGCTTTTACAAACAACAGGACAGTGATGAAAAATTGACAGAAGAACAACTTTTGAATTTGGCTGAGTTCTTTAGTGTTTTTGCAGACAGTACAAGAATCAGCATCCTGCATTCGTTAATTGGTGGTGAGAGATGTGTCTGTGATATAGCAGAAAAAATCGAGGTATCGCAAAGCGCAGTATCTCATCAGCTTAAAATACTTAAGCAAAGTAAGCTGGTGCGTTATCGCAGGAGTGGCAAGTCTATTATCTATTCGCTTGCAGATGAGCATGTAAGTAGTATTATGGCGCTCGGAATAATTCATTTGTGTGAAAAATAGGCAATTTATGAATACAAAAAACACTTTTAAATTGATTATGGTTCTGCTTGCAATTGCTTTGTATATATTTTTATTTTTTATTTATCTTCCTGACAGACAAACGTTGATTCTTTACCTTATACTGTACTTGATTTTTGGATTCAGAGTTATTAAAGACGGAGTAAAAAAAGCAATTAGTGGTGATCTATTCAGTGAAAATACATTAATGACAATAGCAACTCTCGGAGCATTTTTTATAGGAGAATATCCGGAAGCTGTTGCAGTTATGCTGTTTTTCCGTATAGGTGAATATCTCGAAGACTATGCAATAGATAAATCAAAAGCTTCTATCAATCAACTTATAAACATCCGACCTGAGACAATTAATTTGTTCGATGGTTACAATGTAATATTAACGAAAGCTGAGACTGCTAAAATTGGAGATTTATTTATTGTTAGACCCGGTGAACGTGTTGCACTTGACGGTATTGTTACAGATGGAATGTCATCCATAGACACCTCAGCATTGACAGGTGAATCATTACCAAAGTATATCGAACCAGGAAATGAAATTCTTGCAGGAACTATCAACCTTGATGGTGTGATAAAAGTGCGTTCTACAAAATTGTTTACAGAAAGTTTTGCTGCGAAAATCATCGATCTTGTTGAAAATTCTAAGAAGAACAAAGCAAAAGCCGATCACTTGATTTCAAAGTTTTCACGTATCTATACTCCGATAGTAGTGCTTCTTGCTGTACTGTTGACAATCATACCAACATTTATATTTGGATTCGACAGCTTCAACGAATGGTTGAGAAGGTCGCTGATATTCCTTGTAATCTCATGTCCCTGTGCTTTAGTTGTGTCTGTGCCGCTGGCATTCTTCGCAGGAATAGGCAGAGCATCGCAAAAAGGCATTCTGCTTAAAGGAAGTATAACAATCGAGAACCTTTCCGAAGCAGTCAACTTTGCATTTGACAAAACAGGAACTCTTACAAAAGGAATTTTCGAAGTAACAAATATTGAAACGAATAATATAAAAGAGTCCGAACTTCTTGATCTTGCCGCTCATGCTGAAGCCAACTCAAATCATCCTATTGCAAAAAGCATTGTTGCAGCAAACAAACACATCAACTTGTCGAGGGTAACTGATGTGATTGAAGTTGCAGGTAGAGGTATCATAGCAAAAGTTGACAATAAAACTGTATCTGTAGGTAACAAAAAGCTTATTCCGGAGCTGAACCTGAATCACCATAATTATAGAACAGGAGTCTATGTCATTGTAGATGGTGTATATAAGGGTTTTATTGAGGTTGCTGACAGTATAAAGGCTGATGCTGTAGATGCAATAACAGCTGTTTCAGCACTTAATATAAAGAGTATATCAATACTCAGCGGCGATGATAAAACACCGGTTGAAAAATTAGCCAGACAGCTTAAAATTACTTCGGTGTTCAGCAGATTACTTCCGCAGGATAAAGTTGAAAATGTTAAGGAACTATGTAAGGAAGGTATCACAGTCTTTGTGGGTGATGGCATAAATGATGCACCTGTATTGATTGAAGCCGATGTCGGTATTGCTATGGGTGCCATTGGTTCGGATGCTGCAATAGAAGCAGCTGATGTGGTTATCCTTGATGACGATCTCAAAAAAATACCAGAAGCAATAAAGTTGTCTCGAAGAACACTGTTCAGAGCAAAACAGAACATTGTTTTTGCATTAGGTGTCAAAACAATTATACTTTTGCTGGGAGCATTGGGTTTGACAAGCATGTGGCTTGCGGTTATTGCGGATGTGGGTGTTACTCTGGCTGCTGTCGCAAATTCAATAAGAAAGTAATCGGCTTCATTTTGAGCTATATGATTAATATTGTCTTGATTTTATGAACATCATGGTTTATAATAAATTATTATTTATATGTATTCGGGAGGGTAGCGTGAAAATTAAGTTAACATTGAGAAGATAATTTGTTTCACGCTATATTGTGTGCGGTCGCTATGCGGCAGAATGGATGTTAATATATGAAGTCGGATGTTCAGATAGCGTCAGAAGCAAAAATGGTCAATATCAAAGAAATTGCAGCCAAAATCGGCTTAACAGAAGATGATATTGAACAATACGGAAAATATAAAGCAAAAATAACTGCTAAAGCACGGGAAAAATTGCAAAGCAAACCGGATGGGAAATTAATTCTCGTAACAGCCATAAACCCCACGCCGGCCGGAGAAGGCAAGACAACCACAACCGTAGGTCTCGGTCAGGCAATGGCGAAAATCGGCAAAAAAGCGATTATAGCTATCCGTGAGCCGTCATTAGGTCCTGTTTTCGGGATGAAGGGCGGCGCAGCAGGCGGTGGTTATTCGCAGGTCATGCCAATGGATGAAATAAACCTTCATTTTACTGGCGATTTTCATGCTATCACCAGTGCAAATAACCTACTTTGCGCAATGCTTGATAATCATATTTACCATGGCAACGAGCTTAATATAGATCCTGCAAGAGTTATAATCAAAAGAACTCTCGATATGAATGATCGTGCTTTACGTCGCATAACAGTTGAAATCGGTGAAAATGAAACAAGAAACGAAAGCTTCATGATAACCGTTGCGAGTGAGATAATGGCAATACTCTGCCTTTCTGAATCACTTTCAGACCTCAAAGAAAAACTGGGTAACATACTGGTTGCATACGACAAAGACGGTTACCCTGTCTATTCAAGACAGCTCAAAGCAGATGGAGCTATGGCTGCGCTGCTCAAAAATGCAGTTGATCCAAACCTTGTTCAGACTATTGAAAACACGCCCTGCATAATTCACGGTGGTCCGTTCGCAAACATTGCGCATGGTTGTAATTCGGTTATTGCAACCAGAACTGCGTTGAAGCTTGGGGATTATTGTATTACCGAAGCCGGATTCGGTGCAGATCTCGGAGCACAGAAGTTCTTTGATATTAAATGCCGTAAATCAGGATTAATTCCTTCGGCAGTTGTACTCGTTGTGACTGTCAGAGCTTTGAAATACAATGGCGGTGTTCAGGTAGCTGACCTTTCACAAGAAAACCTTGATGCACTTAATAAAGGCATCTGTAACCTCACAACACATATCGAGAACCTGAAGAATTACAATCTTCCTGTAATTGTTGCCATAAATCATTTTTATACCGACACCGAAAGCGAGCTCGCTTTTATTAAGGAACATTGTGAAACAATGGGTGTTCCGGCAGTTGTCTCCAAAGCATTTGCTTTAGGCGGTGAAGGAGCAGAGAAATTGGCAACAAAGCTTTGCGAAATTTGTAACAGTAACAATGCGAACTTCAAACTTTTATACAACAATGAATTGAGCATCAAGGATAAAATCGAAACAATCGCAACAAAGATATATCGCGCAGGAAGAGTAGAATTTAATCCGGATGCTAAAGAAGCTATAAAGGGAATTGAAAAGCTTGGATATGCGAATCTGCCGGTATGTATTGCTAAGACACAGTATTCGTTGTCTGATGATCCAAAGCTATTGGGTGCGCCAAAAGGACATACAATTAACATAAGAGATATCTATGTTTCGGCAGGAGCAGGATTTATTGTCGCACTTGCGGGTAAAATACTTACAATGCCCGGACTGCCAAAACGCCCTTCCGCAGAACGAATAAATATAGATGATAACGGAAATATAAGCGGGATTTTTTAATGATTAAAGAATATTTGACTAAATCTGAAGCAGAAACCGAAGATATCGGTTCACAGATTGCATTGCTTCTTGATGAAAACAGCTTTGTTGCTTTGTATGGCGAGCTGGGAGCGGGAAAAACAGTTTTTGTGCGTGGCATTGTAAAAAAGCTCATTCCTGAAGCAGAGCATCTGGTGCATAGCCCGACATTTGCATTAGTAAACGAATATATTGGCAATAATCAAACTATTTATCACTTCGATATGTACCGAATAACCGGTGAAGATGATTTGTATTCAATCGGTTTTGATGATTACTTTAATAACGGTATTATCATCACCGAATGGAGTGAAAACATTGAATCATCAATCCCACCAACTTCCATTATTGTAAAGATAGAAAGAATTTCTGATGATGAACGCCGTATTACAGTTGAAGAGGAGAAAAAATGCTGATTCTTGCATTTGACACAACTGCAATAGTTGCATCCTGTGCAGTTGCAGATATAAACGATAGTATAGTTGATAAATATGCTGTTTTTTCCATAAAGAATAAGCTGACACACAGCGAAAACATGATGCCTATGGCTGAAGCAATGCTCAAACGCTACGTATGTGAAATGAAGGACATTGACAGAATCGCTGTTACAGTTGGTCCGGGTTCATTTACAGGCGTTCGAATCGGTGTATCGACAGTGAAGGGACTTGCAATGCCATATAATATCCCCTGTGCAGCGGTGTCAACACTTGCTGCACTTGCGACGAATATCACTCCGGCAGGAAGTATTATTTGCCCGGTGATGGATGCAAGACGCAGTCAGTTTTATAATGCATTATTTGATGGAACAGGAAAAAGACTCTGCGATGACAGGATTATAACTGCAGACAATCTTTCAGAAGAGCTGAATCGTTTTGATAAACCCATAATAATCTGCGGAGACGGTGCAAGGCTGTTCAACATTCAGTATACCGGTAATGCAAATATAATTCTTGCTTCGCAAACAGCAATGTATCAGAATGCATTATCAACGGCTATATGCGGATATTATACGCCTTCGATTGAAGCTGAAAAATTACAGCCAAAATATCTGAGACCTTCGCAAGCTGAGAGAGAAAGAAATGAAAATAATAATAAAAATTAATTAATTAAAAATGTGCGATATATAAAGAACCGTACCAAACATCAGGGACAACAAGAAAGGATGGATATATTTATGATGATAGTATTAGGAGCAGACCATGGTGGATTCATAATCAAGGAAGCAATAAAGAAATACCTTGATGAGACCAACATCGAATATATCGATATTGGCTCGTATAATACCGAATCGGTCGACTATCCGGTTTATGCAAAAAAGTTATGTTCAAAGATACAGGACGGTACTGCGGAGCTTGGGATTTTATGCTGCGGTACTGGAATTGGTATGTCAATGGTAGCAAACAAACAGAAAGGAATTAGAGCAGCAGTATTATCTGATGAATTTTCCTGTGAGTTCTCAAGAAAACACAATAATGCAAATGTATTGTGCCTGGGTGGAAGAGTAGTAAGCAACGAAAAAGCGATGGAACTTGCAAAGCTATTCCTTAATACTCAATTTGAAAGCGGTCGTCACGAACGTCGAATAGCAATGTTTGAATAATGCTATTTCATAATCAAATTTGTATAAGATAATTTAATCAATAAAATGCAAAAAGTGGTTGCAGCAAAATGCACAGAACGTTCAAAACAATTGTTTATTAAAATCATAATTAAAATAGAATTATCACTAATAATATTTTAGAGATGAAGAAAGCGCGCAAAAAAGCACGCTTTCTTTGATTCAATCAGAGTTTTGTTCTATCAACAAATGTCACCTCTCGCAGTAGTTTTCTACAGCTTCGGGTTCCATTTGTTGATTTTGCACTATTTTGATACAGCCACTTATGTTTTACTTATTCTAAACTATCTGACTCTTTTAACAACTATGGCACCTGCAAGAGTAACAACTGCTAATGCGATGAATGCGACATATCCATAATCGCCAGTGTCGGGAGTTGATGTTGATTCATCAGTTGTAGATTCTTCAACTATTGATTCATCTGAAATTGTTCCGGCAACAACGCCAACCTCTGTTAAGCCCTGCCATTCCCAAACTACTTTAGCATCGCCTGTAAAAGGACTATCACCATATGCCATAGTAACTTTTATGTACTTTGCAGTAATTGCTGAATCAAAAGCTAATTCAACTGTTTGAACTTCGATCTCACCTTGAACTGCTTCACCAACAAATGTAAATGAATCAACAGGAAAGAAAGCTGAACCATCTGTCGAGTATTCAACATCAATGGTGTTATCCTTAGGAAGACCAATCATCGACATATACTCTTTGTAGAAATCCAATGTAACACCACCAATATCAGTTGCTTCATTGAGTTCCATTACAATGCTGTATTCAGGATACACACCTGCTTCTGTACATTTCTTATTCTGGAATAATACTATACCGGATGTTGAGAATCCGGTAGCTGTGCTGACATTATTTCCGTCTATAAGAACATCGAGTGTTTGGCTTGCCATCGGAACAGCAGCAACTTCAGCAGGATCCCCGTCAAAAGTTACTGTTTTTACAGTAATCGCAGTATCTTCAGCAGCAACAAAAATGCCTGTTAATGAAAATACTAAGGTTACTGCAAAAATTAATGCAAAAATCTTTTTCATAATTTATACCCTTTCCTTATCTGAGATTAAATCTCTAAACGATTATATTATACCATATAAATTTATAAAGTCAATATAATAATTTAATAAATATACTATAAAAATAAATAAAATAATATTAAATATGTTTTAAATGTATATATATAATGTAAATTTACAGCATATCATCGATTGATTTCCGATTTATGTTTCTTTACAAATTCTGAAAATTCAACTTTATCATTCTCATTACATTCGTTTGGAATATCAAGATTACATATTGTTCTATTAACTTTTTTTATTAACTCAATTAATTGATCAGATTGAATTGCCAATGTATTATTTTTGATTGACCATGATTGCATAAAACTGTTTACAACTTCAATTGTTAGTTCCTTATTTGATTTTGACATATGTATGATCCTTTCAAAATAAAAATATACCATATTATAACATATATATAATGGAATATAATTAAATATATGTTAATTAATAATTTTTTTATAATCATTTATCGACTCCTATTGACAATTTATTTTAAAACAATTATAATACTGATATAAAAAATACTTATATTGGAAGTGAATAAATGTCTGATCGGAATATTTCAAAGCAAACAATTCGGAGAATCCCAATTTATCTTCAACATCTAAAAGATTTAAAAATTAAGAATATGACTATTATTTCAGCACCTTCTGTTGCTGCAGAGCTTAAGCTGAATGAAGTTCAGGTTAGAAAAGATTTTGCTGCAATGAGTACAACACACGGAAAACCAAAAACAGGATTTATTATAAATGAATTAATAATAAACATGGAATCATTTGCTGGTTATAATAATACCAATGAAGCAATCCTTGTTGGCGCCGGTTCTCTTGGCAAAGCGTTATTATCATATAAAGGATTTGAAATATATGGATTGGATATTGTTGCAGCATTTGATATCGATAGTCGATTAACAGGGACGGAGATTTCCGGAAAAGTTATATTTCCATTAACTGAAATTAACGAGATAAGTAACAAATATAATATAAAAATCGGTATTATTACTGTACCTGCAAATGAAGCTCAGAAAGTATGCGATGTTCTTGTTTGCAGCGGTATCATGGCAATATGGAATTTTGCGCCTGTGCATTTAACAGTTCCGGCTGATATATTAGTTCAGAATGAAAATATGGCAGCTTCACTCGCAATGTTATCAAAACATCTGAGAGAGCACATAGAAGGTAAATAATGATATAATGTTAGAAACATCTGAAATGTGTTAGCAAATAAGTTTTCTGATATTGACTTGAAGTTTTAGATATGTTATAGTTAAAAAGCTGGAAAGTTGTGAGAATTTTATATATGAAATATGAAAATACAGATAAGTCGAAAGATGAAAAATCAGATTCTTCTAATATTCACTCAGGTCATCGTGCAAGATTAAAAAGACAATTCATTAACAACAATAATTATCTTAGCGACCATCAGCTTTTAGAACTTTTATTGTTTTATTCAATACCTCGTGCAGACACAAATACTACTGCTCATAAACTATTAAATACATTTGGTTCAATTAACGGGATTCTAAACACCCGTTTTGAACACTTACAGGATGTTGAGGGTGTCGGTGAAAATACCGCTGTTTTAATTAAACTGATACCTGAATTAATCAGACGATCACTCAGTTGTAAAAAAATTGAGAATACAAGAATAAACAATTTAAATGAAATTGGTGAGTTTTTAATCAACTATTTTTCTCTTGATACTACTGAAACTACTGTTCTTATATGTGTCAATAAAAATAAAAGTATTATTTCACTCAATAAACTTAAATACACTTTTAATAAAGAAGAAAACGCTCTTGATGAAATATTGGGTATTTGCCTTAATGCAAAACCCCATACTGTAGTTTTAGCACATTTACATCCCGATGGTTGTCTCAAACCGTCAAGAGATGATGAATTGTTTACTTACGGCCTTAAAAATGCACTTGAAGCACTAAGAATACTTTTAATGGAACATTTTGTAGTCACTCATAACAGCTACACAAGAATTCTTAAATCACTTGATTATGATATATCAAAATCATTCTCTCAGTAAAAGCCGATTCAAACTTCTTCATAAATAGGTTACGCTGAAAACCACCGATTCCGCTAAGGATCGGTGGTTTTTGGTTTTATTATTCATATTGTGAGTTGAACAATCCAGTGTAAAAACCGTTCTTTTGAAGTAGCTCGTCATGCTTTCCTTGTTCAATAATATGACCGTCTTTTACAACAAGAATAATATCTGCATTCTTTACTGTAGAAAGACGATGTGCTATTACAAAACAGGTTTTGCCCTGCATAAGCTGTATCATAGCTTCCTGAATCTGCTGTTCTGTTCTAGTGTCAACATTTGAAGTTGCTTCATCAAAAATCAACATTTTGGAATCGACAAGCATTGCTCTGGCGATTGTAAGCATCTGCTTCTGACCTTTGGAGATATTCATACCATCTTCGTTAATAACAGTATTGTAGCCGTTGGGAAGCTGAGTGATAAATGAATGAATTTTAGCAACTTTACAGACTCCGATAACTTCTTCAAGGGTAGCATCTTTCTTAACATATGCAATATTTTCGAAGATAGTACCTGTGAACAACCATGTATCCTGTAATACCATTGTATAAGCTCGACGTAAGGATTTGCGTGTTATTTTCATTATATCATTATCATCGACATAAATATAACCGTTCTGCGGATCATAAAAACGCATCAAAAGATTGATAATCGTAGTTTTTCCGGCGCCGGTAGGCCCGACAATAGCAATAAGGCCGCCTTGTTGTACTTTCAAATTTAAATTCTTAATTATTTGTTTGTTTGGGACATATCCGAAATCAACATTCTTGAATTCAACATTTCCTTCAACATTATTGAGTGCTTTCGCATCAATACTGTCAGCAGGTTCGGGTACTTCATCAATCATTTTGAACATTCTCACAGCAGCAGCAAGAGCTGACTGAAGTTCACTGATGATGTTTGCCATTTCATTTATAGGTCCGGAAAATTTTCTTGAATATAAAACGAAGGAAGAAAGATTACCGGGTGTTATTTTCCCAAACAGAAATAATAATGCACCGAAAACGCTAACAAGAGAAAGTGAAAGATTGTTGATAAAATTCACCCCGGGACCGGTTGTACTTCCATAATAATCGGCTTTAAAGTAAGCTTCAACAGCATTATTATTCCTTTTCTCAAAACGTTCAATTATGGATTCCTCCTGGTGATATGCTTTAATTGTTTTTTGCCCGGAAATAACCTCCTCGGCATATCCGTTCAGCTCACCGAGATTTGCGGAACGTTTTCTGTATAAAGGTCTAACTTTTTTTGTCATATATTTTGTAAAAAGAATCGAACAGGGAATTGTAAGTAAAAATATCGTCACCATTAACGGAGAAATAATAATCATCATAATTAATGAACCGATGACAGTAATAGCGCTTGTTGAAACCTGAAGCAAATCATGTGATAATGAAGCGTTCACCGTATCAATATCATATGAGATTCTGCTGACTATTTCGCCTGTTTGAGTTTTATCAAAAAAACCGACAGGAAGTGTTGTAAGCTTATCGAAAAGATCCTTTCTCATTTTATATGTTACCTTGCGGCTTAATTTTATCATTACAACCGAAAGTATATATAAAAGACAGGATGAAAGGATATAAAATATAAGCATAAAAAATATATATATAAATACTTTGTTAAACTGAACCTGACCTGGAACAATGCCTATTGCATCAATTGCATCTCCCGCAAGCTTTGGACCGATTAATGCAAGTACATTGCTAAGTAATGACAGAATGAAAACGAGAAGCAGATTCCATTTGTAATGATAAAGGTAATTCCAAAGCCTTAATAAAACATATTTTTTATCTGGTTTAACATTTACATTGTTATTCATATTGCTTCTCTCCCATCTGAGAATCGGAGATTTGTTTGTAGAGTGTACAATCTTTGATTAAATCCGAGTGTTTACCCATCACAATAATTTTACCTTCATCCATAACGATAATAAGATCCGCATTTCGTATGGAGCTGATTCGTTGAGCAATTATAATAGTTGTTGTATCTTTATAATTATTCAGAAGTACCTTTCTGAATTCAGCATCTGTTTTATAATCCAATGCACTTGATGAGTCATCTAAAATCAGAATTTCAGGATTGGACGCAATTGCGCGTGAAATTAACAATCTTTGTTTCTGCCCGCCGCTGATGTTGGTGCCCTTTGATGTTAGGTTATAGCTGTAGCCTTCCTCTAAATCATCAATGAATAGTTTTGCCTGTGCAAATTCGGCAGCTTTTTCGATTTCTTCATTAGGCAGCTTTCTGCCAAAGCTTATATTTTCACCGATTGAGTCGGCAAATAGAATATCATTCTGAAATACAATTCCGAATTTTGAGTGGAGTTTATTAAAGGGTATACTGTTGATGTTGTCACCATTAATTCGTATTTGACCTTTGTCGGGATCATAAAATCTGATTAAAAGATTTATTATTGTACTTTTTCCACAACCGGTTGCACCTATTATACCCAGTGTTTCGCCTTTTTTGAGTTTAAATGATATATCATCGACATTATTCTGTTTCTTATTGTATGAAAATGAAACATTATTGAATTCAATATGATAATCGTTGTCAACATGATCGATCGGATACATTTTCAGATCTTCTTCAGCAGTGAGAACTTCGTTGATTCTTTTTGCTGAAGCAATCGCTTTTGAAAGCATAACAAACATTCTTGTAATCGAGAGCATTGCATTAAGTATAATGGTGAAATATGTTAAAAATGCGATAATAGTACCAGCCTGTGTAAAGCCGCTGTTTACTCTGAATGCACCAACAAGTATAACCATTGTCAGTCCTAAGTAAAAGAACAGATTCATAAGCGGATTGCTGATAGCCATAATCACGGATGCTTTTGTTTCTTTTCCGGTAACCTCATTATTTACCGAATCAAATCTTTGTTGTTCAAAATCCGATTTTGACAGTGCTCTTATAATTCTGACCCCAACTGCATTTTCACGAACTACTCTGACCATATTATCGGTTGCTTTTTGCTGTTCAGTATATAACGGAATGCCTTTTTTTGAAATTTTATAAACTGTATATCCGATAATAGGTAGAACCGAAATTAATGTGAGCGATAAAATAGGGTCGAGGGAAAGCGTTATTATTATACCTCCTATTAATAAAATCGGAGCTCTGACGCCAAGTCTTTGCATCGATCCGGTCATTTGATGGAGGTTGTAGGTATCAGTGGTCAGTCTTGATTCAAGCGATGGGATAGTAAAATCATCAATCTGTTTACATGATAAATACAGTATTTTCTTAAAAAGATCATATCTTATTTTCTGAGTTGTATTCATTGCAACCCTTGATGCCATTCGGTTTGCAACAATATTTGCTGTAACTGCCAATATAGAAAACAGAACCATCATACAACCCCAGAAAATAATGTTACTTTTATTTTTTGTCGGAACAACATCATCGATCATAAATGCCAGTATCCAGGGAAGTAATAGATCCATTATAGTACCTATGAATTTAATGAATAATCCAAAGCTCATTTTTGGTATTTGCGGTTTTATATATTCAAAATATTTTTTCATAATAATCCTTTATTTTTGTATTACTTCAGTAGCTTTTATTGCTTGAGCGGCTACTTTATCAAGAAGAGATATCAGTTGTTTCTGTTCATCAGGCGATAGACCTGATAATATAGATTTGTTCCATTCCCGTATTGTGTCGCATACAAGAGGATATAGATCCTTAGCTTTTTCGGTGGGGAAGACAAGAAGCTGCCTTTGATCATCAGTATTGGGAATTCGTTCGATGAAACCGTTTTGTTCGAGAGCAGATAATTGCCTTGTTACATTGCTTTTATCAACGAATATCATATTAGCAAGCTGTTCCTGAGATATACCCGGGTTCTGGTAAATTTTCAGAATGTATGTGTGCTGATAACCGTTTATACCTTTATCCTTTAATTTATCTTCACGATATAAAGTGAAGCATCTCGATATTCGTTTGATATGTTTCATCAAGGAATCGATCATAGAAACAGTCTCCTTCCGGCAAAGAAAAATTAGTTGCGTGTGCAACTAATTTTAATATAGCATATATTTTGCTGAAAATCAATATCAAAAATTATATCAATAGATAAATTGTTCCGCCGACAATACCTATGCCAACCATTACATAGATGGGATTAGGTTTAAATTTTCTTAAAATAAAAAGACTTGCAGAAAATAGTCCGATACTGATAAAGTTAATATTGTTCAGATTAATTGACAAATCATTAAATACAGTTCCTATTAAAATATCTAATCCTGCAGCAGCAATTAATGCAATAACAGCAGGTCTGAGGCCATTTAAAATTCCACTTACTATTTTCAGGTTCTTATATTTATTATATAAATATGCTAAGATAATGACAATAACACATGACGGGAGAATGAATCCGATAGTAGCGATTATTGCGCCACCCACTCCGGCAATGCGTGTACCGACAAATGTAGCAGCATTAACTCCGATCGGCCCGGGTGTAAGCTGTGACATAGTAATTACATCAGCAAACTCGGTTGCAGTTAACCAATTGTGAGACTCAACAATCTGCTTTTGGATTAAAGGCAATGCGGCATAACCGCCGCCTATACTAAAAAGCCCAACCTTGAGAAAGCTCCAGAACAATTCTAAATAAATCATGTTTGTTGTCATTCCTTTCATCTTTGCGTGGAGTTTTATGCTTGATTTAATTACTTTTTAATTAATATAGTTACAATTGAACAGAAGTAAAACTTATGTCATACTGTCCACCGTATAACTTGAAATGCTGGTGTCAAGGGCATAAAACTCTGTGTCTGAAAGTTTACTTTCAGAATTGTTTTCCTTTTTTGTAAATATTATGATATAACAGAATTCCGCCAATTATACCGCTGAAAAGAATAATCAGCATTACATCAATATTAAGAAAGAAAGCAGCGATAAAAGCAAGAATCATAATAATTATAGAAGCGATACTTTTATCCTTTGTAACTCCTTTTATCATTGTGATAGTAACATCTACTATAACTGCTGCAACCCCGGCTCTCATAGCTTTCATAATAGCATTTACTACAATATTCTCCTTAAAAGCTATATAGAAAAGAGAAACAATCGACATAATTATCAATGGCGGAAGTATAGTACCGAATATCGTAAATAAAGCTCCCACAAAACCGGAAATTTTATATCCGATGATAATTGAGGTATTAACAGCAATTACACCAGGTGATGACTGAGCAATTGCGACCATATCAAGCATTTCTTTTTCATCAATCCATTTAAAATCGTTTACAAACTTTTTCTTTAAGAGAGGGACAATTACATATCCGCCGCCGAAAGTGAATGCGCTGATTAAAAATGTTGAGGTAAATAATTTTAAATATATATGCTTATTGCTTTCCATATGAGCTCCAATCGACTATGTATAAATTATATAATTTACATCAAATAGTTAAGTTTATTCTTAATGCAATATAGTATAAAACTAATATGCTTCTAAAATAATAAAATATTTTGAACAAATAGAAAAAGAGTCGCTTTCGCAACTCTTTTTTGTAATGCAGAGTTAATTATTCGGGCAGATTCCGTCCTGAAGACGCATTCCACTTCCGCTACCTTGGCCTTGGCCACTGTTGCCTCTGCCACTACGCATGCCGCTTTGTGTGCCACCAAGTCCTGTTCCATCACAATTCCTTGTTTCAAGTCTCGAAATTGTAGCGTCAGCCTGTTCTTCTGTGATTGTACCGTCAGCAACCTTTTCAGCAAGAATTACTTCTTTTTCTTCAATAGTTGCAGCTCTGAATTCGGTGAGAGCTTCAGTGTCAAGTCCTAAAATCTGACCTAATCCCAAAGCATTTCTGTTACCCATTCTACCAAGAATAGTTCCATCGCAATTAGCGACTCTGTCTTCAATTCTTGCGATTATTGCATCAGCCTGTTCTTGGGTAAGCGTGCCCTCAGCAACTCTTTCTGCAATATCAGCTTTTCTTTCCTCAAGTAATGCTGATTTGAATTCCTCAAATACTCCTGCATCTATAGCCATCTGACCATAGGTTTCACCGGTTTCGAGTTTTGCTTGCTCAACGCTGTCAGCACTCTGGCTTGTAAGATCAGCTAATATTTGAGCAGGATTTCCGAATACACCGGCAGCAATTGAAGTAATTGATATAGCACCAAGAACAGCAACCGCTGCTAATACGATTAATGGTTTTCTGAATTTTTTCATCTTTAATTCCCCCTATAATTTGTTCAGCTTTCTGCTGTGTCTATATAATAACAATCGTTTATGGCAAAAGTATGTTTTTACTATTTTGTTTTAAAGTATATTTAAAATGTACTTGTATCAATTGTATTCTTATGATAATATAAAATTGTAAGAAAAACAAAAACTGAATGGAGATGTACACATATGCAAAATATCCTCATAGCCGATGATAATAAGCAAATTGTAATGATTTTATCCGAATATGCAAAAAAAGAAGGATATAATGTTTTTATTGCATATGATGGTGATGAAGCTGTACAAATTTTTAATAAAGAAAAAATAGATATGATTCTTCTTGATGTAATGATGCCCAAAAAAGATGGGTTTGAAGTTTGTAGGGAAATCAGAAAAATTTCAAATATACCAATTATAATGATTACTGCACGCAGCGAAGACTTCGAAAAAATCATGGGGCTTGAGATAGGCGCTGATGATTACATTGTCAAACCTTTTTCACCGGGTGAAGTATTTGCACGAGTAAAAGCAGTATTAAGACGAATTGAAAGAACAAATGATGTTCAATATTTAAAATATGAGAATCTTGAAATCAACCTTGACGATTTTGTAGTAAAAGTAGAGAGCCAGCCTGTTTCGTTGACAAAAAAAGAAACGGAGCTATTATGGATATTTGCAACAAATAAAAACAAAGTCTTTACAAGGGAAAATTTATTGAGTAGCTTATGGGGATATGACTATTTCGGTGATAATCGTACTGTCGATTCTCATATAAAAAGATTAAGAGCGAAACTTGACGAGTTTGAACACCCGAAATGGGAGATAAAAACCGTCTGGGGTATGGGATACAAATTTGAGGTGACGGAATGAACAGAATAGCAAAACGATTGTTCTTTAATTTTCTGATATCTTTATTAGTAATATCTTTGATACTAAGTTTTATTTTTCTTATTGTTTTCAGAAATCATACTTACGATATACAAAAAAATCAATTACAGAGCAAAGCAATAACAATTGCTGATTCAATATCAGATTTTTTAGAGAATAATTCAAGTATGATGGGGCGTTCTGTAAACAGTGGATTTCGAAATTATCTCAGAGTGTTAAATAACGTTGCCGAAAGTGATATATGGGTTGTTGATCAGGATATGAATCTGATTAAATTCGGAATGATGATGAATAGTGTTTCGTATTACGAAATACCGGAAGACGGCAAATCATTAGTCCAGACTGCTTTTGACGGTGAAACAGTAATGAGTGAGGCATTCAGCAGCTTTCTCGGTGAACGTTCAGTAACAGTCGCAACACCTGTTTTTGATTTGAATAATAATACTGTTGCGGTGGTATTAATGCATACATCAATAAGTGGAGTAAATGCAGCTGTAAATGAAAGCGGTAAGTTGTTGATATTAAGTTTATCAATTGCTATTATACTGTCGTTGGCGATATCAATATATCTTTCATATCGATTTGTGAAACCTATAAATGATATTAAGAATACAACAGTTATACTGTCACAGGGAGATTACACAGTAAAGACCAGTGTAAAACAAAAGGATGAGATAGGCGATCTGGCAATTGCAGTTGACATTCTTTCTGAAAAACTCAAATTATCTTCCGAAGAAAGTCATAAACTTGAGAAGCTGCGTAATGATTTTATAACTAACATTTCTCATGAGCTGAGAACTCCTGTTACAGTAATAAGAGGCTCTCTTGAAACAATCTGCGATGGTGTTATAACAGAAAAAGCAGATATAGATAGCTTCCATAAGCAAATGCTGAACGAGAGCATTCATCTTCAAAGACTGGTTAATGATTTACTTGAGTTATCTAAGTTGCAAAGTACAGATTTTGCTATCGAAAAAAGTGAACTAAATCTATATGATGTTGCAACTGATGCTGTATATGGAATGCGAAACATATCAGATAAAAAGAAGGTCACAATTTCATTTGCTTCAAATAAAAACAACATAACTGTAGAAGGTGATTATTCGAGATTGAAACAGATGCTTACAATCATACTTGATAATGCTGTGAAATTCTCACATGAAAACGGTATGGTAAATATCAGTCTTAATGCATTTACCGGATATGTTGAAATATTGATTATTAATAATGGTATCGGAATCGAGAAAGAAGAACTTCAAAATATTTTTGAAAGATTTTATAAGAACAATACCGAGAAGAACAGAGAGGGAACAGGTCTCGGACTTGCTATAGCAAAGCAAATTGCGGAAAAGCATAATGCAAGCATCAGTGTCGACAGTATTCCGGGCGTGAAAACAGAATTCAAAATAATTATTCCTATAAAATAAGAAATGCTGCAGCGATAAGCTGCAGCAAATTTTTATGTGATATTGTCTGAATCTGTGAAGAAAGAAACTTCACCGGGCTTTTCGAGATATTGATAAAGTTTTGAACCGATTTCAGTACAATGCTTTGCTTTCGTGTGGTTATCAAGTGTTTCCTGTGACTCCCATTCTTCTATATATGCAAATGTATTCGGATTATTTTTGTCTCTTACAAGAACATATTTAATGCAGCCGGTATCCTTCTCGTTAGTTTCTTTCTCCAATAATTTTGCAAGAGCATAGAATTCACGGACTTTTCCTTCCTTCACGAAGTTTTTGGCTACAACATAAACCATATTGATTTACCCCTTGTTTCATTGATATATTTATTATACATTATTACAGCGATATGTCAAGAATAATCAATGATTTTATCAGAATTATTCGGTAATAATATATTCTTCATACGGTCAGTCAATAATTCCACCGAAATCCAGTACATTAGTATAACCAAGCTCAATCAATGCTTGTGCTGCGATTTCACTTCTGCGGCCGCTTCTGCAGTAAACAAGTATTTTTGCATTCTTGTCCGGAAGGACATCATCAGCTTTTTCAGTAACATCATAATCTGGAAGCAATACAGCATTTTTAATATGACCGGTATCATATTCGCTTTGTGTGCGAACATCAAGAATAATTGTATTGCTTTCGTTGTTTATAATTTCTTTTGCTTGTTCCGGAGTAATTTTAATATAATCAACATGAACAGACTCTTCAATACTTGATATCATAGATTCAGTAATTGATTCATAAATAAATGACTCAGCCAAAGAATTATCATTTGATTGATTTGATGAAGTATTATAAATTTCGAAACATCCCGAAATTAATATAAGTAAAATTATAATAGATAAAATAAAGATAATTTTTTAATAAATATCATATAAACCACTTCCTTATTTAATTAAGGTATATATTAATAACAAATGAAATAAACCAGTAATTTGAAAGAAATTAAAATTCATTTGTTAGCTTAATACATATTATATTGATTTAAATAGTTATTTCAATGAGTATGTTACAGAGTATAATATATGACAATATTTTTTTGTTTTATATTTATATTGAAATTTAGCATTAAATAATGTATAATAATATTGATTTAGAAAACTATAATTATTCGTTATTATATAAAACTAATAAATGAATTACTACAGCAATTTGAAAAATGCCTATACTTTTTGGCTTTTTTCAAATTAATAAAATCACAATTCATTTGTTAGTTTAATACAGTAATATCATCGAAATTAGAAATATATAAATACATAATATAAAAGAAAGTAATAATATGGAATTGCTAAAACTCATTAATTATTTTATAGCATTTATGTTTGCTATATGTTACTTTTATCAGATAATCTACCTTGTAGTTGCTCTACTTTTTAAACCAAAAAAACTTAACGAATGTAAAAAACATCGTTTTGCAGTAATGATTTCAGCGCGAAATGAAGAAACTGTAATTGGAAATCTAATTAAAAGTATTAAGAATCAAAATTATCCTCAGGAGTTAGTAGATATATATCTGGTTGCAGATAATTGTAATGATAATACAAAAGAAGTAGCTGAAAACAATGGGGCAATCGTTTTTGAAAGATTTAATTCTATACAGCGTGGAAAAGGATATGCATTAAAATATCTTTTTAAGATGGTAATGGAACAGTACTCATATAAAAATTATGATGGATACTTTATTTTTGATGCAGATAATTTGCTTGATCAAAACTATATATCTGAAATGAATAAAGCATATGGATCAGGACAAAGGGTTATTTCCAGTTATAGAAATTCAAAAAATTTTGGTGACAATTGGGTTTCAGCAGGATATTCTCTTTGGTTTTTAAGAGAAATAAATTTTTTAAATAAGCCAAGAATGATATTAAATACAAGCTGCGCAGTTTCAGGAACAGGTTTTTTAATTCATAAAGACATTATTAAAAAGAACAATGGGTGGCATCACTATTTATTAAGTGAGGATATTGAATTTTCAATAGATTGTATTATAAATGGTGAAAAAATTACATATTGCGAAAATGCAATCTTATATGATGAACAACCAACACTATTCACACAATCATGGTCTCAACGCATGCGATGGTCAAAAGGATTTCTTCAAGTATTTTATAAATATGGGAAAAACTTGTTAAAAGGATTATTTAAAAAGAACAGTTTTGCCTGCTTTGATATGACTATGGCGATAATCCCAGCAATTGTTTTTGCATTAATTGGGTTTGTTGTTAATACGCTAATGGGATTGTTCTGCATTCTAACACTCGATAAAGGAATTCTAACTTTACTTCAATCAAATGTAGAATCATTTGTAAATGCTTATATTGTAATGTTTGCAGCAGGCCTTATTACTGAAATTACAGAGTGGAATCGAATCCATGCATCTACATATAAAAAAATAAAGTATCTATTTACTTTCCCGATTTTTATGTTTTCATATGTTCCTATATCAGTTATCGCAGTTTTTGCGAAAGTTGAATGGAAGCCAATAAAACATTGTCGTTCATTAACCATTGAAGAAGTATTGAAAGAACATATTTAATATTATGAAAAATATAACTCTGCAGTTCAAAGCTGCAGAGTATTTTTTATTTATCAATGTGATCAACATATGCCAGAACTTTATCAATTAATCTGAGCTTCTTGTATTTTGATCTGAAAAAGTTGCTAATACCGCTTAAAGCACGAATCAATGCTTCGACTTCTTCAGCAGAAAGAGTTTCAACCATTGCATCGACCATCTCAAGGTGAAACAATCTATGAAATTCGTAAGCTTCACGCCCTTTTTCAGTTGTAAAAATACGGACTACACGTTTATCTTTGTCCCATCTTTTTCTGAATAAATATCCTTTTTTCTCAAGAATAGAAGTTGAAGTGGTTAAGGTTCCGGCCGTAACATGAAGCTTATTGGCTATAGTGGTTGCGCTGTTGTCAGTCTTGCGTAGCTCGGCAAGATGTACTATCTCAATTAATGACATTTCCTTGAATGACAACTCAGGAAATCGATTTGTAATAGCAAGTTCTTCGGTTTTTACAATTTCATTAAATGAATTTGCTAAAAAGTGACTGATTGCAGTATTCTTATTACTCATCATAATCTCCCTCTTTGATTTATTTTTTTATCGATACAAAACTGTAATTTCAAAATTGCCTCTAATTTATCATTATCTTATTATATATTTAATAATTTTTTTTGTCAACATTTTATCAATTTAAATACGGAAAACATTATTTTGTTGTATTTTTGATAAACCAGAAAGTAAAATTACTCTATCGTTCAAAAAAAATATTACTTTGATTCTCAAAATACTATTGACAAACATCGTAAAATGTGTATAATAGTAGAAAAGCTTTGATATTCAAAGTAATAACATTTTAATTTATTTATATACTATAAAAAATAATTTAACAAGGAAACAAATATGAGTTTTTATATATCCGGTACTGGGAGCAGTGTTCCTAAAAAAGTAATTACAAATTTCGATTTAATGAACTTTCTTGAAACTGATGACGAATGGATTTCATCAAGAACAGGTATTAGAGAAAGACGGGTTTTGACTGATGAAAAATTGCTTGATTTAGCTTGTGAAGCTGCTCAAAATGCAATTTTCGATGCTCATATAAAAGCCGATGAAATCGACATGATTATATGCTCTTCATTGGTAGGCGACTATATTTCACCTGCAATGAGCTGCCTCATTCGTGATAAAATCGGTTCAAAGAGTAAGTTTGTTTTTGATATAAACATGGCTTGCTCGGGATTTATATATGCAATGGATCTTGCATCCGTATATTTCGATTCTGGACGGGTAAGTAAAGTTTTGATAATTTGTGCGGAATCACTTTCAAGGCTTGTTGATTGGCAAGACAGAGCATCTTGTGTATTATTTGGTGACGGAGCAGGTGCTGTTGTTCTCGAAAAGGGAAACGGTCTTATTGCAGTGTGTAATAAAAGTCAAGCAAATGCCGAAATTCTCAATGTTCCTGGTGTTAGAGGTAATAACCCATTTTCAAAAGCTGATGATTATAAAAGTCAACTTACAATGGACGGGCAGGAAGTATTTATGTTTGCGGTTTCATCTATTATCGATGAGATAAATAGTATACTTGAAAATAATGCTCTTTCATCTGAAGATATATCTCTTTTCATATTACATCAAGCAAATATACGTATAATAAATACAGCACGAAAAAAGTTGAAGCAACCCGAAATAAAATTCCCACACAATATTGAAAAATACGGCAACACCTCATCTGCAAGTATTCCCATACTTCTTGATGAGTTGAATAAAGAAGGCAAATTAAAATTGAACGATAAATTGATTTTTTGCGCCTTCGGTGCAGGTCTTACAACTGGTACATGCATAATTGAATGGAAAAAGAAAAAATAAATTTTTGGAGGAAGATAATTATGGTATTTAAAAAAGTAATGGGAATGATTGCAGAATTGAAGGGCGAGGAAGATGATACAATAACATCGGAAACAGCACTATTGGATTTAAATCTCGATTCACTTGATATTGCTGAACTTATAATGAATATAGAAGATGAGTACAGTATCAATGTTGATGATCGTGAATCAATCAAAACCGTCGGCGATGTTGTTAATTTTATTGAATCAAAGATAAATTAGAATTAAAATTTAAAACACTTCGATCAGCAAGGCAATCATAATGTTATACTTGCTTTTCAAAAGGAATGGTAAATGCAATGATTAAAACAATAATTTGTGAAGGATTGGAGATTGAATATCCGATTTTTCAAGGCGGTATGGCTTGGATTGCAAATGCTGAGCTTGCTGCTGCAGTTTCAAATGCAGGTGGTCTTGGTATAATTGCGGGTATGAATTCCAATGCTGAGCAACTGAAAGCAGAAATCAGAAAAACAAAGGAAATGACCTCAAAACCGTTTGGTGTCAATGTAATGCTGATGAGCCCTTTTGCCGATGAAGTTGCAAGAACCGTAATCGAAGAGGGGGTAAAAGTCCTGACAACCGGAGCGGGAAGTCCCTCAAAGTATATGCCGACATGGCTGGCTGCAGGAATTAAAATAATACCTGTTGTACCTTCAACAGCAATTGCAAGAAAGATGGAACGCGACGGTGCTTTTGCAGTTGTTGCCGAAGGTGGTGAATCCGGAGGTCATGTCGGAGAGCTGACAACAATGGCTCTTGTCCCACAGGTTTGTGATGTTGTAAATATTCCGGTCATCGCAGCAGGTGGTATTGCAGACGGCAGAGGTGTTGCAGCAGCATTTTCGCTCGGCGCAGTCGGTGTCCAACTCGGCACTCGCTTTATAACTGCAAAAGAATGTAATGTTCATCGTAATTATAAAGACAGAGTTTTGAATGCAAGAGATATAGATACTGTTTTAACAGGAAAAAGGTTAGGTCATCCGGTAAGATCATTAAAAAACAGATTTACAAGAAACTATCTTGAAAAAGAGTATGATAGCAGTATTTCAAACGAAGAACTTGAAAAGCTTGGACTTGGAGTATTACGCAGAGCAGCTATCGAAGGTGATATTGTCGAGGGCTGTGTTATAGCCGGACAAATTGCTTCGATGGTAAAGAAAGAACAGACATGCAGAGAAATTATTGTTGAGCTGTTTGAGGAAGCTGAAAAGGTGATGAGAGGTAATTTACAATGGGTAAAATAGCCTTTGTATTTGCCGGTCAGGGAGCGCAATATTCCGGAATGGGTAATAAAATGTATGAAAACAACTCTGCAGCTAAGAAAATATTTGATATTGCAGAATCTATAAAACCCGGCATTAAAGATTTGTGTTTCAATGGTAATACTGAGCAATTGTCTATAACCTCAAATACACAACCGGCTCTATTTACAATGGATTTAGCTTGTGCGGAAGCATTGAAAGCCGAAGGTATAACACCTGATTGTGTTGCAGGATTTTCGCTTGGCGAAACAGCAGCAGTAGCATTCTCAGAAATGCTGACTGTTGAAGATGCATTCCGATTCGTCTGCATGAGAGGTCAATTCATGCAGGAATGCTCCGAAAAAAATAAAGGTGCAATGATTGTCGTCCTAAAGCTTGATAACGAAAAGGTTGAAGAAATATGTAGAATAGTCGATAATTCATATCCGGTAAACTACAACTCGCCCGGACAGATTGTAGTGGCATGTGCTGTTGAATCATGTGATGATTTAATTGGAGCAATAAAAAAAGAAGGCGGCAGAACAATTAAGCTTACTGTAAGCGGAGCTTTTCATTCACCGTTTATGAATGAAGCATCAGAAAAGCTGAGAGAATATTTAAAAACAGTAAAATTCAATAAAGCAAAAATACCTGTTTATGCAAATATATCCGCAAAACCGTACCCATCAGATATTGCTGATACTTTAGCAGACCAGGTCAACCATCCGGTGAGATGGGAAGATACAATCAATAACATGATAGCCGACAGAGTTGATACATTTATTGAAGTCGGAGCAGGTAAGGTGCTTTGCGGTTTGATTCAGAAAATATCAAGTAAAATTAAAACAATAAATGTTGAAAATACCGATGATATTATAAAAGTAAAGGAGTTACTCCAGTGCTGAAGAACAAGGTTGCCGTTATTACAGGAGCTTCAAGAGGTATAGGAAAAGCAATATCGTTTGCAATGGCAGAAGCCGGAGCTGATGTTGCAATTCTTTACAACGGGAATGTTGTAAAAGCAGAAGAAGCTTGTAAAGAAGCGATTACATATGGTGTAAGAGCAGCTGCCTATCAATGCAATGTAGCTGATTTTAATTCATGTCAGAATGTTTGTAATCTAATAATCAATGATTTCGGTGGGATTGACATTCTTGTCAACAATGCAGGTATTACAAAAGATAAATTATTGATGCAGATGTCAGAGGAAGATTTTGATTCGGTTATCGATACAAATCTAAAAGGTACTTTCAATATGATTCGGAATACCTGCAAGCATTTCATAAAAAAGAGAAGCGGACGAATCATTAATATATCATCTGTCTCAGGCATGATGGGGAACCCCGGTCAAGCAAATTATGCAGCTTCAAAAGCAGGAATTATCGGATTAACAAAGACAGTTGCAAAAGAATTCGGAGCAAGAAATATAACCTGCAATGCAATAGCACCCGGTTTTATTGAAACTGATATGACCGGTGCTTTACCTATTGAAATGCTTGAATCAGCTAAAGCTCAGATACCGATGAAAAGACTTGGCAATTCGAAAGATATTGCGTCATTGGCAGTTTTTCTAGCTTCAGATATGGCAAGTTATATTACAGGTGAAGTTATAAAGGTCGATGGCGGATTATATATTTAAGTGGAAAGCAGGGTGAATATGCAAAGAGTAGTTATAACAGGAATAGGTGTAATATCACCTGTCGGGAATGATATAAATTCATTCTGGAATAGCTTATCAAACGGTATAAGCGGAATTGATTTTATAACACGTTTTGATACAACTGATATAAAAATCAAAACTGATGCAGAAGTAAAAGATTTTGATCCAAAAATATATTTTGCCGATAAAAGTGAAATAAGAAAATCAGACCTTTACACACAGTATGCGTATGCAGCTGCGGTTCAGGCAATGGCTGACAGCAATTTGATAGATTATGAAAACACAAGACTTGGTGTTTATGTTGGTTCTGGCATCGGTGGAATGGCAACATTCTATGATGAATCAATCAAACTGTATACAAAGGGCGCCTCAAGAGTCTCTCCTCATTTCATCCCTATGATGATTGGTAATATGGCAACAGGAATGATTTCGATTAAATTTAAAGCAATGGGACCGACTCTTCCGGTTGTAACTGCTTGTGCAACATCTTCAAATACAATTGGTGAGGCATATCTTGCAATAAAATACGGTAGAGCGGATGCAATTATCGCCGGTGGTTCTGAAGCTGCAATAAACCCTCTCGCAATCGCAGGCTTTGCAAATTGCTTTGCTTTGTCAGAAAGTACTGATCCGAAAAGAAGCTCAATCCCTTTTGATAAAGAAAGAAACGGCTTTGTTATGGGTGAAGGTGCCGGAATACTTATACTCGAAGAATATAATCATGCAGTAGCAAGAGGTGCAAAAATTTATGCAGAGGTTTGCGGCTACGGTAATACGAGTGATGCTTACCATGTAACAGCACCGCATCCGGATGCACTTGGCGCAACAAATGCTATAGATCTCGCGAAAAAAGAAGCTAATATAACGGAAAACGATAAAATATATATAAACGCTCATGGAACAAGCACACATTTAAACGATAAAGCGGAAACACTTGCGATAAAGAATGTGTTTGGGAAGAAAGCATATGAAATAATGATCAGTTCTACAAAATCCATGACAGGTCATATGCTCGGAGCAGCCGGTGCAGTTGAGGCAATCGCATCTGTGCTTGCTTTGAATAATGGCATTCTTCCACCGACAATAGGTTATCAAGTTCCGGATGAAGAATGTGATCTTGATTATGTTCCGAATCAGGCAAGAAAAGTAAAGGTTGATTTTGTATTATCGACTTCTCTCGGGTTCGGCGGACATAATGTATGTTTGGTCTTTAAACCATTAATAACTTGAATTGTAGAGGTATAATTTTATGGATATAAAAGAAATAAAGGCTTTAGCTGATGTCTTGAACAAGATGAATTTGTCCGAGCTTGAAGTTTGCGAAGGCGATAAAAAGATAGTTATGAAACGCCAGATTTCAGCTGTCCCAGTAGCTCCTGCAACAGTTGAAGCTTCATCACAAAAACAGGAAGTAACTATGTTAAAAGACGAAGGCATAATCATAAAAGCACCGTTTGCAGGTGTATTCTATGCATCTTCCTCACCCAAAAGTCAACCGTTTGTTAAAATAGGTCAGAATATAAGCAAAGGTGATGTTGTATGTATTATAGAAGCTATGAAGCTTATGAATGAAATTACTACAGAAATCAGCGGAACAATCATTGAGATTTGTGCTCAGAATGAAAGTATTGTTGAGTATGGTCAAACACTGTTAAGATTGAAATAACGGAGGTATTGTTTTGGACAGAAATGAACTGAAGAACATATTACCGCATCGTGAACCAATGCTTTTGGTTGATGAGGCATATGTCAGTGATGATAATATAGCTCATGGCAGCTATATTGTAAAGGGTGATGAATACTTTCTGCAAGGTCATTTCCCCAATAATCCGATTGTACCGGGAGTAATTCAATGTGAAATGGCAGCGCAAACCTGCTGTGTGCTGCTTGGTGAGAAAATATCGGGCTGTACACCGTTGTTCAGCGGAATGAATAAAGTCAAGTTCAAAACAGTCGTTAAACCTGGAGATACAATCAATTTTGAGTGTTCATTAATAAGAGAAATGCCGCCTTTCTATTTTGCTGAATGCAAAGGGATTGTGAACGGTAAAATATGTGTCAGCGGCGAATTTTCATTCGCTTTAATTAAAAACTGATTCAATAAGGAGAGTTGGCAATTGTTTTCAAAAATATTAATAGCCAACCGTGGCGAAATAGCAGTCAGAATAATCAGAGCCTGCAAAGAAATGGGTATATCAACAGTAGCAGTATTTTCGGAAGCTGACAGAAATGCTATGCATGTCAGTCTTGCCGACGAGAGCTATTGTGTCGGTGCTGCACAGGTTAAGGACAGCTATTTGAATATAAGTGCAATACTCACTATTGCAGTTTCATGTAAGGTTGAAGCGATTCACCCGGGATACGGCTTGTTATCCGAAAACGCAAAATTTTCTGCTATGTGTGAACAATGCGGAATCGTTTTTATAGGTGCAAAAAGTGAAGTAATAAAAAAAATGGGCGATAAAAATGCAGCACGTATAACAATGAGAAATGCAGGAGTTCCTGTTATAAACGGCAGTGAAATAATTGATGATATGACAAAGGCAAAAGTTGAAGCTGAAAAAATCGGTTATCCGATAATGATAAAAGCAAGTGCAGGCGGCGGTGGTAAAGGAATAAGGGTCGTCGAAAAACAAGCTGAGCTTGCAAATGCTTTCACAATTGCAACAACCGAAGCAAAAGCAGCATTCGGTGATGGCAGTGTTTATATGGAAAAATATCTGACTTCGATTAAACATATAGAAATGCAGATAATTTGCGACAATTACGGCAACATAGTTTGTTTAGGCGAAAGAGACTGCTCTGTACAGCGTAACAATCAGAAGATGATTGAGGAAAGTCCTTCAACGGTGGTAACTGTCGAATTGCGTAAAAAACTGATTGATACAGCTACAAAGACAGTACAAACAGTCGGATATACAGGGGTTGGAACAATTGAATTCTTGCTTGATAAAAGAAACAATTACTATTTTTGTGAGATGAATACAAGACTTCAAGTTGAACATCCTGTAACCGAAATGGTAACAGGTATCGATCTTGTAAAGTGGCAGATAAGAGTTGCTGCAGGTATAGCAATCGATTTCACGCAAGCTCCAGTTAAATTTTACGGTCATGCAATCGAATGCCGCATTAATGCAGAAGATCCGAAAAATAAATTCAAACCATGCGCAGGTAAGATAACCTTCCTTCATATTCCCGGAGGTCCTTGGATTAGATTTGATACAGCTATTTATCAGGATTATATCGTTCCACCGTTCTATGATTCATTGCTTGGAAAATTGATTGTATATGCTCCGACACGCGAAGAAGCATTACGTAAAATGAAAGCAGCGCTATGTGAACTTGTCATTGAAGGCATAGATACAAACATAGATTACCTGCTTGAGATAGTTTCAAGTGAAACTTTTACTAACGGAGATTATTCAACCGATGTCCTGAAAAACGGAGGTATTGATATTGTATGATCAGAAAAGGTATATTTAAAAAACCAAAAATTGCACTTGAAGGTAATATAAAACAAAGTAAAACACCATCAGCTAACATTCCGAACGAAATGTGTGTTTGCTGTCCATCATGCAATAAAATGTTGTTCAATGATGAGCTTAACGAAAATTTAGTTGTATGCAGTTATTGCAATCATCATTTCAGGATGAATTCACGCCAACGGCTTAATATGATAGCAGATGAAGACAGTTTTATAGAACATAATACTGATTTAAAATCCGAAAACATACTCGACTTCCCGAATTATGATAAAAAACTAAAAAATTCGCAACTCGAAAGTAGCGAAAATGAAGCTGTAATTACAGGAGTATGCAAAATAAATAGTATAAATTCAGCTATATTCGTTATGGAACCGTACTTTATGATGGGTTCTATGGGAACAGTTGTCGGTGAAAAGATAACGAGAATATTTGAATTCGCATCAGAAAACAGACTTCCGGTTATTGGTTTTTGTGTTTCAGGTGGAGCCAGAATGCAGGAGGGTATTTTATCTCTCATGCAAATGGCAAAGGTCAGCGGTGCAGTAAAAAAACATTCAGATAACCGCTTGTTATATATCACAGTTTTAACCGATCCGACTATGGGTGGTGTAACTGCCAGCTTTGCTATGCAGGGTGATATAATAATTGCAGAACCAAATGCACTTGTCGGTTTTGCCGGACCTCGTGTTATTGAACAGACAATAAGACAAAAGCTGCCTGACGGATTTCAGAAAGCTGAATATCTCTTAAAAACCGGATTTATAAATGATATTGTAGAAAGAAAAAAGCTGAAAGAGTATCTGACAAAATTACTTCAGCTTCATAACTATAAATAATAAATGGGAGGAGGATAATCAGATGGCAGCATATGATATAGTGACAAAAGCTCGAGCAAACGGACGCGCAACTACAAAAAATTATATTGAAAACATATTCACCGACTTTATTGAACTTCACGGTGACAGAAGGTTTTCAGATGATAATGCTGTTATTTCCGGAATTGCATTTCTTGATACAACTCCTGTTACAGTCATAGGTCTTGAAAAAGGTCAGGATACAAAAGATAAAATATCGAGAAATTTCGGTTCGGCACAGCCTGAAGGGTACAGAAAAGCATTAAGACAAATGCAGTTAGCCGAAAAATTTAACCGTCCTGTGATCTGTTTTGTTGACACCTCCGGCGCATATTGCGGTATAGGTGCAGAAGAAAGAGGGCAGGGGCAAGCAATAGCAGAATGTCTATATAATCTTATGACACTGAAAGTACCGGTAATTTCAATAATAATCGGCGAAGGCGGTTCAGGCGGAGCGCTTGCGCTTGCTGTTGCAGATGAAGTATGGATGCTTGAAAATTCAATTTATTCTGTAATTTCACCCGAAGGCTGCGCAAGCATACTTTGGAAAGATTCGAGTAAAGCAGCAGAAGCAGCTGAGTGTCTTAAATTAACATCAAAAGAATTATATAAGTTGAATATAATAGACAAGGTTATATCAGAAAAACTCGGACAAAAACAATCATACGAAACCATAAAGCGATTACTATTGGAAACGATAAATGCATCAATGAATATAGATGAAAACGATTTGTTAGAAAAAAGATATCAGAGATTTAGAAAGTTCGGTAACACTTAATCAGAAAACACATAAAAATTATATACTCCTTCACAATCTCCAGCGAAAACGAAAACGTATATACTTAGCAGCAAGTATATGCGTTTTCGTATTTATATTAATTCGATTTAGAAACCGTGATAAATTCGAGGAAAAGTCTTTGCTGTTTGGTCTTTTTAACTAATTGTATTACAATTAGTTTTGAATTATTTCTTACTGTTTCTTATGAAAAATAGTATTATATAAGAAAATTGTTGATTAATACTTGAAAAATAGTGTGTAATGTGGTTTAATAATATTATGCTAAACAACTACAACTCGAAAGGAATTATTTTTATGAAAATAGGTGTTAGTCTTTACAGCTTCTACGGATATGCTCAGGATAACAGCCTTGGTGTAAAAGGCTGTATTGATAAAGCAGCTGAGTGGGGAATAGAAGGTCTTGACTTCATTGAAGTCGGTCTTGGATACGAGGATTACCTTGTATATGCAGCAGATATTAAAAAGCACTGCGTAAGTGCAGGAATCGAACCTGTGTGTTTCTGCACAGGAGCTGACTTTGTCAATACTCCTTCAGGAGATATTAAATCAGAAATCGCAAAAGTAAAACGTAATGTAGACATTGCTGCAGTATATGGCTGCAAAGTAATGCGTCATGATGTAACCGGAGGTTTCAATAGCAGCATAAAGGTTGGCAGAGGCTATGATAATGCTATTGAGATAATGGTTCCCGCAATCAGAGAAGTAACAAGATACGCTGAAGAAAAAGGTGTTGTAACATGTGTAGAAAACCATGGTTTCTTCTCTCAGGATGCAGCTCGAGTTGAAAAACTTATAAATGCAGTTAACGAAAAGAACTTTGGTGCTCTTGTCGATATGGGTAACTTTACTTGTGCTGACGAGGATTCAACAAAATCAGTCGGTTTAATGGCACCGTATGCACGTCATGCTCATGCTAAGGACTTCCACATAAAGAGCGGCAGCCTTGATTCACCCGGCGAAGGCTGGTTTAACTCCAGAGCAGGAAATTATCTCCGTGGCTCTATAATTGGACACGGCAATGTTGCTGTTCGCCAGTGTATTGATGTATTAAAGCGTAGTGGATATAATGGATATCTTGCAATAGAATTTGAAGGAATGGAAGATCCGCTTCGTGGTATCAGTGTAGGTTTTAATAACCTTAAAAGATATGCAGGAAGATAAATCTAAAGTCAGAAAAAGAATAATCGTAATTATCTCTATAATTTTTGCAGTAATAATAGTGCTTTATGTTGTTACGGTTGTTATGGATTTCATTAAAGAAAAATCCTTGATGAACAATAACACAGAATCAATAGCTGAGAATATATGTTTTTATGTACCTGATTATAAAGCTAATATATATGATGATCCAATATATATGGACCAGAATAGAGGTATAATGTATATAACAAACGGTTATGGCGTTACATTAACAGAAAAGACTATTGATGACTGCGATATTGTAGCAAAATTCTTTCAACAATACTTCAGCACGGTTATAGAGGGGAATTATGTAGATTATCCTTCATTTTTTTCTGATAATTTTAAAAAATATAATACACTGCCATCAAAGTTCACAATGCAGAAAATTTACGATATCGAAATCAAGCTCTACAGCAGGGAAATAGAGAATGAAGCACCCATGGTTTACAGAGATACCTATGAGGTGAGATATCGTATCAGGCATAATAACGGTACATTACGGAGTGATGTCGAAAGCGATACGATCAAGCCCATAATTTTTGAATTATTAGTTTATACCGATCAAGTCATGATCGACGAAATTTACCCTATAAGAACAATCATAACTGAATAATGCAAAGCTGGTGCATATTATGTGCATCAGCTTTTTTACTATATAAAACTAATAAATGAAATACCTCAGCAATTTGAAAAATGCCTATGCTCTTTGGCTATTTTCAAATTAATAAAATCACAATTCATTTGTTAGTTTAATATTGTTTTATGTACTAATAAAATAATAAACTCATATAATAATAGTAAAATATACAGCGGATTTGAGGAGGCTATAGCTATAATGGTAATACATATAGTAAAACTTGGTGATACATTAATTTCTATTGCAGCTCAATATGGAGTATCGCCTGAAATTCTGATTGCAAATAATATGCTTCCGAATCCGGGGAATCTGGTTGTCGGTCAGTCAATTGTAGTTTTATTTCCTGCAACAACACATGTTGTTCAGGTTGGTGATACGTTGTTTTCGATAGCCCGTCAATACGGAACTTCGATGAATATGTTATACAGAAACAATATAACTCTTTACGGTAACCCCGAAATTACTGTCGGGCAGACTCTTGTTATAACATATGAAGGAACACCACCATATTCATTCTACGCCGGTGGTTATGCATATCCTTTTATTGATAAACAACTGCTTAATCAATCATTACCATTCATGAGTCATTTGATGCCTTTTACATATGGTTTTAAACCAAATGGCGAGCTGGTTATGCTCGATGATACAGCTTTGATTGAAGCAGCTTACAGATATGGGACTTCACCGTATATGCATCTATCTACATTAACAGAACTTGGTACATTCAGCAGTGAACTTGCTGCAATTATTTTAAATGACATAAAAGCACAGGATGTGTTGATTAACAATATTCTGAATGCGATGAAAGAAAAAAAGTATATAGGACTGGATATCGATTTTGAATTTATTGACGCAAGAAATGCGCAGGAATATATAGTTTTTATAAACAAAATGACAAAAATAATGAATACAAACGGATATCCTGTAATAACTGCGCTTGCTCCTAAAATTTCAGATGCTCAACCGGGTATTTTATATGAAGGTCATGAGTATGCAGGAATAGGAGCTGTATCAAATTATGTTCTTTTAATGACCTATGAATGGGGATATACATACGGGCCTCCCATGCCGGTGTCACCGTTACCGTCTATAAGAAAAGTACTGGATTACGCAGTCAGCAGAATATCACCTCTCAAAATATATATGGGTATATCAAATTATGGGTATAATTGGTCTCTCCCTTTTATTCAAGGCAAGTCAAAAGCCGAATCAATATCGACAAATGAAGCAATCGAAATTGCTGCAAAGAATAATGCTGTAATACAATATGACAACGACGCGGAAGCGCCTTATTTCAAATACACTGAATATGGTGTAAATCATATAGTATGGTTTGAAGATGCACGTAGTATCAATGCTAAGCTTGGGCTTGTTAATGAATACAAGTTTCGAGGTGCATTATATTGGAATCTTATGCGGCCAAATCCACAGAACTTACTCGTTCTCAATGCTCAGGTCAATATTCGAAGATGGTAAAGATCCCTGATAATCAGTATTATACTCTGATTATCAGGGATAGCTATTTTATTCTGTTTTTCCTGTTTCAAAATATTGCTTGTAAGCTTCATGCAGCTTTGGATCACACCGGTCAGGGGAATAATAATGTGAATATGCAAAAGTAACATGATCGCTTACATATTTATCGGAAATCTCCATCTGTCTAACAAACCTGTCAAGCGGTGCGGGAATGAAACGTGTCCCGGTTTTTGGTGAATCCGGAACAATATCTGTATCGGTAAAGTTTTCATTGTTTGCCCAGAATAGAAGCCCGTCTTTTTTATCTATTGCTTTCGTTATTTCTCTGAAATAATCATCAAGCAGATCGATCTTCATCCAACCGGCACCGACAGCATCCTGTGAACAGTAGATATCGCCTTTTCTGAAGTTAGTCATAGAAAAGAGCCTGTCCCATTCCAGACCTGCACTTACAGCATCACCTTCGGCAGCTCTGACAAAAGGTGATAACATCAAAGGCATTGATGGATCAAGCTCAGTCAGAAAGTCGAGATTGACATTCATCATGTCAGCACAAGCTTTTTCACAGCCGTTCATACTGTTGAACATCTCCCAGACATAATACCAGCCATAAAACGCTTCAGGGTATTTTGATTTGTATAAGTCATAAATTTCTTTCGCTATTTTATTGCCGAGAAGTGCTTGTGAAGTGTTCCATTTTTCGTCATAAGCATATTTCGACCACCATTCGGGAGCTTCGTTCAAACCGACAAAAACCTTCATTCCGTTAGTTTGAGCAGCTTTAAGACATCCTTCAACAACATACTCGCCACCATATTGGAATTCTGCTAATTTGTTTTCGCTTGCAAGAATAGAAGGATAAGCGGTGTAAGTAAATTTTAAATTAGGTGTGTTAGCAGACCATTGAATTATTACTTTATCAATTCCGACTTCCTTTAGATATTTCAAATGAGTATCCCATTTTTTATCATCATAATCATTAAAAAAACCAGGTTGCAGAAATGTCCCGGATATAACAGGATAATTTTTTTTCATAAATTTTCTCCTTAAGTCAATAATTTTTCAATCGATGGATTTGTAATATGCAACTATCAAATCTACAACCATTCCATAACTTTTCAATCCCTCGGTCTGACCTTGTGATTGCAGGAATGTATTGTTTATTGTTTTAGTTACCGTAGAAACAGTTTTATTTTTATAACTGTTATAAAAATCCGAATAAGCTTTTAATTCATGCCTGATGCTTCCGGGTATGCTGTAGTACATCTGAGAATAATCATTTGAAGATGCTTTGCGTAAAGCGGATAAAACATATTCATTGATATTTAAAAGACCGCTGTATCGTATATATGAATCATCACTTCTCATACAAACCAGAAAAGCAACCAGATTTGCTTCATCTTCACGTGAAATACCCCTCTGATGAGCCATTTCATGTGCAACCGTAAACGGTTGAATATAATCAGGGAAATTAATGTTGATGTTAGCTTCACCCGTAAAGAAAGAAAAAACACCTGAAATCTGAGTGTATGTCATCGGAACTGATAAAACAACTTGTTTGGGTTTGCTGTTAAAATGTGAGATAAAGTCATAATCAGATGCAAAGTCATCAAAAGCAATATTTATTTTTTCTACAAGCGAATCAAAAGAATAATTCATATAGGATGAGCTTTCAAAATTAAAGTTAATATCTTTTTCAAGCTCGGTTAATTCACTGTTGATTTCTATAGCAACAAGACGAAGATCCTCGACACTGACATCATTTTTCACGAGATTTAGATTTTTTTCAAGCGGATACCTGAAATAGCCTGTTGAAAAGGTAATTACAAAAGTTGAGAACATAATCATTATAACGCAGATAAGGGGTATCAGCTTTTTAGTAAAAGCACTTGTTCTTGCATCTTTTTTCATAACCGTAATTGAATGTACAATATAAGCTATAGCAAATACAGGTAATAATATCAATATAGCTTCAGCAATCGAAAAGGGAATAAATGAAGTTATATATCCCAGAAAAGCTCTCAGGTAAGAACCGGGATATCGAGTAAAGAATTCTGCAAAATTACTGTTATAACGTGCAACTATATATATAACTATACTTATTAATGTTATAATAATTGTAAACAAGAAAAATTCGTTAAAGAATCCATATTCCCTCAGTTTATCCTTAATTAAAGATTTTTCTTCTTTTGCAATAATATTCTCATTTATCAATTCATCAACAAAGGGTTGTGATTGATTTTTTTCTTTAACAAAAACTTCATTTGCGGAGCTTTTGTCTCTAATCATATTACAACCCTCCATTAATTAAAATTTATTTAACGACTTATTTTACCTTAACTGTCCAGCCAAATGTATCGGGTAACAGTCCCCATTGAATGCCGGTAAGTGTGTCGTACAGCCTCTGAGATATGTTGCCGATTTTACCGTCATTGATAATAATTTTTTCTGTTTCTCTGTCAAGTAAACCGATAGGTGATATTACAGCTGCAGTACCGGTTCCGAAAGCTTCATTAAGCTTTCCGGTTTTTTGAGCTTCAAAAACCTCGTCGACAGAAATTCTGCGTTCGCTGACTTTGTAACCCCATGATTTTACTATATCAAGCGCTGAAGCTCTTGTAACACCCGGTAGAATGCTGCCTTCAAGCATAGGTGTTATTACTTCGTTGTCTATAACAAAGAAAACATTCATTGTACCAACTTCGTCAATATATTTTCTGTGTACACCATCAAGCCATAAAACCTGTGAATAACCGAGATCATAAGCTTTTTTCTGACCGCACAGAGAAGCAGCATAATTACCGCCGGCTTTTGCAAATCCGATACCACCCTTAACAGCGCGTACATATTCTGTTTCAACAAAAATTTTTACCGGGTTTATACCTTCCTTATAATATGCACCGACAGGTGATAAAATAATACAGAATATATAATTTTGAGCAGGTTTTACACCAAGGAACGGATCGGTTGCAAAAATAAAGGGACGAATATAAAGAGATGTTCCGGGAAGTGACGGAACCCAATCCTGTTCCGCCTTGACAAGTTCTTTGATTGCTTCAAGAACATCATCGGGATTTATCTTAGGAATGCATAAACGTTCGTTGGTATTATTCATTCTTTCAATATTTTTATCTGGGCGGAATAAAAGAATATCGTTATTTTTTGTACGATATGCCTTTAAACCTTCAAACATTTCCTGACCATAATGAAATACCATTGCAGCCGGAGAAAGAGAAATATTTTCAAACGGTACAATTCGAGCATCATGCCAGCCTTTTCCTTCAGTATAATCCATAATAAACATATGATCAGTAAAATACTTACCAAATCCTAAATTTTCTGAATTAGGCTTTTCTTTTTTTACTTTACTTTCTGTAAAGTTGATTCTCATAATAATTTCCATACTTTCTTTCGGAGCTTGTACGTTTTCAGCTTATCAAAATTTCTACTATTTATTATAATAGTAAAGTACAAGCTCTCAGGTTGAACAAATTGAGATTGGAAGCGATGCTTCTTTTTGCTCAACCTTTTATGTCTCCAATGTTTGTTATCCATTATAATACTTAATCTGAAATTATGCAATATTATTTTTGAAAAATTGCAAAAAATACTTGCATCAATAAAAATAATAGTGTATAATATATCAGTGTGCAAAATTACTATTTATTTCGCATCTTGATTATACTAAATTTTGCATTTTACCTTACATAAATATATAATTGAACTTTTCGATATTATTATGCTATCTATTTTGATTATCAAATCAATTCAATGAGGCTATATACCTCCGGAACAAAATTTACGCAAGGAGCACTTTTATGTTTTTTCGTTTGTTATCAAGAAAAAAACCAAAACATTATATGCTTGCATTTTATTTAATCGCTTGCATCTCAATAGTATCATCTCTAATTATCATAAATAACATTGACAGGGTTGATGCATTACATAATAAAAATATTGAAAGTGTTGCTTCTTCAATAACTAATAATGATAGTTTTACTGTCAATAAGCATCAGAATTTAAAACAGGGATATGGGTTGTTTATTGACGGAAATTTTGTTGCAGTTTGCGAAGACAGTGATATTATATATAATACCTTATTAAATGTAAAAACCTTATTATCTTCAAATTATGCAGTTGATGAAAGTGTTGTTGATGTAAAAATTGCAAATGAAATCAATGTAGATAAAAGTGAATTTGATACTGATTTATTCTTGTCTGTAGATGAATTGTCAAAAGTGTTCGGAATTGTTGGCAACAGTTTGATGGTGGATAAGGATACATTGAAGCTCGATGTTACATATACATCTCTAAAAACAGTAAGTAAAATAGTTCCATACGATATAGTTTATCTTGATCTTAGCGATAAAAATTCAAGTTATTCAAGAACACTTCAAAACGGTGCAGACGGTACATCCGAAGAATTAATTACTGTTACTTATATAAATGGAGATATAGTTGCCCAAGAGACAGTCAGCGAGAATATTATATCTGAACCGCAAATTCAAATTGTTGAAAGAGGAATTTTAAATTCAACAATAAAAACACCTGCATCATTAAAGCTGTTTGATTTACCTTATATTGGACGCATTTCCTCTCAATTCGGTTGGAGACCTTCAATGAGGGATTATCATAACGGGATAGATATTGTACATTCTAACAATACAGTTTCATGCTATGGCGATCCGGTTATGGCAGCAGCAGACGGTGTGGTTGTATTTGCTCAGGAATCATATAATGGTTATGGTAATTATATTATTATACAACATGAAGGCAGTTTGCAAACAGGATACGCTCACTTAAGTCAAATCAATGTTGTTGTAGGTCAGGAAGTCAAGGTTGGAGATATAATTGGAAACATTGGCAGTACAGGTAAGAGCACCGGCCCACATTTGCATTTTGAAGTTATTGTTAACGGGGAGAAGAAAGATCCGCTATTATTTCTCAAGAATATTGAGCTCTTAGGTTAAGTTGTGAAATTTAGCGAATTAATATATTATACATAATAAATACTATATTGATAATATTTAACTTTAAACAAACCAAAATAATCATGCACTAAGTATAGTTAATGCAATATTTAGGCATTTATGCTATCAGTAATTAAATTTCTCGGATTTGAGCAGATATTTAAGAATTCACTTTCAGGTTTTCCTATGGGTGGCGGTAAAGGCGGTTCAGACTTCGATCCAAAAAGCAAAAGTGACGGAGAAATTATGCGTTTCTGCCAGAGCTTTATGATAGAACTTTGTAAGCACATCGGTGCAGATACTGATGTACCTGCAGGTGATATCGGTGTTGGCGGTAGAGAAATCGGTTATATGTTCGGTCAGTTAAGAGACTTCGCAACGAATTTACCGGCATCTTAACAGGCTAAGGACTTTCATTCGGCGGTTCTCTTGCAAGACCTGAAGCTATCGGTTACGGTACATGTTACTTCACAGACAATATGTTGAATAGTAAAGGTGAAAGCTTTGAAAACAAAAATGTTGTTGTTTTCGGCAGCGGTAATGTTGCTATATATGCATGTCAGAAGGTATATCAGCTTGGCGGTAAGGTTGTTGATATGTCCGATTCCAATGGATATATTTATGATGAAGCAGGCATAAAGTTTGAGGTTATTAAACAGCTTAAAGAAGTTGAAAGAGCAAGAATATCCGAATATGTAAAGAGAGTTCCAACAGCAAAATACTTTGAAGGTTGTGCAAACATCTGGAGTATCAAATGTGATATCGCTCTTCCTTGTGCAACTCAGAACGAGCTTGACGGAGATGCTGCAAAAACACTTATAAAAAATGGCGTAATTGCTGTTGCTGAAGGTGCTAATATGCCAAGCACTCCCGAAGCGGTTGAAGCATTCCACGCAGCAGGCGTATTGTTTGGATCGGCAAAAGCTGCAAACACAGACGGTGTTGCGACATCAGGTCTCGAAAAGAGCCAAAACTCGCAGAGACTTTCCTGGTCATTCGAAGAAGTAGATGCTAAACTCAAGAACATAATGGATGGTATATACAAGAGTGCATATGAAGCATCTGTTGAATATGGATGCGCTGGCAATCTTGTTGCAGATGCTAATATTGCAGGCTTCCTTAAAGTTGCTGAAGCAATGAAAGCACAGGGTATTTGCTATTAATTATCTTTTATAAAACATCGGGGTGATTCGCAATGAATCTCCCTCGTTTTTATTTATTCGAAATTATCAGCTCAATAGCATCTACTATATTATAATTCGCTTTTTCTAATTCTTGCAATGCTTCAGCATAACTACAACCCGTTTCTGAGACGATTGTTCTTGCAGCACGGTCAACTAACTTTTTATTTGATGGTTTCATGCATACCATCAAGTTTCCTTTGACTTTTCCCAGAAGCACCATCATAGTAGTGGAAACCATATTCAGAACCATTTTTTGTGCTGAGCCGGCCTTCATTCGCGTCGAACCGCTTACAACCTCGGGACCTACAATCGGTGTTATAGCAATGTCAGCAATTTTAGCAATTAAGATGCTTTCATTGCAGGATAAAGCAACAGTTTTTGCTCCAAGTGATTTCGCATATTCAAGGGTAGCAATTACACAAGGCGCGGTTCCGCTTGCTGACAGTCCAAAACAAACATCGTTTACAGAAAAATTACGTTCTTTCATCTGCTTGACAATAGAATCAGGATCATCTTCAGCATCTTCTATAGATTTATATGTTGCATTATACCCGCCGGCAATCAATCCTTGAATTGTTTCGAATGGTACTCCGTATGTAGGAGGACATTCCGATGCATCAAGCACTCCAAGCCTTCCTGATGTTCCGGCTCCTGTATAAAACAGTCTGCCACCATTCTTTATCTGTATTGCAATCATTTCAGAGGCAACAGCAATCTGAGGTAGTACTTTCTCAACAGCGTACGCAACAGTCTTGTCTTCATCATTTATTATTTTAACAATTTCTAAAGCACTGAGTTTATCAAGATTTTTACTTTTCTCATTCTGTGCTTCGGTTTTTAACTTCGAATAAAAGTTCAAAATCAATTCTCCTAATAAATTTAATAATTTTATTAAAATTATATCATATTTTACTGAAAAAGTCAAGTTTTGAATTAACATCTTACTGTATATATTTTCAAAATATCAGCTTGTATATATTGAAAAAATAGTATATAATAAACAAAAGAAATTTAACATCAGGAGAAAAGTTTGAAAGAAAAATCTTTCAAACAGGAAGTTTTGTGCTTTTCGGTTAAAATTATAACCGAAATTCGGCATATGCCGAACCACCCAAAACATTCCGCTTCATAAAGAAAGGCATGGTCATATAAATGAAAAAAGCATTATTGGTTTTACTTTTAGTTTTTGCTCTGCTTTTACCATTATTATCAGCTTGTAATACTGATAACAGCGAATCGCAGGCAGATAGTGTAGCAAGTACTGACAATTCGGATAGTACATCATCTGAATCTACAGTTGAAAAGGAAGTTGTACTCAGATTTGCAGCAATGAGTGACGTTCATCTGAGCGGCTCAAGTACGCAAACTGAATACAAACGTTTCGAACAGGCATTGGATTTTATATATTCATATTCTGCTGAACAGGAATACAAAAATTTTGATTTATTATTGGTTGCCGGTGATATGACCAATAACGGCTATGAAAATCAATTGAACTCATTTGCTGAGGTTGTGACAAACAAGTTACAAGAATCAACAAAAAAACTATTCATTATGGGCAACCATGAATATTACAACAACGATTCGAAAGCTGATGCAAAAGCTCGTTGGGAGACTGTTACAGGTGAAAGTGCAAACACCCACATCGTCGTTAACGGTTATCATTTCATCGGAGTTTCGATGGATAACGAGAATCTTGACTATGCTTCTTCGTTAACGTGGCTTGATGAAGAGCTTGCAAAAGCAGTAGCAGATGCACCTGATAAGCCGATTTTTGTTACCCAGCATCCGCACATTACCAATACTGTATACGGTAGTGATGCATGGGGAACAACTAACCTTACAGCAGTTTTAAAGAAATATCCTCAGGTTGTAGATTTCTCCGGACATTCACATTATCCGGTAAATGATCCGAGATCAATAAATCAGAAGGATTTCACATCCCTCGGTACCGGTACTCTCAGCTATTTTGAACTTGAGAGCGGTATGGTTTACGGAACACTACCTCCAAATAAAGAAAAAGCGGCTCAATTCTATGTAGTTGAAGTATATTCAGACAATAGTATCGATTTCAAACCGTATGATTTAATTACTTCTCAATTTTTCCCGAATATATATTCAATTGAGAACCCTACAAGTACAGATACATTTGTTTATACTGATGCTCGTTATCAAACAGCAGATAAACCTGTATTTACTGAAGGAACAACTCTTGACATATCCAATATAAAGGACAGCAGCTGTACATTATCCTTCAAGCAAGCTACAGACGGTGAAAATTTACATAGCTACAGATTTGATTTCTATTTAGCATCAGATAATACAAAGAAACTTTCTTTCAAAATCTGGTCAGAGTTCTATTTCCTTGATATGCCGGAAACAATGTCATATACTGCAACCGGATTAACATCAGGTACCGAATACAAGGTTACAGTTACAGCAATAGATTCATATGGGAAGGAATCTGATACTGCAATCGAAGCAACCTTTAAGACAACGGGTGAACCACCCGCACCACTTGATCCCAATGCACCTGTTCCGGACGCCGATATGCTTGATATAGTCTTTGATGAGAATGGTGCAAGCGACGCCGGTGATCTTAATAAAACAGTAGAAAACTTTAATGCTGTTATTGAAAAAGACAGTGAACTTAATGATGCTTATGTTGCAAAATTTAAAGGGCAGGGAGATTATCTCAGAATTAAATTTTCTGCTGATGAATATGCAAATTATACTGAGAAATTAACTATAGCAGCAAAAATAAAGATAAATGAATTTGGGTCTTCATATATGGATGCATTCGCAAATATGCAATCCGGTGGATATGGATTTGAAATAACCGCTAACGGACAGATTGAATTCTGGATTTCAATAGGCGGTAATTACACAACAATTTCAACTGATATTGAAAAAGGTAAGTATTATTCACTTGTCGGAACATATGACGGAAAAACGGTCAAGCTTTATGTCGATGGTGAACTTGCAGCATTAAAAGATGCCAATGGCCTTATAACATACCCAGCAGAAGCTGGAGCTCATGCTTTTTGCGTAGGTTCGGATATAAACTCAGGCGGTACCGGTGACTCCTTCTTCAATGGTAATGTAGCATATGCAAGAGTATACAGTGTGGTCTTGACAGATGAGCAAATACTCAGTCTTGGTAATAAATAAACTATTTAATAAGTGTGCAGGTAACTCTGCACACTTCCTATTTATAACAATATAATTGAAAGCATTTCAGTAGATGAAAATCTGTATTAAATGAATTATAATATGTTTAGGAAGCATATTTTATGTGGAAAAATACAAAGAAAATAGACTAGCTTATTATAAATATATACAAAAATGTACCTAAAGAAATATAATAATATATTCAAGCATTAGTGAAAATATGTCACGCAATATAATTTATTAATATATTATTTACATCTAACCTATACTTCAAAGATAATGTTCATCAAATAACCTTTGACAAACCTTTCTGCTAATGTTATAATATCCAAAAATAAATCACCGAAATTAATTTCTTTGGTAATTATTTTTAAGCAAAAAATCTTAGTAGAGGAGGACATAGTTGAACATAAAAGTTGCTGTAAATAACAGCGCTATTTATTTGTTCTCTATGCGCTTAGTATGCGAAAAATTATTTTGCTGCTGTTTGTTGTGGGAATAGTTTTTTCAAGCTGTCAAGCAAAACAAAGTAGCGATGATAACATCAATACAGAAGTTCTGACTGAACTCGTAACTGATTCAGCTGTTTTTGTTCCCTCTGAAAAGATTGAAGTTTCTGATGCATATACTGTAAACAGCAATATAAATGATTTTGATCCTGCTTCTGTACCTATGAATAAGCTTATAATAACAAACCCAACAGTCTTTAATCCATTTACTTTACCGGAAGTTCTTGCAAAACCTGTTGTTACAAGAACATCAAATGGCATTTCGGAGTTAGTTAGTAATTTATATGTTTCAGATAATAAGGTTGTCCTTCATCAATCATCCGGTTCAAAGTTGAAAACCGATACAACAAAACTAGATAGCCTTATTGCTAATTACGCATATGATACATCATTTTTAGCAATCAGAATTTCGGATGGTTCATATATTGCATATAATATTGACGATACATACATCTGTGCTTCAACAGTAAAAGCTCCATATGCGTTATATATTTATCAACAAATAGCAAACGGAGCAGCATCTTTAAACGATTCAATAAAATATCAGAGTTATCATTACACTTCAGGATCGGGTGTTTTAAAATATAGTGATATTGGTTCAACTTATTCGATAAAAACCCTCCTTAATTATTCAATGGTAAAAAGCGATAATATTGCTTATATGATGCTCTATGATAAATTTGGGAATGGAGCTTCAAGTATGTTAGCTTCTGCAGGTTGTAAAAATTCATATTCTGATTATGATTGGCCGCTTGTTTCAGCAAGAGATGCTGCGATTTGGTGGAATGAAATATATGAGTTTAAGGATTCATGTTCGGAAGGTAAGGATCTGTTTAATCTGTGCTTATCAGTCAGCAGCCCAATTACATATGATGCAATAGGAATGAATGTCCAATTTGCACATAAAAGCGGGTGGGTTCACAATGTTTGCCATGAAGCAGGTATAATAATGACAAATGATCCATATATACTTATTGTCTTAACAACAAAATCATATACTAATGATACATATACATCTCATATAGTTAATGTTGTCCGTGAAATAGATAAAATTATGAGAAATTACTAAACAAAATATTTATAAAATGCGTTCGGTAAAATTATCCGAACGCATATTTTATAGGTTTACTTTTGTTTAAATTTATGATATTATTAGTATAATCAAATAGGGAGTAGCAGAATATATCTGCAATTCAACATGAATAAAAAAGAATTGATATCAATTGTTGTTCCTTGTTATAATGAATATGAAACAATACCGTTTTTTTATACTGAGATAATAAAGATCGCTGAGCAGATGAATTATGTTGACTTTGAATTTATTTTTGTCAACGACGGTTCAAAAGATAACACAATTGCTCTCTTAAAAGAATTAGCAATTAAGGATGAGCGTGCCAGATTTATATCCTTTTCAAGAAATTTCGGTAAGGAACCTGCTATGTTTGCCGGTCTTCAAACAAGCAAAGGTGATTATGTTGCAATTATGGATGCTGATTTGCAGGATCCACCTGCTTTATTACCCGAAATGTATAACACGTTGAAAACTGAAGATTATGATTCTGTTGCGACAAGAAGAAACACACGTAAAGGCGAGCCCTTGATTCGTTCATTTTTTGCAAAGCTTTTTTATAAGTTGATAAATAAAATTTCGGAAACAGAAATGATTGAAGGAGCCAGAGATTTCAGGCTTATGAATCGAAAGATGACGGATGCCGTACTTTCTTTACAAGAATATAACCGGTTTACGAAAGGCATTTTCTGCTGGGTAGGATATAAAACAAAATGGCTTGAATATAAAAATATAGAGCGAGTAGCTGGGAAAACAAAATTTAATTTCTGGAAGCTTTTTAAGTATTCACTTGAATGTATAATTGCATTTTCAACAGCTCCGTTGGTTTTAGCTTCTTTTTTGGGTATATTCTTCACTTTTATAGCATTTATAAGTATAATCGCTTTGATTGTTCGTGAGCTTGTATGGCATGTTTCAGCAGCAGGCTGGCCTTCAACAATGGTTGTTATTTTACTTCTCGGCGGAATACAGATATTCTCAATTGGCGTTCTTGGGCAATATTTATCTAAAACCTATCTTGAAACAAAAAAGAGACCAATTTATTTAGTACGTGAAACAGAAAAAGATATAAAAAAAGAAGAACAAAATCAAAAGGAAGAGCGTTTTGAATAAAAATGTTGTTTTAATTTCATTTTATAACCCAAAACAAATAGGAGTTAAGTATCTCGAAGCAGCTTTAAAAAAATCAGGATATAACCCAACGATAATTGCTATTAAGAAATATAATAGTAAACATCTTAATGATATAACTGCAAAGGAAATAAATTTATTAAAAGAGCTTATCAGAAAAATCAATCCGATTTTTGTCGGATTTAGTGTGATGAGCTCTTTTAATCTTGAAACAGTAAAAAAGGTTCAGCAAGCAGTTAAGGAATGTGGATTTTTAACCATATGGGGCGGAGTTTTGGTTACACTTATACCTAAAAAAGCATTTGAAAATGGTGCTGATTATGTCATTTCTGGTGAAGGTGAAGAAGCAATTGTACAGTTTGCTGATTCTATAGCTTCCGGAAACAGCCCTGACAATCTACCCAATATTATTTATTATAAAGAAAACAAATTAATAAAAAATGAACTTCTTCCATTAAAAGAAACTGCCGACGAATATGGATTACCAGAAGCATGTAATAATAACAGAATATTAATAGATAATAATAGAATTATCTATAAAGACCAAAATTTAAATTCATATGGTTATGAAATATCAGCAACACGAGGTTGCCCATTTTCATGTTCTTATTGTTCGTCTGTTAATCTGAGACGCTTGTATACAGGTCAAAAATATGTTAAATTTCGCAGTGTCGAAAATCTTATGTCAGAACTTAACGATGCAAAAAAACATATTAAAAAATTAAGATTTATACACTTCTGGGATGAAATATTTCCTGATGATAAGAGTTGGATTGATGAATTTACAAGCAGGTATAAAAACGGAATAGGTCTGCCATTTGAAATATGGGGACATCCATTGAAAATTAAAGAATATACGATAATGAAGCTTGTTGAAGCAGGCCTTTTCGAAATTACAGTAGGCATACAAAGCGGTTCAGAATACATCAGGCGAGATATATTCAATCGATATGAAACCGAACAACAAATACTCAAGGCTTCCAAAATATTGCAGAGCTGCGGAGTTCCAAACATTGTTTATGACTTTATGCTCAGACATCCATTTGAAACTTTAGAAGACCTGAAAAAATCTTATGAGCTTTGTATGAAATTATACCCACCATTTTCACTGCAGCTTCATGGATTGGGATTTTTACCCGGAACCGATATATGTCAGATTGCAATAGATAAAAAAATATATTCAGAGGAAGAATTAAACGGTATAATGTTTGGTAATTCCGATACTATATATAAAAATTTTTGGGGTAATATTAACAATAACGAGGAGATAAATTTCTGGTATAATTTAATATACTTAACTCAATTCAATGGATATCGGAATAAAACAAAATTATATTCATCCGATTTTGAAAAATATAAAATATTAGTAACCAATAATGTAAAAGCAGCTTCAAAAATTGAAAAATTTAATTATTATCTGAAAAAATCTAAAATTTATTTTAGTATGATTAAACAATAGTTTGCTTGTAAAAGTAAAAGAGAATTTTTATTATTAATTATGAAAAAAGGGTTGTCATTTTGAATAATAATGTTATAATAGTTGCATATGAAAAATGCGAAACAAAGCGTTCGCAATAAGGTAAGGTGATTTTTTGAAACTTGGAATTATAACAGACCATAATGCTGCCGGAATTCAAAAAGTACGTAAATACGGACTGGATTATGCCGAAATGGATGTCAATGCAGATGATATCAGTTACATATTTAATGAGGAAGCCGGAATTAAGAAAGCAATGCAGGAGAATTCGGTTGAAATGTCCGCTATCGGAAGATGGGGGAGACCGAGAATAAACAATGATGGTTCTATCAATCTGAAAGAACAGAAACAGGAGTTTGATTTGATTGATCTTTGTAAAAGATTATCATGCCCTGTTTATATGCTTACTGTTAACTATGTTGACGGCATCAGCTATTATTCAAATATTACCGCAGCTATTAATTACATTTCTTCATTAATTGACTATGCAAAAGATGAAGTTAAGGTATGTGTTGTAAATTGCAGCTGGAACAACTATGTTACCAATCCGAGAGAATGGTCCATCATTCTTAGACATCTTCCAAAGCTCGGTATAAAATTTGATTCTTCACATTCGATTAACGGCGGCAGAGATTACAGAGCCGAAGCTTTGGAATGGGGAGACAGATTTTATCATGTCCACTTGAAAGGCACTGTAAATATCAATGGTGTGCATCTTGATGACCCGCCCGCAGGAATGGATATGACAAACTGGCCGGAATTAATTTCAATATTACGCGCAAAGAAATATAAAGGAGTTTTATCACTTGAGCCGCATTCAGGTATATGGCAGGGTGAGCTTGGTGAGCAGGGTATAAAATATTCAATTGAATATTTTAAAAAACTGCTTTTTATAGAATAAAATGTTTAATCGTTTCAGGCGAAAGCCACCAAAGGATACTTCAAGCATTGCCTATAAGAAGTACATGGCAAACAGGCTTGACGAACATCATGTTGAATATTCACTCGAACGAAAAGACAACGTGGAATCAGTCATCGGGAAAAACGGATCTATTAATGTGCGTAACGGCGAGCTTATACTGACAGGCAGTGGTGAAACATTATTCAGAGTTAAGATTGAAAATTTTAACGCATGGGAATTTATGAGCCTGAACGGTGTTGTCATAACCGGTTATGATTTAGAGCATCAACAGGAACGTACAGTAATTGCTTATTATAGTTATTATAGAAAATAAATTTTTGGAGGATTTTTATGAGTAAAATAGCAGCATCAGATAAGGTTAGAATTGGTATAATCGGTTGTGGCGGTATCGCAAACGGAAAGCATTTACCGGCACTTAAGACTCTTCCCAACGTTAATATGGTTGCATTTTGTGACCTTATAATTGAGAAAGCCGAGAAAGCAAAAGTCGAATATGGAACAGCAGATGCAAAGGTTTATACAGATTACAAAAAGCTTCTTGAGGATAAGACTATTGATGTAATTCATGTTTTAACCCCCAACAGAAGCCACAGCTTCATCAGCGTTGATGCTCTTGAAGCAGGCAAGCATGTTTGCTGCGAAAAACCTATGGCAATTAATGCTGAAGAAGCCAAAAAAATGGTTGAAGCTGCAAAGCGTACCGGCAAGAAGCTTACCATCGGATATCAGAACAGACAGAGACCTGATTCGTTATTTGTAAAAGGTGAAGTCGAAAACGGAACACTTGGTGATATATATTATGCTAAAGCAACTGCTCTTCGCCGCCGTGAAGTTCCAACCTGGGGTGTATTCCTTAACGAATATGAGCAGGGCGGCGGTCCTCTTATAGACATCGGCACACATGCGCTTGACCTTACACTGTGGACAATGAATAACTACAAACCAAAATACTGCGTTGGTACAACATATAAAAAACTCGGTAATATCGTTCCCAGCGGGAATGCATGGGGCGAATGGGACAAAGAACAATTTACTGTTGAAGATGCAGCCTTCGGTTTTATTGTTATGGAAAACGGTGCAACAATATTACTTGAATCAAGCTGGGCGCTTAATATACTTGATGCAAGAGAAGCAGTTACAACCCTCTGTGGCACCCTCGGCGGCATTGATATGAACGATGGAGTACGTATTAACGGTATCAGACAGGGAAGACGTTATGTTCTAAAACCTGACCTTGCAAGCGGTGGTGCTGCATTCTATGAAGGTGTTGGTAACATGAAGCCTGAGGATCGTGAAGCTATGCTCTGGATCGACGCTGTTGTCAATGATAAGACACCTTTCGTTACACCTGAACAAGCATACACAGTATCATTAATTCTTGACGGTATATATAAATCAGCAAAGACAGGTCAACCCGTATATTTTAACTAAATAATAAAATTAGGAGTAATGCCATATGAAAATTGGAGTTATAACTGTTTTGTTTGGCGACAGACCTCTTTTGGTTGCACTTGATTATCTTCAGAAGCTCGGTATAACCGAACTTGAGATCGGTGCCGGAGGTTATCCTGCAAGCCAACATTGTAAAACAGAAGAAATGCTTGCTGATAAATCAAAGCTCAACGAATTTGTCAAAACAATAAAAGACCATGGCATGAGAATAAACGCATTATCAACCCACGGCAACTGCGTTCATCCAGACAAGCAAGTTGCAGCGAAATTCCAGAAGGATTTTGAAAATACAATTAAACTTGCTGAGATACTTGAAGTTCCGAAGATCATAACCTTTTCGGGTTGCCCTGGTGATCATGAAGGTGCAAAATATTCCAACTGGGTAACCTGCTTCTGGCCTGATGATTTTTCAAAAATTCTCAAGTATCAGTGGGAGGATGTGCTGATCCCATATTGGCAGAAAACAGTTGAATATGCGAACTCACATGGAATTAATAAAATCGCTCTCGAAATGCACCCCGGCTTCTGTGTTTATAACACAGAAAGCCTGCTTAAACTTAGAAATGCAGTTGGTGAAACTGTGGGTGCAAACTTTGATCCTTCCCACCTTATCTGGCAGGGAATTGAACCCGTAGCAGCTATCAGAAAGCTTGGAAAAGCAATATATCATGTTCATGCAAAGGATACTAAGGTTGATAAATACAATACCGCTGTAAACGGTGTTCTTGACACCAAGCATTACGGTGATGAAATCAACCGTTCCTGGGTATTCAGAAGCGTCGGATACGGTAATGATATGCAGTACTGGCGCGATATGATCAGCAACCTTCGTATGGTAGGGTATGATGATGTTCTCAGTATTGAGCATGAAGACAGTATAATGACATCTGAAGAGGGACTAGAAAAAGCTGTACAGTTCCTGAAAGAATCCATAATTTCCGAACCTCTGCCAAAAAGCATGTTTTGGGCATAATATATATGAGCTGTTGCTGAAAAGCAACAGCTTTTGTATGCTTTTTCGTTGTGTTTTTTGATTGTTTTACATAAGATGATGGAATTTTTCACAATCATATGTTAAAATTAATATGTTGATTTTATGATCATTATTTTAAGATAATGGAGGTAATACTAATCTCTCATAAAACATAATGTTAAAATTCTGCGGAAACCCGAATAGTAAAGGTTTTTCCTTGAATTTTATCTATGTTTTTAATTGAGATAAGTATATGAATATGCGTAAAACAAAAATTGTATGTACTTTAGGTCCCGCTTCAAGCAGTGAACAGATAATAACAGAAATGATGCTTGCAGGCATGAATGTTGCGCGTCTCAATTTCTCACATGGTACTCATGAAACACAGAAATTACAAATTGAAAAAATAAAGAAACTCAGAGAACAGCTTGGTCTGCCCATTGCTATTCTTCTTGATACAAAAGGTCCTGAAATCAGACTTTGTGATTTTAAAAACGGTAAAACAGAATTGATTGAAGGCGAAAGCTTTACGCTTACAATTAAAGAACTTCCGGGAAATAGTAAAATTGCTTCCGTTACATATATGAACCTTCCCAATCAGATCAAACCCGGTGGTGAAGTTCTGATAGATGACGGCAAAGTTATGCTCAAGGTTGAGAATACGGATGCAGAGAATGTATACTGCAGGGTTGTTGTTGGCGGAGTAATTTCCAATCATAAAGGAATAAATATCCCCGGCACACATATGGATGCTCAATATCTGAGCGAAAATGACAAAAAAGACATTCTATTCGGGATAGAGAACGATATAGATTTCATTGCTGCATCCTTCATCAGAAGTAAAGATGATGTTATCGCACTACGTAAATTTATCGATTATAACGGCGGACACAGCATTAAAATCATATCCAAAATTGAAAATCTTGAAGGTGTAAACAATTTTAATGAGATTCTCAATTATTCAGATGGTATTATGATTGCACGCGGTGATATGGGTGTCGAAGTAGCGTATGAAAGACTGCCGGGACTTCAGAAAAAATTCATCAAGAAGTGTTATAAATCAGGCAAGATGGTCATTACAGCAACCCAGATGCTTGAATCTATGGTTAGCAACCCAACACCTACTCGTGCAGAAATCACTGATGTTGCAAATGCAGTTTTTGACGGTACTTCCGCAGTAATGCTTTCGGGTGAAAGCGCAGCAGGCAAATATCCCGTACAGTCAATAAAGGTTATGGCAAAAATTGTTGCACAGGCTGAAAAAGATGCTTTCGAAATGGACTGCTATAAAGATATTAAGTATGACGTCGATACATTGGATATAACCAACGCTATTTGTGATGCTGCTTGTATTACAGCAAAGGATGTAAATGTTAAAGCAATAATTGCAGTAACCCGACATGGTCACACCGCAAGAAGAATGTCGAAGTTCAGACCACAGGAACCGATTGTAGCTTCAACTCCTATTGAGAAGACCTTCTACCAGCTTGCGTTATCCTGGGGTGTTTTCCCCGTTCTGGCAAGGTGGCAAACTGAATTTGATGAGCTTATCCGCCATGCTATTGACTGCGCAAAGCAGGTCGATTTAGTCGCTGAGGGTGATATGGTTGTAATAACAGCCGGAATACCTCTTGATTCAACAGGCAATACCAATTTACTAAAGGTTCAGGTAGTTCAATAAAATTTAAGCAGCCGTTATTTTTACGGCTGCTTTTATATGTTCTAATTATGTGGCTTATCATCATGAGTGCCTCTGATTTGCGGCAAAATCCTGCTATTTGAAAATACATCAAGAATGTCGACTCAGGAAAGGTGTTATAATATTTTAAGCCTATTACAGCAAATCCTGCGAGGCTCCTGCTATGTGAGTTAAAAAATTGTACACAAACTGTCATGCATACATAATAAATATTTATAATAACACTATATTTTATTTCTTCAAATGTGATGTATCACCGAGATAAACACATCGGGGAAATGTGAACCCGTTCTCTCTGTTTTCGAACACGAATTTTGTAACCGAGGTCGTATTGAGTGCAAGGTGCATCCAACCCATTGCCGGTGGAAGTGATAGCAGGTATGATATCCAAGCACCGCCGAAACCACCGTGACAAAAAACAGCTATCTTCTCATCGTTAGGTTTCACAGCACGATAATACAAGCCTTCTTTTTTATATCCATGCCTTTCGAGAAATTCATCCGAACAACTCATCATCTCATCGAGAGCGTCAGCCCTCTCAGTTGTTACAAAATACTCAAAGTCATGAACACCTTCGGCAAAGCTCGAATTCCAGCCCTTTTTTATCGTGTCGGGATCAGTCAAATCAGGATATTGCATGTAATCCATGCTTTCGGTTGTCCAGTCCTCAACTGTATACTGCATATTCAACAGCTCGCAGGCGGGTTGCGCCGTAGCTTTTGCCCTGCCGCGTGGGGATGAATATATTCTGTCCGGGTTTACGGCAGCCATTCGCTTTGCAAGCTCTCTTGCTTGCTCCCACCCGTATTCGGTCAGTGTGTCGTTTGCATAATCCGGATCTCCGTGCCTGATAATATAAAGTTGCATAGGTTGTCTCCGATATTATTGATAATGTTATTTATAATCTATCCCTGCTTTTCTTGCCTGAGAATGTTGATATTTGCGTTGTATTTTATTTACTTTTCTTTCTTTTCTGAAGTTCGCTCCGGTTTGCTTGAAGCGGAAGGGGATGTTGTTGTCGATGCACTGCTGTCTGATGTGCAGAACCCAGTCATAGTCGCAAATTCTTGCATTTGGTCCTGATTCACCACCGACAATAACGCTTTCGATACAAGGTTTGAGGTATCTCGACAAATCGATGTCAGTTAATAGAGGTTCACAGACAATCATCTTGTGCTTTATCGGAGCGTCAATAAATAACGGTAGCCTGTTAATCGGCACGCTCCTGATTTTCTACTGTACAACAGACTGTGACATTATTGTAACCGTCACCCCAGTCCTCGGGGATACAATCAGCGAACCTGTGAATACGTTTAGTAATAAACAGAAAATCAGCATCACTTCTTGTTTTTATCATCCGCCACGCTTCCGTACGCCACTCATCTGCCGCTTCATGAAGAAAATCTGAGGTGAAGCAGGTGAAAATAACATTATCCCGTCCCGGTTGCAGTCTATATTCACCCTTACGGTCCTTTTTCAAAGGCAAATCAAAGGTGGAGGTTTTGTTAACAGCAGTGCTGTCTTTGTCATGCTTTGCATCAGTGCGATATACGTAACAGTTCAAACAACCTGCGCTGATTTTGGTACAGCCATGCCAGGGATTCCAAAGAGATGTTTTCATACGCTATTTTAAGAAGATATGTAATACTGCAGCAATTAAAGCAATAGCTGAAATTGCAAGAACGGTTATTATCAAAGTTTTCAGTATACCTTTTCTGATATCCTGACTTTGTTGAACTTCCTCTTCAGTTTCTTGAAAATCTTGTTTCGTTTGAATGCTTTTTTCTGTTTCTTCATCGACTTCAACAATATCAGGCTGCTCATTCATTACAATGAGTAGTTCATTCGCTTTATCGAAATCTTTTTTGTCGACGAAAATATCTGCTCCATATATAGAAAAGCCCATGTATATTGACATATATGAACCGGCCCCTTTATCCTTGAAATAACAGCGTATATCGGCTTCCTTAAGCATATTTAAAATTAATTCCGCTTCAAAATGTTCGCCGACCGTGACAAGCAGCACAGGCTCCATCGGTGGGTCAACAGTGTATTCAATTACTTCAGATTCTTCTTTTACATCATCGTCTAATTTTTCTACAAGATCAGAATCGCAGTCAGAGCATTTTGCGAAGCCTTCACGATATTCTAAACGACATTTTGGACACCATGGCATAATAATTCCTCCTGCTTTTGGTATATATAAAATATAGCATATAAATTATGACATTTCAATACTATATGAATTCTTTTTAAAATATAATTACAAAATGATATATACAATTAAATATATTGAAAAAATGCTTTGATAATGTTATAATATTTGTATAATACTAATCTCTCATAAAACATTACGATAAAATTCTGCGGAAAACCCATAAAGCAAAGGTTTTTCCTTGAATTTTATCTATGTTTTGAATCGAGATTAGTATAAAATAAGTTATCTAACAAAATCGATAAAGAGGTAAACATGGAAATAAAAAAAGTTCTGACAACGGAATTCAAATTAAAGCTTGAGCATGTTGAGAACATAATCAGCTTAATTGATGAAAGCAACACAATCCCATTCATAGCCCGTTACCGCAAAGAGATGACTGGCTCGTGTGATGATCAGGTGCTTCGCGAACTTGCTGACAGACTTGAGTATCTGCGCAATTTTGAAGATCGTAAACAGAAAATAAAGGACAGTATTACCGAACAGGGTAAGATGACAGATGAAATAGCAGCAGTGATTGACAAAGCTGTTACTCTGTCTGCTCTTGAAGATATATATCGTCCATTCAAGCCAAAACGTCGTACTCGTGCAACAATCGCAAAAGAAAAAGGACTTGAACCGTTTGCTGTTGCAATATTAAAACAAGACAAAAGCTTTGATGTAATAACATCAGTACAGGAATATATCAATGCAGAGGTCGGTGTAAATTCTGTTGAAGAAGTAATTGACGGAGCAAAGGATATTATTTCAGAGACAATTTCTGATGATCCGAATTTGAGAGGTTTTCTTCGTGATCTGATGAAAAAGGAAGGATTATTAACCTCCAAATCAGATAAAACCGAAATTGATGAAAGTAAAGTTTATGAGATGTACTTCGAGTACAGCGAAGCCGTCAGCAAGATACCGAGTCACCGGATTCTTGCTATAAACCGCGGTGAAAGGGAAGATATTCTCAAGGTCTCGATTGAACTCAATGATTTATTAGCATTAAACAGAATATATTTATCATATATAAAAAATGACTCAAGCAGTGCTGAGTATGTTAAACAAGCTGCAGATGATGCCTGGTCAAGATTGATTAAACCATCAATTGAACGAGAAATCAGAAATGATTTAACCGAATTTGCAAACAGCCAGGCAATTTCAATGTTTGCCATCAATCTAAAGCCTTTGCTGATGCAACCGCCGATAAAAGGTAAGACTGTACTTGGTTTCGATCCCGCATATCGTACCGGATGCAAGATTGCTGTAGTTGATCCGACAGGGAAGGCACTCGATACAACAGTAGTTTATCCTACACCGCCAAATAATAAGATAGAAGAATCTAAGACAGTACTAAAAAAGCTTATCAAAAAACATGATATTGAGGTTATATCAATAGGCAATGGTACGGCTTCGAAAGAATCAGAAATTTTTGTTGCCGGACTGATTAAAGAACTCGATACTCAAGTTTCATATATGGTAGTTAATGAAGCAGGTGCATCAGTTTATTCCGCTTCCAAACTCGGAGCAAGCGAATTTCCCGAATTTGATGTATCGCTCAGAAGTGCTGTTTCAATTGCAAGAAGATTGCAGGATCCTCTTGCAGAGCTTGTCAAGATTGATCCGAAATCAATCGGTGTCGGACAGTATCAACATGATATGCCACCTGCAAAGCTTAATACAGAGCTTAAAGGTGTAGTTGAAAGCTGTGTAAACAATGTCGGTGTTGACCTCAATACAGCTTCAGCTTCATTATTATCATACATATCCGGACTCGGAGCTTCTGTTGCCACAAATATAACAAATTGGCGCAATGAAAACGGAGCATTCAAAACACGCACAGAATTGAAAAAGGTTCCCAAACTTGGACCTAAAGCATTCGAACAATGTGCCGGATTTTTGCGTATTCCTAAAGGCAAAAATATTCTTGATAATACCTCGGTTCATCCCGAATCTTATGAGGCCGCAAAAAAACTTTTAGAATTGTTTGGAATGGAGCTTTCGGATATAAATACAGAAAAGGTAGGAATGCTGCCCAGTCTTGTGAAATTGAAAGGCGAAGCTGTTGTTGCCGAAGCATGTAGCATCGGTATACCGACATTAAATGATATAATTAATGAGCTTCTGAAACCGGGACGTGATATCAGAGACGAATTACCTCCACCTCTTTTACGCTCAGATATTATGAGTATGGAAGACCTGACACCCGGCATGGAACTGACCGGAACAGTCAGAAATGTAATAGATTTTGGTGTATTTGTTGATATTGCAGTACATCAGGATGGGCTTGTTCATATATCGGAAATCTCAGATAGATATATCAAACATCCATCTGAAGTTGTAAAAGTTGGTGATATAGTCAAAGTATTTGTATTATCAGTAGACTTAACAAAGAAAAGAATTGCTTTGTCTATGAAAAGAAAACCGTGATGGGGAACCGAATTATTTTATAAAAAATATGAAAAACAAGTCATGCTATTTTGCATGACTTGTTTCATTTTGTCGGTAATATCGATATCGCGCCTTCCCATGTAAGTATACCAGCAACAGCGCTGATTACAACGAATAACCATAACCATACTACACTGCCAAAATATTTTCTATCTCTGTTAAAATATACTACTGCACGAGTTGCAGCAATGGCATTAAGTGCAGCTCCTGTGTATTTGCCGAGCATGTAAAAATGAACACAGAAAAAAATTGTTCCGAATATTTGAAAAATAAGAATACGTTTACGGTCGTTCTGTTGAAACATCATGAAAAGTGATGCAGTTCCGCAGAAGCCGATAATTAGTGTTATAATTTTATATAGGGTCAAAGCTTAACCTACTTTCAATAAATAAATTATTCATGCAAACTGACTGGAATTATATCATACAGATAGAAAAAAAACAAGTCTTTCTTGAAACGAAAAGTCTTGTTTTTCTATTTTAATTACAATTTATTTAAATGATTTATTGGACATACTTTTATACAGATTCCGCAGACCGAACCTCTGCCTATTTTCATGAAATGTTCTCTCATGTAATTATTACATGCATTGGCATCAAACATTTCGCTTCTTTGTATATCTTCATGCCATTCAATACCTTTTATTGCATTGGCAGGGCAGTAGTCAACGCACAAATTACAATCTTTGCATATCGAATGAATTTTACTGTCTGTCACTTGTAATGGACAGTCTGTAAACAGAGTACCCAGACGCACTCGAGGTCCATGTACTCTATGCAAAAACAGTGTACTTTTACCAATACTGCCTAAACCTGCAAGTACAGCAATCTTTTTATGTGAGTATCGCCCTATATGTATTCTGTCACCATCAGATGGAACAGACTGGGAAGCAGCTATAGGAATATAACGGTAACCCTGACTTTGTAACAAAAACCCAACTTGAAGCAGTAATTGATCAATATAGGCATTTACCGTGCGGTAGTGATGAAAGTATGAATATGTCGGAGTATCGTTTATTTCGTCAATAATAGTATCTGATAATGGCACAACAATCGAAATTACATATTGTAATTCTAAAGTAGAATCTTCAACTTTTGTGAATCCGACATCACAAGCCCCATTGCTGGTCAATAATTCTTTTATCTGATCACTTATATTCATTTAAATTCAACTTTCTTTTAATATTTTTGCAATATTATTTTTATTCTGTATACAATATAATGGAGAAAATGAATGGCTTCCCCCGTTCGCCTAAAAATGAATTACATACCCAAAGCATTTATTTATCTAACCAGTTAAAGCTTGTCACTGCCTCGAAAAATCGTTAAGAAGTTAATAATTATCGATATAAAACTGATGTAACTAGATTCTGTTGACACTAATATAGCATCGATCACCATGGCGAAAAAAATGAAGCCACTGAAGATAATGTCAAGCTTATCGTAGCGAGTAAATATCTTACGAAAACGCTTTAATCGTAAAAAATAGCGCTCTATTTCA
>MGOY01000027.1 GCA_001797275.1 Clostridiales bacterium GWF2_38_85 | reverse complement strand
AGTTTTGTTATACATATTTTTCTGCAGATCACTCCCATTATTTACATGATAATTTTTCTGATTTAGGACTTGACTTTTATTAGCAGGTTTCAATTTATTAATTCTTATTATAAATAAAAATAATATCCGGTTCAGTAATGTAATCACAGTTTTATATATTCATAAATATATTTGTAAATAATATACATATTAACATATTTAAAATTATGCATAATTAACAAAAATAAATATAATGCAAAATAACACTTGACTTTATATAAATAATGGTATAATATAAAAAGTAACATTATGTTATATATAAGTCAAATATTATGTCACAAATTGTCTGGTTTATGCACTGTATTTGTAAACAAATTATCATAAATACCTTTGTTTGCTTTATATAGAATTTTTAATAGGAGTTATTAAATCAAGTGAAAACCGAAAAATGCTTTTTCTCGCATGGCCGATTGGATTATAAGTCAATATTTAAATCGGCTGCAAAAACTACGATTTCTTTTTATCTGGTTGTGATAATGACAGTTTCTGTTTTTTTTATCTTTACTGCATCAACTACGGATACAATCAATCTGACCGCAAGTTATTTCAACAGCTTAACACCGGCAAGTGGCTATTACACTTTGACTGACAATCATTATACTTTGCAGGAGAACATTACATTAGCATATGGCTTGACATTCACAGGAACTACTACACTTGAACTGAATGGAAAAACATTACTCTTGCTTCAACAAATTTAAAACCTGCGATTACTATCAACAACAGCGGAAGCCTTACAGTTATGGACAGCAGTGCAAACGGCAAGATTGCGTCAGCATTTACTTGCGTTTACATACAAGCAGGTACTTTAACACTTGAAAGCGGACAGATTGCTACATCCGGTACAGCTTATTGCATATATATAAATACCGGGTCAATAATGAATATGAACAGCGGTATTGTTTCTACTTCAGGGAGCTTAGCAATAACAAACAATGGCACCTTCAATAAAACCGGTGGTACGGTTTTGGCTGGAAGCTCAACAGAGGACACTGTGAGCGGAACAGGTACTGCAAATGATACAACAACATCAAATGGTTCAATAGAATTATCTGTCAATACAACATATCCGGATGTTGAGTACAGCATTAACCTTCCGGTAATAGATTCTTTTGAACTTCAAAGATCTGAAGACAACAAAAGCATAGAAAAAGATTTCACTATTGTTGTTGATAAAGTTATAAATTTATTTGATGAGCGTGAGCTTACATTAACTCTCAGTTCTGATCTTGAATTGACAGATGCTGAAGATAATAAAATTCCGTTTACATTCACGGTAGATAATCAAACAGTAGATACAACAACTAAAACACTTGATATAATAATTAGTGAAACAACACAAGATACTGTATTGAATGGTATATTGATTATAGATACTAAAGATATACCTTTAAGAAGCAGCTACATAACCGAACTGGTTTATAGCATATCGGTTTCCGATACCGAATAAACAACAATGCATATCTGAAAAATACTCCCATTGTAAAGTAGTTCAGTGCCTTATTATATAGATGAATAAAACAACTCAATCTCTTATTATATAGTATAATAATATAATATTTATAAATAATTATATGTTATTTTATGTGTAATAATCCAAAACACATAGCCGTTTTTATTGCGGTTATGTGTTTTTTGATGAAATCAAATTGCTTAAGAGTTTTCTATTGATTTTTTATATTTTTTGTAATATAATAGTTAAGCTTTTAATAATTAAGAGCTTAACTATTAAGGAGGGCAATAAGATTTGGAACAGGATATTAAAAAACAATTTATATATGCGCTACTCCGTTTTAAGAAAGTCGGTATGACATATTCCAATGGAAATGATATTCGCATGAGCGAGGTTTTTGTTATGAAAAATATCGAGAAAAACTCAAACTGTTCAAACGCAAATATTAATGTTTCAGACATTCAAAACGATTTGCACATAACAAAACCGGCTGTCTCGCAGATGCTCAGCAATCTTGAGAAAAAAGGCTATATAAGTCGAGAAATTGACACGAAAGATCGCCGAAAAATTTCTGTAATAATTACACCGGAGGGGCAGAAGATTCTTAAACAATCTTGTGATAACACCGACCGAATGTTGGGGAAACTTGTTGAAAGATTCGGAGTTGATAATACCAAACAGCTGACCGAGCTTTTTACTAAACTTGTCGATATTTTTGAAGATCTGAAACTTGAGGCCTCACAGGCAGAAATAAAAGGAGAAAACTGATTTGATAAGATTAAAGAAATATTTAAAGCCGTTTATTATCGGCTTAGTTTTAGCTATTATACTATTATTTGGTCAAGCTTTGTGTGATTTGAATCTGCCTAATTTTATGTCCGATATCGTAAATGTCGGGATTCAGCAAAGCGGCATTGAACATGCTGCACCGGATGCGATCAGCATAAACGGGTTGAAATTCATGACAACCTTTATGTCTGACAGCGAAAAAGAAATTGTAAATTCAAGCTATGAGCTGGTGCTCGGAACAGATAAAGATTCATCCGGGAAAGAATACAAGGATATATATCCTGATTTAAGCGAGCAGCTTTATGTTTTAACAAATATTTACGAATTATCTTATGATGAGCTGGATAGTGCTTTCGGAACAGCCACCTGGACTTTGATTAATGCGATGAGATTTATGGCTGAACAGGCCGGAACAACAAATACGAGCACTACATTCGATGCAAACAATATTGATATAACAAAGCTTTATCAGATGCAGCCGATGTTTGATACACTGCCTGCCACTGTTATCTCTGATGCTCATGATAAAGCTCTCAGTAATGATAAAACCTTGCTAAAACAAAGTGGAATAATGGTTTCCAAGGCGTTATATAAGGAGCTTGGGGCAGATGTAGAAAGCATTCAGACTGCTTATATACTCAGAATTGGATTGTTTATGCTGATCATTGCGTTGTTCGGTGGAACTGCAACGGTACTTGTCAGCCTGATATCATCTAAAATCGCTGCAGGTGTTGCCAAAAATCTACGCAGAGATATGTTTAATAAAATTGAAAGCTTCTCTAACAGTGAATTTGATAAATTCTCTACATCATCTCTGATTACTCGATGCACAAATGATATTACACAGATCCAGATGCTGCTTATGATGGGAATAAGAATGATTTGTTATGCACCTATAATGGGAATAGGTGGTATTATAATGGCATTAAATAAGTCTGTATCAATGAGTTGGATCATTGCGGTCGCGTGTATTGTTCTTATAGGCTTGATAATTATAATTATAGCAATAGCTATGCCAAAATTTAAAGCTATTCAAAAACTGGTTGATAAGCTTAATCTTGTTTCGAGAGAATGCTTGAGCGGATTAATGGTAATCCGTGCATTTGGGACACAGGAGCATGAAAAACAGCATTTCGAAGCTGCTAACGGTGATTTGACAAAAACAACCTTATTTATAAACCGTGTAATGGTATTTATGATGCCCGCCATGATGTTGATCATGAATGGTATTGCACTTTTGATAGTATGGGTAGGCGCACACCAGATTGCCAATGCTAATATGCAAATCGGTGATATGATGGCATTCATCCAATATTCAATGCAAATAATAATGTCATTCCTTATGATTTCCATGATGTTTATTTTTGTTCCACGTGCAGCAGTATCAGCTGTTCGTATAGCTGATGTTTTAGAAATCGAAAATTCAATCGTCGATCCAAAGAACTCAAAAGCTTTTAATATAAATAAAAAAGGTTTACTTGAATTTAAAAATGTTCATTTCCGATATCACGGAGCAGAAGAAGACGCTCTGTATGATATTACATTTACTGCAAAACCCGGGCAAACAACAGCGATTATTGGAGCGACCGGTTCGGGTAAAACAACAATCGCAAGTCTTGTATTACGTTTTTATGATATTACGGAAGGTCAGATTTTACTTGACGGAGTAGATATTCGTGGGGTTACTCAAAAAGATTTACGCTCCAAAATAGGTTATGTACCTCAAAAAGGAGTTTTACTTTCGGGCACTATCGCTTCAAATATAAAATACGGTGAAAAAGATGCGACAGACAGCGAGGTTAAAACTGCCGCAAAAGTTGCTCAAGCATTGGACTTTATATCTGAAAAGCCGGATGGGTTTGAATCGCTGATTTCACAGGGCGGAACCAATGTATCAGGAGGTCAAAAGCAAAGATTATCTATTGCTCGAGCCTTAACAAAGAAACCGGAAATTTTCATTTTTGATGACAGCTTTTCCGCTTTGGATTTTAAAACAGATATAAAATTACGCAAAGCTCTTAAGGAGCATACCGGAGACAGTACGGTACTTGTTGTAGCGCAAAGGGTAAGCACTATAATGGGTGCAGAGCAGATAATTGTATTAGATGAAGGAAAGATTGTTGGTAATGGAACGCATAAGCAGTTACTGAAGGATTGTCCGCAATATTTTGAGATTGCTTCATCACAATTATCGCAGGAGGAATTAGCATGAAATGGAAAGTAATACAAATGAGTAGATATATTATTTCACGCTGCGATTATGAAGATGAATGGAGATTGATATGAACGGAGATAACAGAAAACCAAGACAACAAGGAGGGCCGATGGGCGGAGGGCCGGGAATGATGATGGGTATGCCCGGCGTAAAAGCGAAGGACTTCAAAGGCTCGATCGCAAAGCTTGTCGGTTATTTGGGAAAACATAAATGGCTGATTCTTATAGTTTGTATCCTTGCAATAATTTCTACTGTATTTACAATAATCGGTCCTAAGATATTAGGCGGAGCTACTGATGAACTATTTACCGGTATCATGAGTCAGTTTGCAGGAACAGGTAGTGTTGATTTCACAAAGATCGGCTGGATTCTTGCGGAGTTGATTGGATTATATCTTTTCAGCGCAATAATCGGCTATCTTCAGGGTTTCTTTATGTCGAATGTTACAGCAAAAGTAACATTCAAGCTGAGAAACGATATCAGCGAAAAAATTCATAAATTACCTTTCAATTATTATGATAAAGTAACACACGGTGATATTTTAAGCAGAATAACAAATGATGTTGATACAATAAGCCAAACTTTTAATCAAAGCTTGACTCAAATAATAACCTCGGTAACAGCACTTATCGGTATAACAATTATGATGCTGACTATCAGCTGGCAACTCACTTTGATTGTGCTTTGTGTTATACCGATTTCCATGGTTGTAGTTATTATGATTGTGAAAAAATCGCAAAAGCATTTTAAAAATCAACAAAAGTATCTGGGAAGTGTAAATGGTCATATTGAAGAGATGTTCGGAAGCCATGTTATAGTCAAAGCCTTTAACGGGGAAGAAGATTCAGTCGAAACCTTCGGTGAATATAATGATGAGTTATATAAATCAGCATGGAAAGCAAATTTTCTTTCCGGGCTTATGATGCCAATAACAATGTTTATCGGTAATCTGGGTTATGTTGCTGTTTGTATAATGGGTGGTTATTTTGCGGTAAACGGGTCAATGACAATAGGCGGAATACAGGCATTCATCCAGTATGTTCGTTCGTTTATGCAGCCTATTTCACAGATCGCAAATATATCCAATGTTCTTCAACAAACAGCAGCAGCAGAACGCGTATTTGAGTTTTTTGAAGAGAAGGAAGAGGTTCGTGAAACTATTAATGCATTAACTATTAATAATGATGATGAAATACCTGACACCGATACCAATATTCACATTAATGGTGATGTAGCTTTCGAGAATGTTTCTTTTGGTTATAATCAGGATAAAATAATTATTAATAATTTTAATGCAGAAATCAAGCCTGGTCAGAAAATCGCAATAGTAGGTCCGACAGGTGCCGGCAAGACTACAATAGTGAAGTTATTGATGAGATTTTACGATGTAAATGACGGTGTCATAACTGTTGACGGACACGATATACGAGATTTCAAACGGAATGAGCTGCGTTCACTGTTCGGTATGGTGCTGCAGGACACATGGCTGTTCAATGGTACGATTGCCGATAATATAAAATACGGTCAACTTCATGCCAGCGAAGAAGATGTGAGAAAAGCAGCTGTTGCAGCTCAGGTTGATCATTTTGTCCGTACCTTGCCTGACGGGTATAACATGGTATTGAATGAAGAGGCTGACAATATTTCTCAGGGTCAGAAGCAGCTGCTGACTATTGCAAGAGTAATTTTGGCAGATCCAAAAATACTTATACTTGATGAAGCAACAAGCAGTGTTGATACACGAACCGAAGTATTGATCCAGATTGCGATGGATAACCTTATGAAGGGACGCACCAGTTTCGTTATCGCACACCGGCTGTCAACTATCAGGAACGCAGATCTTATACTGGTTATGCATGATGGTGATATTGTTGAGCAGGGTAATCATACTGAGCTTCTTGCGAAGAATGGATTTTATGCTAACCTTTACAATAGCCAATTTGAAACAGCAGGTTAATTTTGTAATACAGAAAAAAGCGATACGATTTTGAACTGCACCCAAAAAGTTAAACATGTGATATAATAAACACATGAATAACGAAAGGGGTACAGTTTTTGTATGCCAAAAGGGAAACCAAATAAAAAATACACCGGTGAATTTAAACAAAAAGTAGTTGAGACCATACAGGCAAATAAATTATCATATAGCGAAGCGACACGGATTTACGATATTAGAGATATAGGAATTATTCATAGGTGGGAACGAATATATCTTGAAGAAGGACCGGAAGGGTTGTATGTTGAGCGGCGCGGTAGGGCTTGCTCTGTCAATGGTGTAATTGATCTGTAACACTGAAAAATAAAGAAATGACTCAATCATGACATGTAAAGTCTACTTTTTTCAGCGCAGTCCAAGTTGTAATATATAATCTTAAAATAATATTGACAAAATTAGATATGAAGCATATAATGTGATATATCGAATAAAATAGATGCGAGGTGTGGAAATTGGGGAAAAAACATATGGAAAATGCAAAAGTTTTTATAGCGTTTTGTGATGAGAATCGTTTGATGATACTTGAAATGCTTCAGAGCGGTGAAAAGTGTGCCTGTAAAATATTAGAGGAAATGAATATTGCTCAGTCAACCTTGTCACATCATATGACGATATTAGTTGACAGCGGTATTGTTTCAGCGCGTAAAGATGGTAAATGGACGCGCTATTCCTTATCCGAAGAAGGAATAAAATATGCAAAAGATTTGCTTAATCAATTAACAACTATAAAGCCTGAGGGGGATTGTAAATGCAAATATTAAAAGCAATACGGGATTTCTTCCAAAATCAAATACTCGGGATGTAGTGGCTTAATGAATTAATTGGTAGTGTTATATCAGCATTTGGACTTGATATAAAAGGACGTTTAGGCGGAGGTATACAATTTTTTATTTACGATTCCATTAAAATATTTGTTCTTTTATCTTTGCTAATCTTCATTATTTCATATATTCAAAGTCATTTTCCACCGGAACGAACAAAGAAAATACTCGGACGTTTTCATGGCGTTACAGCAAATTCACTTGCGGCATTGCTTGGAACTGTAACACCCTTCTGTTCTTGTTCTTCCATTTCACTGTTTATTGGCTTTTCAAGTGCCGGACTACCGGTTGGCGTAACCTTTTCTTTTCTCATTTCATCACCGCTCGTTGATTTAGGTTCTCTGGTTCTTCTCATGAGCGTTTTCGGTGGAAAGGTTGCTATTGCTTATGTCCTTGTGGGCCTTGTGCTTGCCGTTATCTGTGGAACATTGATTGAGAAATTCGGCATGGAAAAGTATGTCGAAGATTTCGTAAAATCAGCTGGTAACGTGGATATTGAAGGTCACGAATCAACACGAAAAGACCGTGTAGACTATGTAAAGGATCAAGTAAAGGCAACAGTGAAAAAAGTTGCACCATATATTTTCGTTGGTGTAGGTATTGGTGCCGTTATTCATAATCTAGTTCCTGAAGCTTGGATACAATCTATCCTGGGTAGTAACAATCCTTTCTCGGTTATTCTGGCAACTCTTGTCGGTGTGCCCATGTATGCAGACATTTTTGGCACTATTCCGATTGCAGAAGCGTTATTCGCAAAAGGCGTTGGCGCTGGAACTATTTTATCATTTATGATGGCAGTAACAGCACTTTCATTACCTTCTATAATTATGTTAAGAAAAACTGTAAAACCTAAGCTGTAGCTGTATTTGTAGGTATTGTGGCAGTTGGAATTATCATAATTGGATATACTTTTAATGCATTCGATTATTTGTTAATTTAAGAATATAAAGGAAACCCACGAAAATGGAACCAATAAAAATTTTAATTTTAAATAATTATTATGCATAGGAGGTTTAGGTTTGGATACGTATATATTATATGGAATTACCATATTATTTTTAGCTTTTTCAATCTTTAAAGATAAGAAAAAAACAAAGATGTCGCTTAAAAAAGCGTGGAAAGCGTTTGAAAATATTCTGCCGCAATTCTTGGTTGTATTATTACTTGTCGGTGTATTGCTTGCTGTACTAAATACCGAAGTAATTTCAAAAATCATCGGTTCAGGCTCAGGTTGGCTTGGGGTAATGCTTGCTGCCGTGGTCGGCGCGATTACCCTCATACCGGGGTTTGTTGCATTCCCGATGGCCTCCATGCTTCTCCAAGGGGGAGCAGGATATATGCAAATCGGTGCTTTTGTTTCTACTCTTATGATGGTCGGCGTTGTAACTATGCCGGTTGAAATGAAGTATTTCGGCAAAAAGCTTACGATACTACGCAATGTGATAGCATTTATCTTTTCCTTTGTTGTAGCCTATATTATAGAATTGGTGGTGGGTGGAATATGAAAGCAATATTAAAAAGATACAGAGCATTTATTATTACAGCAATAGCATTAGGTATTCTTACCATAATTAATAGCCAAATAGGCTTAAAAGCATTGAGTATTTCGGCTTATTCATTTAAAGAAATGCTGCTTGTTATCCCTCCTGTGTTTATTTTACTTGGACTTCTCGATGTATGGGTACCGCGTGAAACAATGATAAAATACATGGGTGAAGGCTCAGGTTTAAAGGGTATTGTTCTTGCGATTCTTTTAGGGTCGGCAGCAGCAGGGCCGCTATACGGAGCTTTTCCTGTAGCAGCGGTATTTATGAAAAAGGGTGTAAAATTCAGCAATATTCTTATCTTCATTGGTGCATGGTCTACAACGAAAATACCGATGTTTCTGTTTGAAATGTCATCGCTCGGTGCAAAATTCGCATTTACAAGGTTATTGGTTGATATACCCGGAATTATTATAATCGCGTATATTCTTTCAAAGCTTATATCCAAGGACGAAATAGAGAAAATTTATAAACAGGCTGAAAATATTAATAAATAAAAGTTAAGTGAGGTAAAAATTCATGGCTAAGACATGGTACCCAGTTATCGATTATGCAGAGTGTACGGAATGCGGCGCATGTGTCAGAAAATGCTCGCACGGTGTTTATAATAAAGATAAAGCACCGACTCCCGTTGTTGCCTTCCCGGAAAATTGCATAGATCATTGCCACGGATGCGGCAATATCTGCCCCAATGGAGCAATTACATATGTAGGAGAAGACACAGGATGGGTACCTTCCAATGGTAAAAGAGCAGACGAAGGGTGTGATTGCGGAGGAGGATGCTGCTGTGGGTAATAATGAGAATATAAAACAACAGACACATGATAAAAAGAAAATGCTTGGTATACGAATTGGTGTCGTTTCTGTAATCATATTAGTCATTGCAGGCATATTTATCTTCAAATCACTCAGTAACTACTAATAAAGGTTCAACTTCTGGCAATAGCACAGTGGCTGGAGAAACAATCCCACTTAAAATATCAGAGGTAGATCTGGATAAAATCAAATCATATAAAATACCATTTGTAATCGATTTTGGTTCGGATCAATGTATACCTTGTAAGCAAATGGCTCCTGTTCTTGAAACATTAAATGAAGAATGGCAAGGTAAAGCGATTGTTCAGTTTGTTGATGTATGGAAATATCAAACAGCAGCAAATGATTTTCCTGTTTCGGTTATACCAACGCAGGTATTTTATAATGCAGACGGCACGCCTTATGCTCCGAGCGAAAGCATTCAGAAAAGTATAGAATTTACAATGTATTCTGATAAAACTACAGGAAAACACATCTTCACAGTACATCAAGGAGGCATAACTGAAGCAGAGATGCGTCAAATCTTTGCTGAAATGGGGGTGGAATAATTGAACGCTTTACTCGAACAATTATCAACTCTCATTAAAGAAAGCTTCTGGCTCGCCCCGTTGCTTGCATTTGTTGCGGGTGTTCTTACATCCTTTACCCCATGTTCTCTGTCAAGCATTCCGTTAATTATCGGATATGTTGGCTGTACAGGTCAGAAAAATACGAAGAAAGCCTTTCGCTTATCGTTAACCTTTGCTATCGGTTCTGCTGTTACTTTTACCATACTTGGAGTAATTGCTTCCCTTGCAGGCAAACTGATGGGCACAAGTGCGGGCTGGTAGTATATTATTCTTGGTGCTTTAATGGTGCTAATGGCTTTGCAGACTTGGGGCATTTTTGAAATTATTCCATCCAGCTATCTTGTTTCAAAGAATACCCGTAAAGGTTATATTGGTGCCTTTATTGCAGGAATACTCGGTGGAGTGTTTTCATCACCATGCTCTACTCCTGTATTGATTGCTCTTCTTGCAATTGTTGCAGGTAAAGGTAATATTATTTGGGGAATACTTTTATTGTTGATATATTCCATAGATCATGGAATACTCGCTGTCGTTACTGGAACTTCGGTCGGCTTAGTACAAAAGCTGACGAAAAGCGAGAAATACGGCAAACTCAGTACAATATTAAAAATAGGTATGGGATTAATCATTCTTGCAGTCGGTTTTTATATGTTTTATCTTGGATTTTAATTAAATTTAGGAGGTTATTATTATGAGTTTATTTGGTAAGAAAAAAGAAGAAAGCGAAGGTTGCTGCTGCGGCGGCAATTGCGATGCTGAGACAATGGCTAAGGCGGAGGCTGCAAAAGTTGGCGGAGTGGCCGTGAAAATTCTCGGTTCCGGCTGTAAAAAGTGCAATGAGCTGGAAGCAAATACAAAAGAAGCATTACAGCAGCTTGGGATGGATACGACTATTGATCATGTTACCGACTTCGCGCAGATCGCTTCATATGGCGTAATGACTACTCCTGCGCTTGTTGTAAACGGTAAGGTCGTTGCTTACGGAAAAGTTTTGAAAACGGATGAGGTAGTAAAAATACTGCATAAGATGGCTAAATAGCATGAAGCCTTTTATTATTAAGGAAAAATGTGCTGCACAGCCTGAAATATGTCCACCCATGAAGTCATGTCCCAATAATGCTTTTTCATATATTGAGGACGATGATGAACCCATTGGCGGACGAATAGAAATTGATTATGAGAAATGTGAGGGCTGCGGAAAATGTGTAGAGGTTTGCTGCGGACATTGTATTGATATGAGGTGAGCTATTATGACGACACAACTGAATAAGAAAGCCTTAAACGGTCTTTTTTACTCACTGTTAATGATTGTACTTTTGTTTATGGCTTCTTCAATAGGATTTTTATTCCGTATGATCGGTTTCCCCGAAACAAATATTGTAATTGTTTATCTCCTTGCTGTTTTATTGACTGCGAGCAGAACCAAAGGGTATATATACGGTATTCTCGCTTCTGTTATCGCAACATTTGCTTTCAATTATTTTTTCACAGAACCGTACTATACTTTTGCTGTATCTGATCCAAGTTATATAGTTACTTTTATAATAATGACAATAACTGCTCTTATTACGAGTACTTTGACATCACATGTTAAAAAAAGTGCTGTTGAAGCTCAAGAAAAGGAAGCAGAAACAAAAGCACTTTACATGCTTACTAATCATTTGACAGATGCAGCAGAAATACACAATATCGCCGGTATTGCTGCAAGTATTATCAGTACTGTAATGAACTGCAAAGCTGCGTGTCTTTGCTTTGATGAAAACGGGTTACCTGAAAAAACCTTCGTACAGCAGATTTCGCCGGAGAAGCAAATTCGCAGGAATGTGGCAAATACAGAGGATATTAAGCATCAAATTGAGGGATTACGAACAGGATATAGTATCGGTACAGAATTTTATGACTGGCTTATTTATGGTAGAGATAATATTCTTGGTATCATCCGCATCCCAACAGATAAAGCGATCATAATGACCGAAGCACAGACACGATTATTGCGTGCCATGATCGAGAGCATAGCACTTGCTATGGACAGGTTCCGGTCGGCTGAGCAGCGGATAAAATATCGAGAAGAAACTGTGCAGGAGCGTTATCGGGGGAATTTACTGCGTGCAATTTCTCATGATTTGCGCACACCGCTTTCGGGGATTATGGGAACATCAGAAATGCTGATGGATATGTCAAAGCAAAATGATCCCAGATATAAATTAGCAGAGGAAATTCATAATGATGCTAATTGGTTGCATTCATTAGTTGAAAATATTTTAAGCCTTACTCGATTGCAGGAAGGCAGACTTACATTGAATAAACAGTTAGAAGCTGTGGAAGAAATTGTTGGTGGTGCTGTTCATCACATTATACAGCGCTCACCCCAACATGAAATCATTATAGATATACCGGATGAGCTTTTACTTGTACCAATGGATGCTAAGCTCATAGAACAAGTGTTAATTAATTTGTTGGATAATGCAATAAAACACACTCCTTCAGGAAATGAAATAAGTATATTCGTTATCAAAGACGATAAAACACATTGTGCTGTATTTACTGTAGCAGACAGAGGTGAAGGAATTGCTGAAACCGACTTACCAAACATTTTTCAAATGTTTTATACTTCGCACACAAAGCATGCTGATGCACAGCACGGCATTGGTTTAGGTCTCGCAATATGTGATGCAATTGTTAAAGCACACGGCGGAAATATTGAAGCGCATAATCATTCTGATGGACAAGGAGCCAAATTCATATTTACATTGCCAATGGAGGTGACTGAAAATGAGTAATTTAGGCGAACACATACTTGTTGTTGAGGACGACACTCAAATCAGAAATTTTATTTGCTATTCATTGCATTCGGAGGGCTATCAGTATTTGACCGCAAATACGGGTCAGGGAGCCATGAATTCGCTCGTTTCAGAGCAAATAGATTTGATGTTGCTTGATCTCGGGTTACCTGATTTTGACGGAATAGAAGTTATTAAGAAAGTAAGAGAATGGTCGGAGATGCCTATCATTATTGTCTCCGCACGTGATCAGGATAAAGAAAAGGCTGCGGCTCTCGATTTAGGTGCTGACGACTATCTTACAAAACCATTCTCAGCAACCGAGCTTTTAGCTCGTATACGGGTGGCTTTACGGCACTTATATAAACAGGGTGGAAATAAGCAGCAAACAAGCATTCAAGTCGGTAATCTTAAAATTGAACTTGATAAGCGTTTGGTTTTCCTTAATGATACTGAAATACACACTACACCTATGGAATATAGCCTTCTGACATTACTTTTTAAAAATGCAGGTAAGGTTCTTACAACTGGTTATATAATCAAAGAAATATGGGGTGTAGGTTATGGTAAAGATACACAGGCATTAAGAGCGTTAATGGCAGGGCTTAGACGTAAGATTGAAAAAAGCCCAGCGAAGCCACGCTATATTATGACAGAAATAGGCGTCGGATACAGGCTTGTTGATGAATAAAGAAATAGATCAGAGCCGCTTGGAGTTAAAATCCAAAGCGGCTTTTTTATTATGCACATTATATATTTAATATCAAGCGATACTCACAGAATTTTCACACGCTCCTTCTTACTCTCACACCACACTCACAGAATATCTGATAACATGTAATTACAAAGTAAAGCATGCTTCAAAAGGAGGTTTGGGAGGTATGAAAAATAATAATATTTCTAAGAACGAAAACGAACTGACGGTTTTATGTAATACGGTCAAAGATTTTGTTAGGCAAAAAAAATACCGTGAATGTGAGCAGATAATTACGGAAGCAATGGGAAAATATCCACATGCGCCTGAGCCACATAACTTGATTGGTTTACTGCTTGAAACCGAAGGCGACCATTTAACAGCTATGAAACATTTTAGGGCGGCGTGGGCTCTTGATCCAACCTATATGCCAGCACGATGCAATTTGGAACGCTACGGTAGTTTTTTTGCAACAGGTCAAAGTGCTTTTAACGAAGCGGATTGTCCGCAAGAACAGGAAAAAGATTTATACAAGCTTGAGTATGATGAACAGGGCATAGGACATGTTATCAGGAGGAATAAAAATGGAAATTTTCAAAAATAATAAAAAAGACCGTGATTATACAATTATTATTGGCTGTGGGCGTCTGGGTACCGGCCTTGCCGATTCATTATCCGACAGGGGCGGTAATGTACTGGTTATTGACAATGATAAAGATGCTTTCCGTAAATTACCGCCTTCTTACGGCGGTCTTACACTGATTGGAGATGCAACCGATATTGATGTTCTACATGAAGCACAGATTAAAAATGCAAACGCCGTAGTCTGCGTAACTAATAATGATAATACGAATATTATGATTGCACAGATTGCGAAGGAGCTTTTTAAAATTGAACATGTAATTGCAAGACTTTATGACCCGGAACGTGAATGTGTATACCGAGAATTTGGTATTGCTACAATTTGCCCTGCTGTCTTGTCGGCTAATGAAATTCGCAAGCTGCTTGGTAATGCTAAAAAGGAGGATGAAGTCGAATGAAAAAACGGGTATTATTGATCGGGAGCTTTAATAAGGCACGGTCACTTGCCACGTCTTTGATCAAAAAAGGATATCTTGTAACTGCAATCAATAATAATTATCAAGACTGCCTTATACTTGCTGAAATAGATTCTCTCACTGTAATAAACGGTGACGGTACAAAACCGTTTATTTTAGATGAAGCAAACGCTCAAAATGCAGACATTGCTATTGCTCTTTCTCAAAGAGATGACGATAATTTAATTATTTGCGAGCTTTGTAAAAAGAAATTTAACGTTAAAAAGACAGTTGCCATTATTAATGATCCTAAAAAAACAGAGTTTTTTCATAAAATGGGGGTTGATTCCGTAGTATGTTCAACAAGTGCTATTACCGGAATTATTGAGCAACAGGCATTTATGGATGAAATTGCAATATCAATCCCTATTGGAGAAGGTCATATCAGCATTGCAGAGGTGCCTATTACTCAAACTTCGCCTGCTGTAGGAAAAAAGCTGTGGGAAATAAATCTACCCAAAGAAGTTATTGTTGGCTGCATTCTACGTCATGAGCATAATATGATTCCTCGCGGTGATACGCGTATCCTTGCAGGTGATATACTTGTGCTTATTTCCTCTGATAAGCAGGAAACGGTAGCAATAAAAGAATTGACGGGGCGGTGATACAATGAGGCACTATTTCACAAACCGCAGTAATTATGGCAAGCTTGTGCTGCTCATTGGACTACTGCTTATTATTCCACTTGCAATATTGCCGTTTTACCCGAACGAAAGCAAATATGCTGTTGCATTTATTATTCCATCGCTTATTTCAATTATTTTGGGAGTACTTATCTGTCGTTTTTCTAAACAAGATGATAATACCACCCATTGGCAGCTCACAATGCAGAAAGGTAGCTTGACGGTATTATTTGCGTGGGGATATGGCTTTATTGCCGGTGCTATTCCTTTCATGATATCCGGAAAACTGTCTTTTATTCAAGCTTTATTTGAAGCCGTAAGCGGGTGGACTACTACCGGGCTTTCGGTTATGGATGTATCCGTAACTCCTCAAATATTTCTATTTCATCGAAGCTTTATGCAATTTTGCGGTGGCTTGGGTTTTGTAATGGTAATGATCATGTTTGTTCAGGGCAAGCAAGCCATGAATCTATACAATGCCGAAGGACATCCGGATAAACTGATGCCAAATCTAAAAAAGACTGTATGGACTATATTTCTGATGTATGTATCACTTTTGTTTGCAGGAACGATTATATATATACTTTTAGGGATGAATCCGTTCGACAGTTTAATTCATGCAATGTCTGCATTATCAACTGGTGGTTTTTCAACAAAGGTTGACAGTATAGGCGCTTACCATAGTCTTGCTATTGAAGCGTTTACAATAATATTAATGTTAATCGGTACGACTAATTTTGCAGTCCTTCTTCTTATTACAAAAAGGAAATTCAAGCAGGTGCAGCGTGTAAGTGAGATTCGATTCTTGACAATACTACTTGTAATTTTTGTGCCTGTTTTGGCACTTTCGTTACTTTATGGACTTTATATGACTGTCGGAGAAAGCTTTAGAGTATCTCTGTTTAATGTTGTATCGGCATTATCTACTACAGGATATTCAACGACAACCTATACAAATTGGCCACCATTAGCAATAGGCATTTTAATAATCCTTATGCTCACCGGCGGAGGTATCGGTTCCACCGCCGGAGGTATCAAACTGACCCGTGTGTATATCATATTGCGGACAACCTTTGATAACATCCGTAAGCGTTTGTCACCGGAGCATCATGTAGAAGTACCGTATTACTATAAGGCTCAGGGAAAAACATCGATTGATCGTACTCTTGCGAGCGATGTCACAGGATTTGTCGCATGTTATCTTAGCATTTTTGCAATAGGGTCATTACTACTGACGGTCACTTTAAATTGTTCTCTTGCGGATGCAATGTTTGAATTTGCATCGTCACTCGGTACTGTTGGATTATCTATCGGGCTGACCGGACCGTCTACAGGAGCAGCAACTCTGATAGTCGAAATATTTGGCATGATTCTTGGCAGACTTGAAATATTCATTGTGTTGATCGGTATCTATTCTGGTGTTTTTGTATTTAAAGAATATTTACGGAGCAGAGAAAAATAATCGATATAAGTTATAAGTAAACAACTATTCTTCTAAGTTATGTATTTAAAAGATCTTTCACAGTTGCGCGGACGACTTGCAAGGAATGCTCATCGCAATTGTAAAGCATACGGATAAGGCTACGGGCTTCACGGACAACTATAAAGTTTCTATTCTGATCAATGATCTTGAGAAACAAAATGTTATTGATGAAATGATGTTGTCCGATGACAGTTACGTATGATTTCATCGCTCAGAACATCCTTGTTGACCTCCGCATCAAGAGAGCGACCTCGAGGTTTGGTTGTACGATAAATACGATAGCAAGGCTCAAAAGAGATATGTAAACATTTTCTAAGACGGCTTTCACATGTATGCAGACGATCTCGCATTCGGGGTCGACAACTGACTAAAACACGAAATCGAAACGAAGAAGAAAAGTCATAATCTCAGTATGTAAAATGCCACCGACTCTTATGAATCGGCGGCAACATATCATGAATAACTTTTTTACTACAATTTCATTTTACAATCTTTCAATTATACTTGTTTACAAAATTGATTATAAAAGCCCTTTTTCGAGCATTCCTTCAGCGATCTGAATAGCGTTGGTAGCGGCGCCTTTCCGTAAATTATCGGAAACACACCATAGATTAATTGCGTTTGGCACCGTCATATCGTCGCGTATTCTTCCCACCATAACAGAATCTTTCCATTCGACTTTTTCAATATCCGATGCGACAGGATAACGCCTTTCTAAAGGATCATGCCGTATTTCAAGTGAATTTTTATCGTCTGTTATGCCATCGATATATACCACGCCTGGTGAAAGAACTGGGTTTGAGAGGATTTCGATCGCTTTCTGCGCGTTCATAGGCTCCATGAATTCCGCGTTGATTGATTCGGAATGCCCGACTAATACGGGAACGCGGACAGCAGTCGCGCTTATGAGCAGATTAGGCTCGTTGAAAATTTTCCGAGGCTCGTTAACCATTTTCATTTCTTCGCGCGTGTATCCATTCTTTTCAAACCGGTCTATGTGAGGTATACAGTTAAAAGAGGCAGAACGGGCAAAAATTGCTGGATACTCTTGAACTGATTCGCCAGAAAGTACTTGTTTTATCTCAGCTTTCAGCAGTTCCATCGCGCCGCCGCTGTGTCCGCTCACAGATTGATATGTAGATACGATAACGCGTCTTACCCGAGATGCCTTATGCAGCGGATAAAGCGCAAGCGCCATCTGAATCGTCGAACAATTCGGATTGCATATGAGCCTCGTATCCTTTGTAACTGAATCCATGTTTATCTCGGGTATAACAAGCGGGATGCCCGGATACATACGTAAATCTCCGCCGTTGTCAATTACCACACAGCCGTTTTTTACCGCAATATCTGCCCATTCCAAGCTTGCGCCTTTTGCTCCTTCTTTTCCTGCGAAAAATACAAGGTCAAGCTTTTTGAATAAATCCTCGCTGACTTTCTGGACGCTCACCGGCATTTCGTCGATTATTTCATCCCGTTCTCTTGTTGCCATGATTGTAAGAGGTCCGTCGACAGGAAATTTTCTTTCGCCCAATATTCGAACAATATGTTCCCCGACTGGGCCGATTCCTAATACTCCAACTTTTAATCCCATTATAAAATTCCTCCATTAAATTATTTCAGGTTAGGTTGACGGAAAGCTGCCTGTCATCAACCCGTCGGGACAATACGAATATACATATGCAATCAGGGCGATCACCCCCTTTAATAAAAACAAAAACACCATATCGAATTGTCGTCGATAAGGTGTGATAATATATCTTTGCTCACCACCCACGACTTAAAAAGCTAATGCTTGTCGTCGGCGGAATGGCTGACTTCAAACGCTAACTCTGAATGGTAGTGGTGGTAGTAAAGAATGCGCGTATCATAAAATTATTCCTTTCGAAATAGAACGATATTGCATGAATTTTTATTTATTTTAACACTGGCAGCTAAAAAAGTCAATTATTTTTTGCTGCCTTTTTGTTTAATCGAAAAGGATTCCACATGCCTCATTATATAACTGAAAAATTGGAGCAGCAAACCGTATGGATCTCGCCGTCTCTCGTTTTTCTAAAGGCGAACAGCACAAGCAGAACGGTAAGCAATACATTTGAGAGAAGCAACAGGTCTTATCAACGGTTACGAATGGTACATGCAATACGATGCCAAAGGCGGTTATGCCTATCAGAAGGAGATGGAAAGTTAACTCCATAGAGTACGGACACAAACTATTGATAATAAGCGCTCTGTACCTACCATCAATGTAGGTTTTATTTTTATACAATTTTATTGGAAGTCCAATGTAACGGACAACGGAGTTGTTAGAATAGATAACGAAGGGAGCGGTGTATATGACATAGAGTTTTTGTCTT
>MGOY01000026.1 GCA_001797275.1 Clostridiales bacterium GWF2_38_85 | reverse complement strand
CCTTTTCGTATTGTTGCATTTTTCTTTCCTCTTTCCTTTATAGTTATTATACTATATTAGGTCAAGGTGTTACAACTTTATTATACCATGACAAAGCAGCTTAATGGCTATACTGGATTCCATATATTTCTTTAAACTTTAGTAATTATATTGTGCCTATTTAATCTATGTTACTTTCGAGTAACACATTCATTATATCATTTGGTATTATTTTATATCCGAAATTATTTTTCATATATAATAAATATATTTCTTCGTTAATATCATAAGATATATGAAGATTATAATGTAATTCCGGATAATTTCCTAAATATAATTTTATCATACTTGATTCTGCTTCATAATAATTTAATAAATCATATTCGTCAGAATAATATAAATCTAAAACTTTAGAAATAACTCCTTTGTCATCTATTTTTATATTATTATCATCATAAATCATATAGTCTATATTGTCAGCGTCTGGATCAGGAAGATCAATATCTTCTCGAACCATCAAAGGATAATCACTAAACATAAATCCAATGATTTGATAATACTTCTGCTCCTTATCATCTTTTATAGAATAAATCCCATGAGGTAAAACATAATAAAACAATTTAAAATATTTAGGATCATCTTTAATGAACCCTATTTTCTTATCTAAATTATTATATGACCACGAATCATAATAGAAATAATAATTTTTATCATTTATTACAATATGGGTGTTCTCGTCATCTTGGATATATTCATACTCTGGGTATATTAAATCAAACGAAACGAATGCCATTACAATAATGATTAAAAAAATAATAAACTTTTTAATTCTTTTTAATTTCACAATATCACTCCAATTTATCTATAATTGTATAAATTAATAAAATAATCAGCTTTAGCAACTCCTTGCGAATATATGGTAAAAGTCTTTGCAGTTCCAGAACTATAATCTTGTTTATAATATAATATTTCACCTTTTGCATTAACAAGAAACATACTTTGTTTAAATGAATTTGCCCACCATAAATCTCCATATTTTATATATGAAAAAAATAAAGCTTCTTTATAAGTAGCAGCACCATGTGAATGAATGGTATAAGAATTTGAAATTCTATATCTGGTTCTCGAATAACTACTAGGCATTACACTGCTTGAACTGCCAATATTAGGTTCGGTATAAACATATACCTTGATATAAGAAAATTTATCTTTTGTTGGTTTTAATAATTCTAAAATAGTTGAACCATATTCCAAATCTTTATCAATTGAACTTCGATTATATCTAATAGCCCAATCTCTAGCTGCTTCTTCTACTGAGTTGAATTCGTAACCTGGACCGTATGACTTTTTTGCTTCTCTATATATAGGTTTAAATTTATACCCTTTTTCTGTTGTAGATATTTCATTAATAATTTTATAGATTTGTATGTATCCACTATTATCTTGAAATTTAATTGGATTATTACTACAGTATGAAAACAGATTCTCAGTTATATTATTATTTGCACCGACAATACTATCCGCATTTATAAATCTTCCTGTATTTGGATCATAATATCTACTGTTAAGATAGTAAAAACCAGTCTCAGTATCAAAATAATAACTACTATAGCGGAATGGGTTGATTACACCGATTGTTGATGCAAGTGAGCCTGTTGTAGAGATGATGTTACCCCATGCATCGTAGGCATATTCAACTACAACTGTTCCGCTGGTGTTGTATATATACTTGACATCGCCTTGAATATTCTTGCCGAAGTAGTAGTCGATGTTGTAGGTAATACTATTTTTCTTAAGAAACAGTAAGAAAAATTCTTCTAAAAAGTCAACACCGAATACTTTTTCTTGAATTTATCACTGTTTCTAATTCAAATTAGTATACGCCTGTTATCGAACTAGCGTCTATATATTATTTTACATGATTTCCCGATTTTGTCAACATATTATTTTAAAACAACAAAATTGCAAAGTTTTAAATGTTTCAGGAAGTTTGAACGGCGGCAAACCGCTAAAAAACAAGACAGCGATAGCCTTGGCTCTGAAGATGTATAAGAGCAAAAACTATTCGCTGCCTGAGATTAAAAAGCAACAGGTGTTAGCAAAAGTACGATTTATAGGTATAAGTGATTTAAACTTGTACAGTTGCATGGCAATCTAAGTATTGTAAACCTTTTACCCGTGGTCGCCAACTATTCCCAAATACTGCCGAATGAAAAGTGAAAACTAAAATTAAGTTTTCTTATAAAAGCGGTAGCGCAAAGAATTTTGTGTAAAAGTAAATTTTTGTATAATCAAGTGTTGCTGGAAATAAACATATGCTTTATTTTACTTTAACACTAAAATCAACTTTTCTTCTTTTGATTCTCCTTTTTGTAACCATTCCACTAAAAATATTGTGTCAGGCGTTATTATTTCAACTGAAGAATCAAATTCTATATAACAATCATTAAGAATAATTTCTTTTACCAACTTATTATCTTTACAAAAAGCCAATCTCGATGAAAAATCTGTGGGCAATTGTTCAAATTCTCCTTCTATTCCAAATTTCTCTTTAATTTCTTCTCCCGACATGTAATGTTGACGGTCGATATAAGCAATGTCCCAGTCAAAATCACTTATATCCGAAAGTTTTATTTTTTCATGGTTCTCGCAAAAATCCAACATTTGAATACGAAAATCATTTGACTTACAGCTGGATAATAACACTATAATTATTATCAATATAAATAGAAATGTAAGTTTTATCTTTTGAAATAAATGTAATACAACTATTTTAACCATGTTAACACCCCTTTATCAATTGCTACTTTCACCATTAAAGCAATATTACTATAATCATCACCCCTTAGTGAAATTCTAACATTATAATAGAAAAAGTAATAGGTAACTTTCGGTGCACTTTTTAATCTAGAATTCCCTAATGTCGCACATATACGTTTATATTCTTGTAATTTTTCTGCATATAACTTACCAATTTTTCTGCCTTGCAAATTGTTGAACAAATCCATTTTAGAACTTGCTGATGATTGACCATTTTCATGAGCATCTGTAAATACTTTAGTTCTTGAATAACCAATCATAAATGTCCCAGCAGCACTCCAAAAAGCATGACGAAAAGCATTTCCCTTGTTATCATCACCAAAATATGCACTTCCCATCATTTTTTTACCCCAAATATCAACAAGAGTCCATGCTTTTCCCATTGATTTTGCTCCTAAAGGATCTTTACATGCTACTTCTCTTTCGGCTGTATTTAATTTTGCCCATGTTTCTTCCTTAACAAACAACTTTATAAAACTTTCTGGCCAATACCCATCTACATCAAACATATTAACAACGTTATTGAAACAATAAGCGAACAAATTATAACCTAATAAATCCTGGTTAGCCCCAACAATACCATCCGCATTAATAAACCTACCAACCTGTGGGTCGTAGTATCTGCTGTTGAGGTAGTAGAAACCTGTTTCGTTGTCGTAGTAGTAGCTGCGGTAACGGAATGGGTTGATTACACCGATTGTCGAAGCAAGCGAGCCTGTGACGCTGATTATATTCCCCCAAGCATCGTAACAGTATTCAACTACAACCGTTCCGTTGGTATCGTAGATATACTTAACATCACCTTGAATATTCTTGCCATAATAATAGTTTGTTCCGTTGTAAGTAAATCCGGTTATGGAACCTGCATCATCATAATAATAGTAGAGTGTGGTTGATGCTCCTCTGGTTTCCTTAAGGATTTTCGAACCGTCGAGGGTGTAGCTATAAACTGTTCCGTTTCTGTTCTTTGCTGTTCTGATACCGGATTCATTATAGGTATATGTCGTATTATCCATACCCATAATATTGACCGAATCAAGCTGGCGCCCGGTCCAGCTCATATAATAATCGTTATACCCTACCCAATATGTTGTAGGGTTGCCTATAGCATCGTATGATACTGTGTTGCCATTGTTGATTGTGAGCAGGTCGCCCCAGTTAGCATTGTTGTAGCCGTAGGATATTGTTGACTGAACAGTGCCAAGCGTTCCTGTTGTGTATGCATAGGTGCGTTTGTACAGGATGTTTCCCGCATCATCGTACTCATATGTATATGTTAGGTTTGCATATACATTGTTCTCGCGTGTAAGCTGACCCAAATCATCATATTCATAAGATGATTTTGAAACGCCATTAAATTTTACATTCGTAATGTTGCCTATCTCATCATATATTACTGTATTGCCGTTGATGTCGCAATAATGGCTAACCCGAAGCAGCTTGATAGTTGCTTCAAATCAATTAGGTACTATTTTTTAATGATTTTTCGATTTTTTTCATCTCATCGAAATTTACTTTGAAATTACATTTTGGACATTGAAAAAATCCTGTTCTAAATTCTACATTACCCTTATAATATGAGTCACCTACTCCAATTGCAAAATTATAATTTTTTGCTTTTGGTGTATGTATGTTTACAATTTTTCTATCATAATCAATTTTGAGCAAAGTTTTGCAATCAGGACAATAATGCTTTTTAAAATAAACATAGAAAGGGTTTGCGTTATATAAATATTTAACTGGAATTTTATTTCTCATGATTATTCTTCTGTTCGTTTTCTATTCTTTTCATTTCGGAAATTGATATTGTTCTTCTGCATTTATCACATTGTAACTCTGTCCAAATAAATTTTACATTCCCAATCATATAATTCTCGAATGTATGAAAATCGAAATTTTTCGCTTCAGGAGAACTTGAGTTTACAATTTTTGACACCTCAATTTTATTTAACTCGATATTACAATCAGGGCAATAGTGCTTCCTAAAATTTAAATAGAATGGACTTGTAAATATTCTTTGTATATGTTGATATTTCATATGATGTCTCCTATTAATTATAATGGTTTCTCTCTACTTATAACCAACAATTCATTAATCTTATCTTCATGTATGCCTTAATATGTCTACTGTATTTTCTGTTTTGTTTTTATTCCATACACATCCACTTCAAGTTTATTGTATCATCTGAACTGTTCAAACGTTAATTTTCGAACATGTTAATAAAAAGTTAGTCTATGTTTAACAATTGAACAACGAACATTGTTTAAGTAGATAATGACCAACCCCTTTAGTTGTGTATATTTTGAATTCAATACACTTTATATAGTAATAAAAGGGGTTGGTTACAGTTATTTGTTTATCTTTTATATTGCATCTATATTTATATTTTAAACAGGGTATAGTATATAAGATTCTACTACCGTGTTTAATATTCAGGTCTATGTTCACAATCTATATACGCATTGGGATCTGGTATCGGTTCTGGTGGTTTTACCCTAATAATAAATCCTCCACCAAATCCTAAAGATGCATTAGCTTTCGCCGTATATACACCATCAAATACTCCTATTTGTGCTTCAGCTCCAACTGCTAACGCATCTCCGGTTACTCCAAATTCATACTGCCATCCCAAAAATTCGCCTTCTAATGTTGCACGTCCTGAAAAAACTGCTGCTTTTGCTTTTAATATCGCTCCAAGACTATTTTTATAATTTATTCCAGCATTAGCTGATGCTGTTAAAACATCACCAACACATTTTATAGATAAAGAAGCATCATCATTACCTATGCCCACTTTACCCGAAGCATTAATTATAGACAACTTTGAATATACACCTAATGTTACAGTTGGATCTTTGACAATAGGAATTTCTGCTTTATCACCTTGACCTCGGAACATTATTTCTCTATATCCAGCAGTTAAGGAACCTGAGCCTTTAAATATGCCATCTTGAAAGCTTCCACTTACAGAATTAGTATCTGGGTTAAAGAATTCTATTATAGCTTCGATCCATTTCCAATATCGCCCACTCGAATCAATTCTATTAACAGGATTATTGCCACAATAGGCAAACATATTCATTCCAGTCATTCCAAGCGATGTGTTTAAAGTTGCATCCGCATTGATGAACCTGCCGGTGTAAGGATCATAGTATCTACTGTTGAGGTAGTAGAAGACTGTTTCACTGTCGTAGTAGTAGCTGCGATAACGGAAGGGGTTGATTACGCCGATTGTCGAAGCAAGTGAACCTGTTGTAGAGATGATGTTACCCCAGGCATCATAGCAGTATTCAACGACAACCGTTCCGCTGGTGTTGTAAATGTACTTAACATCACCTTGAATGTTCTTGCCGTAATAATAATTTACTCCATTATATTTGAAACCAATTACTGAACCGCTTTCATCATAGTAATAATATAATGTGGTCGATGCTCCACGGGTTTCCTTAAGGATCTTCGAACCATCGAGGGTGTAGCTGTAAACCGTGCCGTTTCTGTTTTTTGATGTTCTGATTCCCGATTCATTATAGGTATAGGTGGTATTATCCATACCCATAATATTGACCGAATCCAATTGCCTGCCGGTCCAGCTTAATGTATATGGAGTTCCCAATACTCTGTATAAAGTAGGATTGCCTATATTATCATAGGTTATTGCGCTGCCGGCATAGCTGGTCAGCAGGTCTCCCCAGTTTGGGTTAGTATAGCCATAGGATATTGTTGACTGAACAGTGCCAAGTGTTCCTGTTGTGTATGCATAGGTGCGTTTGTA
>MGOY01000025.1 GCA_001797275.1 Clostridiales bacterium GWF2_38_85 | reverse complement strand
CCGCATTCCTATAATAACGGACTGACTCCGTTCGAAGCTCGCTTCAATTCGAAAAATATTAGGTCAGATTGTTACAATTTCGCTTGACCAGCACAACTTGATATATAAAGCTTGAAGAATTATAGACTCCGGAGTAGCAAATAAGCAACTCCGGATTTTTGTGTTTTCGGTTGCAACGGGTAATTATAAAGAATATGTTTTCTAATGAAAGTCATTAATATAGGGGTTTACTTTCTTGTATACCTATACCAATAAATCGTACTTTTACTAACACCAGTAGCTTTTTTTATTTCAGACAGCGAATAGTTTATATACAGTTTCTCATGAGAAACTGTATTGCTTTCTGTGCATCTTTCAGAGCTAAAGCTATCGCTGTCTTGTCTTTCGGGGGTCTGCCACTGTGTTGTATTTGCTCCATCAAATTCAAACACAGAACTCATTTTGTTTTTATACTATTTTCGACAAAATATTTAATGTTAAAATAATTCTTATTAATACATTTACAATAATATAATACCCCGCATGAATTTATGCGGGATATCGTTTTCAATTATATAGTTGCAGTTTAAAGTGGATCATACGGTTTAAAAGTATACAGTTGAATAATGAAAACTGCGTATCAGTTTTCTATACTATCATATGCTTCGATGGTTGCATCGACAGCTTCCTGCACACTGACTTTAATTCCGTCCCACAATGAAGCAAAATTACCGCCGCCCGAATTAAGCATTTCAGCCATTAAGGCTGAACCCATATTACCCCATTTATAAACATGCCCCAGGTCAACGCTTACGGTTGAAAAAATCATGTCGAGCATCTGCTGGCTTTCAATATCGCGTGTTTTCTGTTTCAGAAGAGCGGTATCATAATATGCTGGTGTTACGGTATTCTTACTTTCCGCGCTGAGCGCTTCAAGTACAATCGAAGCAATTTCGGCGTTTTCGCTGCCGATATACAGCGGAATCGCAAATGCGCTGCCGTTGTACGGGTTTATCACATGCTCGTATCCGTCTTGATTGCTCGAATACATCGGAATCGGCAGTATGCCGAGATCAAGTTCTTCGCCGGCGCCTCTCAAGTACTCAGCTTTTTGCAGTATTTCAAAATAGAAAAGCGATCTGCCTTCCATAAAAGCGTTAAGTACTAATTCTGTCGGTGATACAGTGTAACCGGGATCGCCGAAATAATCGTTCGCAGTTACAAAATGGCTCTTGTCCTGCATAAGCTCCAGGATTTTATTTATGACATCTACGCTTCTGTTATTGTATACATTGACAACAGGCTTTCCGGTTTCGTCCTTTTCGCCAAGTCTTTCGCCGCTGCCGTTAAATAAAGCCATCAAAAGGTCGTTCTGTCCGCCTAAGCCGTATTTATCCTTGTAGGTTATCTTCTGGTCATTATCAAAGTCGGTGCTGATCTTTTTTGACCATTCAATTAAAACATCGATCGTCCATTCATTGTTGTTTACCAGCTCATATGGGTTTTCGAGAGAATATTCTTCGATGTATTTTTTGTTGAAGAAGCATACATTAATCGCGTCTCTTGTGTTAAAGCCCATATCTCCGGTTACAAAAAACACCTTGTTGTTTATCGAGGTTGCGTCGATAAAGAAGCTGTCCCACCACGGTTCTGACAACTCATGCAGATTGCTTAGCTTTTTCATATCATAAAGTCTGCCTTCGGCCGCCATCTGCGCAACCTCGTAAAGCTGTGGCTGAACTATGTAGTATATATCGGTATTTGCCTGCTCTATCATTCTGAGCTGTGTACCTACGGAATCGCCCTGCCCGTCAATAACCGCATATTCAACTATATCTATTCCAAGCTGCTCTTCAACAGTATTGTTTCGTTTATCGACAGCTTCGCTGATAACACCAGCTTCGGTTTCTATATCGTACCCAAACTCGGTGTATTTTGCATCAGGCTTCAGTCGTGTCATTATTTTGAATTCAAGTCCGTCGTAGTTTACATCGGGTATATCAGCAACATATCCCGCTGATTCGTTGCTCCCTGATGTGGCTGAGGTATCCGAAGCATTGCTTTGGGTTGTCTTGCTTTCGTTGTCCTTGTCGACATCGCAACTCGTTATAACTGATAGCAGTAAAATGAGCGCTAATATAATAACTGCGGTTTTCCTCATGGCAATCTCTCCTTTTATTATTCATAATTAGTATATATTATCAATTAGATTTGTAAAGCATTAATTCGATATTATTTTGTATTCACGTTATAATTTACATTTTATACAATTTGATATATAATGAGAACATCATTAAATGAATATAATATATATAAATGATTAAATAAAATAACTTTCTCAAATTGCTATGTTAAACTTAAAATTTAAAACCTGGTTGTAGCTATAAACTGCAGCCGGGAGAATATATTTTTTATAATTTATGCATCTTTACCGTCGATAGTAACTTTTACTGTATCGACAAGATAATAAGCCATTGATGGCAGCATAAAACCAATTATTGTAGCACAAATACAGATAAATTTTATGCTCTAAATTATAATTATATAAAACTAATAAATGAATTACCCCAACAATCATGAAAAAGCCTATACTCCATGGCTTTTTCATGATTAATAAAATCACAATTCATTTGTTAGTTTAATATAGAACAAAACCGCGTTTTGCACAATTATTCTTGTAAAAATATTATATTTCATGTTAGTAAAAAATGCAAGATTGATTTGGATAATTTTTCATGATTTTAGAACGATGAAAACGATACAGGAAATAAGTTAATACTGAGGTATTGATTTTTTTATACTTTTGTAGTATAATTAATCTGTATTAGTATGTGATTATAGTTAAGATAAACCGCTTTCCGACGTGAGCGGTGGTCAGGTTATGTTTTAATGTTAATTTAGATTTGAAATTTCGTCGGGGAAGCGGTAGTTTATGAACAGAAGAGAAGCGCGTGGAATAGCATTGGAGCTGTTATTTGAATATGATTTTAACAGGGATAAAAAGCCCGAGCAAATAATTGTCGACGCTATTGAATGGCGTGAAATTAAGGTAAATCAATTCGCAAAATATATATTCGGCCTTGCTGCAGAACATATGCAGGAAATTGATACAATGATCAGCGAGAAGGCTGCAAATTGGCGATTCGACAGAATGAGTAGACTTGCAAAAGCTATAATGCGTCTTTGCATAGCTGAGATAGTTTATACTGGCACACCTGACAGCGTTGCAATCAACGAAGCTGTCGAGCTTGCAAAGGATTACGATGACGAAAAAGGGGTTTCCTTTATCAACGGCGTCTTGGGCGGTGTTGTAAGAGCATTGCCGAACTACCAGTCGAGACAGGTGGAGGTTTTTGAGGACGACGACGGCGAAGCAGAAAATGAGATAACTGAAGATATAAAGGAAGATACTGATGAATAGTGAAGCCGCAATACTAAGCGTATCGCAGATAAACAGTCTTATAAAAAAATATATCGAAGGATCGAACACCTTCAAATCTGTTTATGTCAGGGGAGAAATCTCAAATCTGACAATGCATTCAAGCGGTCACTTTTATTTTTCGCTTAAGGACTCCGGTTCTGTGTTGAAGTGTATCATGTTCAGAACATCAGCGACAAAGTTGATATTTGCTCCCGAAAACGGATTGAATGTTGTTTGCAGAGGACGGATTGCTGTCTACGAGCAGGGCGGTGTCTATCAGCTTACAGCTGAAAACATGAAGCCCGACGGTGTCGGTGAGCTGTATGTTGCATTTGAACAGCTGAAAAAGCGTTTGAATGCAGAAGGACTGTTTGATCCCAGGCATAAAAAACCGCTTCCCAAAACACCCTACCGTGTCGGCATTGTTACCTCGCCGACCGGAGCGGCAATCAGGGATATTATAAAAATAAGCAAAAACAGATTTCCACCGGCAAAGCTGATTCTCTACCCGGCGCTGGTGCAGGGAGACGGTGCTGCGGCTGATGTTATCAAAGGAATAGAATACTTCAACAAATACAATGCTGCAGATGTGTTGATTATCGGCAGGGGCGGCGGCTCAATCGAGGATTTATGGGCGTTCAATGACGAAAAGCTGGCGCGTGCGATATTCCGCTCACAGATACCGGTTGTGTCAGCGGTCGGACATGAAACAGACTTCACAATCGCTGATTTTGTCGCTGATACAAGAGCAGCAACACCCTCTGAAGCCGCACAGCTTTGTCTGCCCGAGATCGAGACATGCAAAACAAGGCTGACCAATGTAGTCAAGCGGCTCTGCGACCTGCAGCTGGCAAACATAGCAGATAGAAGAAACCAGCTGATGCTGTTGCAAAAAAGCAAGGCGATGATATCGCCGTTGAATACAATAAGCGACAGGCGGATGGCTCTGGTTGAGCTTGAAAATACTCTCGGCATTGAAATGCAAAGATTGTTTGAACTTAAACGAACAAAGACGCAGCATATCGGCGAGAAAATAACACTGCTCAACCCATATTCACCCCTCAAGAGAGGGTACGCAATCGCATTCAGTGAAAAAGGTGCTGTCTACAGTGCCAAAGATATTAACATCGGAGATAAATTAAAGCTGAAATTCAACGACGGCGAAGCAGAGACAACGGTCAAACGGATAGACTTGAGCTTTCTAAAGGAAGGATAAATAAAAAATGAGCGAAATGAAGACAGCGAAAAAAGAAAAATACACCTTTGAAACAGCAATGAAAAGGCTTGAGGACATTGTCCAGGCGCTTGATGACGGCAGCGCCCCGCTCGATGAACTGCTGAAGATGTTTGAAGAGGGTACCGAACTGGTCAAGCTCTGCAACACAATGCTTGACGGTGCCGAAAGCAAGGTCAAGATACTTTTAAACAAAGACGGAGAAATAACAGAAACAGAATTTGAGACTGAACAGCAATGAAAAATTACGACGAATTGACCGGAATGATGGACACACTTTCGATGGTAACTAAAAAAGAGCTTGAACGGCTTTGTTCTTCAAAGCTTGGCGAGGACTATTTTAAATCACTTATTGATTCAATGAAATATTCGGTTTTCGCAGGCGGAAAAGCGATCAGGCCATACTTAGTTTATGAGTTTTCCGCCGCTTCCGACGAATGTGATTCTTATATAGAAGGCTGCGAGAGTTATGCCGCAGCAGTTGAGCTTATCCATACATTCTCGCTGATCCACGACGATCTCCCGGCAATGGATGATGACGACATGAGGCGTGGCAAGCCTTCGAATCACATCGTTTTCGGCGAAGCAACAGCAATACTTGCGGGTGATGCACTATCATTGCTTGCAATGTATGCATGTGCGTCAAACCGTCAGCTGTCACCGCTCCAGAACTGCGATGCTGTCGAATGTCTGTCATATTACGCTGGCAAGGAAGGCATGATCGGCGGTCAACAGCTTGACCTTGACGGTGAAAAGAATCAACTTACAAGAGAAAAGCTTGACCTGATGAACAGCCTGAAAACAGGCGCATTGATTGCGGCAGCCTGTGAGCTTGGATGTATTGCAGGCAAAGCAAACGAAGCGAAAAAGATCGCGGCAAAGGGTTATGGATATTATATCGGCCGTGCATTCCAGGTTGTTGACGACATACTTGACATAGAAGGCAACAGCGCAGAGCTTGGCAAAAACACCGGTTCGGATTTGAACAACAATAAATCAACCTATGTTTCGCTGCTTGGGTTGGATGGTGCAAAACAGTTTGCAATTGAGCTGACAGAGAATGCAAAAAAGTGTCTTGATGTGTTTCCGGGCAGCAAAGTAAAGCAAAGACTTCTGTTATTAGCAGATTATTTACTTGATAGAAAAAAATAACACTTGAAATATTTAAATATTTATGCTATAATACAATGATATTCTGAGTAATTTATGATCATATCTCTTATTTTTAATAAGATATTATAAAACAGCGATAACGCTATTTTAACAAATAGCGGATGGCGCAGTATCCTAGTTAAATCGTCGTTTCTGAAAGCGGGCCTAAAAATCCGCAAAAGGGCATATCGATGAAGCTCCTTGTGCTTGCTTTATACGCCCAGTATAGGGTGGGTGCTGGGAGATTGGTCTGCGGGCAACTTGTAATGGCATACGAGACCTGACCCGTTTTCCTTTGAGGCTTTCTTCTGTGGCGGAGTACAATGTTATAACCGGTACAGATTAAAGATTAAACCTATCACGCGGTACGTTAAGATGCTGTGGATAGATGTAGCCTGACTTGAGTGGTTGTGGCGGATGGGAGTTCACATCGGTGGAGTGAGTCGACGACGATACCGGTTATTGCTCTTTGAAACCATTATTGCAAAAGAGTCTAAGGAACGAGAACGATTTATTGAGGAAATCTCCTAGGCTGAGAATAACAGGCACAGAACGGATTGCAGTGTGAACTAACAGGCAATCAAGTCCCGGCTCCGGTGACGGACCGGCTGTCGGTTTAAAGGGAAACCGCTTTATTGGCGACAAAAAGTACCGATTGGGGAAAACCTACTTGACCGAATGTCACAAAGTTTACGTTTTGTGCCGCCATCTATTAATTTATTCTAAATAACAAATTATATTAATTCACATATTTTAGATGATTGTGAAAAATTAGTTTCGCAATCGATTAAATTACGTATTTTGAAAGGATCAATGTTTCCATATGGAACGCCAACAAGAAGAAGCTCCTCGACGAAAAAAAGACAAAAAGAAGGAAAGACAAAACCAATACAGATGGGCGATTAAGGTATTTTTAATATCCTTCGTTATCACTGCTGTTTTATCGCTGATTTCGGGTGAATCGATGAACAGCCTGCCTGTCATAATTGCATTTATCCTACTTTTCATATTTATTTTTATAGGCATTTTATTTGACATTATCGGACTTGCCGTTGCTACTGCGGCGGAAAGTCCTTTTCATTCTATGGCTTCCCGCAAGAGTAAAATCGGTAAAACAGCGGTTATGCTTCTTAAAAACGCAGACAAGGTCGCATCAGTCTGTAACGATGTCATCGGTGATATTGCCGGTGTCGTTTCGGGTGCAACAGGTGCTGCGATAGCAGCAAAAATATTTATCAACGAAGATTATGGGTTTTGGATAACACTACTTCTGACCTCATGTATTGCAGCATTGACAGTCGGAGGAAAGGCTCTCGGTAAAAGGATAGCGATGACAAAAAGCGTGGAAATAGTTATGGGCTTTGCAAAGGTTATCTGTCTCTTCACCGGGAGAGATTCAAAGAAAAAACAAAACAGAAAATAGGAGTTACGAGCGGTTTGGGAATACTTGATAAAATAAATTCACCGGCTGACGTTAAACATCTTTCGGATAAACAGCTTGAAATACTTGCAGATGAGCTTCGGACTGAAATCATTAAAACGGTTTCTTCAACAGGAGGTCATCTTGCATCAAATCTTGGCGTTGTCGAGCTTAGCATTGCTTTACATCGTATATTTAACTCTCCGAAGGATAAAATTATCTGGGATGTCGGGCATCAAAGCTATGTTCATAAGCTGTTGACCGGTCGCAAAGACAGGTTCTCACAGCTCAGGCAATATGGCGGGCTGTCCGGATTTACACTAAGAAGTGAGAGCGAACATGATCCCTTCGGCGCAGGACACAGCAGCACATCAATTTCTGCCGCAATCGGTATCGCAAGTGCGAACGCTATTACTGGCAGCAAGGATTATACGATTGCCGTTGCAGGTGATGGTGCATGCACTAATGGCATGATTTACGAAGCGCTCAACAACTGCTCCAAACAGCATATGCGTCTTATTATAATACTCAACGACAACGATATGTCGATTTCGACCAATGTCGGAGCATTATCGGAGCATCTTGCAAGATTCAGAACCAGTGAAAGATACTTCAGCATGAAGCATAATACACATAAACTTTTCGACAGCATTCCCGTAGTCGGGAGCGGTCTTGTTAAAGCTGCAAAGGGAATTAAAGATTTTGGGAAAAGACTTGTTTGGAGTGAAAATCTTTTTGAGCATATGGGTATTGAATACCTCGGCCCTGTCAATGGTAATGATATTAAAAAGCTTGAGATTGCACTCAATGAAGCGAAAACAAGCGAAAAATGCTGCCTCGTTCATGTACAGACAAAAAAAGGAAAAGGCTATGAGTTTGCTGAACAGAACCCGTCAAAATACCATTCTGTCGGTAGCTTTGATATTGAAAAGGGTTTTGTCACAAACGGCAAGGATTCGTTTTCAGCCGAATTCGGTAAAATTATTATTAAACATGCAAAAAGAGATAAAAGCATCTGCGCAATCACTGCGGCAATGACCGACGGAACCGGACTCGACGATTTTGCGGAGATGTTCACCGAAAGATTTTTCGATGTCGGTATCGCCGAGGGGCATGCTGTTACCTTCGCCGGAGGACTTTGCGTCGGAGGTAAAAAGCCTGTTGTTGCTATATATTCAACCTTCTTACAACGCTCATATGATCAGATACTCCACGATGTCGCACTTCAGGGATTACCGGTTATTTTTGCGATAGACAGAGCAGGGTTCGTCAATAGCGACGGTCCGACACATCATGGTGTTTTCGATGTTGCAATGTTCAGAAATATACCCGATGTTGTTGTATATTCGCCTGAAAATTACGCCGATCTTGATGAAGCATTCACCGAAGCGTTCAAATCTATTCATCCCGTTGCTGTAAGATATCCCAAAGGCAAATGCAATACTAAATATACCGATTACATCGGCACCGGCAGTGACCTTGAGTTTGTTGATATTTCCGACAAGGTTGATGTTGCGATAATTTCATATGGTATAATTACCAAAAACGCATACGATGCTGCTCAGATACTCAAGCAGCAGGGTATTTCCGCACGGGTTATTAAGCTCAAGAGAGTTAAACCGATTGATATAGATAAGCTTCAGACACTGATTGCAACAGCAAAACTGGTTTATGTGCTTGAAGAGGGAATACTCAGCGGTGGCATAGGAGAATATCTGAAGGCAAATTTGAATACAAGAACCATAGTCCGCGCAATTGATGATAAATTTATCACCTTCGGAAAACTCGAACAGCTGCACCGCGAATGTGGATTCATGCCCGAACAAATTGCAGCCGAGATAACTAAAAACTATGACAAGGCTTGATGTTCTGATGGTAGAGCTTGGACTTTGCGAAAGCAGAAACAGAGCTTCGATGCTTATCAAATCAGGTTCTGTGCTTGTCGACGGACAGGTGGAGAGCAAGCCGTCAAGGCAGATTGACTGTAACCCATCAATTTTTATTGATGGGTGGGATATACAAATAATCGATGATATAAAATATGTTTCAAGAGCAGGGATAAAGCTTGAAGCCGCTCTTGACAGCTTTGAAATAGATGTAACTGGGAAAACAGCGGTTGATATCGGTGCATCGACGGGTGGTTTCTGTGACTGTCTTATACAGAGAGACATTGACTTTGTTTATGCGGTTGATGTCGGGAAAGATCAACTGCATCCTAAAATAAAGGAGAACAGCCATGTTCTCGATATGCCGGGTATAAATGCAAGAACACTGACTAAAAAGAATTTTAACAAGCAAATTGATATTGTAACAATGGATGTTTCGTTCATATCGCAAACATTGATATATCCTGCGGTGAGCGATATTCTAACCGAAGGCGGTGTTTTTGTTAGCCTTATCAAGCCTCAATTTGAGGTGGGCAGGGAGAACATCGGCAAACGCGGTATTGTCAGAGGAAGTAAAAAGCTTTACGGCACAATGTTCGAAAACATAAAAAATACAGCTGACCGGAACGGTTTAGCTTTACAAAAATATATTGATTCTCCTATAAAGGGCAGCGACGGAAACATAGAGTTTCTTGCATTTTTTAAAAAATAAGGAAGCAACGGGATGAAAGCAGTTCAGATTGTCAGGAACACCAACAAACCGAATATTGATGCCTTTGAAGCAGAGGTTAAAAAAAAGTTAAATTCACTGGGTATAATACATGATTGCGGAAAAGAACAAGCTGAAGCAATCATTGTTCTTGGCGGTGACGGTACCATTCTGCCGCTTGCAGGCAGTGAAAAACCATTGCTCGGAATAAATCTCGGACATACAGGATATATGGCGGAGCTTGAAAAGGACGAGCTGGATTCGCTGAATGCACTTGTAAGCAATGAGTTCATCATTGAGAAACGGATGATGCTTGATATATACCTTATAAAATCAGGTAATGAAAAATATTTTGAATCTGTGCTTAATGAAGCGGTTCTCTCAAAAGGTGCGGTATCGCATATGATTGACATTGAGTTGACCAGCTGCGGCAAGTCGGTTTCAGTCTACAGTGCAGACGGGCTTATTGTCGCGACACCAACCGGTTCAAGCGCATATTCAATGGCAGCCGGCGGACCGATTATTGATCCAAGACTTGAGGTCATTTGTATCACTCCGGTATGCTCACATTCTTTGCTTAGCTCAAGACCGCTTATTTTCCCGCCCGATGAAGAAATCGAACTGAGATTTTTACCGACAAGAGGCAAAAAGGCATTCCTGTCAGCTGATGGACGGAAAACAGTTGAAATAGACGAGAATACCGGAGTAAAAATTATACGCTCCGAAAAGACAACAAAATTAATACGCATCAAAGGGCATACATTCTGCGATACTCTGTATAGAAAATTGTCAAAATAAGATAAAATCGAAAGTGGATTTACGAATGAAAACTCGAAGACAAGAATTGATTTTAAAGCTGATTAAAGAACACCCTATCGATACCCAGGAAGAGCTTGCACTTCTGATAAAGAAGTCAGGAATTGAAACAACTCAGGCAACAATTTCACGCGATCTGAAGGAGCTTGACATTGAGAAGGTTGTTGACCGTTCGGGTATAACCCGGTATGGAGTTGTTCCGAGAACACAGACAGGTTCGAGCTTCAAGCTTGCAAAAATTCTTGCCGAAACAATACAGGGCGTAGATTTTGCAGGAAATCTGGTCGTTGTAAAAGCGCTTGTCGGTATGGGGAATGCAACAGGAGCAGCAATTGATGCAATGGGTTGGGATGATATCGTCGGTAGCATCGCAGGCGATGATACTTTCCTTATAATCACAAAAAATGAATCAAAATCGATGGAAATCTGTCATAGAATCGAACAGCTTATAAAATAGAGTTGATCATTATAAAGTTACCCTATATGAAACTAACAAATGAATTACCTCAGCAATTTTGAAAAAGTCTATTCTGAATGAATCTTTCAAAATTAATAAAATCACAATTCATTTGTTAGTTTCATATATGAGAGGATACCGGTATGCTGTCATCGTTACATATTGAAAATATCGCATTAATAAAGACGCTGTCACTCGAACATGACAGCGGATTTTGTGTATTCACAGGTGAAACCGGAGCAGGAAAAAGCATTATTATTGATGCAATAAATATGCTCTGCGGCGCAAGAAGCGACAGAGAGCTTATCAGGACTGGTGAACAGTATGCGCTAGTCGAAGGTGCTTTCGGCGGATTTTCGGATGATACATTGAAGACAATGACAGAGCTTGAGCTTGAGCCCGATGAGGACGGAATAATTTTTCTATCACGCAAGCTGTCACTTGACGGCAGAGCAATTTCAAAAATTAATGGAAGAACAGTGCCGGCTTCAAGACTTCGTGGAGCTGCGGAACGGCTTATCTGCATACACGGTCAACAAGACACCAGAATGCTCAGCGATGCTGATTCATTCATTAAACTACTCGACAGATTTATTGACAACCGTGAAGCAACCGACGAATATTACAAAGCATACAAGCAATATACAGATATTAAACATGAGTTGAATTCTGTGAAGGTTGATGAGGATGAAAAAGTTCGTCGTGCAGATTATCTATCATACAGAATAAGTGAAATCGAGAATGCGAGACTAAAAGTCGAAGAAGAAGAGAAGTTAAACGAGCAGAAAACCCGACTTCTGAACGCAAAGAAGATTGTTACGGGTTGTTCTTCTGCATACAATGCGCTTTATGGTGCTGAAAACAAATCAGCTTCTATCCTTGTTGATACAGCTTACAGAGAAGTATCATCACTTCTGACCGTTTTGCCGGAACTCAACGAGCTTGCCCAAAAGCTTAAAAGTATAAAATATGAGATAGAAGACATATCCGAAACGGTTGTGAAATATATTGATGAAGATACCGGAACAATCGGCGCAAGATTGGATAAAATCGAAGAACGGCTTTATGTTATCCAGGACATAAAACGCAAATACGGCGGCAGCATCGAAGTAACTCTTGAAAACTGTGAGAAGATGAAAACCGAGCTGCAGCAGATCGAAAACGCTGATGAATATCTGGCGAAGCTGAAATCACAGTTAACTGAAGCTGAGAAAATTATGATTGAAAAAGCAGTGGTATTAACCGCAATCCGCAAGGAAGGTGCAGTTTCACTTGCTGCAAGAATAAAATACGAGCTTGAATTTCTTGACATGGGCAAGCTGCAGTTTGTTGTTGAGGTCAGTGAAAAACAACCGGCACCCGACGGTTTTGACACAGTCAGATTTTTGGTATCAACGAACATTGGTGAACCTCCAAAGCCAATTGAGAAGATTGCATCAGGCGGCGAGCTGTCCCGAATTATGCTGTCAATAATGAGCGTACTTTCGCAATCGGACAGTGCGGGAACAATCATATTTGATGAAATAGATACCGGAATTTCGGGCAAGACCAGCCGTAAAATCGGTATCAAGCTTAAAGGACTCACTATGTCCGCAACACCCTTGCAGATTATCTGCGTTACCCACTCGGCACAGATTGCGGCACTTGCAGACTGCCACCTGAGGATAACAAAGGAAGAAAAAGACGGCAGAACCTACACCTATGTCAATGAGCTTGATAAGGAAGCACGCATTGAGGAGCTGTCGAGAATCATCGGCGGTTTGAATGTATCGGAGCGCATCCGCGCTGCTGCAGAAGAGTTATTGGAACAAACCGACTGACGGGAGCTACGCAAATGAGTAAATCCAAAAAGCATTTTATTTTATTTATATTGCTGTCGTTGTTATGGACAGCATTTATATTTTCGAACTCACTCAAGAATGCCGACGAGTCATCAGCTGACAGCGATAGAGTGGTTGTTTTCGTCGAAAAAGCAGCGAATTTGCTTGGCATCGATATTAACGAAGCGCAAGAAGACACAATTGCAGGTATTATACGAGAGCTGGCTCATGCCTTTGAGTTTTCGGTACTGGGTTTATTAACATATATTACGGTAAACAGCATTACAAACAGAAAAAAAATACTTATATCGCTTTTCTATCCGATGGCAGTTGCAATCGGTGATGAGCTGATACAGCTGGGTTCACTCGGCAGGAGTGCGCAGGTTAGTGATGTGTTGATTGATACATTGGGAGCAATTGTTGCTGTTTTAATAATTTATTTAATGTCAAAACGCACAAAAAAATCAAAAAAAATCATTGAAAAATAGACAAAAGCGAGAAAAATATACGAGTTGAAAAAAATATAGTTAAATAAAAAGTATTATTCAAAATTTCGCTGTATAACTATATGTACAGTAATATTAATTATGGAGGTAGACATGCCGATATTAGAAGTCAAAAGCATTAATAAAAAATTCGGAAACAAGCATGTTTTAAAAAATGTCAGCTTTGAAGTTAATCCCGGAGAGGTCGTCGGTTTTCTCGGTCCAAACGGTGCGGGGAAAACCACAGCTATAAAGATGATACTCGGATTGCTTTCAATCGACTCAGGTGATGTTCATATTAATGGATTCGATGTAAAAACCGACTGCGAAAAAGCGCTTGAAAAGGTCGGGGGCATTATAGAAAGCCCCGAAATGTATATCTATCTGACAGGTATGACAAATTTAAAGCTTTTTTCAAGAATGTACAACGGGATAACCCAGGAACAGATAGATAAAGCTGTTCGTGTTGTCAAGCTTGAAAACCGTATCAACGATAAAGTAAAAAAGTATTCGCTTGGTATGCGTCAGAGACTGGGTGTTGCGCAGGCAATACTGCACAACCCGAACCTGCTCATTCTTGACGAGCCGACGAACGGACTTGATCCGGTCGGTATCAAGGAGCTTCGTGATAACCTCAGGGAGTATGCTAAAAACGGCGTTGGAGTGCTTGTCTCCTCACATCTGCTTGCAGAAATGGAGCTTATGTGTGACAGAGTTGTTATAATTGAAAACGGCAAGGTTACAACAACAATGTCAATGGATGCAATCGGTGAGGTTTCGTCAGAACAGCTTCTGCACTATTATTTTGAAACAGATAAATACGAGGCAGCAGCAGAACTTCTTAAGAATAAAGAAATTGTGTTTGAATTGAAGGATAATTATATTTCGTTGAATGCAAACAAACAGACAGCTTCAGAGCTTGCCGAAATGTTTATTCAAAACGGTATCGCTCTCTACTCGATGTTATACGACCAGAAGACGCTTGAGCAGGCTTTCCTTGAAGCCACTCATGCTGAAAGCATACAGTAGGAGGAAGTTCGAAAATAAATTTTCAAACTTGGGTTTTGTGCCTTTTCGCCGTCCGGAATGGCAAAAGTTCTGCTTTGCAAAACACGGCACAATTCCCACTCACTAAATAAGAAATGGTCATAAGTCTGAAAGAAAAACAAGTTTTCTTTCAAACGGCGAGTTTTGCGACTTTGCCGCCAGAGGGGCGGCAATTCCGGCAAGCCGGAACCGCACGAAACATCGTACATGATAAAAAGGAATGGTTATAAATATGAATAAATTAGGCAGGCTTATAAAAAATGAGCTTATCAAAAAGTTCAAAGCTCCCAGCACAACAATTGTCATCGCAATCTTTATTGTGTTTTGCTTTGCTCTTCCTTTTCTGAGCAATATAAATAATTATGATTACGGATATGATCGAGATATATCGCAGATGATCCAGGATCTTGAATGGCAGATTGAAGCTAAAGGTGATTATCAACCGGAAGTAGTGAAGGAACAATATAAAGTAGAAAAGGCGGTCTATGAGAAAGCACTTGAATATAATGTAACTAAAATTAATGACTGGCGCTTTAATACTGTTGAACAAATAAAACAAAATGCTATTATTGTTTTTGAAGCAGAATTGGTACTTGATAATGATATCAGCGAAGAGGAAATGAGTTATTTGTATAATTATTCAGGATATCTTGGAACTGAAGTCAGCGATGATGTTCTTGAATCACTGGTTGAAGATACAAATAATGCAATAGAACAATATTGGCTTACAGTTGAAAACAATGACTATATGAGCTATTATAAAGAACAACTTAAATATGCGGAGGGGCAGGATAAACAATTCGACAGCCAAATTACTGCCGCTGAGTTAAAATTAGAACAATATCCAAATAATAAAGAATATAAAAATACACTTAATTCATTAAAAGACAGTAAAGCATATAACGAAATATTTATAAAAACACTTGAATTTCGTATAGAAAATGATATTGAGCCTTCAGGTAGCTGGGAAAATAACACCCTGGATTCAATATACAGTAATGCTCAGAATATAATCTCTTCTAAAAATGAATTAAGATTGAACGAACAGGAATATAATGAACGATACAGTTATAATCAACAGAGTTATGAAGATTTTATAAAACTGACACAGAACAATCTTAAAAAATACGAGGATAAGAACCTTATACTGTGGGAAAGCCTTGATAATAACACTCCCGATTACACAATAACTCAATCTACCCGTCAACAATCACTAAGCTTTCTTTCGCTGACCATGTTTGTGGCTATAATAGCAGTATTTCTTGCTTCAAGCATGGTGTCGGGTGAGTTCTCAACTAAGACAATTAATATGCTTGTTATCAGACCTGTTAAGCGCTGGAAGATAATAACTGCGAAATATATAGCGGTTTTAATAACGGGGTATATAACAATGTTTGCAGGCATGGCAGTATGTATCATTTCTCTCGGTATAAACTACGGATTTACCGATTTTATATATCCATATATGTTTGTAACCGGCGAAACAGTCCAGTCGGTCAGCTTCTTCCTGTATCTTGCTGTGCAGGCGATGTTCTGTTCGATATCAATGATATTCCTTATCTCTGTTGCATTTATGATGTCAACCCTAACAAAGAACACAGCACTGGCGGTTGTCTCGGGTATAGGATTAAATATTGTATTCCCATTGATATACCAGATAATATCTTACACTGTGAAAAATTCAGTCAACTGGCTCAAATATACTATCATACCTTATCTTGATCTATCACAGTTCGTGGGTGACGGAAATATGTATAACTTATCTTCTGTTCAGCTAAATCCAACACTTGGTGCTATTATGTTGGGGGCAACAGCTTTAGCAATGTTTGTTGCTTCACTCTGGACCTTTGTCAAGAGAGATATAAAATAGAATTCAGAAATTATGGTGATGGAAATGAAGGATTTGATTTTTGAGTATGAACGGCAGGCACTTTGTGATAAAGCTGCCAGAAGTCAATTCACAAAAGGCAGGTTAAGGCCGATAGAAGAGTGTGAATTCCGCACTCCCTTTCAGCGTGACTGCGACCGTATCATCCACAGTAAATCCTTCCGCCGCCTTATGCATAAGATGCAGGTGTTCATCGCACCCGAAGGCGATCATTTCCGCACCAGACTCACACATACACTTGAGGTTTCACGGATTGCCCGTACAATTGCCCGCTCGCTCAGGTTGAACGAGGACCTTACCGAAGCGATTGCACTCGGTCATGACCTGGGCATACACCTTTCGGCCATTCGGGTGAGTATGCGTTGAATCAACTCAACCCAGCCGGATTTTCACACAGCAGCCAAAGCCTGAGGGTTGTGGACAAGCTTGAAAATGACGGTCAGGGATTGAACCTGACGTTTGAAGTAAGGGATGGTATTGCAAACCATACCGGTGAAGACCTGGCATTCACACTCGAAGGACAGTTAATTAAATATGCCGACAGAATTGCATATATAAACCATGACATCGACGACGCTGTACGTGCAAGTATTATCAGCTATTCAGATATACCGACTGAGCTGTCGGATATACTCGGCTATTCACATGGTGACAGGATAAACACAATGGTTCGCTCTGTTATCGAATACGGAGTAAATAACGGCAGCAATACCAGTTTTGGAGTGGGATTTACAGAACCCATCGGAACTGCAACCTACAGGCTGCGTGAATTCATGTTTGAGAAGGTATACCGAAACGAGAAGGCGAAAAGCGAGGATGGCAGAGTAACAAAAATGCTTGAGCTTTTATACGGTTATTTTAAAAGCAAGCCCGAATCATTGTCGCCCGAATATCGAAAATTCATAGATTCTGACGGAATAGATGTAGCTGTGTGTGACTATATAGCCGGCATGACAGATCGCTACGCACTCGCTGTGTTCGATTCACTTTTCGTACCGCGTGCATGGGCGGTAAATAAGCAATAATATAAAAATAAAAGAAATAATAATTAACATAAATTTATAAGTTACCTGAGCATGTAAAATTATATAAAGAATTTGACCCACCTATGAAAGCTAAATAAATAACTTATATTTTAAGGGGAAAATTTATGCCAAGTATTGAAAAAATTCGAAAAGCTTTATTAGGAAATAATATCGATTCAGATAAAATAAATCAACTCTTAGGCGATGACATGAATACAAAAGACATTAATGCCATCGCTGATTCAATAAGACGATTGGAAAAAGCTTTTACTCATGATGAAACTGTTGATATTTTAAGTAATTGTGCTTGTTGCATTGGTGGACAAAGAAATAAAGACTGTAGACAATTTGCAAAAGTTAATAAAGATAAAGCACTTAGCGAAAAAGTCAATCTTTTATCAACTGTTAAGTGGATGGGAAATCCTGTTTTATATACAGATGGCACAATTTACACTGGTATCTATGGGAAAGAAAATGATATTTATAAATGTCCTTGCTGGTGCCTTAAAGGAAAGTTACCGAACGAGCCAATGTCGCTTACCTATTGTGCTTGCTGTGCAGGGCATTTTCGCTATCATTATCAAAATGCACTTGGAGTTAAATTGAAAATAAAAGAAATTGTTTCTTCAGCATTAAACAGTGTTGGTGAAAAACCATGCGAATTTATATACGAAATTATCGAGGATTAACCTATGACTATATACGAACATATGATAAAAACCAATCATTATTTTATAAAGGGTGGGAAACTAAAAATAAACAAAAAGCAAAATTATAAGTAAGCTTTTATCTACACGCAATACCCCAAAACAAGCATAGAGGTTTTATGTCTGAAAGGAGCAGAAATGTCATTCACACCATCGTTTCTTGATGAAATCAAATTCAGAAATGAGCTTTCGGATGTTATCGGGCAGTATGTACAGCTTCATCGTGCAGGCTCGAATATGGTCGGACTTTGCCCCTTTCACAGCGAAAAAACACCGTCCTTTGTTGTGTTTCCGACAAATGGCAGCTTTTATTGCTTCGGCTGCGGAGTGGGCGGCGATGTCGTCAGCTTTATCATGAACATCGAAAATCTCGATTATCCCGGAGCGATTGAATTCCTTGCAAGACGCTGCGGCATCCCTATGGAACAGGATGAAAAAAGGCAGGATAAATTTCAAGTCAACCGTCAGCGGATTCTTGAAATGAACAAGGAAGCTGCAAAATTCTTTCATAGCTTCCTTTACTCAGACGAAGGGAAACCGGCTCTCGATTATCTGCGCAACAGAGAGATGAAGGAAACAACAATCAAGCATTTCGGACTCGGCGCCTCACCCAACAGCTGGACTGCATTATCAGACTACTTGACAAAATCAGGTTTCAAGCCGTATGAACTGACAGCAGGCTTTCTTGCCGGTGCAAAGAACGACAGACTTTTTGACTATTACAGAAACAGAGTTATTTTTCCCATTATTGACCTTCTGGGTAATGTTGTCGCCTTTGGTGGCAGAACAATGGGTGACGATAAACCAAAGTATATAAACACCTCAGACACTCCGGCGTTTAAGAAAAACCGGAACCTGTTCGCCTTGAATTTTGCCAAGGTATATGCAACCGACTCATTAATTTTATGCGAAGGTTATATGGATGTTATTTCACTGCATCAGGCAGGCTTCTGCAATGCGGTTGCGACACTCGGAACTGCGGTAAACGCTGAGCATGCAAGGATAATCGCACGGTTTACAAAAAATGTGCTACTGGCATATGACTCGGATAACGCAGGCAGAAATGCAACCGACAAGGCAATTGCAGCTATGACTGAGCTTGGAATCAATGTAAGGGTTATCGAGTTGGGAGATGTTAAAGACCCCGACGACTATATAAAGAAATACGGAGCGGCAGCATTTAAGAAAAAGCTTGACGGCTCATCAGGAAGAATCGATTATTCGATAAATGAAATTTTGAAAAAATACGATCTGACTCTTGCCGACGACAAGCAGAATGCGATGAATGAACTGACAGATTACATATCAACAATTGGCGATAAACCGACAAGGGAAATATATTCCCACAGAGCAGCTGAAATTTTAGGTTTATCAACCGACGGAATTGCAAAAGCTATTGAGATTAAAACAAAAAGACATTTTAAAAAAGTAAAAAGCGACTTTTTCGACAGCGAAATTCGCAAAAAGTTGGGGTACGGTGATAATACCAATCCTGAGAGAGTAAAATTCTCGGATGTTTCTACAATAGAGGAGCGTATATTGGGCATACTTCTAATACGCCCCGATCTGGGCAAAAAAGTATTAACAGTATTACAGGATGAGGATTTTGTAACCGCATTTTCAAAAAAGTTGTTTTCGGCAATGAAACCTTATCTTGAAGAAGGCAGAGAATTAAATATTTCTGCGGACAGCCTGTTTAATGCGAAGGAGCAGGGAAGTATATCGAGAATTATGGCGAGCCGGCTGAAGCTGATTAAGAACGATTCCGAGGTTCTGGAGGCAGATATAAAATTGTTAAAGGAAAAACGCAAAGAAAAAGAACTAAATAAAGCTGCCGAAGATGATTATGAAAAGCTTGGTGATTATTTTGAAATGCTCAAAAAGAAAAAATCAAAATAAACAGGATAATAAAATATTAATATATAATAAGGTAGGTCTGATATGAAAAACAACAGTGTTATGGACGATTTGTTTGAACGCGGAAAACAACGCGGCTCACTCAACAGCATTGAAGTCCTTGAAGCCTGTGATGGGTTTGACTGTGAGCTTGAACAATTTGAGCTGATAAACGACACACTCGATGAGCAGGGCATCGAAATCAACACAGACTCAGATAATGAACTGCTGCTGATGCTTGATGATGTTGACGAAGATCTGATAATCGATGACAATCCTGAGGAAGTAGACGAACTGCTTGCGCAGGAAGGACTTCCGATGGATGATCCGGTACGTATGTACCTGAAGGAGATCGGCAAGGTTTCACTTCTTTCGGCCGATAAAGAACTTGAGCTTGCTTACAGGATGGCACAGGGTGATGATGATGCAAAGAAACAGCTTGTTGAATCCAATCTGAGACTTGTTGTCAGCATCGCAAAAAGATATGTTAACCGGGGCATGTTCTTCCTTGATCTTATACAGGAGGGAAACCTCGGACTTATGAAAGCAGTTGAAAAGTTTGACTACTGCAAGGGATATAAATTCTCAACCTATGCAACATGGTGGATCCGCCAGGCAATAACCAGAGCAATTGCCGATCAGGCAAGAACAATCCGTATCCCTGTTCATATGGTTGAAACAATAAATAAGGTGCTTCGTACATCCCGTCAGCTCTTGCAGGAATTCGGCAGAGAAGCATCTGCGGAAGAAATTTCCGAAGTCATGGGAATGCCTGTCGACAAGGTCAGGGATATTCTAAAGATTGCGCAAGAGCCTGTATCACTCGAAATGCCCATCGGTGAAGAAGAAGACAGCCACCTCGGTGACTTTATTGCCGACGACCATACTCCGTCACCATCAGACAAAGCGGCATCAACTATGCTGCACGAACAATTACTTGAGGTGCTTCACACACTCACACCCAGAGAAGAAAGCGTTTTGAAGCTGAGATTCGGACTTGAAGACGGCAGACAGAGAACCCTTGAAGAGGTTGGTAAGATATTTGACATCACCAGAGAGCGTATCCGTCAAATTGAGGCGAAAGCACTCAGAAAGCTTAGACACCCCAGCCGTTCAAAGAGACTAAAGGATTATCTTGAATAAAATTTTAATCAAGTTAAAATAAAAATAATTGGAGCTATATATGAAAAAAATCGGAGTTATATGTGCGATGAAAGTCGAAATGCTGACTTTAGCGGAAGCACTTGACGCAAAGAAATTCAAAAAAGATATACTGACAACAAAACTTGATAACGATATAGAAGTATATATCTGCCTTTGCGGTATCGGCAAGGTGAATGCTGCGGCAGCTGCACAAAGATTGATCGATCTTACTGGTGTTGAAATAATCATCAACTCGGGTATCGCCGGCGGGCTTAATAGAAATCTTGAAATCGGTGATATTGTTATCTCAAAAACTGCGGTTTATCATGACTTCAATCCGCTTGATTTACTTGACAGCTATCCGCCGTACAATAAGATATTCAAGGCTGACGAGGAGCTTATAAAGCTGTCTGAGAAAGCATGTAAGAGCGCGGGTATCGTCTACATAGTCGGAACAGTCGCAAGCGGCGACAGATTCGTTGCAAGCGACAGCGATAAAAAGAATATAATCGACAGCTTCGGTGCTGATTGTGTTGAAATGGAAGGTGCAGCGATTGCGCATGTCTGTCTGTTGAACGGCGTACGTTTTGTTGCTATACGTTCTGTGTCGGATTTTGCAGACGATACGGCAGAGATACACAACGATTTTGAAAAAACTACAGCAGACCGTGCTGCAATGATAACCGAATACATTTGTAAAAGCATATAATAGTGCTATACACATACGAAAGGAACGGATCGACCAATGAGGGATAAATTAGAAGAGATATTGAAAATCGCTGTCGATGAAATCGTAAAAACAAATTCTGCCGATGAGCTTGAACAGAGCAGAGTCAAATATCTCGGTAAAAAAGGAGAGCTTACAGCAATCCTGAGAGGTATGGGCGCATTGACAGCAGAAGAAAGACCTGTAATCGGTCAGCTTGCGAACAGTGTCAGAGAAGAAATTGAAGCAAAAATTGCCGAAAGGCGTGAATATATCGGAAAAATTGAACAGGAGAGAGCGTTTGAGAGGGATAAAATCGATGTTACGCTGCCCTCAAAACGTCATAAGCTGGGCAAACTGCATCCGATTACACAGACAATATACGAAGCAAGACAGATATTTCTTGATATGGGCTTTACAGTTGTTGAAGGTCCCGAAATCGAACTTGCATACAATAACTTTGATGCACTAAACGCACCTAAGGATCACCCGTCAAGGGATATGACTGACACCTTTTATATCAACCCCGAGTTGCTATTACGCACCCAGACCTCGCCGGTACAGATTCGTGCAATGAGAGGTAAACAGTCGCCTATCAGAATAATATCTCCGGGTCGTGTTTACCGCTGTGATGGTGTTGATGCAACCCATTCACCAATGTTCCATCAGCTTGAGGGACTTGTTGTTGACAAAAATATTACTATGGGCGACCTCAAGGGTACTCTTGATATGGTTGCACAGAAAATGTTCGGTGCAGGCACTAAAACTCGTTTCAGACCTCATAACTTCCCGTTTACAGAGCCTTCCGCAGAAGTCGATGTTTCCTGCTTTGCCTGCGGCGGCAGCGGGTGCAGACTCTGTAAGGGCGAAGGCTGGATAGAAATCTTAGGGGCAGGCATGGTTCACCCGAATGTGCTTGACGGCTGTGGAATCGACTCATCGGTTTACAGCGGCTTTGCATTCGGTGTCGGAATGGATCGTGTAACAATTCTTAAAAACAGCATAGACGATATGCGTCTGTTGTTTGAGAATGACCTGAGATTTTTATCACAATTCTAATCTGAAAGTAAACTTTCAGATACAGAGTTTTGTATCTTTTACATCAAAAAGTATAGAGTAAATTTTGCTTCGCAAAACCGACACAAAACTCCGCAATATGGAGAAAGGAAAATATAATTTATGAAAGTTTCGATAAATTGGCTCAAGGATTATGTTGATGTAAACTGCACAGCAAGAGAATATTCCGAACAGATGACTCACACCGGAACAAAGGTTGAGGGATATACCTTTCTTGGAGATGTGCTTCAGAATATTTTTGTCGGCAGAGTACTTGAAATAGAAAAACATAAGGATTCCGACCATCTTAACATATGCAAGGTTGATATGGGAGACAGGGTGTTGCAGATTGTTACCGGAGCACAGAATGTTGTCCCGGGCAGTCTTGTTCCTGTTGCTATTGACGGTGCAGTTGTTGCGGGAGGCATTGCCAACGGTAAAACCGTTGGCAAGAAAATAAAATCCGGTAAACTCAGAGGTGAGGTTTCCGAAGGCATGTTATGCTCACTTGAAGAGCTTGGACTTACAATAAACGATTTTTCATATGCCGAAGAAGACGGTATCTTCCTGCTTCAGGAGGATTGCAAACTCGGTGATAATATAAAAGATGTCTGTATGCTTGATGATACAGTAATTGAGTTTGAGCTGACCTTCAACCGCCCCGATTGCCTTTCGGTAATCGGTATTGCAAGAGAAACAGCTGCAACACTTGGCGAATCGCTCAGACTGCATACTCCCGCGGTTCCTGATCAGGTTACTGGCAAAATAATTGCACCCGAAATTCTCAGCGTTGAGGTTCAGGATGAAGATCTTTGCCCGAGATACAGCGCCGCAATGGTGAAGAATGTTAAGATTGCACCATCACCGCTCTGGCTGCGTGCCAGACTTCGTGCAATGGGTGTACGTTCAATAAACAATATTGTCGATATAACAAACTATGTCATGCTTGAGTACGGTCAGCCGATGCATGCATTCGATTACTCATACATTGGATCAAAGCGTATAGTTGTCAGACGTGCAAGACAGGGCGAAAGCATCACAACCCTTGACAGTGTTCCGCATGAGCTAACAGCTGATATGCTTGTTATTGCAGATGGCGAGAAACCTATTGCACTTGCAGGTATTATGGGTGGAGAGAACAGCGAAATTCTTGATACAACCGCAACTGTTGTGTTCGAGAGCGCAAATTTCAATCGCTCAAATGTCCGTCATACTGCAAATGCACTTGGTGTCAGGACAGAAAGCTCGGGGAGATTTGAAAAGGGACTGCCTGCGGTAAATACAATGCCTGCATTGCTTCGTGCTGTTGAGCTTGTTGAAATGCTTGGTGCCGGCGAAGCCTGTGAGGGTCTAATCGATATAAATAATGCGGATATCGGAAAAAGAAAGATTGCATTCGATTACAAACGCGTAAATGCATTGCTTGGTACAGAGCTGACCGCAGAAGAAATGGCAACGCTTATGCTGCCGCTTGAAATGACAGTCGAAAAAGACGGAGATAAACTTTTGCTTGTTGTTCCGCCCTTCAGAGGCGACATCGAGAAAACCGCTGATATAGCTGAGGAAGTAGCAAGACTTTACGGATATGATAAAATTAAAACCTCAAAATTCTACGGTGAAGCTATTCCCGGCGGTCTGACAGACAGGCAGAAATTCGATACAAAAATTAATAATACAATGGTTTCACTCGGCTATACCGAGGCATACACATACTCGTTTATCAGCCCAAAATACTACGATTTGTTAAGGCTTACAGCTGACGATAAACGCAGAAACAGCATAAAACTGATAAATCCGCTGGGCGAGGATACAAGTATAATGCGTACAACCGCAGTTGCTTCGCTTCTCAAAACTGTTGCCTACAATTACAGCCACCGTGCGGAGGATGTCAAGCTGTTCGAACATTCGCTTGTTTATATACCCAACGAGGATGGCAGTCACAGCGAAAATAAGGTGCTGGTTGCAGTCGGTTATGGTGATTGTGACTTTTTTGAGATGAAAGGTGTATGCGAAGAGCTTCTTGCTCAATTCAATATAAACAATGTTGAGGTAATGGCTGAAAACGAAAGCTATCTTCAGCCCGGCAGAAGTGCCGGCATATATTCTGTCACACGCAGCAATACAACCAAGCTTGGTATGATTGGCCAGGTTCATCCCGAATGTGCGAAGGAAATCGGACTTCCGCTAAACACATACATGATTGAGCTTGACTGCGAGTCTATTTATACGAATATGCCCGAACGCAAGCAGTACACATCTCTGCCTGTATATCCATCCATAAGCCGTGATATTGCGATTGTCTGCGATGTAGATACACCTGCCGGTGATATTGCTAAGGTTATCAAAGAAAGCGGCGGAAAACAGTTGATCTCGGTTGAGATCTTTGATGTTTATCAGGGAAAGGGTGTTCCTGAAGGAAAAAAGAGCGTTGCATACAGTATGGTACTGCTCAGCATAGAAAAGACCATGAGCGACGAGGATGCCGATGCAGTTGTAAAAAAGGTATTGAAGAGAGTCAAAGACAAATTCGGAGCGAAATTAAGATCTTAAGCTTATGTGAAACAAATTTTTCTATATTTTAACCAAATATTTTTATTTGAAGTATTGAAAATACCGTTAAAATGTGTATAATATAATTTATAAAGCTATATTCGGTGCAGTTTCGTATGGGAATTACAATAAACTGTGCCGAAATATCAACTTATCGGATATTTTAAGTCCCTTATTATTATCAGTTTGGAAAGGATGGTTTGCCAGATGCAAAAAAATGAAGACAAAACTCTGATGTTCTCAATAAAAACTGAGAAGGAAAGAGAGATGAGAGAGGCACTGCAAAGTGTGTATAATTCTCTCAAAGAAAAAGGCTACAATCCTATCAACCAGATAGTCGGCTACATACTTTCCGAAGATCCGACTTATATCACCAATCATAACAATGCGCGTGTTATTATCAGAAAAATCGACAGAGATGAGCTTTTAAAGGTTTTGGTTCAGAATTATCTGACTCTTTAAAATATCTTTTTTATTATTTTGTTAGTAAAGGCTGGTGTTACATTAGACATTAAACATATAAATTAGGAATCTGAAAATATGTTTTGGCAGCGAAAAACGGAAATTCAGATTGGGAAAGGATGCAATAGAAGATGAAAACATTAATGTATAAAGGGAAGCCCCTCGCCAGAGAGGGAAGACAGATTTATTACGGAAATCCAACCGATAGAGTAATGTTGTTTATGAATATTTTGGAGGCTGTTCCGGCTAAAGACGGAATTGAGATTGCAACAAAAGTATCGGTACAGATTATAAAAACGGATGACGAGCTGAGTATTTCTGAAAGATTGGTTAAGCAAACCGAAAAAAACAGTCTATATCAGGCATTCGATATCGGTACAATATGGCTTGAAAGAGAGCTTAATAAATAAAATATATAACTTCACAAAAATGAAGTTTTACTGCAAAGGTTATTTGACAACAACCTTTGCAGTTATTTTTTTGTCTGAAATCGTATAAATATTGAGCCTTTTGGCACAATTTGTAGTGCACAATCTTATATATTACTGCAAATCGGTACAATATGTTGTGCTTGTTCATATAATTCATGTATTAATAATGTTATAAAATGGCATATCACGAACTTATGTTTGTTTACATAATATAATTTGCCAAAAAATAGCAAATAACGAATTGCCCTTGATTTACATCATCTTTTCAAAAACCGTTAAGTATACATAATGCAATAAAATAATAAAAATTTTTTAATTTTTTTTTGCAAAAGGTATTGCAATCTTAACTTTAATTTTATATAATGGACACAAGGTGGTGCAAAGTGGAGCGAAATGGCTCAAATGACCACAAAAATGCTACTCTATAGTGTAAAACAGATAGATAATTGCGGAACTCAAGTTTAAATAAAAAAGTTAAAAATAATAAATTGCGTCGCTCGGGCGGGTTTCCCGACCGAAAAGACACCTTCAAAGCGACTAAATAGGAGTCCATTCGGTTCGTAAACCTCATTAGGTTTTGGAATCGAATGAAAACCCCACCCAGTGGGCGATTCCGATTGTGAAACTATAGTTTCACAATCGATTAGTGCAATACTATTTCTCATAAGAAACTGTAGAAAAAATTCTTCTAGAAAGTCCATATATCAAGGACTTTTTCTCGAATTTCATCACTGTTTCTAAATCGAATTAGTATAAAACAGACGAAAGGAGGATCCGGAAATGCTTGTAGGCGAATATACGCACACAATTGACAGCAAGGGAAGAATTTTTATTCCTTCCAAACTGAGAATTGATCTCGGCGAAAGCTTCATTCTTTGCAAGGGCATCGACAGCTGCCTCTGGATCTATCCGAAGGACTCATGGACAAGCTTCAACCAGAAGCTGGACTCACTTTCCGAAATTGAAGCAAGACGCGTACGCCGCTTCTTTTATGCAAGCGCAACCGAGCTTGTTCCGGATTCACAAGGAAGAATCGTTTTGACAAACACCTACCGTGAGTTTGCAAGGCTTGATGACGAAGCAACGCTCATCGGCAATTCTAACAGAATTGAAGTCTGGAACCCGGATGAATGGCGTAAGGAACAGGAAGCTGTCAACAATGATGAGTTAGTAGGCACACTTATTAAAATGGGATTTTAATTATGGAATATAAACATTATTCGGTCATGCTGAAGGAATCGGTCGACTTCCTTGATGTTAAAGATGGCGGCATATATGTTGATTGCACCCTCGGCGGTGGCGGTCATACAAACGAAATCCTGTTACGCCTGAACGGAACGGGCAGAATTATTGCAATCGACCGTGATCCGGCTGCTATTAAAAATGCAGAAATACGCTTTGCCGGTGTTGACAATCTTACGGTTGTACACAGCAGCTTTGACAGGTTCGATGAAATTTTAGATGAACTGAAGATTGATTTGATTGACGGAGCAATAATTGATCTCGGTATTTCTTCTTATCAGATAGACACACCCGAACGTGGATTCTCATATATGCAAAACGCACCACTTGACATGAGAATGGACAGTAGCGAAATATTCACTGCATACAATATTGTTAACGAATACAGCGAAAATGAACTGGTCAAAATTTTTTTCGAATACGGAGAAGAGAAGTTTGCAAGACGAATAGCAGCAGCAATTGTTTCAGAACGGGCGAAAAAACCGGTTGAGACAACAGCTGAGCTGGTCGGTATAATCAGCGGGTGCGTTCCGAAGTTCGATAAAAGCGGGCATCCGGCAAAGCGTACCTTCCAGGCAATAAGAATCGAAGTAAATAATGAACTCGGTCAGATAGGACCGACACTGAGAAGCATAGTTGACAGATTGAAATCGGGAGGCAATATTTCGGTTATCAGTTTCCATTCGCTTGAAGATACTATTGTGAAAAAAGTATTTGCTGGGTTGGGGGTAGGTTGTATATGTCCTAAGGATTTTCCTGTATGTGTATGCGGAAATAAACCTAAAATAAAGCTGTTGACCAAAAAGCCGGTTATCCCTTCTGAAGAAGAAAATAACGAAAATACCCGTTCTCACAGCGCAAAGCTGAGAGCGGCGACAAGGATTTAAAATTTGAAAAGGATGATGATTTATGAGCAGAGAAATTAACTCATATGATAATAGAAGAAAACAAGTCAGTTGTACAAATGCGGCACAGGGTGTCCGCAAATCATCAGTGCCTGAACACAGGCTGCCTGCAGTCAGGGCATCAGAAGACAATGCCTACAGAAGCAGGAATATAAAAAGGAATCCGAACGGAAGAACTCCTTCCCGTAAGCCGAGAATAGTCACTGTTAAACAACAGAAAAAAACTCCCTTCCCGATTGGAATAGTCTTTTCATGTTTAATTATAACTTCGCTGCTTCTCGTGATAATGGTCTACTTTGCAGAATTAAATTCATTCAGCAATGATTTAACTCAGTTAAGATCTCAGGTAACCGATCTGAATGAGGAAAAGGAAAAGCTTGCAACCAAGCTGGACGAGCGTGATGATATTGGGATGATACAAACACGCGCTAAGGAGTTGGGAATGATAGATTCTCAATTGAAGAATCCTATATATGTGAATATGACCAATACCGATAAAACTGAGATAGTTGAGATAGACGACGAAAAATCAGGCTTTGGTTTTATGCTTTCGGGTATTGGAAAACTACTGAAGGATTTCTTTGGCGAATAAAAATAATTCAGTTAACAAAGAATTTCATTTCCCGATACATAATATTAAATAATACAAATAGAATATAATAGCCTGTTCAAGTATAATATTAATTATAATGTATAGATCGGGGTCATATCTTGAAAATTATCAGAGCTAATAACAGATTGTTGAAAAAGAATGAAAAGGTAACAATGAAATCGATAAACTGGCGTAGTACCGCTGCAGTTGCGATTGTAATTGTTATGCTTGCCGGTTTAGTCGGAAGACTTGCTTACCTTCAGCTTATAAATTATGAACAATACCGTAATGATGCATTGGAACAATACACAACCGAATACACCATTGCTGCACACCGCGGAACATTATATGACCGTAACATGACAGTACTTGCGAAAAGCATTTCGGTCGAGACTGTTTTCATTTCGCCTAAACATATAAAAAGCACTTCCGAAACGAGCGTTATCGCAGATGGACTTGCTGAAATACTTGGAGTTGATAGAGCGACAATACTTGACAAGGCTTCAAAAACCCAGAGTCAGTATCAAATAATAAAAAAGAATGTTGATTTGGCGACAGCAGACCTGGTCCGTCAATTCATACTCGATAATGATCTGAGCCATTGTGTGCATCTTGAGGAAGGTTCAAAAAGATATTATTATTACGGAAGCCTTGCGTCACATGTAATAGGCTTTACCGGCGTTGACAATCAGGGAATTTACGGTATTGAAAGATATTACGACGACATACTCAAAGGCGTTGACGGCAGAGTCATAAAAGGTCAGGACGGCATCGGTAATGATCTTGATTATAAATACGAAAGCTATATAGATGCGATTGACGGTTCAAATATGGTGCTGACAATCGACTGGACCATACAGAGCATTCTTGAAAAGTATCTTCAGGAAGCATATGATGAAAATAACCCACGTAACCGTGCGATGGGTGTTATAATGGATGTCAATACGGGTGAGATCCTTGCGATGTCTATTGTGCCGGGTTATGACCTAAACAACCCGTATACGCTTGATGCCAAAAGTCAGGCTCTGCTTGATTCCTTCGCAGGAACACAGGAGCAGGTTACCACATATAAAAGCACTCTGCTTTACCAGATGTGGAACAACAAAGTTGTATCCGAACCTTATGAAACCGGCTCTACTTTCAAGGTTGTTACAGCAGCAATGGCACTTGAGGAGAAGGTTGTCGATCTTGATGATACATTCGTATGTCCGAGCAGCGGTATTGTTGTCGGTGGGATTCCGATACACTGTCATAAAGCCGGCGGTCACGGAATACAAACCTTTGTAGAAGCTCTCCAGAACTCATGCAATCCTTCGTTTGTTCAGATAGGGTTAAAAATAGGGAATGATTTATTTTATAAATATGTTGATCAGTTCGGTTATTTTGAGAAGACTGGCATAGATATTGGTGATGAAGCATCAACAATCTGGCATAAAAACTTTAATGAAGTCGAGCTTGCGGTTTCTGCATTCGGGCAGACATTTAAAGTTACTCCGATTGCTCATATAAGAGCATTGGCAGCTGTTGCAAACGGTGGATATCTGGTAACCCCTCACTTCGCAAAAGCATTGATTGATGATGATATGAATGTTATAAAAACCTTTGAATACGATAATTCAAGACAGGTTGTTTCTCAATCTGTATGTGATACAATAATTGGAATATTGAAAGATGGCATTAAAGTAGGTTCTACAAAAAATGCTTATGTCGAAGGCTACAATATAGCGGCAAAAACAGGAACATCGGAAAAGAAAGATGTTGCTGGAGAAGATGGTTTTACTCCTTATGTTAGCTCATGCATAGCATATGCTCCGGCAGAAGACCCTCAGATAATTATTTATATAGCAATTGATGAGCCTACCGGGACAGATTACTACGGTGGTCTTATCGCAGCACCTGTTATTTCGAAGGTGCTGACTGAGGTACTTCCGTATATGAAGATTCCTAAGAATAATACCGATGCTGACAACACATATTCAGTTAATATTGATGATTACAGAGGAATGACTCCGGAAGAAGCAAAGTCAGCATTAACAGGGCTGAAGTTAAATTGCAAAATTGTCGGAGAAGGCAGTAAAATCGTTGATCAGCTGCCGAGATTTGGTGAAACAATATCCGAGGGTGGTAAGGTCATACTATATACTGATGATCAAAGGCTTGAGCGCACAATTTCTGTTCCGAATCTGTCCGGACTCAGCCCGAGTGCAGCAGCAAATAAACTGATTGCTGCCGGATTGAACATAAAAATAACAGGAGCATATCAAAGCGGGTCAGGTTCAAAAGCATCATCCCAAAGCATCGAGTCAGGAAGTATGGTAACTGAGGGAACTGTTATAGAAGTAGAATTTAAATACTATGAAGGAATCGACTGATGAAATTATTGCTATCGGAAATTGCAAGAGCCGTTGGCGGAAAATTGCAAGGGAAAGATAAAATAATAATGATGGTTGTTACCGATAGCAGGGATGTAAACGGCAGGAATGTCGACGGAATACTTGCCGCCGGTAATAACACTGTTATAGATTACAGTACATTACTTTTTGCTGCACTGCGTGGTGAGCGTATCGACGGGCATATTTTTGTTAAAGAGATACTTGAAAACGGTAATTCAGCTATTATTGATAATCCTGAATACATTGCCGATGGCACAATAATGGTCGATGATGTTAAAAATGCATTAGGTAAACTCGGTAGATATTACAGAGAGAACTACCTTAATAATGCTTATTGCATTGGAATAACCGGCAGTGTCGGCAAGACCACGACAAAGGAAATGGTTGCGGTTGCATTCGCCTCAAAGAAGATACATAAAACTGCAGGTAACAAAAACAGTTTGATCGGCTTGCCGTTGACAATCCTTGAAGCACCGCTTGATACCGAGATATTGATACTCGAGGCAGGGATGAATCAAAAAGGTGAAATTGCGATACTCTCTGAAATTGCAAAACCTGATATTGCCATAATCACAAACATAGGTACTGCGCATATTGAAAACATGGGTAATATTGAGAATATATTAAAGGAAAAAATTTCTATTATAACCGGATTGCGAAACAACGGAAAGCTTATACTTAACGGTGATGATGTTATATTGTCTGGAAAACAGACAGTAAGCAACGATATTATTTATTTTGCCTGCAAAAACACAAATGCGGATTATTGGGCTGACAACATAGGATATAAGGATTGTTCAACTGTGTTCACTCTACACAATAAAGAAAAGTCGGTTCAAATTCAAATACCAACCATCGGTGAGCATAATGTTCTTAATGCACTTGCCGCATATGCAGCGGCAACAGAAGCAGGACTCGACAGCAAGGCTATTGTCGATGGGCTTAAATCATTTATTTCGTCGGGTAACAGACAGCGGATTTATAGGCAGAACGACATCATTGTTATTGCTGACTGTTATAATGCCTCACCTGAATCAATGGCTGCAGCGCTCGCAGTTCTTTCACTCGGCGATGGCAGGAAAGTTGCTGTACTCGGCGATATGCTTGAGCTTGGCGAACAGTCGAAGGAATTGCATGCCAGAGTTGGCGAATATGCTGCAAAAAACAATGTTGACATATTGATTGCAATCGGTGACTTTGCAAAACACATCAAAGCAGGCTTCGGCAAGGATTGCAAGACCTTCGGACTTAACGAAAAAAACATTGCAGCCGACTATATAAACGAGCTTCTCGAACCTGGAGATACGGTTCTTTTCAAGGCAAGCAACCTTATTGATTTCGGAAGTCTTATAAAAACTATTAATAAAATTTATTAAATTTATTTATTATATATCTTAGATTATAACGCATTTCGAAAGGAAGTAAAGATATAAATGAAAATTATAACAGCAGGTGGAATTGCGTTTTTACTAACAATATTTTTAATTTGCGTATTCAGACCCATACTCGTGAAAGCAAAGCTGGGACAGAAGATTCTTGATATCGGCCCCTCCTGGCATAAATGCAAGGAAGGAACCCCGATGATGGGCGGAGTATTCTTCGGATTTTCTATTCTGTTGGCAACCGCTTTGGTTTTACTCAAAGATATACTGTCAGGAACACAGACAAAGCTTATAATATGTATGCTTCTGGCACTTGCGCATGCATCAATCGGATTTATTGACGACTACATCAAGATGTTCAAAAAACGCAATAAAGGTCTGAGTGTTATCGGGAAATTACTTCTGCAGTTCCTTGTAACAGCAGGCTTTTTACTGGCGATGAACCTTTATGGATTCATAACAACCGAGCTTTATATCCCCGTAATAGATATTTTTGTTGATTTGGGTATTATGTATTATATTTTCATGATGCTTATTATCGTTTATATTGTCAACTGTGCAAACCTTACCGATGGTATTGACGGACTTGCAGGCAGTATTTCGCTGATTATCATGGTTATGTTCATGCTTCTCGGACTTAATATTGATAGTATCAAGACTATCAGCGAATCTGTCATTGCTACAAATGAAGGAACATTAATTCTTGCCGGAAGTATAATAGGTGCACTCATCGGATTTTTGATCTTTAACTTTCATCCGGCAAAAATTATTATGGGTGACACCGGCTCATTTTTTCTCGGTGCGATGGTAGTCGGAATGACATTTATGTTTGACATGCCGCTTCTGATAATACCATTGGCGTTTATCTATATTATCGAAGGAATATCTGATGTTCTTCAGGTTTTATCATATAAGCTGACCGGTAAGCGTATATTTAAAATGGCACCGATTCATCACCATTTTGAGAAATGCGGTTGGAGCGAGGTTAAAATTGTCGGTGTATTCACATTTATAACAGCACTTTTCTGTGCTTTGTCCTATTTTATTTATATAAGATCATATTGATGTTGCTTTTATTTTGGATAAAAATTCATCCGTTTAAGCAATATATAAAAACAGTTGTTTAGGGACGGAATCAATTTATGACAAACCGCAACACACAAATAACATCCGGGCAAACAAAACCGAAAACCCGGATTAATAAAAAACGCAGAGAAAAAACTCAGTCTCCGCGCGATATAATTCGTTTCATTGGTGAAGTAGACCGTCCGTTCCTGATTCTGCTAATAATACTTGTCTGTTTTGGTTCGGTTATGATTTTTTCCGCAAGCTATGCATATGCGATGACTTGGTTCAAAGACAGCTATTATTTTGCAAGAAAACAGCTTGGTTGGATTATCGGTGGTATGCTTATTCTTGCAATAACAGCAAAAGTTGGCGATTATCGATTAGTCAGAAAATTTACAATTCCGTTTTTCATTGTCGCAATATTTTTTAATTTACTGCTTATTTTCACCTCAAAATTTTCACTTGAAGCCGGTGGCGCTGAAAGGCAACTGGTATTGGGACCGATTAACTTCCAACCTTCGGAGCTTTTAAAGCTCGGAGTCATTCTTCTCATCTCGTGGTATGTTACCGTAAATCAAGCGAGAATGAAGACCTTTAAATACGGTGTTCTGCCTTTTGGCATACTTGTAATAATGATTGTCGGCATCATGACAATGCAGAAACACCTTTCGGGCATGATAATTATCTGTATTTTGATTTTTGTCATGATGTTTATCGGCGGTACAAATAAATTCTGGCTGATTGTTACCTTAGTTGTCGGTGCCGGAGGAGCAACAATACTCGCGAATGTTTTTGAACATGCAAAGATACGGCTTATGGTTTGGCAGGATCCGTTTGCGTATATGTTCACTGAGGGCGGAAAGGGCTGGCAGCCTGCGCAGTCGTTGTATGCGATAACATCGGGAGGATTCTGGGGCGTAGGTCTTGGACGCAGCAATCAAAAACACAACTTCCTTCCCGAACCGCAAAACGATTATATATTTGCGATAATATGCGAAGAGCTTGGGTTTATTGGAGCAGTAATAATAATAATTTTGTTTGCACTGCTTATATGGCGCGGATTTGTTATCGCAAAAAAAGCACCGTCACGTTTTGCTTCACTGATGGTTATGGGACTGACAATAAATGTTGCGATTCATGTAATATTGAATATCGCTGTCGTTACTAATACAATACCAAGTACAGGTATAACACTGCCCTTCTTCAGCTATGGAGGTACATCTCTCTGGATTCTGTTATTTGAAATGGGACTGATATTATCGGTATCACGATATTCGTATCTAAGTAAATAGGAAAGGGTGAATCCTTTGAGAATAATAATCAGCGGCGGCGGAACCGGTGGTCATGTCAATCCTGCGCTTGCGGTTGCAAATAAAATAAAATCACTTAATAAAAATTCAGAAATCCTCTTCATCGGAACCGAAGATAGAATTGAAGCAAAATTAGTACCGAACGAAGGGTATAATATAAAATTTGTAAAGGTCAGAGGCTTTCAAAGAAATCTGTCAATGAAAAATATTGATGCGGCAATAAAAGCCGTCACTTCGGTTATGACTGCAAAAAAGTACATAAAAGAATTCAAACCCGATATTGCTTTCGGTACAGGCGGATTTGTCAGCTGGGCAGCGATAAAAGCAGCAGGGAAAGCAGGTATACCCGTTGTTATACATGAGCAGAATGCGTTCCCCGGCGTAACAACAAAGATGCTTTCAAAATATGCTTCGCGTATATGTATCAGCTTTGAGGAGAGCAGAAAATACTTCGCACCCGAACTTCAGGACAGAATAGTTTTTACAGGCAACCCTGTTAAAACAGATAAATTTATTTACAGCAGTGAAGAAGCCAGAAGAATGCTCGGTATTCCTCTTGATTCATTCTATATACTCTCATACGGCGGCAGCATGGGTGCAGATGCAATTAACAAATACTGCATCGGTATGATGGAAACCACTTCGAAAACAGACAATGTGTATCATATCCATGCAACCGGTTCAATCGGTTGGGAGAAGTTCAAAGCATTCGCAGAAGAAAAAAAGCTGATGAACAATCCGAGAGTCGAAATCTGCGAATATATTTACGATATGCCGATCAGAATGGCAGCAGCCGACCTTGTTATAGGCAGGGCAGGTGCGATAACTCTTGCCGAGCTTGCTTATCTGGGCAAACCTGCCATTCTGATCCCCTCACCATATGTTGCTGAGGATCACCAATACAAGAATGCAGCAGTACTTGCAGATGCGAAGGCTGCAATCGTATACCGTGAAAGTGAATGCGATGCAGAAAAACTTGCCGAAACAGTTAAGCAGCTGATCAATGACAGCGAAAAGAGGATGCTGTTCAGCAAAAATATCAGAAAGTTCTCAGCATCCGATGCTGATACAAAAATATATCAGGAAATTAAACAGGCATTGAAATAGACAAGCAGATATTACTCAATCTTCGGAAGGGATGACATATAAATGGCTGATCGATTAAAATATAAACGTAAGCTTGTGTCCAACGAGATTATCAGACGGCAAAGAGATCATAAAAAGCTAAGACGAAGAGTTTTTTATGTTTCTTTGGTTGTTTTTGTCAATGTTGTGTTCTTTTCTCTTGTCTTCCTTGTGCTGCTTAAAATCAGAAATATAACTACCGAAGGAAATCAACGATACTCGGCTGAACAGATTATTGAAGCACTTCCGGTTGAGAAGGGCGACAACATGTATAATTTCTTCACTGCAGATGTCGAAAATACGGTGAAAAGCGAGCTACCCTATATAACATCGCTTGAAATAACACGCAAACTACCTTCAACGCTTGAGCTTTCGGTTGTTGAGAAGAACGCATCAATGTATATCGAACTGAACAGCGAATACTTCCTGTTGTCCGAAGACCTTCTTGTACTTGAGATGACAGGCAACAGAGAAATGGTCAATCAACTTCCCGAGCTTGTATCAACAAACATAAAGAAATGTGTTGTCGGCAAATATATTGTATTCAGGGATGAAGCAACCTTGGACGTCCTTAAAATACTGAATAAAACTATCATTAGCAACTTCGAAAGCGGCAGAATAACTGAAGTCGACGTTTCGTCGCGTTTCGATATTTGGCTGAGATATGAGAACAGATTTATAATATACCTCGGAGATATTCAAAATTGCGATTTAAAAATCAGATTTTTAGGCAAAATAATAGACGAGTTGTACGAAGACCAAAGCGGTCGAATTGACGTTTCCAATATTGCACGAGGTTCCTTTAAAGAAGGTGTTCTTGAGAAAACAACATAGATTTGGGAGAAATGTTGTGATATTTCTAAAAATATCGAAAATAATTCGAAAAACACTTGCATTTAACAAAAAAATTTATTATTATATAAGAAGAAGTATTTATTTTATGTGGGAGGAAATATAATGCCAATGGAATTTACAAACGTATCAGATATTGCTGTTAATATTAAAGTAGTGGGCATTGGTGGCGGTGGTGGAAATGCTGTTAACAGAATGCTTGACGCTAATGTACAGGGTGTCGAATTTATCAACATAAACACCGATAAAGCTATATTAGTTAAATCAAATGCACCTTTGAAAATACAAATCGGCGAAAGAATAACAAAAGGTCACGGTGCAGGAAGCAACCCTGAGCTTGGCGAAAGAGCTGCTATGGAGTCTGAAGAAGACATAACCGCAGCGCTAAAAGGCGCAGATATGGTATTTCTAACCGCAGGTATGGGTGGCGGTACCGGAACAGGTGCAGCTCCTATTATAGCTAAGATTGCGAAGGAACTCGGAATCCTTACAGTTGCTGTTGTTACAAAGCCGTTCTCGTTCGAAGGGAAAAGACGTGCAGCACAAGCTGACGAAGGTATAAAGAAGCTTCGTGAGTATGTTGACTCTCTGCTTGTTATCCCGAACGAAAGATTAAAACTGCTTACAGATAAAAAGATTACCTTTCTCAACGCGTTCCTCGAAGCAGATGATGTTCTCAGACGCGGTGTCCAGAGCATCTGTGAGCTTATCACCGTTGACGGATACATCAACCTTGACTTTGCAGATATAACTGCTGTGATGAACAACGCAGGGCTTGCTCACATGGGTGTTGGTACCGCAAAAGGCAAGGATAAGGCTGAAATGGCTGCTAAGCTTGCTATGTCCAGCCCGCTTCTCGAAACCAACATCACAGGCGCTAAGGGTATTGTTGTAAGCATTACCGCTTCTCCTGATGTCGGACTTGAAGAAATCGATACAGCTGCAAACATGATCTCCAACGAAGCTCATCCGGATGCAACCTTCATCTTCGGTGCAACCTTTGACAACACACTCGAAGACGAGATGCACATCACTGTTATTGCTACTGGCTTTGATATTGACAAACGCAATACAGAAATTAAGAGACAAGCTCCGGCAGCTGCAAAGACAGACGAAAAGAAGAGCGAACAGGCTCCTGCAACAGAACAAGGCGAAGAGGATATCAACGCAATTATTGAAATGCTTAATAAAAATCGCAGAACAGAAAGCACAACTCGCTAATATTACAATATTAAACTAACAAATTAATAAGATAATTCAATTATTAGTTTTATATTTTTCAAATAAGTTGCGGGGATAGCATAATGCTGTCCCCGCAAATATAATAATTTGCAATACAGACAGACTGTGTTAACTCGTTCCGTAAAACAATTTAGGGGATGGTAACACTTCTGTCCCGACAAAAAACGATATTTTAGGAGGCACAATCATGCCTGATATGTTAGTTAAGCTGTACAATATCGGAGACAACAGTGAGTTGTATAAAAAGGTTGAGGATGAAGGAATCAGGATTATACGCCCGATGACACCCAACAAAGCGAAAGTCAGTGCTTTCGCAAGAGCAACCTTCTCGGATGGTTGGGCAAATGAAATCGAAACCGCCTTCACCAGATTCCCCGTTTCCTGCTTCATTGCATATGATGTAAAAGAAAAGAAGATAATCGGGTTTGCCGGCTATGATTGTACATACAGGGACTTCTTCGGGCCGACCGGCGTTGATCCCACTTATCGCAATAAAGGCATCGGCAGTGCGCTTCTGATGCGTTGTTTTGAGGCAATGCGTGACGAGGGCTACGGTTATGCAATCATCGGTTCAGCAGGTCCTGTTGAGTACTACAAGAAGTGTTGCGGTGCGACTGTCATTGAGGATAGTTCACCGGGTATATATAAAGAATTAATTTGATAATAGGAGAAACATATATATGAAAAAAATCCGTGCCGGCGTAGTCGGAGCAACAGGTATGGTCGGGCAGCGTTTTATATTGCTGTTACAGAACCATCCGTATTTTGAACTTTCATTCCTTGCAGCAAGCAGCCGCAGTGCAGGTAAACCCTATGCGGAAGCTATCGAGGGCAGATGGAAGCTGACAACAGAAATACCCGAAGCTGTCAAAGCTATGATGGTATATGATGCGGCAGATCTCGAAACAGTAAAAGCGAACTGCGACTTTGTTTTCTGTGCAGTTGATATGAAGAAGTACGAGATCAAAAAGCTTGAGGAAACCTATGCAAAAGCGGAAATCCCTGTTGTTTCAAACAACTCAGCTAACCGCTGGACTTCCGATGTCCCAATGGTTATCCCCGAAATTAATCCTCAACACCTTGCTATAATCGATTCACAAAAGAAACGACTTGGAACAAAAAAAGGCTTCATCGCTGTAAAACCAAACTGCTCAATTCAGAGCTATGTTCCTGCTCTCCAAGTTCTACTCAAGTTTGGTGTCAAGGAAGTTGCTGTCTGCACATATCAGGCTATTTCAGGCGCAGGCAAGACCTTCAAGGAATTTCCTGAGATGATCGACAATGTAATCCCATACATCGGTGGCGAGGAAGAGAAGAGTGAAAAAGAACCGCTGAAGATTTGGGGCGAAATAAAAGACGGCGAGATAAAGGCTGCAACAACACCTGTAATCACAGCACAATGCATTCGTGTTCCTGTTTCCGACGGTCACCTTGCGGCAGTGTTCGTTAAATTTGTAGACAAAAAGCCAAGCATGGACGAAATCAAAGCATGCTGGGTAGATTTCAAGGGTGTTGACCTCCCATCGGCTCCGAAACAGTTTATCCATTACTTTGAAGAGGATAACCGTCCTCAGACAAAGCTTGACCGTGAGCTTGAAGGCGGAATGGCAATCAGTGTTGGCCGTCTGAGAGAAGACAACTTATTCGACTGCAAATTCATCGGTCTGTCGCATAATACACTCAGGGGAGCTGCCGGCGGCGCAGTCCTGATTGCAGAGCTGTTATACAAAGAAGGATATTTGTATTAAATAGCAAATAATGAATAATTAATGTTGGGCCGGGGCTTGCTCTCAGCGTAAACATAACATGTTATAAGGGCGGACATATATCCGCCTTTTTTATTTGACAAAATTCGGAATATGTTATATAATTATTTACTTTACAACCTTATACGTTGAGAACACTGCTTTTTTGCCGTTGTATTTGCCTTTTTTGTCAATCCTGAGACCGCCGTCCTTGTAGGTGAGTTTATAGATGTTGTACTCACCGTTCTCGTAGCCGTAGCTGATACCGTCGTCCTCGTACAGCTCACATTTTGCGTTACCCGATTTATTCGGATAGATATACGGTGTGATCTCCATCATATCCTTGTTCAGGTCAAGCATTGTGTTTTCGAGCATCGGCAGGATTGTTCCTGCCTTCACGAACACAGGTATTCTGTTTGACGCATACTCAAGCTCATACTGTTTTCCGCCTTCAAATAGCTCATTGGTGAAAAATTCATACCATTGCCCTTTGGGCAGGTAGATTTTCACCTTGTTCTGTGCGACAGTCAACGGATAGACGATGATGTCGTTGCCCAAAGCGCAACCCTCGACTGTTTCCTGAGCTGCAATCTCGGGGTATATGCTGCGAAGCGAGCGGAACGGATGTATTCCGTCGGTGTAATATCTGTGGAATGCAGTGTAAAGGTATGGCACCAGCTTCATTTTGATGTTGAGCAGCTCTCTGCATTTGTCTGTGATTTCGGAAACATCCTTGTCAGCAACACCGTTATTATTTTCTTTTATAACATGGTTAAACCAGGGTGGATTTTTCATATAGAAGATGTTGAACTCAAGCTTTATAGAGAACACACCCGACAGGATTCGTCTGTACAGATCGTCCTTGCTTGCCGCTTCCCTGATTTCGGGAGAGAACAGAAGTCCGGTAAATCCCATATTGATGAGCGCACGAATGAAATCATCATGCCCGTAAAGGTCGCTGTACAGCACGAACGGATAGGGTGCTGCATAGCTGAACTGCGCACGAACCTCACCGAGTGTTCTTATACCTTTTTCACGGAACTGCTCAATCATTGTCTGTTGATAAAGCTGTGGCAGTATGCTGTGCATCTGTTCACCGTTCAGTCCGGATGGGAACTGTGCCATATTTGGGTATGTCCAGCCACCGGTCAGGTCAGAGCCGTCGCACTCGTCGAGCTTGAAGCCTGAAAAGCCTTTGTCAATCAGTGTTTCTTTATGATATTTGCCAAAAATTCCTCTTGCTTCTTTAGTTGCAAAATCAGGTACAAGACCGCCCCATACCTCGTAATCGCCCGCATATGGCAGAAGAGCCTTGTAAATCGGGCTGGCCGGATGCGTGAATGCATGCTCCCAGAGGTTCATCTTGTAGCCCATTTCGGTCATTTCTTCAAGCATCCTGTCGGGATCGGGGTAGCGGTCGGTATTGAACTTGAACGAGCAGGAATAAGCCATTGTTTGCCAGCCGGGTTCAAGTCCGATGATAGACACAGGCATATTGTCTTCCTTCATCTTTTTTGCACTCTTCAGGATTTCCTCCTGTTTAAAGTACATGTCCATTCTATACCAGACACCCATACCGTAGAGAGGAGGCATACAGCCACCACCGGAGTACAGGATGTACTTGCGGCAGACTTCGTCGGGCGTTTCGCCGGTGAACAGGATGATGTCGCAGCCTTCAACCTTCTCAATACTGATAACCATCTGCATATTTTTCTTTTTCTGACCGATATAAAAGGTTTCGGTTGCGCTTTCCTGTTCGAAGCCGCTCGCTTCGACTTCGGTTTTACCTTTGTTCAGCTTTTTACTGCTGCCGCAGTAGAAGGTTGTGTATCTTGCTGTTTCAATTAACAGTCCGTATGCGGTTTTGTCGTCAAAGGTTGAAACATAGAAGGGAACAGGTGCATGGCTGTCACCTGCGTCGGATTTCGGATCGGCGTTGGTACGCAAAAATTTCTTGCGTGCGGTATGGATGACGCTTTTCATTTGCAGTCCGAAGCCGTATATATTCTCAGTATCAAGCATAGGCAGTGTCAGGATTGTTCCTTCTTTATTCTGCTCATATTCAATTTTTTCTGCATTCACACCAAATGGTGAGGGTAGGTCAGACAATTTATTTATCTTGTCAAGCTTTGCTTCCGCCTTGATGAATTTTTCGGCAGTCAATGCTTCGGGTTTTCCGAAGGTGCATCTGTATACTCCGTTGGCTACTCTCATATTAAATCCTTTCAACATCAATAAAATCGACTACTCTTAACATATAGGTTTTATAGTCCGCCGGATTTTGTTCGTTCAGCTCAAAAACCCTGCAGCCGCGGCAGCTTGACTGTTCTGTCTGTGTTTCACCCGACATACCGTAGCTGTTGAAGCCCATTGCGCTGTCGAAGCCGAGATGCACACCACAGTAGATGCCGTCGTAGGTGTTGTTGTGATCGTGACCGACATAAATACCCCTGACATCGCCTCTCTGAACGGCCGCGCTGAACAAGCCGCTGTTAAGCTCAGGACAGCAAACATTCTCGTTGAATGCTCCGTTCATTGCCGTTTCGACAGGGTTCATGTAAATCAGCATATGCTCCGGGATTGCTATGTGAAAGAACATAAGCGCAGGTATTTTCGCTTTGTTATAGACTTCAAACTCCTTAGAGCTGTTATAATACCACATTATCTGGTCGAAACGGATTGTATCGTAGTAGGTGCCGTTTGAAAAATGCTTTGGCAGCACAGACCTATAACCGTTTGTGGCAGAGACATTGAATTCCTCATCATATGCGTTTATGTACTGGAGCGAATCAATGCCCCAAATGTTGAATTTTATCGTGCCATCTTTGCTTGATTTGATTGGAAGAACAAAATTTCCGACACCGTGTATATCAACCGGCCCTCTTTTCGAGATACAATAATCGAAGCTTTCATAGATTTTCTGTTGTTCTTCCTTGCAGAGTCCGGCTTCGGAATCATGGTTGCCATAGACATGCGCCCACGGAATTTGATTTTTCTCAAGCACTTCCGTAATATCAGTCAGATAGTTTTTAACCTGCTCAACAGTCTCAAGCCCATACATCTGGTCGCCGTTCAGGAATACTAAGTCGGGTTTTTGAGCTTTAACCATTTCAGTTATGCCTCTTTTAAGGCGGGGATCATGATTTGGTACACCGTGAAGGTCTGAGAACAGCATTATTTTAAAGCTGCCGTCTGCTCTGAATACGAGAGGTCTTTTCAGGTATAGGTTTTCGCTAAGCATATATATTATAAATCCTTTCATAAATAACAGAATGCCGATGTTTTATGCTTCATGGATATGCTGGATGCCATGAAGCATAAAACTCGAATATCTGAAAAAATTAATATTTTTTCAGATTTATTATGCTTATCTCTGCACATTCCAAACGTGAGTAGGGTTTTGATGCTGTCGGTTCATCCTGTTCAATGATGATCCATTCGCAACCAGCATCATCGACAGCCTTCAGCATTGCGCCGATGTCCTGAAGTCCCGTACCGATTGGTCTATATTCGAAGGTGCTTTTATCAGCTGGTTTATTGTCGTCAATGCCTATCAAATCATAGAGCTTAGCACCGGTTTGACCTTCTATGTAAAAATCCTTGAAGTGGACAACCGGAGCGCGACCACTGTATTTTCTGAGATAATTTGCAGGATTCTCACCGCCGACAGCAACCCAACAGAGGTCAAGCTCTGTCTGAAGTTCGTCCTTTGAAAGGTCAGTGTAGAGTATGTCAAGCATATATTTGCCATCAATTTTTGTGAACTCGAAGTCGTGGTTGTGGTAGAGAAGCTGGATACCCTTTGCTTTAAGCAATGTTGACAACTCCTTCATGCTTGCGATTGTTTCAGCGTATTTTGCACCGCCCGGTCTATGCTCTTCAACAAGGTAAGGTATGCCGATGTATTTTACACCGATTTCAGAGTAGTCAGATATCATCTGTTCGGTTTTTGTTGTCATGTCCTCGTAGGAAACGTGTGCGGAAATGGGAGTAAGTCCGATATCCTTGAGCAGTACCTTGACTTCTTTTGCGGTGTAGCCGTAAAGGCCTGCAAACTCAACACCGTTATATCCCATTCTTTTCAGTTCTGTAAGTGTGCCGGGAAAATCTTTCTCGCACTGCTCGCGTACCGAATAAAGCTGTATTGCAACCGGTTTTTTCATAATTTTATTTCCCTTCCAAATAAAAAATTACGCAAAATAATAACGTAATGTTTTATGCGATTTTCAAACTCCGGCAGTACTGTATACCGGAAAGCATAAAACTCACTATTTAGATATTATAAAACCGTAAAAAGGTATTGTCAATACAAATAAACATATTTGATTATAAATGCTTGATTTTTGTTTCTATGTATCATATAATAAAATAGTTAATGTTGAATTATAAAATTTTGTATAAAGAAGGAAACACAAATATGACAGTTGGAATTATAACAGGAGCATCCTCCGGGCTCGGGAAAGAGTATTTTTACACTCTTGCAGGTGAAAAAACAGTTGATGAAATATGGTTAATCGCAAGAAGAGTTGACAGACTTGAAGCACTGGCAAAAGAAAGACCTGATGTGAAGTGCCGGCTTGTGTCGCTTGATCTGATAAAGGAAGAAGAACTGAACAGATTTACAGAAATGTTGAAGTCTGAAAACCCCGACATCAGGGTGCTGATCAACAACGCAGGCTTCGGACTTCTGGGTGATGTTGCTGACCTTTCCGAGAAGGGACAAGCCGACATGGTAAGGCTCAACTGTGTTACGCTGACCTCAATTTGCACTCTTGCACTGCAGTATATGAAAGAGGGAAGCTATATAATCAACATCAGCTCAATTGCTTCCTTTGTTCCCACACCAAGGATGACAGTTTACAGCGCGACAAAGTACTATGTAACAGCCTTCACCCGCTCGCTCAGGTATGAGCTGAAGAAACGCGGCATTAATGCACTCGCTGTCTGTCCCGGACCTATGGATACAGAATTTTTAGACGTAGCAGGCATCAGCGGTAACTCCAAGACATTTGATATGCTTCCCAGATGCAACCCGAAGAAGGTCGCAGGAAAATCTGTCGTGAAAGCGAAAAAGGGCAAGGGAGTGTACACTGAGCTGTTTTTCTTTAAGCTTTACAGAGTACTGGCGAAACTACTTCCCATGTCGCTTTTAATGAACATATCCAAAACCTGAAAAACATCGTTTTCAGCGTTATTAAAGGATATACTATGATTTTATACAATACTCTGCAAAAAATAAAAAGGTTTATTTTCTCAAAGAAAGATATAAACACAACATCAGTCCGGAAAATTGAAAAAGTCAACACCGGCGGCAAGCGAATAGTTGCAATGACCTTTGATGACGGGCCGTGTGCTGTTGTATGCCCGGATGGCAGAAAACTGACAGAGTTTATAGTTGACACGCTCAACGAATACAGCTTTACCGCAACCTTCAACATCATCGGCTCAACCGCTGAGAACTACCCCGACAATCCGGGCAGGTCGGGTAGCTTTTACTGGAGCGGTACCAGATATGACCACTACCCACGGTTCGGTGATGATATACTGGCAAGTGCTGTGAACAACCCTGACCTGATACGCAAAATAATAGACAGCGGCTGCGAGTTGGCTAACCACGGATATAGACATATTGTCTGTGGGAAACAGCATTTTCCCTATTCGAAGCGTGTGTATTTCAAAAATGAGAACGAAGTGTATGCTGACTATCTACGGCTGCATAACTATATACTTGAAAGCTTTAGGTACCCGATGACAAACGCAAGGCCACCCCATTATGTTGAAAGTATCGGTAGGGGCGACCCTTGCGGTCGCCTATCCTCATACAGTCGCCCGTCCAATAAAACCGTGTTCGATGTTTACGAAAAGCTGGGGTACAATTACCTGTCAGCCTCCTTTGACGGTGGCGGTTGGGAGAAGAACAGCAATGCGGATGAGATGGTTGCAAGGCTGAAAAGACAGCTCGAATCAAATGCGGATTCGTTCTGCGGCAGTATAATCTATCAGAAGGATGGATTGAATATGTCGGGCGAAATGCCGATATACGAAGCGCTGCCAAGGCAATTGAATTTACTGAAGTCTTTTGGCTGCAGTGTTGTCAGCGTCAGAGAACTGTTAGAAGAGGAAAAACTATAAGCTATAAACACAGGTTTTTCAATATTACTGTATTTCATAATTAACGCTTGCATTTTTTTGTGACAAGTGGTATTATATCAAAAGTACATGCTAAACAAATATTCATTCAGCTATATACGAAAGGAAATAAAAGTTATGGCAACTATTGCATCAAGAGCCGAGAGAAAGAAGAAGTTTATTATAAGTATTGTATTATGCGTTCTTCTTGCGGCAGCTATTTGTATAACACTTTTTTCATTTATTCAGAACCGTTCAAGCTTATTCAAGGATCAGAGCTTTGCAAGAGTTGTTGCTGAAGCACTTGATAAGAAACCGAGCGAGATAACAAAAGAAGACCTCGAGGCAATTAAGGTTCTCGGAATTATCACTGCAGAGGATACCGAAACTTCCGATACAGAAGATACTAAAACTACAGTAACAATCGGTTATGACGAACTTGCAACACTGCTTGAAACAGACACAACTGTCGAAGACTTTGACACTTCAACCTATAGCGAAAACTATAACAAAAGTGTAAAATCTGCTGACCTGACATTCGAGCTTACAACACTCGATGATCTTGCACTGTTCCCCAACCTTACTCTTATTGATGTTCAGGAGCAGAAGCTTCTCAAAAACCTCAAAGCAATTAAAACAATGACAAATCTAAAACACCTTTCAATCGGCGGAACAAGCGTCAAAGATATATCCGCAATCGCTGAGCTTACGAATATCGAATATTTAAATATCCAATCACTCGGTATTGATGATATATCTGTACTTGAAAATCTTACAAAGCTTAAATCACTTTACATGTCAGAAAATAACATTACCGATATATCTGCAATTTCCGGACTTGTAAATCTTGAAACCCTTGTTCTTGACAACAATTATTCAACTGTTGCTATTGAAACAAGTGACACCAGTGTCGCGGACACAAGCGATGATACAAGTACAGTAACTGAGAAAATAGTACCAATCTCACTTGATCCGATCAAAGGATTGACAGCACTTAAAACTCTCAGCCTTGGCAGCATGGGACTTACAGATATCTCTGCAGTTTCAGAGCTTGTCAACCTCGAAGGTTTTTATGCTCCCTCTAATGAAATCGTTGATGTATCCGCGCTTGAAAAGCTGACAAAGCTTGAAACACTCGACTTAAGCAAAAATAAAATATCAGATATTTCAGCAATGGCTGACCTTGTGAAGTTAACTCAGCTTTCACTTACCAACAATGAAATCGAAGATATCAGCGCAATTGAAAAATCGGTTGAGATTGAATATCTTTACCTGACAGATAATAAGATAGTTGATGTTTCACCGATTAAAGATATGACAAAAATGGCTTATCTGTACTTGTCAAACAACGCAATTGAAGATGTTTCATCCTTGACGAATTTCCAGGATGGCACATTGATTGTCGCATACCTTACCGGCAACCCGGTTACAAACGGTGCTACACTCAAAGAAAAATATACTAAAGCATATATTATGTATGATGAACCCGAAGAAAGCGAAACCTCCGGTGATACCTTAGCTGATACCTCGGGAACAGCTTCCGATACATCCGATGTAACCTCAGATACCTCAACAGTTGAATCAACAGCTGACACAAGCACAACAGAAAGCGCTGTTGAAAGCACAGTAAGTGAGGAATAATTATGTTGTTCGATTATATTGAAAATGATACAACAATAATGTTCTCCGGCGACTCGGTCACCGATTGCGGAAGAGGAAGACCTTACGGAAACTGCCAGACCGGACTGGGAAGCGGTTACCCCTTCTTCATTCATAACATACTAACAGGAACCTATCCTGAAAAGCATATAAAAATTGTCAATACCGGCATCAGCGGCGAAACAAGTTCTGATGTTCGTACACACTGGGAATCTGACATGACGGCAATAAAGCCCGATTATGCAGCCATAATGATTGGTGTAAATGATGTCTGGCGTAAGTACGATTCGTATATGTTTCCCGAAAGACAGGTCAGCGTTAAACAATATGAGGAAAACCTCAGATATATAGTTGCGGATGCAAAGAGAAAAACAAAAGGATTTATGATTATTTCTCCCTTCTTCCTTGACTTGAACAAGAACGATGCGATGAGAAAAGATGTCGATGAGTTGAATGTAATCCTCAGAAAGATAGCATACGAAACAGACTCACTTTTCTGCGATGTTCAAGCTGCTCTTGACCTGCTGCTGACAAAGCTGAATACGACAGCATACTCACTCGACAGAGTTCATCCGTTCCCACATACGCATTATGCAATCGCAAGATGTATACTCAGTACAATAGGATTTAAATTCTGAAGAAGCAAAAGGAGCATTTCAATATGGGATGTTCCTTCTTCGATATTTAGGAGTGGTCATGTGGACAAGAATAGTTTTCAAATTCGAATAACAGGAATATTGATAGAAGATAATAAAATTCTTTTAGTAAAACAAAAAGTTACATCATAAAGAGGATGGTCGCTTCCGGGTGGTAGAGTTGAAGTCGGAGAAAAATTAGATGAAGCAATAATTCGCGAAATGTATGAAGAAACAGGTTTAAATACAAAAGTTAAAAGATTGCTATATTTATGTGATAAAACAGACTGTGTTCCTCCAATTATACATATTACATTTTTTCTTGAAAGGATTGATGGTAATATAACACTACCATCAAATGAATTTGAAACAAACCCAATAAGTGATGTTGGGTTTTTCCAATTTTTCGAATTAATTAACTTAGGATTTAATCAAAAATTTGTTGATATTCTTAATAGAGGCATTCCGGATACGGGTAATTATATGAGGTTAAAAGAGAATATCGGATTATAAATATGCATACACGCAAAATTTATATTGAGAGGAAAGCATAATGAAAAAATTACTGATAGTATTGTAGTATGCTTGCGTTGTTATTGACAGGGTGCAATAAAATAGATGAAATTGGAATAATCGGTGGTGCGGATGGCCCAACTGCTGTTCTTGTTGTACAAGAGCTAATATTTCCTCTTGTACCAATAATATTGACTGTTATCATTGCAGTTATAGTTATTGTTATCGTAATAAAAAATAGGAAAAAGTGATGAATAATATAGATATTTTAATAGACTCAGAACAAAGTATGTTTACATACAGAGTCGCCGCTTTGATAATAGAAAATGATAGAATGCTTGTTGCAAAGCATAAAAACCATGAATGCTACTATACTGTCGGCGGAAAAGTCAAGATGAATGAAACATCAGAAGATGCTGTTGTTCGTGAAGTATATGAGGAAACAGGACATAAGTTTGAAATTGACAGATTGGTTTTTATTCAAGAACGGTTTTTCACCTATTGCAGTAAAAATCATCATGAAGTCGTGTTCTTTTATTTAATGAAATACAATAAGGTATATACAATTTCTGATAATTTATATTCAGATCAAATTGAAGCTGAAACGTTGCATTGGTTGCCTTTGAATACAATAAAACAACAGAATATTGTACCTGATTTTTTGAAGGAAATTGATGTAGGCGATATGAATAAAATCGTTTATATTGTAACAAAAGAATAATAGTAAAGTAGTATGATCGGAGGAAATTATGGAACTAATGAATGATTTGGATATGTTGATAAAATTATCAATGGAATTACAATCTATTGCTCAAAACGGCTTAACATATACGAAAGATCAATTTGACAAAGAACGTTTTAAAAGAGTTAGAGAAATATTCGCTGAAATCATGGCTATGAAAACGGGTCTCTCAATCGAAAAAGTTAAAGATGTGTTTTGCAACGAAACAGGTTATCAAACACCTAAAATCGATACACGAGCTGCAATATTCAACGAAAACAAAATTTTACTGGTAAAAGAAAAAAATAAATGGTCTCTACCAGGTGGTTGGGTTGATTATAATAAATCAATTGCTTCAAATACTATTAAAGAAGTTAAAGAGGAAGTTGGTTTGGATATTAAACCTTCAAGGATTATTGCTATACAAGATAGGAACAAGCATAATTCACCCAAATATGCATATGGAATTTGTAAGGTGTTTGTCCTATGCTCTATTATAAGGGGTAGTTTCCAACCGAATAATGAAACTACAGAAAGTGGATATTTTGCACTTAACAATTTACCTATTTTAGATGAGAATAAGAATATCTATAATCAAATTGAAATGTGCTTTGATGCATTCAATAATGAAAACTGGGAGGTAATATTTGATTAAGTCGCTTTTTGAAATGTAAAAACATAATATTAAAAATAACGAAGTAACTGTATGTTCATATTATTACAAGAGAGTAATTATAAACAACGTTTTAAATGTATTATAACAAAAACAACCGACAGTCGATGCTGACCGTCGGTTTTGCTTTATCAGTTGCAATTTATGCGTTTGCCTGATATTTCTGGGCTACCTGTTGTATCTTCTGTTGTTCGACTGCGGTCTGGGGATACCAGCCTTTATCAGCCATATGGCAGTAGATATCATTTTGTATCTGTATTACATCTTGCAATGCCTGATCAAATGTGGATTTTATATTGCTTGTCGATGCCTCAATTGTTCCGTGCATAAACAGCTCACATGCATTTTTTGTTGACACAAGCAGGCTTTCCATTAACATTCTGTCATCCATAATTATGACCATTCCTTTCTTTATGGTGTGGGAATTGTGCCGTATTTGATGTAATCAAATTTGTGCCTTGATATATGGCACAAAGGCACAAAACCTGAGTTTGAAAATTTATTTTCAAACTTTTTATTTCCTTTACTTTGAAATTATTTAACCTTTGACTGTAGTGAAGAATTGATCAAACATCTTTTTGTGCTTGGTTGATAGCTGTGAAACGAAGCTTTTCAGGGTTGAATCCTGAAGCTGTCCTGCGCAGTCATCGCACTGTGTGCGTACAAATGATTCGTGGCTTAGTGCATCTTCAATATATAACAATTCTTTTGGAGTCATGTCGATATCCTTTCTGTTTTGTTATTTATACTAATTTCGATTAAAAACATAGATAAAATTCAAGAAAAACCTTTATCATATGGTTTCTTTCGCAGAGTTTTAACGTAATGTTTTATGAGAAATCAGTATTGAACCTTGGTCTTGATTTAGTTTCTCCCAAAAGATAATTTATATTCAATTTTTTTATGTTGATTTATTAATCCGGGTATGCTAAAATATAATAATGATAATATAAAATCAAGTCAGTGATAAATATGATAAAAACAAAAACTGTACATCAGATAAAATTTATTGATATTACTATGGAAAAGGCTGTCGAATATGCTGAAATTCTGTATCATTCAGACAGACCTTCGGCAGTTTTCACACCCAACTCATTAATGGTATTGGATTGCCTGAAGAATAAAAGCTTTCTTGATATAATAAACAGCTCGGATATGAACCTGCCTGATGGTCAGGGTATAATCTGGGCAGCAAAAAGGCTGGGTAGCCCTTTGCAGCAGAAAATTGCAGGTGTTGACTTTGCAAAAAAAATGCTTGAAAGTCTCAATAACAAGAATGGAAGTCTGTTCATTCTGGGCGGCGAGAAAAATAGCCTTGAAAATGCGTTTAATAATATACGACAGCAGTACAAAAATATATTATGCGATGGTTGCGACGGTTATTACACAGATGAAAAGATGGTTATCGACAAAATAAATTCTATCACACCCGATGTTATCTTTGTTTGTCTCGGCTCACCCAAACAGGAATATTTTATCTGTAATAATAAACAGTATTTCAAGCGTGGGTTGTTCGTCGGACTTGGCGGTACAGTGGACATACTGTCAGGTGAGAAGAAGCGGGCACCGAAGATAATGATTGATTTGTCGCTTGAGTGGCTGTGGCGCGCTGTGATTGAACCGAAGAGGTTTCGAAAATTGATTAAATTACCCAAATTTATATATAATACTATAATCGAAAAAGATAAACATAACAGTTGAAAAAATGAGAAGGGAAGTTATAGGGATGAAAGTTAAAATTCTTGCGCACACACCCGATTGTGAAAAAATGATTGCGGCAGCAGCGAAGCTATGTTATGCTTCAAGCGACATCGACACGATCTTTGACGGACTTGATGACGAGAAAACAGGAAAATTTATCACAATGCTTTCAAACCTCGGACATGAGAGCCCGTTTGAGCATGTCAGCTTTACCTTCGGAATTGAAGGTGTATCAAGAGCTGTTCTTGCCCAGATAACAAGGCACAGAATAGCCTCATTCAGCGTCCAGAGCCAGAGATATGTCAATAAAGAAAACTTCGAATATATTATACCTCCTGCCATAACAGCTATTCCCGAGGCAAGGGAGGAATTTCTTCGTGCGATGGACGAGGACAGACAGCATTACATATCACTGGCAGATAAGCTAATGAAATATCACACAAAAGCACTTATGGATGAAGGTAAAATCCAAGTTGACGCCGAAAAGGCTGCTGAAAAAATGGCGTTTGAGGATGCACGCAGTGTGCTGCCCAATGCCTGCGATACAAAGATAATCATGACGATGAATGTGCGTTCGCTGTGGAACTTCTTCGAGCTTCGCTGCTGTAACAGAGCACAGTGGGAGATACGCGAGCTGGCAAACGAGATGCTGACACAGGTCAAGCAGATTGCACCGGCTTTGTTTATCAAAGCGGGACCTCCTTGTGTGAAAAATGGTTGCCCCGAAGGGAAAATGACCTGCGGGAAAATAGAGGAGGTTCGTAAAAGATGGAGAAATTAATTCAATACCGCCTGATTGCAATAGACGGACTTGATGCTTCAGGAAAAGGAACCCAGACAGAATTGCTTTGCCAATACCTCGCCGGCAAGGGAAAGGAATACACAAAGTTATCCTTCCCCGAATATGATATGGAATCATCAGCGCTTGTCAGAATGTATCTGAGAGGCGATTTCGGTAATGATCCGAACGATGTCAACCCATATGCAGCCTCCAGTTTTTTTGCTGTTGACAGATATGCTTCATATAAATTGAAATGGCAGAAGGAATACGAAAGCGGAAGGCTGTTGATTGCCAACCGTTATACGACCGCAAATGCAGTACATCAGCTTTCAAAGCTCAAAAAATCCGAGTGGGAGTATTACCTTGATTGGCTGGATAACTACGAATTTGAGCTTCTGGGACTTCCGAGACCGCAGAAGGTTTTGTATTTGTGTATGCCGCCTGAGCTTTCGCTGAAACTGCTCGAAAAGAGATGTCGCGAAACCGGTATAAAAAAGGATATACACGAAAAGAGCGTTGAGCATATCCAAAAAAGCTATATAGCAGCACTTTACGCAGCTGAATATTTGGGATGGACAAAAATTGACTGCAGCATTGACGGTAAGTTAAGAACAATGAACGATATCAGCCAGGATATAATTAAAAGCTGTGGTGAGCTTCTGGAATAATTGAAGGGAATCTGACGGCGTTAATGTCGAAGGAAGGTATGGATATATTTTTGGAATTGAACTTCAAAGAGATTAAAATTGAAGATAAGGATCTTATAACCGGTCTGATTGGTCAGAACAGCTCCGGTTCGCTTGAGGATATCAGCTGTGAAAAGCAGTTTGCAACAATTTTCAGCTGGCGGTTTGCTCATCCGGTTCAGTTCGCTGAATGTGGTGAAGGTGTTGTTTTCGGATACAAATGGCAGGACAGATGTCTGTTCATGATAAAACAACCCGATATGCAAGCTTTCGACAACTGCATCAGAACACTGATGGATAATTGCGACAAGGATTATATTACGGTTATTAATCTGACCGAATCGAAATCAAAATTTCTGAGTGATAAATACGGCGTTGAGTGTACCTTTGATATAAATTATAGCGATTATATCTACGATGCCGACAGCTTCCGCACCTATTCGGGTAAGAAGCTTCACAACAAGAAAAACAAATTGAACAAATTTCTTGCATTGTACGGCGATAACTATGAGATCAAGCCGATTACAAATGCGGTTATAGACGACTGTTTTTATCTTCTTGACGAGTGGAAAAACGACAATGGCGAGCTTGAAAAGTACAAACGCAGGGAGATTGTTGCCGCCGAGCAGCTGCTGGTACATTACGGGCAGCTTCAGTTGTATGGCTGCTGTCTGTATGTCGGTGGGAAGCCGATTGGATTTACTATTGGTGAGCCGCTGTTTGAAAACACCGAAAATTCAACTCTGGTTGTTCATTGCGAAAAAGCATCATATGATTATGAAGGTGTATATCCGGCACTTGCTCACTTTTTTGCATTACAGTATCCTCAATTCAAATATATAAACCGTGAGGATGATGTCGGTGATGATGGTCTGCGTCAGTCAAAACGGTCTTTCAGTCCGCTGCTCCAATTGCATAAATATTCAACTATACTGAACAGAAATAAGATTTTTTAATATGAACTATATTATAAAGACCGTTCCCAAAACCGATATACATAAAGCAATAGCCTTGTTCGCTGTTTGCTTTGACAGTGACAGCAGAGAAGCTGAACTGTTCTTTGAGCCTGATGAAAAAATAGTAATCGGCGCATACAAAGGTGATACGCTGTGTTCAATGCTGACAGCATTCAAATGTACCGCTGTAACATCAGACGGTGATGGCAACGCTCTTTATATGGCAGGAGTTGCAACATCTCCGCAGCATCGCAAACAAGGGTTGTTTCATCGTTGCTTTGAATATTTATTGAGTATATCGCAGGGATATGATTTTGTTTTCTGTATTCCTGCAACGAAATCGCTTTTTTCGTTATATCGTGATGTTGGAATGGATGAAGATATCCCAATAAAAAAAGTTGAAATTATATTTCAACCTGAGCCAAAAGAAATAATACGGCTTGGGTTCAACGACGATATTTCGGAATACATCGCAAAAACCGATGAGTTGTACACAAAAAACGGAAGATGCTATATAAAGAAGAATCATAGCCTTGCCGAATCGACGATAAAGTCATTTTTACTGTATGGCGGAAAAGCAGTGGTTGGCAGCAACTTTACAGCATTGTATAGACTTGAGGATAAAAAGGCTGTTGTTGCTGATATTATAACAGATACGGAAACATCAGCTTCGATAACCGATGCGGTGAAAAGCTTTTCGCCTTTCGGGAAAGCAGATATTACTTTACCAATCAATGTTAAAGACGATTTTATATCGAATGCAAATAAAATTATTGCTGTTGAAAAAAAATTAAAATCTTTTTTGAACATTACCGGGTTATATGTTAATGTTTTATACAATGAGATGTAAATAAATAACATAATACAAATATTGCTTGAAATATTAGAGTTATTGTGATAATATAATGTGTTGGTTTATGTTTTAAATTTAACAAATCGATTGCAAAAATATAATTAGGAGGTATTCAAGTGGCTGTTTACATATTATTGGCGGATGGTTTTGAAGAAGCCGAAGCATTAGTTCCGGCGGATATTCTGATCAGAGCCGGGATTAAGGTTTACCTGACCGCAATAGGCGAATCGCTTGTTGTAACCGGATCACATGGAGTATCTGTAAATGCAGACATTATGAAGGACAAAATGGATCTTTCCGAACTCGAAGCCCTGGTTCTGCCGGGTGGAGGAAAGGGAACGGCTGCACTCGCATCGTCCGACTTTGTCAGACAATCAATCAATCAATGCGTTGCAAACGGTAAATACATCGGAGCAATCTGTGCAGCACCATCAATACTCGGCTCTATGGGATTGTTAACCGGCAGAAGAGCAGTCTGCTTCCCATCTTATGAAAAATTTCTTGATGGCAGTATAATAACCGGAAATTCGGTTGAGCATGATGATATATTTATTACTGCAAAAGCAGTAGGTGCCTCCTTTGAGTTCGGATTTGAGCTTATTAGAGTGCTGTTCGGCAATGATGAAGCAGAAAAGCTAAGAAAGGGAATGTATTATAAATCAAACTGATAAGTTGTTAATATTCTGCCCGGAAGAACAGCATAACTCTCACTCACTATAAAAGGAATGGTTATAATTATGAAGCTAAACGATAACCGTGTTCCCGTTACAGCACCGCTTCTTGTTGCAGCGGTATTGCTGCTTCTGGGTATAACCGAAATAATACTTCCACAAGCAGTGCAGCAGGGTAATAATATTTTTCTCGTTATAATAGTTATTCAAATAATAGTATTTATTCTGCCCTGTATTTTGTATTATTACAGTATTGGCAGAAAACTAACGACCCCCATGTTTATAAAAGTTATTCATCCGTCGCATTTGATTTTCGTTTTCTTTGTTATATTGATGTTTATCACCGGAAATATGCTGATTAAGTTTTTTATGTATTATATAACCGATGGCAGTCTTGCCGGTGATTCGGGGATGTTATCGCAATTCGCTTTACCTGAAGGCGAAAATAATGGGCTGTATATATTTTTAACCTTCGCGCTGATTCCTGCGATTTGTGAGGAGCTTTTTTTCAGAGGTGTTATTCTAAGCGAATACAGGGGTTATGGCAGCGTAAATGCGATTGTAATTTCAGCACTGTGTTTTGCGATGGTGCATTTTTCATACGAAAACTTTTTCGTCTATTTCTTTGCGGGAATAATATTCGGATTTTCAGCGGTTGTTACACGATCCATTTTCACACCGATAATTTTACACTTGATAAATAATGCATTGAATTTATATGTAGACGGATCATTTCTTAAGCTTATGATGCAGGAATCGGGAACCTTCTTTGTTGCATTTGTGCTTGTCGTACTGTTTTCTGTCAGTCTGCTTATTGTTCTTGCACGTACCGAGAGTATTTACTGTGTTTATGCAGAAAAACCTCCGACCGGTGATTTGCCGCCAAGCAGTAAAAGCAATATTATTAAGGTGTTTTTTTCGCCGGCATTTCTTGTGCTTTTAGGTATATTCATTGTAATTACCGGATTAAGCTGATTTATTATTAAATATAACTATAAACATAAATCTCCCTATAAAAATAAATGTTTTTAATTTTATTTTATTATTGAAAGGAGCCATTTCATGAGCGATAATCCAAAGAATAATAATTCAGAAAATGAAATTGGTGAAAATATAGACGAAATTCTTGAGATATTGGATAAATACAAATTGCCAGAACAGAAAACAGCAGTTAAAGAAAAAACAGAGCCCGATTCCATTGAATCAACCCAACAAACAATAAAAATCAACGACTCTGCAACAGCACACTTCACAGAGATAATTGATGCTACCGCTGTCAGGCAGGGTAAAAACGATATGACAATGCATTTTGCTCCTGTACAAAATGAAGACGAGAGCGAAGAAGAGGAAAAAGAAGCTGTTGAGGACGAAGTCGAACTTGAAAGTCTTCCCAGAAAAAAGAAAAAAAGAAAAAAAGATAAAGAAAATCTCGGCTTATTCGGGATTTTTTCCGGTGTTTTCAAAACAATAATGTACCTTATTTTTGTTATCGGTGTTGCTGCATATGTTTCATATAATGTAATTAAAATCGGTAACGAAGTATTCGCTTTTGTTAAACCCGAAACCGAAGTAAATATAACCATAACCGAGAACATGACAACCGCTCAGGTCGCCGAACTACTCGAGGAAAAGGGTGTCATCGAGTTTGATTGGGTTTTCAAGCTGTATGCAAAATATCGTTCAGATGTCGATTCATATATTCCGGGTGAGTATACAATATCCTGCAATTCAAATTACGATGAAATTGTAACAAAATTTACTGTTGTTGAAGTTGCGAGAGAGGTTGTTAAAATCACAATCCCCGAAGGCTTCACTGTTGACCAGATTATTGACCTTCTGACTTCAAACGGCGTTGGGCAGAGAGAAGATTACATCAATGTAATAAACAACCATCCCTTCAAGCATGAGTTTATGGTAAAATTAAATACGCTTGATCTTTCTGAGGACCGTATATACAGACTCGAGGGTTATTTGTTCCCTGACACCTATTTCTTCTATCAGGATGATGATGAAGTTGATGTTATAAATAAAATGCTCAATGCCTTCGAAGACAAATTTGACATTTCTTTTTATGACAGATGCGATGAGCTTGGAATGACACTTGATGAAGTCATTACACTTGCGTCAATGGTTGAAGCAGAATCGAAGTTTGCGATCGACCTTGAATGCGTGTCTTCGGTCTTCCATAACAGACTTAACAATTGGGCAGAGGATAAGAAGTTTCTTCAATCAGATGCAACAATACAGTATGTACTGCCCGAACACAAAGAAGATTTATCACAGGCTGATAAGGACCTTAATAATCCCTATAACACATATGTTTATAAAGGTCTGCCGCCCGGAGCAATCTGTAATCCGGGTATTGACGCGATAACGGCAGCACTCTGGCCGGATGATCCGCTTGATGCGAACGGAAAATCCTTTACAGCATATTTCTTCGTATCAAACAAATATGGCAAGACTTATTATGCTATGACCGATGCCGGACATGATGTAAATAAAAAGCAGGTCGAAAAGGACAACGCAGAGTACGATGCCATACACCAGACAGAAAGCACAACAGATTAAGATGGGCAACAGTAAAATAGTATTACCTGAATTATTATCTCCCGCCGGGAATCTTGAAAAGCTCAGATATGCTGTCAACTATGGTTGCAATGCGGTGTATGTCGGGTTAAAACGCTTCGGTATGCGTGCTGCTGCAGACAACTTTACTACCGAAGAACTGAGAGAGGGAATTGAATATGCCCACACCAGCGGAGCAAAGCTGTATGTTACACTGAATGTAATGCCACGGGACAGAGAATTTGGCGAGCTGCGTGAGTTGATAACACAGTTGAAAGAACTTGCGGTTGATGCATATATAGTTGCGGATATTGGGGTTATGGAGCTGTTGAAAAACATAAATCCCGATGCAGTTCTGCACCTGTCAACCCAGGCAAGTACAATAAACACCGAAACTTGTCTGTTCTGGCATAAATACGGAATCAAAAGAATAGTCCTGGCGAGAGAGCTTTCGCTTGAGGAAATAACATATATAAGAAAGAACACGCCCGAAAGTCTTGAGCTTGAGGTTTTTGTACACGGTGCAATGTGTGTATCATACTCAGGTAGATGCTTGCTGTCCAATTACTTTACAGGAAGAAATGCAAACAACGGTCAATGTACTCAACCCTGCCGTTGGAAATATCAACTTGTTGAAGAAAAAAGGTCTGAATTTCCGATTCCGATTGAACAAAATGACGAAGGTACGCATATACTGTCGTCAAGGGATTTATGTATGATTGAACATATTGGTGTTCTTGTTAAATCAGGTGTAAATTCACTTAAGATCGAGGGCAGGGTAAAGAGCGCATATTATACTGCAGCGGTAACAAATGCCTACAGAATGGCATTGACCGATTACGTGAACAACCCCGATGCTCCGGTGAACACAGCATATTTTAAAGAAATTGCAAGTGTCAGCCATAGAGAATACGACACCGGGTATTTCTACACCTCACCGCTCGATAAAGCACAAATTTGCACTGTAAATGAATATATAAAGGAAAAAGCATTCCTCTCAACAATTGAGGAATATAATCCCAAAACCGGAATGGCACTTTGCTTTCAGCGGAATAAGCTTTGTTTGGGTGACACAGTATGCCTGCTTTCACCCTCAAAAACAGCAAGAGAAATAAAGATAAACGAACTCTATGATAACGAAATGAACCCGATTGAAAACACTCCACATCCTCAAATGATGTTTTACACAAAAATTGAAAGTGCAAAAGTTGGAGATATAATAAGAGGACAGTAAGGTAGGTTAAATTTGAAAGTAAACTTTCAGACAAAGAGTTTTGTGCCTTTTACGCCCGCATTACAAGTTATGCGGTGGACAGTATGACGTAAATTTTGCTTCGCAAAACCAGCTCAGAACTCCGCGCAATGACGAAAGGAATGGTTATAAATATGAAGGATAAAAAGATAGGTTTTGCGATTTTAGGCTGCGGTGTCGTTGCAAATTACCATTCAGCAGCAATATTCGAGCTTTCAGACAGCGCAACACTTGTCGGTGTTGCTGATAATAAATATGAGAGAGCAAAGGCATTTGCCGATGAACATGAAACTTACGCATTTAAGGATTTCGATGAGGTATTAAAATGCCCTGAGGTTAATGTTGTATGTATCTGTACACCCAGTGGTCTTCATGCCGAAGCTGCAATTGCTGCAGCAAAAGCAGGCAAGCACCTTGTTATTGAAAAACCTCTCGGGATTACAAAGGAACAATTAGATGCTGTCGAACAGGCATGTGAGGAGAAAAATATTAAAGCAGCCTGTATTCTTCAATCCCGCTTTTATCGTTCAATCAGAAAAGTCAAGACTGCAATAAATGAAGGCATACTGGGCAGAATTGTTTGCGCAGATGTTTACATGAAATACAGCCGTACACAACAGTATTATGACAGCTCTAAATGGCGCGGAACCAAGGCAATAGATGGCGGTGGCGCCTTGATGAACCAGGGTATTCACGGTGTTGATCTGCTTATGTACATGGCAGGTGATGTAAAATCGGTATTTGCTTATTCAAAAACACTTGCCCGCAATATCGAGGTTGAAGATACACTTGTATGTGTCCTTGAGTTTGAAAGCGGCGCAACAGGAGTTATTGAAGCAACAACTTCGGTTTATCCCGGATATCCGAGACTTTTGAACATACACGGTGACAAAGGCACAATATCGCTTGAAGAAAATTTGATTGTCAGATGGGATATAGAAACCAGTGCCAACGAAGAGGATTTGGTTATAACTCCTATCAGATTTTCTGCCGCACATACTCCAACAGCAATTTCACCCGATGGACATATGCTGCAGATTGAAGATATGGTTAACGCAATAAAAGAAGACAGAAAACCGATGATTGACTGTGCCGAAGGCAGAAAATGTGTCGATATTATTCTTGCAATATATAGATCTGCCGAAGAGAAAAAGGTTGTTTACATATCTAAATAATAACAATGGTCATTAACGGATATAAAAATTTCACAAACACACAGTGGGGGTTCGGGCATGAAGGAAATAACAAAAACACTTGGGCTTTTCAGGCTAAGAAAAGCTATATTGTTTTTATTAGACGCAGCGGCTGCTGCAATATGTGCATATATCGTAGCATATTTTTTGAGAACTTCAATGAAAAATTTTTCGCATAACGAATTCAACTGGGTTCTACTTGAGGTAATAGTTATAATTCCGTTGATCATGCTTATATTCGGAATATACCGTAGTATATGGAGATATGCGCGGATAGTCGATTATCTGCCAATGATGATATCAATAACAATTGGACTTTTAGTTATTAACATTATTAACACCTTTGTTAATTTATTTAGGTATCAGCCTTTCTATTTTATGATGTTTTTCTTTTATATTGTATATGCTGTCGGCATAAGAATGGCATATCGCATAATTTTTGATGCTATTAATCTTCATCTGAGTATGGATAAAGCATACGAGGTTACTCCCACAGTCATTATCGGTGCCGGGCAGGCATGTAATATCATACTGCAGGAGCTGATTTCTCCAAAAAGCGAATACAGGATTGTCGGTGTCGTTGATGACGATATTAATAAAATATCGAGAAAAATCAGGGGAATCAATGTTTATGGTCCTATTGCAAATATAAAGGAAATATGCGAAAAGTTGAATGCAAAGACAATAATTATTGCAATGCCTTCGGCAACAAAGGACAGAATCCAAGAAATTATGCAGTTGGCTTCACACTCTGGCTGTAAGGTAAAAATAATCCCGAACGTCCAAAAACTACTTGATGATCGTCCAGTAACTCAGCAGATCAGAAATATAAGAATCGAAGATCTACTCGGTAGAGAAGTTACAAAAATTGAATGCGAATGCTGCAAGAGTTTTATCAGTGATAAGGTTTGTCTGGTAACAGGTGGGGGTGGTTCTATCGGAAGCGAGCTGTGTCGTCAAATTATGATATTCAATCCGAAAAAGCTGATTATTGTTGATATATATGAAAACAATGCTTATGATATTCAGCAGGAATTAATCAGGAAATATGGTAACATTGAGACTTTAGTTGTTCGTATTGCTTCGGTCAGAGATGTCAAGAAACTTGATTCGATATTTATCCAGTATAAACCCGATGTTGTTTTCCATGCAGCAGCTCATAAGCATGTCCCACTGATGGAAACCGATCCGGAAGAAGCGGTTAAAAATAATATTATTGGGACATATAACACCGCATATCTTGCGAATAAATACAGATGTGAAAAATTTGTTTTGATTTCGAGTGATAAAGCAGTTAATCCGACCAATGTTATGGGTGCGACAAAAAGATTCTGTGAGATAATTCTTCAATACTTTACTCAGGTTTCAGAGTATACCAAATATGCAGCAGTCAGGTTTGGGAATGTACTCGGTTCAAACGGCTCGGTTATACCGCTGTTTACAAAGCAGATCGAAAATAACGGGCCTGTAACAATAACACATCCCGATATAATAAGATATTTTATGACAATACCCGAAGCTGTGTCACTCGTTCTGGAAGCTGCAGCAATAGCAGACGGTGGTGAAATATATGTACTTGACATGGGTGAACCGGTAAAGATAGTCGACCTTGCATATAACCTGATACACTTGAACGGACTTGAGCCATATAAGGATATTGATATTAAATTTATTGGGCTCAGACCGGGTGAAAAGTTGTATGAAGAATTGTTGATATCAAACAAAAAGCTTGAAAAAACCTGTAACGGCAAAATTTTTGTTGAATGTCAGGAAATAATTAATACTGATAGGTTTTTACTTCAATTCAACGAGCTGATTGGTATGGCTGAATCAAACAATAGCGATAATGTTGTTGCAGTTCTTGAAAAAGCCGTTGATACCTTTAATCATAATAATGGTAAATCAAAGCTCACAAATTCGGAAGCTTCAGAAAAAGTTATAGCTGAGGTGCTATATTAAACAAACAAATGAATATTGACTTGATCATTCGATAAAAACTCAAAAATCAAAGAATTTTCAACGAATGGCTGATGTAATTCATTTGTTTGTTTAATATAGTTTGATTATTTTGTATTGACATAATCAGTAAGATGTGCTAAACTTAATTGATTTTAAAAAGCGAGGTTATGAAATGGAAATTACTGTCGAAAAGCTTTATGAAATTTTAAAGAAAAATATAATATTTATATTGATCGTTGCAGTTCTGTTTTCTGCACTGGCATTTATAATAACAAACTTTTTCATAACGCCAACATATCAAGCACAGGTCATATTATATGTCGATACACCGGTAAATACTACTGTTACAATAGATCAATTACGGAAAGTAACGCAGACCTATATATACTTTCTCGATACCCAAGCTTTTTGTGAACAAGTATTAAATAATGTTGATGCTTCTATTTCCGATAAGTATAAACCGTCACAGTTGAAATCTATGATCAGTTATTTGATCATAAACAATACCGAGGTTTTTGAAATAACCATTACAGGCAAGGAACCGTCAGATTTATATATATTAGCAAACGCAATAACAACAAATGCACCTCAGCGTATCTCAGAGTTTGATAAAGAATCAAATGTTGGAATCGTTGAAACAGCAATCCAGGAAAGAGTTAACCGTCCTATTTCACCGAATGTCAGAAACAATACTATAATAGGTGCACTTCTGGGAATAATATTCTCATTTGGACTTGTATTCCTTAAGGAAATATTTGATGTCAGAATTAAAGGTGCTGATGATATTACTGCAAAATATCACCTCCCGGTATTAGGTGGAGTACCGTTATTCTATAATGATGTTAAATCAGGAAAGGGAAGCACAGCAAATGGCAGATAACATAAAAGATACTGCAGAGCTACAAAGTATAAATCTTTTTGCGGTTCAGGAATCATATAAAACAATTAGAACAAATATATTTTTATCAGTAATTAAAGAAGGCTGCAAAAGAATAGTAATCACAAGCTCGCTTCCGTCTGAAGGTAAAACAACAACAAGTATGAACCTTGCAATTTCAATGGCACAGGCATATATGAAGGTTCTAATTATTGACTGTGATCTTAGAAAATCAAAAATTCATAAGGTTTTAAATATTCCTAACGTACCGGGATTGACAAATGTTATCAGCGGTATGGAGAAATATAGTGTTGCCATCCGCGAAACAAAGTACACAGGGCTTCATGTCCTGACCGCAGGACTTCAGGTTCCAAATCCGTCTGAAATATTAGCAAGTGAATATACAGCGAGACTGCTTGATGAGTTATCTAAAGAATACGATTATATAATACTTGATTCACCACCTCTTAATATCGTTGCGGATGCACTTCCGCTTGTAAGAATTTCTGATGGTGTCGTATTAGTTGTTAAGCAAAACCAGACTACCCATAATGATCTTAAAAAAGCAATAGACAGCCTTGAGTTTATCAATGCAAAAATATTCGGTATAATTCTCAATGGTGTTGAAGATATAAATAAAAAATATTATAAATATAAATATAAGTATAAATAATATTAATAAATTACGGGGGGGTATAATACTATTCTCTCATAAAACATTACAACAAAATTCAACGAGAAAAACATAAATCAAAGCTTTTTTCTTGAATTTTATCTAAGTTTTTAAATCGAGAATAGTATAATATAGTTTTATGATTGATCTGCATACACATATAATACCTGAGTTTGATGACGGTTCGAGGTCTGCCTCTATGTCATTGGACATGCTGTGTCAATTAAAAACAGCCGGGTTTGACAGTGTTGTGCTAACGTCACATTTCTATCCTCATAAAATTTCGTTATCTAATTATTATATTGAGCGTGAGAAAGCTATAAAAAAGTTTGTTATAGCACTTGAAGGTAAGAGCGAATTACCACATATATATCTTGGTTGTGAACTTTATCTGACGCCTCAGATATTTAACTATTCGGATATCAATGGGCTTTGCTTGAACAAAACCAACTATATTTTAACTGAGTTGCCTGATAGCAAAGGATACAGTGAACAGACGTATCAATATGTTTGCAGATTGATGAATGATTTCAGTGTTATTCCTGTGCTTGCACATATCGAGAGATACGATTTTTTGCTTGATGAAAAGATACTAAATAAATTTATTGATCTTGGTTGTCTTACACAAATAAATCTAACCTCACTGACACAGCATGAGTACAAAAAAAAGTTGCTTCATTTTATAGAAAAAGGCTATATATCATCAATTGGCACCGACTCACATTCAGCACCGATCAAGTGTATGGAAATAGAAGAAGCTTTATCATTTATAAATAAAAGGCTTGGAAGCGATGCTATCAATGACATTACATACAGATCAGAGCGTATTCTACAAATCACTTCCTGAGTTTTCGGATTATAACCTTCCCAATATCAACAAACGGTATCGGTGCAAAGGATAATAGACCTATTATAATCCATTGTTCAATATTCAACTGTGCTGTTGAAAGTAGGGAGTTTGCTGCAGGCAATATTATAACACCAACTTGAAGGATTGCACATATTATAAAGGAAAATATAAGCCAGCCATTATTCAAAACCCTTGATTTGATCAGGGGTTTTTCACTTTTCATGTTGAATGCATGAAATAGTTGAGACAATCCCAGAACCGCAAATGACATCGTTCTTGCAATAATAAGCTCATCAAATATTAAGAGTCCGATTAAAAATGCTGTCAGCGCCAGCGTTCCGATAAGTATACCTTCGATGATTATTCGGGTGAACAACCCGTTTGAGAACAGACTTTCTGATTTTGGAATCGGTTTGCGTTTCATAACATCAGCCGATACAGGTTCCAATCCCAATGCAATAGCCGGCAAGCTGTCTGTCACTAAGTTTATCCAAAGCAGCTGAATTGCTGTCAATGGTGTCGCAAGACCAGCGAGTATGGCTACAAAGATAGTGAAAATTTCGCCAATATTGCAGGACAGCAGGAAGTGGATTGCTTTTTTAATGTTTTCATAAATTCCCCTGCCACATTTGACAGCTTGAACGATAGTTGCAAAGTTGTCGTCAGTCAACACCAGATCAGCTGCCTCCTTTGCAACATCAGTACCGCTACCCATCGCACAGCCTATGTCTGCTTGCTTGAGTGCAGGTGCATCGTTGATACCATCGCCGGTCATAGCAACAACAGAGCCGCACTTTTGCAGCTCGGTAACGATTTTTACCTTGTATTCAGGAGTAGTGCGTGCGAAAACGCTCGAATTGATTATTGCATTACGGCATTCGGATTCGCTCATCATTTCAAGTTCTTTTTCTGTTACTGCATGCCCGTTGTACATACCTACCGCTTTTGCAATCGCAATGGCGGTGTTTTTATGATCACCGGTAATCATTACAGGTTTGATACCTGCTTCTCTGCATGAAGCAACTGCATCCTTGACTTCTTCCCTGGGCGGATCGAGTAGTCCGATAAGTCCGATTATTGTAAGTCCTTCTTCTGGGGTTTGTGGTATATCGTGAGTTTGCCTTATTGCAACACCGATAACACGCAATGCTTTTTCGGTCATCGCTTTTTCAACATAGATGAATCGGTCTGCATTATCTGAGATTGTAAACAATACATCAGGCGCACCTTTGGTGATTGTCAGATAACCGCTGTCGGTTTTATGTATCGTTGTCATTAATTTTCGTGCCGAGGTGAATTGAATCTCCTTCACCCGCGTATATTGTTTTATGTTTATCTTCATCACTTCTGCGGCGGTAAGCAATGCCGCTTCAGTTGGATTGGTGTTGTTGTTGCAAAGTGTGCAATAAAATAAGCTTTTATCTTTATCTCCGAAAATTTCGATTACAGACATTTTATTTTGTGTTAAGGTTCCTGTTTTATCAGAACAGATTACATTTGAGCAACCCAATGTTTCCACTGCAGGAAGCTTGCGGACTATTGCCTTACTTTTGGCAATCCTCTGCACTCCTATTGAAAGCATAACCGTAACAATAGCAGGCAGTCCTTCGGGAATAGCTGCGACAGCAAGCGAAACCGAGGTGATGAACATCTCAATAACAGGAATTTGTTTAATAGAACCTACAATAAAGATGATTATGCAAATTATCAACGCAGCATTACCAAGCATCGCACCTGTTTTCGCAAGCCTGACCTGGAGTGGTGTTCTCGGACTTTCGCTGCCGCTGAGTAGGGAAGCTATACCACCCATATATGTGTCCATTCCGGTTTTGACAACAACAGCAATTCCATATCCGCCGACAATAATTGTATTCGCAAACAACATATTATGCTTGTCGCTGATGTGTGCGTTTGCATCGGCAATATAATTATATTTATTAACTTCGTACGATTCGCCGGTGAGTGCCGATTCATCGGTGATCAACTCGTTGGATTCAATCACTCTTGCATCTGCCGGTACAAAGTTTCCCTTTTCGATGAAAATGATATCACCAGTGACCACCTCTTCAATCGGTATTCTGATCTTCTGTCCGTCCCGTAGTACAACCGTGTATGGTGAAGTCAGCTTCAGCAATGCTTCAATAGCTCTTTCTGCCTTGCTTTCCTGAATAACACCGATAGTTGCATTCAAAAAAACAATTGCAACTATTATAATAGGATCAGCATAGTTATTATCTGTGAAATAAGCCATTACAGCCGAAATTATTGCTGAAAGCATGAGTATTACAATCATTTTATCCGAAAGCTGTTCGGCAAAGCGTTTAACAAGCGACAGCTTTTTTATTTTTGCTATTATATTAATACCGTTTTCACTCAATCGCTTTTGTGCTTCATCTGCTGATAATCCGTTCTTTGTGTTTGTATTCAGCACTTTCAGTATTTCGGTAACAGACATGCTGTGAAAATTCATAAATTACCTCAATTTTATAATCTTGATAACTTCTTTTTGACATATCAGCAATAAAAACAGGTTGGGGAATATCATCAACGCATTAAATATGTCCGATATATCCCAGGCAACACCCTTAGGTATTACTGCACCTATAAATGCGGCAATAATAAAAAGTACACGGTAAATAAAAAGCGGTACAGGTGAATTTGAAAGAAAATACAGACAGCTTTCCGCATAAAAGCACCAGCTCAGAACTGCTGCAAAAGCAAATACCGCAATCGCTGCAAGTATAAAAATGCTGCCTGCGTTGCCAAGAAACAGGTCGAACAGCTCACCCATATCACAGACACCGACACAGATAATAGCAATCGCAGTAAGTGTGCTGACAACAAATGTATCGAAGAAAACCTCGAATATACCCCAGAGCCCCTGTGTGTGCGGTGTTGCTGTCTCTGAGGCAGCGTGTGCTATAGGCGAAGATCCCATACCTGCTTCATGCGAAAATACACCTTTGGTTAGTCCGTTTCTGAACGCTGATGATATGATAGCACCTGAGAATCCGCCTGCAACAGCACTAAAACCGAATGCTTCGCTGAAGATGCGGCAGATAGCCGAAGGGATTCCCTTGAAATAAACGATGATTACAGCGGTCACAGCCAAAAGGTATAATACCGATATAAACGGAACCACAATTTGGCTCAGCTTCGCGATAAATTTTTGTCCTTTGAATATAATAAAGGCAAGAAGTATTGCAACAACCGCTGCTGTAGCTGTTATTGGAACACCTTCGAACGATAACAGCTCAGCAATCGCATTTGTCTGTGCAAGATTCCCGGCTCCGACAGAAGCGACAACACAGGTAATCGCAAATAAAACCGCAGTTTTCGGTTTCCCGAGTGCCTTCAGTGCATACATTGCACCGCCGACAAATATACCTTTTCGTTTGGTCCGGTATTTTACAGCTATAGCAACCTCAGCATATTTTGTCATCATCCCTATAAATCCGCTGATCCACATCCAGAAGATCGAGCCGACACCGCCGATTGCAATTGAATAGGCGACACCGATGATACTACCGACACCGACAGTACCGCCCAGTGCGGTTGAGAGTGCCATCAACGAGCTGATACCCGATGTTTTCGAAGACCTGAGACTTTGACTTATGTTGCGAAACATTTCGCTCATGCACCTGAATTGATAAAACCCACTTCTTACTGTAAACAGTATACCGGCACTGAATAACAGGATAATCAGTGGTGGTGCCCACAATATATTTTTTAAAAATGTTATAACTTCCATGCGATATTCCCTTTTATGACGACAAATTTCTAAAATATTTTATAAAGTACTTAACAAATTAAATTTAATGTGGTATACTAATTAAAATAGAATTATTATGTATTAATATTGCCGAAGGGAGGACACATTGTTCTGTAACAGAAATTGTTTGTTGCGGTATAATGTAACTTGTAATGGGAAAACAGGGCTTTTTCAGCACAGCTATAAACGGATATAATAAGTCCGAGGTTATCAAATTCATTGAAGGTCAGAGTGCCGAAATCCAAAGGTTAAATGATCTATGCCAGCAATACAAAAACGAACACAGTGATAAGTCCACCTCTATTGTTCAGGAGAACACTCAGTTAAAGGAGAAAATCGCACAGCTTGAAACTGATCTTGAATCCAAGCAAAACGATAAACTCAAACAGGCTGTTCTTGAGAATATGAGCATCAAGGAAAAAATCGAAAAGCTTGAAGCTGAACTTGAAGCAAAGAAAAATGAAGGTCCGGTTGTTGTCAAGGATTCGGAAGCCGAAGAACAGAAGAAGCAGTATTATGACCTTTGCAGTCAGATGGGCGAAAAGCTGTTGGTTGCAGAGCGTTCAAGCCGCGAAATTATAGATAAAGCCAAAATTGAGGCAGATGAAATACTTGCCGAAGCAAGAACTGAGAGCAAACGTCTGGTCAGTGAGGTAGTTGAGAGCGCAAAAGAAAGAGCAAGTATTGTTTATGAAGCAGCAAAGCTGCACAGAGACAAGGAAAGAGATATCCGGGATTCGCTTGATCTGGCATCACAGCAGATAAGAGAGTTACTTGCATCGGTCGAAGGATTAACCGAAAAAGAATGATTGAGATAAACACAGCGGAAATAAAAAGTTTTGCGGAAAAGCTTCATGCATGCGATGATGTTCTGCTAAGCGGTACGGTTTACACCGCCAGAGATGCAGCACATATGCGCATGATAAAAATGCTTGACAAGGGTGAGAAACTGCCCATTGACATAAACGGTGCAGTCATATATTACGCAGGACCTACACCCGCACCGGAAGGTGCTGTTATCGGCTCAGCAGGGCCTACAACAAGCGGACGCATGGACGAATTTACTCCCAGTCTGTATGATCTCGGACTTGGCGCGACTATTGGAAAAGGTCAGCGCAACAAGTCTGTCTGTGAGGCTATAATTCGCAATAAAGCACCCTACTTTATCGCAATCGGCGGTGCCGGTGCATTGTACGCAAGGCATATCACATCCTGCGAAATTATCGCATTTGAGGAGCTTGGCTGTGAGGCAATAAGAAAGCTGACATTTCACAACTTTCCTGTATATACTGCTATTGACTGCTTTGGCGGTAATATCTTTAATGCTTGAGAAAGGTAAGAATTTATTTTGAACGAGAACATCAATCAAAAATCGATGGATGATTTTATAAAATTTAATGAAACGAGCCTGTTTTCGGATTTTGCTGAGTTAATTGCTATACCGAGCGTCAGAAGTGAGGCAGATGGAAACTTTACATTCGGGAAAAATTGCGGATTGGCATTAGACAAAGCTCTTGAGCTGGGTAGAAAATACGGCTTCGAAGCCGAGAACCACGACTACTACTGCGGAAGTATTATATATAAAAGCATTGAATCAGAAGAAGAAATCGGTATTGTAACTCACCTTGATATAGTCCCGGTTGGCGACGGTTGGAAATTCCAGCCTTTCAAACTGACTGAGAAGGATGGACTTTTCATCGGCAGAGGTACCGAGGATGACAAAGGCCCGATGATAGCAGCACTTTATGCGATGAGGTATCTGAAAGAAAACGATATCAAGCTTCCGTTTTCGGTAAGGCTTATTATGGGCAGTGATGAGGAAGTGGGTATGACCGACCTGCCACATTTTCTTGAAACAAAGAAACCGCCAAGATTTTCATTTACCCCTGATTCGGAATATCCTGTCTGCATTGGTGAAAAGGGCATCGCAGGCTGTGATATCACATTGGGTAGCATCGGCAAGGTTATCGCTGACATCAAGGGCGGTAATGCAACAAATGCAGTTCCCGACAGTGCATACGCAGTTATAAACACTGAAATATGTTTTGGCAATAAAGATAATATTAAAGTCGAAAGACTTTCCTCAACGCAGATTAAAGTAACTGCAGCAGGAAGAGCTGCACATGCTGCATATCCCGAAGGCTCAGTCAATGCGATTGCAGTATTAACCGACTGGATTATCAAGAATATAGAGTTTGAAAAAGTTAGCAAAGAATATGTAAGCCTTGAGTATTTATCTGCAATCCTCTCAGAATTTGAAGGTAAAAACCTCGGAATCGATATGAGCGATGAAGAATCGGGTTATCTGACCTGCATTGGCGGAGTTATGAAGATTGTTGAAGGCAGAATAGTTCAGAACATTAACATCCGTTATCCCGTAACCAAAAAGATGGACGATGTTTTTGCACTGCTTTCAAGATCAGTAATTAAGGACGGGTTCTCTGTCAGCCTGTTATATGACAAACCTCCATATTACAAAAACCCTGACAGCAAGGAAATACAAGCACTTATGCAAGCTTATAGGGATGTAACAGGCAGAACCGATGTACCGTATACAACAGGTGGCGGAACCTATGCAAGAGCATTCCCCGATTGCGTTGCCTTTGGTGCAACCTTCGGTGATGTAGCCGGACTGCTCGGTGATGGTAGGGGTGGTCCGCATGAAAGAGATGAATATATAACCAAAGAAGAGCTTTTTGATTCGATAAAGATATTTGCTTCATCGATGATCAATCTTGCGGAATAGAAGTCGTCTCATCCGGGATCGGGACATAATCGAAGGGTTCCACAACTGCAATATTTTTAATGAATGTGATATCGCCGTAGAGAACAAGACAGTTTTCTGCGGTATTTATTTTTGTTGTATAGGTTTTTGAAATTAACTGTCCGTCGTTGACATAGATCTTGATATCGTTGTCGAAGGATTTTTCAGCAATCAGAGTTGCTTCAGCCTCATTCAGTACCTTTTCTTCAATACGAAATTCGGTGAACTTTTCTGCGAAGGAATCAATTGGCAATCTTATCATATTAAACAGCTTAATCCGGTCAAAACTTGATTCAACATCACAAAGCTCATAATCGGGGAACTCAGCGAAAAACAAATTTATCTGCTGTCCGAAAACAACAATCCGGGTTTTTGTTAATTCATTGCCTGTATATACCTTCTCGGGCTGTTTTAATGGAATTTTGATTTCGATCAGCTTATTCATTTTTGCGTTTACGGTCGCAATTGAGCGGACAGGATGGATTACATTGTGTTTATCCATGGTTTCTCCGTTTACAAGAATTTGTCCCTTTTCAACAACATCACCGACCTTGACAACAGGATCACCTCTTTGTGCAGTAATATCAATAATTTGCGCATCGTCTGATGCAACTATATGACAATAGCTGTAATCGTATTCTTCTATGTCGGGTAATACTCGCTTTTTCAATTCAACCATTGCAATAGTGCCGTTGATATTTATTGCGAAGAAGGAGTATTCATCGTTCTCAAGCAGAAACTGCATTTTTGCGTCTGTTACATTGTAATCCATTATATATCGCCCGGAATAACAACCGACTCTTTTCAAAGCAGCATATAGCTCAGGGGTCATATCACCGTCAACAATCTGAACATCCCAGATAAACAGATTCGATAACATAATTATAAGCATCGATATCAGAGTTCCGACCATCAGACCTGTCCGTTTTCTGTATTTGTTAATGACAAAGGGCAGTCCGATGCCTTTTTCAATTGTAAGCTTTACACCTGCACTTTTTGCTTCACTGACTACCTTGTATGCACTGAACAGTGAACAACGAAAGGTGAATAAGTGAGCATTAATGGGCATAAGATTCCAGAGGAACAATTTTTTCTTATTCAACAAATTGATGAATGCCTCGGGGTGATAATCTTCAATAGACATCTTGAAATACCCAAACAACTTGTGGGTGAAGTGAAAAATATCAATAAACATATTCAAGAGAGATAATAAAGCCGGTTATGGCAATTCTGTCATCGGTCAGCGCTTCCATCAGCAGCTTTCTGCCCTTAATTTTAAGGTCAACATTATCCAGTGAAAGAAGTATCTCGTCCTCTGTGTAGCTTTTTAGAAGATCACAGCCTTCTATCAACGCTTCATTGTTTCCACGTAGTTCAACATACGCTCTTGATTTGATTATTTTTGTATTAAACATATAAATCTCCATTCTGATGCTGTGCATCAGCACAAATAGGAATGAAAAAGACACGTTCTACGTAGCGGTAGTAATTCTGCTTGCGGATTGATGGTCATAACGGTGATTGTCAAGTGACTTTTTCTGCGTGAAAATCATTTTTCACTCTGCTGTCTCTATTGTTTTATCTGTATAATTTTATTAAAACCACTTCTTTTTTATGCAAGTATATGTGTCATAGACAATATATATGTCATATACGGAATTGTATATATTGAAGGGATGGCAGCATAAATGACGGCTTTTCTGGTTGTGATTGTTCTTTTCGGAGCTTTGGTATCTCCCGAATTTGTTTCGAACAGTGTATACAATACGATTGTGATTTGCATTAAGACTATTGTTCCCGCTTTGTTTATTTACATGGTACTTACAGACTATCTCGTCAGAAAAAACGTATTCAGACCGGTTGAGCGCATTCTGGAGCCGTTAGGATGTAGTATAGGTATAGGCGGTGCAGGGGTAACAGTTTTTCTGCTTGGACTCCTCTGCGGATTCCCGATAGGAGCAAAGTTATCGACCGCACTTTCGGAACAGAATCGCATCAGCAAAAAAAGTGCTGAATACCTGAACCTGTTCTCAAACAATTGCAGTCTTGCCTTTATATTCGGTGTTACAAGTAGAATTGTGGGTATAAACGGAGCTTGGATTATATTTTTGTCACAATTTTTTAGTGCAGTTATTATAGCTGTTGTTTTCAGAATAATATTAAGTATAAAAAAAGAGCAGCCATCAATAATTCTGATGGCTGCTGATACTAATTCTTATGAATTTACTTCAAGTGTTGTAAACAACGGTATTACTATGTTGAATATCTGCGCATCGGTCATAGTTTTTGCTTTTTTCGGTGATATTGTTGCAGCAATTATACCGGATACAATCATACCTGTAAAGGGAATTTTTGAATTTTCAAGTGGTGTTATACAGTGCAAATCGTTAGATAATAATGCAGCATTATTTGCCACAACCCTTTTCTGTTGCTTCGGGGGCATTGCCGTTTACGGTCAGGTTGCATCGATAACAAGAGGGAAACTAAGCAACCGGTTGTATGTCCCGGCAAAAATGCTTCAAGCTGTAATCGGCTGTTTTATTGCCTGGCTTTTAATCATATGCAACGAATTTTTTGAAGAAGTCAACATTGTAAGAATACTGTTCCATTGAACGTCCCCAGGATAAGTCATCGCTTTCAGGTCCTTGTCTGATACAAATAATCAGATCGTCGGGAATTTTCGAGAAACCGTCAAGATTGCTTGCATAAATATCACCGAAAGGCATACCAAAACCATCGTCCAGCGCATACTCCGGTACCTCGTCAAGAATACTTGAGAGTGGTGCAAGTACACCAAGATCAAGTAGCATATCATAATAAACCGGATCTACTATGTATATGAACGAACCGCCTGCGCGAATTTCGGTATTGAACCTTGTCAGGATTTCGGTATCATAGGCAATGTAAACATAGCTTGGATCGCTTTCATTGTCTGCAATAGAAGCAATTGACAAAGCCAGGATGTCAGCTGTCAATACACCGTCTCCATTATAATCAGATGAAAACTCTTCTTCGATTGACTGATTAATCATATCCTCAACGGTCGGAGAAAGTAGATTCGGTCCGACATACATTATATTCAGGTCGGGATCATGTTTGTTTATCAGCGAAATAATGCCGCTGAGGATAACGATGAATGCAGCTCCACCGATAATGATTTTCCACTTATGATCGTCCCAGATGTCGATCAGCTTTTGTTTAAATGTCCTTTTTTCAACTTTATCGTCCATATCGAGTCCTCCTAAATTATTAGTCGGTTGGTCTCATTGTCGGGAATAAAATAACATCTCTGATTGAAACACTGTTAGTGAGTAGCATTGTCAGACGGTCTACACCGACTCCGAGACCGCCTGTTGGTGGCATACCATATTCGAGTGCGGTCAGGAAATCCTCATCAACATCGCAGGCTTCTTCGTCGCCATTTGCCTTGAGTGCCGCCTGTGCTTCAAATCTTGCGCGTTGATCAATAGGATCGTTAAGCTCCGAGAATGCGTTTGCAGTTTCTCTGCCGAGAATAAACAGCTCGAAACGCTCTGTGAGATTTGGTTCGGTTGGAGAACGCTTTGCAAGCGGTGAAATTTCAACAGGATGATGCGTGACAAAGGTCGGCTGTATGAGCTTGTCCTCAACATAATGCTCGAAGAACAGGTTGAGAATGTCGCCGATACCGTGTCTCTTTTCGTAGTCTATATGGTGCTTGTCGGCAACAGCTCTTGCTTCATCAAGAGTCTTTATCTGATTAAAATCAACTTTTGCATATTCTTTTACTGCATCACTCATCTTGAGTCTTGTGAAAGGTTTTGAAAGGTCGATCTCATATTCACCGTAAGGGACTATATCCGTACCGACAACCTTCTTCGCAAGGTCTTTAATAAGGCTTTCGGTAAGCTCCATCATACCTTCAAAGTCTGTATATGCCTGATATAATTCAAGCAGTGTGAATTCGGGGTTGTGTCTGGGTGACATACCCTCGTTGCGAAATACGCGACCGATTTCGTAAACTCTATCAAAGCCGCCGACAATAAGCCTCTTAAGATGCAGTTCGAGTGCGATTCTGAGGTTCATATCAATATCGAGCGTGTTGTGATGCGTAATAAATGGCTTTGCAGCAGCGCCTCCTGCCTGAGAATGAAGCACAGGTGTTTCAACCTCAAGAAATCCTCTGTTATCGAGGAAGATGCGGATTTGAGAGATAATTTTTGATCTCTTGACAAAAGTATCTCTGACTTCGGGATTAACAATAAGGTCGAGGTAACGCTTACGGTAACGGGTTTCAGTGTCCTTCAATCCATGCCATTTCTCGGGTAGGGGAAGCAGTGACTTTGAGAGCAGTTGTATCGATTTTGCATGAACCGATATTTCTCCACGACGAGTTCTGAAAACAAAACCACCGATTCCGATAATGTCGCCAATGTCCCACTTTTTGAAATCCTCGAAGGTTTCTTCACCGATATCGTCAATACGGACATAAACCTGAAGTCTGCCCGAAAAATCAGAGATATCGATGAAGTTAGCCTTACCCATATCGCGTCGTGACATAATACGTCCGGCGATTTTGACGTCTGTATTTTCAAGTTGTTCAAAGTTTTCCTTAATTGAATTAACATAGGTATCACGGTCAAACTTTGTGATTATGAATGGATCATTACCTTCAGCCTTCAAGTCAGACAGCTTGTTTCTCCTTATTTGAAGCTCATTCTGAAAACTTTGCTCAATTTGTTCTTCAGACTCTTTCGGTATATTTGAATTTTGATTATTTTGCATTATAATACTTGATTCCTTTCATGTCATGGTTGGAAAAGCTAAAATTGAATCCATTCAGCTGAGTATGGATAGGGCGGAGAGTTTATGATGTTCCGGCGAAAGCCGGATTTGCATCATGCTTTTGATGCAAAAATTATAAAGTCCTAAACACGAAAATGAATAAAAATTAGTTGAAGCATTGATATAACGGGGAGTTTTGAGCGTTTTGATTCTGTCAAATTCACGCCATGCTTTTGGCGTGAAAGCAAAAAACTCCCAATGCTAAAACTGAATTTTATTCAGTTTTAGCTATTACATCTTTGCAATTTTTAATATCTTCATCTTGTCAACGCCTGATGGTGTTTCAAAAGTTACAGTTTCACCAATTTTACTGCCAATCAGAGCTTTACCGAGTGGAGATTCATCGGAAATTTTTAAATTCATGGGTTCGGCTTCAATTGCGCTGACGATCGTGTATTCACATTCTTCATCAAATGATAAATCAAAAACCTTGACCTTACAGCCAACGCTGACTTTATCTGTTTTTATATTGGAATCATCGATAACGACAACATACTTTAATGTCGATTCAAGTTTGGCGATTTTTATTTCGATTTCAGCCTGTTCATTTTTTGCTTCATCATATTCGCTGTTTTCTGAAAGATCACCGAATGCACGTGCTTTTGATATTGCAAGTCCAACTTCTTTGCGTTTAACTGTAACAAGGTGTTCAAGCTCTGCTTTGAGTTTTTCAAGGCCTTCTTTGGTTAAATAAACCAGATTTTGTGCGTTCATATTATCATCCATTCTCCGGCGTAAATTTTAAAAGAATACGATATTTATAGCCGGCAGTTCGTATCTTTTATTTGTCTATTACTTATCCGTTAATTTTGCTATTTCGTTCAGCGCGGCTTGGAATTGAATGTCTTCATCTCTTGTAAGTTTGGAGAATATTTTCATCATTTCGTCTGTCATTACAACCTCTACATGCGGATCAACACCTATTCCGTGGTAATTTTCACCGTATGGCGGATTATAAAGGTTTGTAGTGAAAACAAGCAATGAACCGTCATCAAGCGGACGTACCGATTGCATGCAGCCTTTTCCGAAGGTTGTTTCGCCAAGTAAAGTTGCTTTCTCGTAATCACGAAGTGCTGAGCAGAAAAGCTCACCGCCTGAAGCTGTATTGCGGTTAATCAATACAACCATGGGAAGGTCGGTTTCTCGCGCATCGGAATTTATTGTTTGAACAATGTTATTATCTTTGTCAACTATGTGAACAATAGGTCCGCTGGGTAAAAGTTCATCGAGTATATTACATACTGTTTCGAGATTTCCACCTGGATTATTTCTGACATCAAACATGATGTTCTCAGCACCTTCGGTTTTCGCTTGTTTGAGTAATTCGTTGAACTGTTCATCAGTATTATCGTTGAACTCATTTATTTTTATATATGCGATGTTGTTATCGAGCATTTCGTACGAAACGCTGTTTATCGTTATTTTCTCTCTGGTGAGAGTTAATGCTTCTTCAGTTTCATAATTGGGATACCGACTGACAGTGACTGTAACATCAGTACCTGCCTTCCCTGGAACCGAATAAATTGCTTCATAATAGGTTGCTTGGGTTACATCGAGATCACCAACCTTTGTTATTAAATCGCCAGCAACAAGACCTGCTTTTTCGGCAGGTGAACCTGCCATAACGTTGGTAACATAAATGCTGTCTGCTTCACTGTCATAGGTTGCGTAAATTCCTATTCCGATTATCTCACCATTGCTTGCCTGACTGTAAAGCTCGGCCTCAGAGGGGTTGAGATAATAAGTAAACTGATCACCAAGACCTTCTATATATCCTTTTATCATCATATCTTCGAGTTGTTCATCATCGATATCAAAGAAGAATGAGCTTCTTATGATATCATCTATACGTGACATCTTTGCGATGTATGATTTATCGCCATAAAAATCTGTTTCTCTTGTTTTATAATAACTATTTAGACTTACTGCAGTAAATAAAAAAGTAAAAACTGAGAAAACTGCAACAAAAAATGCAATTGTGCCAATACCGTATTTTTTCTTGAACATGAATTATAACAACCTTTCTTTTTGAAGTCTGAAAATTTTCTTCAAACTCTATTCACCAACGACAAATTTATATAATATGGTCAATTGTCAGATGGTAATATGAGGGGTTTATTGTTCTGCTAATTAATTATTCAATTACCGGAATAAATATAACAAATTCTTTCGCCTTTCCGAAAAAAGACGAAAGAGTGAATTGTTATTAAAAAATATATTTAATTTAAGCGTCAGCGTCTTTTACAAATGAAGACGAATCAAAATATCCGGGTGTTTCGGGATTAATCCATGCACCGTCAATCATAAGGCCGAGATGGAGATGAGGACCGCTTGATTTTCCTGTGCTGCCAACAAGACCGATAACGGCACCTTTTAAAACTTTATCACCGACATTGACAAGCGGCTGGCTCATCATATGACCGTATAATGTTGAAACACCGCCACCGTGATCAATAACAACATACCAACCATATGACAAATCATTACGGGTTGCAATAATTACTGTTCCTGATTGCACCGCTGATATAGGCGTACCCTGCGGGGCAGGCATGTCTACGCCGTTATGGAATTCGGATCTTCCATTATATACACGAGTACCCCAGTCTGAACTGATTCTTTTAAAGGAATAGGGAAGCGGTCTTGCCCATGCTCCGATGTAGATTTCCTTTTCCTTTATCTGTTTCTGAAGGTCGGATATTGCTTTAGTTATATCTGATTCTGCTTGCTTCTGTTTTTCGTAGAGATTTCGGTATTGGTAGATATTTTGGTTTAGTTCGGCAATCTTTGCATCAAGCTCAACTTTTTTTTGCTCATATTCTTCTTTTAAATCTGTATTTTCATCAGTCAGCTCCTGGTATTTTAAAATTGCATTTTCGTATTCTGCTTTACTATGCTCAACACTGTCAACCGTTGACTGAAGGTCGGTCAGCAGCTTATCGTTATATTCGATCATATATGAGGAGAAGTCAATATTCGAAAGAAAATCTCCAAGACTCTCAGAGCTGAGAAGAATTTCTATTAAGGAAGCGTCACCCTCCATATATGTATATCGTATTATATCACTAATCAAGCTAACATATGTAGAAATATTTGTTTCAAGCTGTTCTATCTGAACATTCAATTTTTCGATTTCAGTATCGTATGATTCTATCAATACCCTTAATGCATCAATTTCGCTGATAAGATAACCGATTTCGTATTCGAGAGAGTTCTTTTCATCCAAAACTGTTGCTTTACTGCCTTCTAAATTGTTCAGCTGTTGCTGTATCTGCTGACGCTGAGATTTAGCATTGTTGTAAGCATCCTGATATTGGTCGAGCGTGTCTTTATCTTCTTCTATTGTTGATGCATTTGAATTGAAAGAAGAAAACATAATTGTCATAATACTGAAGTATATACAAAGAAGTAATGTTGAAAATTTTTTTAATGACATAAATTTAACCATCCTTTATACAAAAGCCATTGTTTAAAAAGCACTTTCAGACTTTTTCAAAGTAACAAAATAAAAATTATACTTTTAAAAACTTTCTCATCGACATCGAGCTTCCTATAATACCGGCAAATAAACCGACGCCAAGGAATGCTAATGCAGTAATATCTCTGAACTGTGAGAACGGAATCAATCCGGATAGGTCTATATTACCAAGCATACCCAACATGATATAATTGTAAAGGTAGTATTGAAACCCAAATGCAATCGCTGCTGATACGACACCGATTATAATACCTTCAACAAGAAACGGAGCTATGATAAACCTTGAGGTTGCACCGACATACCGCATGATAATTATTTCATGCCGTCTTGCAAAAACAGTCAGCCTGATTGTATTCATGATAACAAACAATGATACAACCAGCAGTATGATAAGAAGCCACATACAAATCATCGTAATACCGTTCTTGAAATTATCAACCTTGTTTGCAAGATCAATATTACTCTTTGGGTTTTCTTTTACACTTTTATCTATTCCGTCGATATTAGATAATTGATATAAAAGGGAAGAGGATTTTTCTATATCTGTAAAAACAATTTGATATGAATCGGGTAAAGGATTGACTTTTGTGTACTCTTTTATAAGTTCTCTTTGTGTTTCATCATATTTTTCAAGCATTTTATCAAGAGCTTCTTCTTTTGATATAAATGTGACACTTGCGACATTATCCATTGCTTTTATTTCATCACCTATTGTGGCAGCTCTTGCATCATCTGTATCCTCGGCAAGATATAGAACTACCATATTCAGGTCGTCAATTGTACTCATGTAATTGTTTATATTGGTGATTATCATCCAAAATGAGCCTAAGACAAGCATTGAGGACATAAGGATTAATATTGATGCTGTTGACATAACCGCATTTCGAATAATACCATGAAAACCCTGCTTGAAAAAATACAATATATTGCTAATTCGCATCGTACATACCCCCGATTTTATCGCTGACGATGCGGCCATCATTTATACAAACAACACGCTTTTTAAAGTAATCAACGAGTGATTTTTCATGAGTTACGACGATAACAGTTTTATCAAGCTTATTTATACGAATTAAAAGATCAATTATTTCAAGTGACATCTGCGGATCAACATTTCCGGTAGGCTCGTCCGCTATAATTATTTTAGGGTTGTTGACAAGTGCTCTTGCAAAAGCGACTCTTTGCTGTTCACCGCCTGAAAGCTCATGCGGGAATCTGTCACATTTATCTGTCAGATTTACAAGATTCAAAAAATAGGGAACTCTTTTTCTGATAATACGGTTCGGTTCGCCGATAACACGCATTGCAAACGCAACATTTTCGTAAACAGTCATATTGTTGAACAGCCTGAAGTCCTGAAATACAACTCCCATTTCTCTGCGTAGATAGGGCACCTTGCTCTGGCGTATCTTTTCAAGTTTATAATTATTTACCTTGAGTGAGCCGGATGTAATGCATTCCTCACGCAGCAAAAGCTTTGTCATTGTTGTTTTGCCGGCGCCCGAATGCCCCACAATAAAAGTAAACTCGCCGTCAGCAATGGTCAGGTTGATGTTCCTCAACGCTACTGTGCCGTTGGGGTAGGTCTTGGAGACATTTTTAAACTCTATCATTTTGGTTTCCTTTGATTGCGATTTAAAATTTCACAGGCTTAGAAATAAGGTATTTTTTAACCATCAACGCAACCTTAAAGGTTATTGCATGGTCAAATTCACGGAGGTCAAGTCCTGTCAGCTTGCGTATCTTGTCAAGACGATAGACAAGAGTGTTTCTATGAACGAAGAGCTTTCTTGAGGTTTCGGAAACATTTAAATTATTGTCGAAGAATGCCTGGATTGTCATCAGAGTTTCTCTGTCAAGTGATTCAAGCGAACCGCGTTTGAATACTTCCTGCAGAAACATTTCACAAAGTGTTGTCGGTAGTTGATAAATCAAACGACCTATACCCAATGTCTCATATTTAATGATATTTTTATCTGTATCAAATACCTTTCCTACCTCGAGAGCAACCTGAGCATCCTTGAACGAATGCGCAAGATCACGTACATTGGTAACTGTTGTTCCGATACCGATCGAAACTTTTGCATAGAATTCGGTTGAAACAGTGTCAACGATAGTTTTTGCTATTGTTTCAGTGTTGCGCTGTTCGGCTGCGAATTTAAGTTCCTTAACCAAAACAACTTCGCTCTCAGATATAGTTATACAATAATCCTTGTTTTTATCCGGAAAAAGGTTTTGTAAAATATCAAACGGACTAACTTCGGTTTTGGAGTTAAAGCGGATCAGATAAACACAACGATGTACTTCATTATCAAAATGAAGTTCCTTCGCCTTTGTATAAATATCGCCGGGAAGAATGTTGTCAAGAATTATATTCTTAATAAAGCTTGCTTTATCATATTTTTCATCATATAGGGTTTTGACATTTGTCAGTGTTATTGAGAGCAGACCGGCAATGCTTTTTGCCTCTTCGTCCTCACCTTGAACGAATACAACGTATTCAATTCTTGCGTGTGAACCCATTGGTTTATAAGTATAGCCACTCATTACAAGAGTATCAAAGGAATATGTTATCTCTTCGACTATATCCCGATGAACCTCACCGATTTTTGTCAGCTGGCTGCAAGCGACGATAACACCTTTCTCATCAATTACACCTATGGTGCGGGTTACCGCATCTTTCATCTGATATATTAAGCCTTGAAACAATTTATTTGACATGAAATTCAACACCCTTTCCTAATTTCCGTACCTAAAGCTTTGCATAAAAACACAAAATCAACAAATGAATGACAGGTTCATTTGTTGTTATATAAAAACAACATATACGCCAATTATTGACAATATATAAATAACAAAAACTCAGTTTCTGTATCTATATTAAACTAACAAATGAATTGTGATTTTATTAATTTGAAAAAGCCAAAAAGTATAGGCATTTTTCAAATTGCTGTAGTAATTCATTTATTAGTTTAATATAAATTTATTTGCCGGATTAATATAATTTATATACATTATATATTATACTACAATCGCTTTTATTTTTCAAGCATAATAATATATATTTTTTTAACAAAAACAATGTTTAAATCAGTGTGTAGCGTTATTGAAACATAAAAGATATTGCAGACATGACAAAAATAGGAGCAGTTTCTGTCCTCAGAATTCTTTTCCCCAGTCCTGTTATAATTAATCCGCTATTTTTAGCTGTGTCTGCTTCATCAAGTGACAGTCCGCCCTCAGGCCCGATAAAGAATGCAATACTTTTTTTATCAAACGGATTTAATTCAAATCCGGTCGATTTGAAGCCAGTCAGAACATTATGCAGTTGTGTTGTGACTTCACCCTCATAGCATACAAACCCGAGATTCGCAGTTTTGATTTCACTGATAGCCTGACCGAATGTCACAGGTAGTGTAACTTCGGGTATAATGCTTCTGCCGCTTTGCTTTGCCGCACTTTCAGCAATACGAATAAAGCGTGCTTTTTTATTTTCAACACTCTTTGAATCAAGCTTCACAACACATCTGTCGCTCATGACCGGAACTATTCTGTTTATCCCAAGTTCGGTACATTTCTGGATAATTATATCCATCTTATCGCCTTTGGGGAATGCTTGATAAAGTGTAACACAGACCGGAAGCTCAGAATTGGTTTTATTTATTTCTTCAACATTCAGCTTTATGTTGCTGTTCATTTCGGTTATAGTTGTTCTGTATTCATTGCCCTGAGAATTACAAACTATTATTGTGTCCCCAAGCTTCATTCTGAGAACATTTTTGATATGATGCATATCACTACCGCTTACGGTTATTATTTGTCCGGGATTTTCATCGAAAATAAAAATTCTGCCGACGGTCATTGGATACCTCTGATTCTAAAAAATTAAAATATAGCTCAATTATACTATTGTTTATTATTTTTGTCAATCATATTGCAACAATACATAGCAGTTTTTTTATATATTTTTATTGACAATAACAAAAAAATCCTCTATTATAATTATTATAATTAAAAACAAAACGGTCGCTTTAGGTATAAAGCCGAGAAAAGGAATGGTCATATTTTATGAGCGAAACATATTTCCCGGTACGTTGTTCGCAACTTAATCAAAATGCTTTAATAAATGAATTGCTTTACAGATATGAGGTAAAAGAACCGATAACCTGTAATTTGTTTCGCAGGGGAATGAATGATGTTTATATTATAGAAACAGAAGGCAAAAGATACTTTTTAAGAATTTCATTTACAGATGTATATGAATATCAGGATTATGTGGATGAAGCATATATTATAAACTTACTTAATGACAATGATATTTTTGTAGCAACACCGGTTCATTGTAAAGATGAAAATTGTATATGGTCAATAAATGCTCCGGAAGGAATTAGATATGCAATGTTATTTAATGAAGCAAAAAACAATCCTTCAGGAGATAACTTGAAAAAAATACATAATGTCGGAACCAACGTTGCAAGAATACACACGATTACCGATAACAATAATGTAGTTTTAAATCGTGCGTCGATCGATATATTTCAATTGACAGAGAACCCGCTTAGGCTGATAAAACCTCATCTGAATAATCGGATGAATGATCATGAATATCTTGTTGAAGCTTCAAATAGACTTGCTAAGTATATCAGCGAAAAGCTGACAACCGATAAACCGTATTACGGATTCTGCCATGGGGATATTCAGCAATCAAATTTTTATTTTATAGGTGAAAATCCAATTTTCTTTGATTTTGATTGTATGGGTTATGGCTGGCGGGCACATGACATTTGTATATATTTATGGAACAATACATTATCAAACGAGAAATTTATAGAAAGCGAAGAGTGGAAAACATTTCTTGAAGGTTATAATGCTGTTCGAATTTTGGATAAGAATGAATTACTTGCAATAAATGCATTTGCAGCATTACGAGGATTATGGGTTATGGGTGTTCATGCGGATTTAGTGGAAAGAAACTTAGGCTGTCAGATTTTCAGCAAGGGTTATTTCGACTTTTTCATCGGGAATATTAAAATGTGGGATAATAGGATTTTCAATAAATAATAATTGCTTTAAAATTAAATGTTTAATAGGAGGTTTATTTATGTATCTTGCAAAAGCAGATAGATATGACGGTATGAAGTACAATTATTGCGGGGAAAGTGGTTTGAAGCTACCGTTTTTATCCTTGGGAATGTGGTATAACTTCGGTTTCAAAGAGAACTTTGAAAACATGGGTAATATGCTTATGACTGCTTTTGATCTCGGTATAACGCATTTCGATCTCGCCAACAACTATGGTCCACCTCCCGGTTCGGCTGAAACTAATTTCGGCAGACACTTGAATATGGAGCTTGGTGCATACCGTGACCAGATTATAGTCTCATCAAAAGCAGGGTATGGAATGTGGGAAGGACCGTACGGAGATTTTGGATCAAGAAAATACTTGATGGCAAGTATAAATCAAAGCTTAAAACGCACCGGACTTGAGTATTTTGACATATTTTATTCGCACCGTCCCGATACTGACACCCCGATCGAAGAAACAATGGGAGCGCTTGCGGATATAGTTAGACAGGGCAAGGCGCTTTATGTCGGTATCTCAAACTACAATCCCGATCAAACCAGAGCAGCCGTTGCAGAACTTAACCGCTGCGGTGTAAGATGCCTGATACATCAGCATTCCTACAGTATGTTCAATCGTACAAGTGAGAGAGGGCTGTTTGACGCGATCAACGAAACCGGTATTGGCAGCATTGCATTCTCACCGCTTGCTCAGGGACAACTTACCGATAGATATATTCAGGGTATACCTACCGATTCGAGAATTGCAAAAGGTTATTATTTGAAAAAAGAAGACATAACCGAAGAAAAGCTTAATAAAATAATTATGCTGAACGAAATCGCAAAATCAAGAGGAATTAAACTTGCGCAATTGGCTCTTCTTTGGGTTATGAGAAGATCCGAGATGACCAGTGTGCTGATCGGTGCATCAAAACCTGAGCAGATTATCGAAAATGCAGCGATTGTCAAAATGCCACCATTGAACGCTGATGAGCAGACAGAGATTGATAAAATATTAGGATAAAATAACCCATAAATTTTTAAAAAGTAAAAAACGGTGCTGTCAGCAATGACAGCACCGTTTTTTACCCGCTCGGTCGTGGCCTTTACGAACGAAACCCTGCTGTGCAGGACGGTGTCCGCTCTGTAATTTTGCGCTCCCAACATTCGAGAAATTCGCATTTCGCGAGAGGTCTGCGTTCCCATTACAGAAGACAGGACTCCTAATCGTTATTGTGGGTTTTTACATAAAAGGCTCACGGGCCCCGCAGGAAGTATTCTAAAATTAATCACATTATTATTATATGCTGTAACTGAATATAAATGTGTACAATTATCAAAGAATATTATTCTTCGTCCTGTTCATCTTCTTCGTCGGAATCTTCTTCGTCATCCTCAACAGAGAAGCCGTTTTCATCGCAGTCAAATTCACCCATGAAGGCGTCTTCGAATTCATCCGCAACCTTGTCAAACTCTTCGTCGTCATCTATCGTGACAAGTACTTCACCATCATTTTCATCATACTCAAGCTTCAGGATAACATATTCGTCCTGATCGCCTTCTGTCGGTACAAGAGCAACATAATTCTTACCGTCAAGCTCTATTGAACCGAGCATTTCGAACTGGCTTTCGTTTCCTTCTTCGTCAGTCAGAGTAAAAAGCTCATTTTCGAAAATTTCATCTTTATTGGGCATATATTGTAACCATCCTTTATTAGAATTATATTAAGCTTGTTCAATGGGTTCTGCTATTTCAACTTTTTCAGTTGTTTCAGTTGTTTCAGTTGTTTCTAAAATTTCTGGAACTTTTGGTGTTTCTGCAATTTCAACAGACTCAGTCGAGTTGTCATTACCGGTAATAAGCAGTGCTTTTATGGAGAGTGATACTTTGTGTGCTTCTGTTTTAATAACAGTAATTTTAACACCGACGGTTTCACCTATACTAAGTACATCAGCAACATTTTTAACCGATTTATCTGAAATTTGTGAAATATGAATTAAACCATCAACACCCGGAATAATCTCAGCAAAAGCGCCAAATGGGAAGATATTGACTATTTTTGCTTCAAGAATATCGCCTACTTTATAAGAATTCTCGAATTTTACCCAAGGATTATCCTCTTCAAGCTTACAACCAAGAGAAATACGTTTCTTTTCCTTGTCAATTTCGCGTATGAATACATCAATTTTATCGCCAACCTTGGCAACCTCAGAAGGATCCTTGATACGGTTCCATGTAAGCTGTGTAATATGGATCATGCCATCTACACCACCAAGATCAACAAATACACCGTAAGGAACTATTGAACGGACTGTCCCAGTGAATTTCTGTCCGACCTCAACATTGTCAAAGAATTCATCCTTCGATTTCTTGTTAATTACTCGAGTAGCTTGTCTTATAGAACCGATAATGCGTTTTTTGAACTTGTTTACCTCAATAATTTTCATAGGAACTTTTTTACCTACAAGAGTTCCTAGGTCTTCATTGGCTGATACGCCCGACTGTGATGCTGGTATAAACACACGGAGTGAATCGAACAGTACGATTAAACCGCCCTTGATTGCTTCTTTAACTTTTCCATAAACTATTTCACCAGAATCAAGAGAGTCGTTTACTGTATCCCAATTTCTTAGTGAATCAATTCTCTTTTTTGAGAGAAGCACAGTACCTTCGCTGTCGTTGAATTTAACAACGATAACGTCAATAGGGTTACCAATAATATATTCTTTTTGTAAATCAACGGATGAATCTTCAGTAATCTCGTCGAACGGGAGTATTCCCGTATGCTTTATACCGAGATCAACATGAATTTCCGCAGGACTTATGGCGGAGATAATACCTGTTACCCTTTCCCCTGTATTTAAAGTTTTGAAGGTGCTGTCAAGCAATTCGGCGAAGCTGAGTTCTTCGTTGATGATTTCTGTCATTTTTAAAATAACCTCCTGTATAATACTGTACGGCGTCGAAGCGCCGGCAGTTATTGCTATATTTTTGTTACGGAACCGTTCCACAGAGTAGCTTTTCAGTTCGTCGGCACTCTCTATATGAATTGCATCCGAACATTTTTCTTTTGCGATTTTATATAATTTTTCTGTATTTGAGCTTGTTTTACCGCCAACAACAACAATAAGTTCGGAGCTTTCCGAAAGTATTGCAACTTCTTTCTGACGGGTTTCGGTAACAAAACATATTGTGTCGTATATTTTTGCGTCAGGGAAGTTATTTTTTACATATTCACAGCAGCTTTTCCAGGTTTCAACGCTAAGAGTTGTCTGAGCAACCATAATAATTTTCTTTCCGCTTGCGTTGTTATAATTGTCTGTATTCTCAAAATAAGCCTGCAGTTCAACAGCTCCCGAAAAGCAAAGACAGCCGTTTTCTGCATAGCTCATGATGCCTTCAACCTCGGGATGCTTTACATCACCGATGATTATTGTTATTATATTGTTTTCTGTTATACTGATAATATTGTCAGATACTATTTTATGAATTTTCTTAACATATGGACAGGTGGCATCTATATATTTAAGTGACGAGTTTTCAAGCTTGTCATATATATCCTTGCGTTCACCATGTGCTCTGATAAAAATCGTTGAATCAATAGAATCGGGAATCCTGTCGATATCATCACGAGTAATGAATTTCACACCCGAAGCAATAAGCTGCTCATTGAAAATCCTGTTGTGAATAAGCTCACCGATTGAGTATATCCTGCTGCCATTTTTGATTTCAGCATTCATCAGATCAACCGCTCGCTTAACACCAAAACAAAAGCCTGCATTTTCGGCGACAGTTATTCGGTTATATTTTTTTTCATTGTTTTGATTCAAATTTATCTAAAACCTCGATGATTTTTATAAAGATATATTCGGATATTTTATGTTTATTATCACCGGCATATGCAATATACTCGGATTTCGGTATCGGCTCACCGATAATAACATAGGTTTTATGAAATATCCTTACTCGATAACCTTTATTATATACTAAAATCGGCACAATGTCAACACCCGTGTTTGCTGCAATAAGTCCAATTCCTGCTTTTGCATCTTCAATTTGAGGTTTTTTCCCACTTTTTCTAGTTCCTTCAGGAAAAAGAAGTAAATTATTACCTTCCTTGATGATTCTGATAGCTTCTTTTATTGCACCAATGTCATTAGCTCCTCTTTTAACGGGGAAAACATTAATTTTTTTAAAAAAATTACCGATAATTTTCAGCTTGAACAACTCGGCTTTTCCCATTACATGAATCTTGCTTTTTAACATACAGGCAATAAATATCGGATCCCAGTTTGATATATGATTGGAGCAAACAATGCAACCGTCGGGAAGCATAGGATTGCCGACAAGCTTGACAGGGAATATCCAAATTATCAGATATTTTGCTACCCAACATAAAAATCCGTATAGTGTCATAGCTTCAATTTATCCTTGATAATTTTTAATGCGGCTTCAAAGGTCTCGTCTTCTTGCATTCCGGAGTTGTTGAGCATGATAGCATCCTCTGCGGGTATTGCAGGCGCAATTTCTCTTGTCTTGTCGTTGTTATCACGCCACTTGACATCATTTAGAACTTCTTCATAGGTGACATTCGTACCTTTGGCTATAAGTTCCTTATATCTGCGTTCTGCTCTGTCTTCATCATCAGCAAATAAGAATATTTTTACATCAGCATTCGGTAAGATTACCGTTCCGATATCACGACCATCCATTGCCACACTGTTCCGAACTGCAATATTTCTTTGTAACTCCAACAAAAACGTACGCACTTCAGGGATTTTTGACACATCGGATGCATAAATGGAGGACTTCGGAGTTCTGATTTCGTCGCCAACCGGATTACCGTTCAGAAAAACTTTTCCTTGACTGTTTTCAAGTCTCATGGTAATATCAATTTCAGAAAGAGCATTAATTATATTTACTGTATCAGTCGATTCAAGTCCCTTTTGCTGTATATGCAGCCCGATAGTTCTATAAAGTGCGCCGGTGTCAATATAAATAAGTCCAAGCTCTTTTGCAAGACGCTTTGCAAGCGTGCTTTTACCTGAACCCGATGGACCGTCTATTGCGATTAAAATATGAACGTCTGTCATTTGTTTACCTCGTGTAACGGATTTAATGCTAATAACATTATTATCATAAAAAGCATCACTTAAGGCATATTATACAACACCACAACTTATTTTTCAATAGGAATATTAAATAATTTACAAGAATAAGCTTGATAATTACAAAAAAATGGTCTAATATATTAAAATACAATTATTAATGAATTTTCGGAGGATGATAAAAATGGAGTATGAGGTGCGACAGGCAACTATGCTTGACACGGAGTTTATAATAACTCTGCTTGAGGACATATGCAGTCTGCATCATGAGGGGCGTGATGATATATTTAAGAACAGCGGCAGTAAATATAATTATCAGGACCTTGCCGAGTTGTTTGAACGTGAGGATATATTCATCGATATCTGCACTGACAACGAAGATAACAGACTCGGTTATATTTTTCAGGTGTTGAAAACAACAGATGAAGATAACTGCCGATATGCACAAAGGGTACTTTACATAGATGACCTTTGTGTTGACAGCTCACGCCGCTCAAAGGGTGTCGGAGCAATACTGATGGAATCGGCAAAAAAGCTTGCAGAGAGGCTTGGCTGTTCCAGGATTGAGCTGAATGTCTGGGATTTCAACAAAAAAGCAATCAGCTTTTATGAACAGCTCGGTTATACACCTCAACGGCATATATATGAGCTGAAGGTCGAAAGACCTGATCAGAATTGAGGCTATAATGAAAATAATTAAAATTTTAATGCTTATCTTATGCATTTTATTTATATTCACCGGATGTAAGTTTTCGCCGATACCAGAGGTGAGCGTCAATTACAGCAGTACAAGCGAAGCTGACGAATCTATAACAAGCAATGCCGATATCAGCGAAACCGAATCACCGAAATCAACCGTAAGTGATATCAACGAAGAGAGTGAGGAAAGCACGCCAGAAGAATCACTGCCGCCAAAGGAGGAATATGATGCTATGGATTATAATTATATGAAAGCAATGTGGATTTCGCAGTTCGATATGCAGTCAGTTTACAGAAACGGTTCTGTACAAAGGGATAAGGCTTCATATTCTGCGCTTGTCGATACCATACTCGACAATGTTGTTGACAACGGTTACAATACCGTCATCGTGCAGGTCAGGCCGTATGCAGACAGCTTTTGTAACAGCAGCTTGTATCCACCGTCAGATTTTATCACCGGCAGTCATTCGAAGGAGTTTACATATGATCCTTTTGAAATCATGATAGAAAAAGCACATGAAAGAAATCTGTCGGTTCATGCCTGGATAAATCCTATGCGTGGAATGTTTAAAGATCAGATTTCAAGTGTAGATAATAAATACATTATAAAGCAATGGTATAATGACACCACAAAGTGCGGTAAGTATATAGTATCAGTCGGTAGCGGCAGCGATGCACGCTGGTACCTGAACCCCGCATACGATGAGGTTTGTCAGCTGATTGCAGACGGTGCAGCAGAGATTGCTCAAAGGTACAATGTTGACGGTATCCACATGGACGACTATTTCTATCCTACTAAGGACACATCCTTTGACAGCGCAGCATATGCGCAGTACAAAAAGGACAGCGGTACTCTGTCACTTGAGGATTACAGACGTTCGATGGTAAACAAGATGGTCAAGTTGATTTATACTTCTGTTAAATCGGTTTCTGAAGATATACCTTTCGGAATCAGTCCTGCCGGTAACTTCAATTATACATACGATGATCTTTTCGCTGATGCAAAAACCTGGTGTTCGGAAGAAGGTTATATTGATTATCTTGTTCCACAGATTTACTTCGGACTTGAGCATCAGAACTACGATTTCGTTTCTGTTTACGAGACCTGGGAAAAGCTTCTGACAAATGAAAATATTCGGTATTATATCGGCATTTCACTCGGCAAGGCAAAGAGCGGAGTTGATAATTATGCCGGTACAGGTAAAAACGAATGGAGCGAACATAAGGATGTGCTGAAGCGTTGTATGGAATATCTTGAGAGCAAGGAAACATGTGACGGCGTTGTGATGTTCTGCTACCAGTATTATTATGATCCTCTCAGCGGTGTTGAGGTTACTGAAACCATGACAGAAAGAGAAAACATGGCACCGGTTTTTGCTGTTTTAGGGAATTAATTATCTATATGAAACTATTAAATGAATTACCTCAGCAATTTTGAAAAAGCCTATGCTGCATGGTTTTTTCAAAATTAATAATATCACAATTCATTTGTTAGTTTGATATATATTAAACTGTAATTTCATGCGAAAATAACTATTGCACAATTTCATGTATTGTGTTAAAATAGACCTACTAAATAAACAAGGAGGCAGACATAATGGAATGCGATCCCGCGGGTAATAGTAACCCTCGAAGTTGCTGCGAAGACACTTTTGTTTTTATATCACGACACCCCAATAAGTCCGCCTCGAAAGAAAAACCGGCATAAAATTATATCGGTTGACTTTGATTCTTGACGGATTGTTATTTCACGAATGAGATGGGTGTTTTTTTGCGTGGCATGAAAACACTCAATTTTTATTTAAAGTAATAATCTGAAAGAAATCACATCTCTTTCAGACAGCAAAATGAACCCTCCGTATAGGATGGTTAATTCTGCAACAAAGAAAGGATGGTAAAACAATGCTGACAATCTACAAAAAAGTCGATGATAAAATGATAGTTGCCGATGAAATTGAAAAAGGCTGCTGGGTAAACCTTTGCAATCCGAATGAAGATGAAATTAAAACTATTATTGAAAAGCTTGAGCTGGACCCCGATTGGGTTCGTGCAGCGCTTGACGATGAGGAAAGCGCACGTATTGAGTCTGAAAACGGGTCTTACCTTATTATCGTAGATATGCCTATAGTCGAAGCGGAAGGCAAAAGTTTTTTATATACGACTATACCTCTTGGTATTATCATAGTTGACACAGCAATCGTAACTGTAAGTCTGAAGTCAACACCGTTGTTTACGGATTTTGCTGACGGGAAAATTAAAACATTTTTTCCGCATAAAAAGACACGCTTTCTGCTCCAGCTGCTTTACAGGAATGCAACCCGTTTTTTGCAATACCTGAAGCAGATAGATAAAACCAGCACACATATTCAGAATGACCTTACTAAATCAACTAAGAACAAGGAGCTGTTCCAGCTGCTTGCACTCGAAAAATCACTTGTGTATTTTTCAACCTCACTAACCAGTAATGATATGGTTCTGGACAAGCTGAAAAAATACGATTTTATTAAAAAATATGATGAAGATATTGACCTGATAGAAGATGTTATAATTGAGAATAAACAGGCGATAGAGATGTGTAATATCTACCGTGACATTTTAAGTGGAACAATGGATGCCTTTGCATCTGTTATATCTAACAACCTGAACATAGTTATGAAGCTGCTCGCAGCAATCACAATTGTAATGGCAATTCCGACACTGATAGCAAGCATTTGGGGCATGAATGTACCTATGCCGTTTGAGACCAGCAGATATGGTTTTCTGATAGTTGCCGGCTCATCAATACTGATTTCTGCGCTTGTTGCATATATTATGCATAAAAAGAAGATGTTTTAAAAAATCAACTATTGAATACTTCAATAAAGAAATTTCGCCAATAAAAATTTAGCACCTGTTGAATTATATTGTCAACAGGTGCTTAAAGAAAGTAGCATATTATGATTACTATTTATGATTGGTTTGGATATGAGTTGCCGGTAAAGGAACGTTATCGGTTAATAAAAGAAGCCGGATTTGATGGTGTTTTGTTATGGTGGAGTGAATATTTGGACCGTAATGATTACCGCAGCGGGCCGCATATTGCGCGGGAAGCGGGTCTTTTTATCGAAAATATCCACACGCCATTCCAAGTTCAAGACAACATCTGGCTTGATAATTTGGATGGTGAGGCTTTAATCGAGTGTTATTTACAATGTGTCAAGGATTGTGACGAATTTGAGATTCCGACAATGGTGGTACACCTACCCGACGATGACAAACCATATACCGCATTGGGACTTAATAGAATAAAGAAAATTGCCGAAAAAGCTGAACAGCTTAATGTTAATGTTGCGTTGGAGAATTTACACAACCTCAACAATTTATCTTATGTACTGGAGCAAGTAGATTCCCCACGCATCGGATTTTGCTATGATTGTTGCCATCATTTTCGCTATTATCCAAGCTTTGATTTATTATCAATATACGACTCTCGGTTGATGGCACTGCATTTACACGATTATATGAAAAATGCAATACATCGGTTACCATTTGACGGCACGATTGATTGGTCTGCGGCTATGAAAAAAATTGTGGAAACGAATTATTTAGGTGCGATTGCAATAGAAGCTATGAATTGGGATTATAAGGATATTTCAGCAGAGAAATTTTTATATAGCGCCTTGGAACGAGCGAAAAGGTTGGAAGCATACGCATCCCAAAATAACCACTCATTATGAGCATAATCTGCATATAATAAATATACTGACTGTCAAATAGCAATAAAAGGTTCTTTATAATTGTAAAAGATAATATTCATGCTTTATAAGTAGCGGATTATGAATAGAGAATTATCCGAGCACGGGAGCATAAAAAAGCGGGCGAGAACATGAAATTCATCACCCGTGGTTGGATAATTCCATAGCACGAAAC
>MGOY01000024.1 GCA_001797275.1 Clostridiales bacterium GWF2_38_85 | reverse complement strand
ATTACACTCTTATTATTGGCTTAAACAACAAGCATGATACTTCAAATTTTCGCTACGCCGAAGTATCATAATCTTATAGTAGCAATGGAGGACAATGCGTATGTATGAATGGAAGGTATCGATACAAAAAATGATCGACTGGATTGAGGATAACATTGAAAACAACCCGATACTTCCGGAAATGTCGCGGCAAATTGGTTATTCGCCATGTTATTGCTCATACCTGTTCCATCAAGTCAGCGGCATGACTTTGAAAAGCTATATTGCCGGAAGAAAATTGTGTTTTATAACAATTGCTCTTCGTGACACTAAAGAACGGATACTTGACATCGCTCTGCGATACGGATTTTCATCACAGGAAGCTCTGACGAGAGCGTTCGTGCGTGCATACGGATGTACACCGTTGACCTATCGCAAAAAGCCGAAACCTGTTAAGCTGTCAATCAAGCAATGCGTGCTGTTCCCCTGGGACAATATCAAACAAGGAGATGATTCTATGAGCAATCTGAAAGAAGCAAATGTTAGGTTTGAATACCTCCCTGCACATAAATATATCGGTATCTGGGAGCCGAGAGCAAAGAATTACGGTGATTTTTGGGAGTACCACAATTGTGACGAAGTCTGCGGAATAATCGACAGTATGCGTCATGTAGCTTCAGAGGTTGTCGGCTGTCATATGGCTGGCTGGTTTAACGTAGACAAAGGAAAAGGTTATTTCTACGGTTTTGGCGTTCCTGTTGATTATAACGGTGAAATTCCAGAAGGGTTTGAGGTCAGGGAATTTCCTTCTTCTAACTATCTCGTTTTCTATCATCCACAATTCGATTTTGTAAGTGAAAATTGTGATGTAATGTCTCGTGTTGAAGACATGGCATGGAATTTCAACCCCAAAGAAAATGATAAATGGTGGATACCAAACGGATATCAATGGAATGATGATGTATGCCAGACATACCAAAGACACTTCCCCGAGGTTTTGGGATATGAAGTACTGAGACCAGTAAAAAAATAAAATAATGCAGCTACCCGACCTTAATTTGAAATAGAATAAGGTCGGGATTCGCTTTTTTGAAATAGCTGAAAAGCCTAAAAAAAGTATAAAAAAGTGTTGACAACACCGAATTGTTATGCTATAATAAACACCGTCGCTGAATCATGCTGGTGTGGCTCAATGGCAGAGCAGCTGATTTGTAATCAGCAGGTTGGGGGTTCGACTCCCTTCACCAGCTCCAACAGCTTTTCAGCTGACAATCAAATAGATGGGGGAATTCCCGAGCGGCCAAAGGGGGCAGACTGTAAATCTGTTGTCTTCGACTTCGGTGGTCCGAATCCACCTTCCCCCACCATGTGCGAGGGTCGAAATAGATGTCACCCTAAAAAAGCCTTGACAATCAAGGCTTTTTTCACGTTTTTTGCTCAAAAATTTATAGCCTGTTTCCATGGATGTGAAAACGCGTTTTTTATGGTTTGTGATGATGCAGACTACCGAAGTGCGTTTTTTGAAGGTTTTTGGGGCTTATTTTACGGTTATTTTCGTAAAGTAAGTCCTGCTTTTTTTGCCTTCAAAAAGTAAAATTAATATGTCAGAATCGTTAACAAAACATCACTCATAATATATTAAACTAACAAATGAATCAGGATATTATTGATTTTGAAAAAGCCGTACAGAAAAGGCTTTTTCAAAATCGCTAAGGTAATTCATTTATCAGTTTTATATAGCTAAAATAAATGAAAAATAAATAATGAAAGGACCTAGCCTATAATCAAAGCGCTTATAAGTAAAGATCATAACGTACCCCTTGTTGTACACCTTTCCTTGCAGCAGAATGAAGCTATAGGAATTCAAGCAAGAAAGGACAAGAACGATGAACACAACTGTAATACCGCAGAAAACAGTAACTAAGATTAAAAGACAGACACCGCTGACACCTGATAGGAATAAATATAATCTAAAGAGAGTCGCTGCCTATTGCAGGGTTTCCACGGATCTTGAAGAACAGCTCTCAAGCTACAATGCACAGAAGGAATACTACACAGACAAGATAATGAAGAACCCTGAATGGGAGTTCGCTGGTCTGTATGCAGATGAAGGTATCTCCGGAACCCATGCAAAAAACAGAAAAGAGTTTCTTAAGCTGATCAAAGCCTGTGAAAGGGGTAAGGTAGATTACATTATAACAAAATCTCTGTCTCGCTTCGCCAAAAATGCACACGGTAGAGGGGGTGTTATTAAAAGGTATAGGTGGTGCTCGCTTTGATGGTATTTTCAAGCATAGAAAATGACCTCCGGCAGAGCTTCACACTCAGCCTAAAGTCAGAAAAGCCTTGTAAACAGGCACTTTTTAGGCAAAAAGCAAGACCGTAACCTTGTATCAAAGTTACGGTCTACTTATGTAAGGGTTGGACAAAAAAGATGCAAGAAATTTAAATGAGGATTATGGAGCATTATCCTTACCGACCAAGACTTATATTATCCGGGGTAGGCGATTTAGTACAATAATAGAATTCTTTTAAAATAGCCTCAGGCATTTTTTATTTAGAAATTAATGTGTTTTACACATACAGAAACACAATCAGCTGAAAAAAACCGGTTAAAAATATATTTTACTCAGATTTTACGCCATTGTGATTATGTATTTAATATTCAAATATTATTATAAGTGCAAAGATATATAAATATTCAAAAAATAAAAAATTCAACATACTCAGTTAATTAAAATAAAGCCAAATGAAAGCTAAACAATAATAAATGGATCAAAAAAACGACTTGGGCTATATTATAAACAACAAATAAATTATGACTGTTTTCAACCTATCATTTTTAGTGTATGTATTGTATGTTGCTGTTGGTGTAATGCTATTATGTGAAGGAATAAATATTTAATTTATTAAAATGTATAGGAGGTGCAAAGAATGAAAACTGTAGTAATATACAAATCGAAAACAGGTTTTGTGAAAAAATATGCAGAATGGATTGCAGAGGAGTTATCTGCGGATATTTTTGAAGCGTCGAAAGTCACATCCAATAAATTGACATCCTATGACACGGTTATTTACGGTGGTGGTTTGTATGCCGTCGGTATCAACGGAGTAAATCTGATAACTCAAAACCTCGATAAACTTGATGGTAAAAAGGTTGTTGTCTTTGCGACAGGTGCATCACCCTTCAGAGAAGAGGCGGTAAATGAAGTTAGAAATAAAAACTTTACTCCCGAGCAGCAGAAACATATACGGTTTTATTATTTGCGGGGCGGCTTTGATTTTAGTAAGCTGAAACCTTTTGATAAAGTGCTTATGACATTATTGAAATGGAATATGAAAAGGAAAAAGGAATTAACACCTGATGAAAGAGGCATGCTTGCTGCTTACGATAGACCGATAGATTTTACTAGAAAGAAAAATATAGATGAAATAATCTCATATGTCACTTTTTAATATTGGTATAATCTTAAATTAAATTTAACCTTCTTGAAGTAAAATAACGTGGAGGAATACAATATGTCCTGCGGTTCTACTTCATGGTATGTTCAATACAATATCATGGGCGGTTAATGACTCGAATTTGATCAATATAAACAATAAGGTATTGGCCAATATAACACCGGAAAGTGTCTTTGGTATTGTGATATAGGGTTTTTAGCCTGTTGATTTTTTATATTTAAAACAAATACCAAAGCTAATAATGCAGTCTTTTATTCTTATAAAGAAATTAAAAACGGAGAAAATTAAATAATGAAAAAAATAATGGTGAAAAAGAAGATGATTATATTGCTTTTAAGCATTGTCGGTTTATTAATTACTATTTTTGCCACGCTATTTATAGCAAGCGGAATTTTTACAAAGCCTGAATATTTGGAGCCGTGGCAAAAATCATATTTCCAGCAATTTGACGATCCAAGAATACAGCTTGTAGCTCATGGGATGTTGGCTGCCAATGGCCATAATATGCAGCCTTGGATAATTCGGTTAGATAAGGAAAATTCCACGGCTTTCTATTTGTATGCCGACAGCGACCGTTTAGCAAAGGAAGTGGATCCTTTTGCAAGGCAGACAATGATTTCTCAAGGTACTTTTTTGGAATATATAAGAGTTGCAGGAGTAAATTTGGGATATGAAACCAATATCGTGCTTTTCCCGAACGGAGAGTATAATGAACAAAGTCTTGCCGAAAGCATGAAAGAAAAGCCGGTAGCTAAAATAACATTAACAAAGGTTGAACCCAAAAATAGCTCCCTTTATGATTTTATGTTTTTACCGGACACAAACAGGGCGGCATATCAGGATGTGCAATTAACCTCTGAACAGATAAATCAGTTACAGGTCATCAATACTGATACAGAAATGAGTATAAAGTTTTATCAAGATGAAGAAAACGTTATAAAGCTGGGCAACTATGTTATTGCCGGAGCAAAAATTGAATCAGGTATTAGCCGGATAAACGAAGAAACAGCTGACATCTTCCGCGCTAACGAATATCAAAAGAATAAATACCGTTATGGTTTTTCATTTGAAGGTCAGGGTACTTCGGGAATAATGAAACACATCATGCAGGGATTGATAACAATTATTCCTTCGATTAATAACGAAAAGTCTTCTGCGGACATATTTGTTAAGTCTACTCAGACAGCAGCAGATAATACTCCGGCTTATACAATGATTATTACGAAGGAAAACAGCCGGGTACAGCAGGTTAAAGCCGGAATGCTGTACAGCAGATTGATTTTAGCCGCTCATAGTATGGGATTTGTTTTGCAGCCTCCAAGTCAGGTTCTGGAAGAATACGCTGAAATGGAAGAACAGTATAATAAAATTCACGAAGAATATGCTCCCGAGGGAGGTATCATTCAAATGTTTATTCGTTTGGGCAAGCCTACAAAAGAAGCTCTGCAAACCATGAGACGGGACGTAATGGATTTAATTGAAGATTAATAGATGCTTTATAAAAAGAAAGTTTTAATTATGAAAGCTTTAAAAAGACTGGCGGAGAGTTATATTAGTTATTTTTACCGGTGGTTTTATTAATATGGTTCTCCATGCATTGATATCTCCGCTAAATACGTCGAATGCATATTTGCATAAACCAAGTATTTGTTATATAATGATATTTTTCATTTGCCGGAAACGTAACGCGATCTGCTATGGATATTCAAATCAATCCACTCATAATGAGCAGGTTGTAAATTATATTTTACCCTCAACTCCAAGCAAAAAACCTTGAAGCCGTATATGCTTCAAGGTTTAATTTTCGCTTTAATAATTGTTATGAGATTTTTACAGCTTTCAGCAGGTGGGTGGAATGCTCTGTGGGAATTTAAAGATATTCTCAGGGTCATATTTAGCCTTAACATGGGTCAAACGCTCGAAGTTGCACCTGTAATAAGACTTCGGTCAGTTATTGATTGAGAGATCCGGTGTATTGACATATACGCCCTGGGTAAATGGAATCATTGCTTTACGGAAATCTTCTACCCAATGAATACCCGGAGCCGCTCCTTCAGGAGTGTCCCAAGTGGTCCAGAGTGACATATTTGACCAAGCTTTGCTAAAGTAGGCTGTAGCCTGACAAGGGACCCTGGCCACCGCTCCGTCTAGGCCATGGAAAAATACGGCGGCAAGAAGCGCGGTTTCTTCATCCACAATCAGGCGGTGCTTATCCTGCGGGTCTTTCCTGTAGCCGATGGGGGCGTAGGTTCCCATAAACTTGCCGTTTTCAGCACAGGCCTTACGGACGGCTCTGACTTTTTTGCTGGTATCTCTGGCGTAAAACTCATTAAATAAATTCAAAAAGCCCATCATGTCGTTATTTGAGCTTTGACTGACGGTATCGACCCCATTTCCCAAAGCGACAAAGCGGCAACCGATTGTAGGAAACAGATAATCGGTGTATTGGCCTATTTCAATGTAATTCCGCCCGAAACGGGAAAGGTCTTTGACGACAATAATATTGATGAGTCCGGCTTTCGCATCCTCTATCAGGCGCTTGACCGCAGGGCGGTCGAAATTTGTACCGGAATAACCGTCGTCAATATATACATCGACCTCATTCCAGCCTTGTTCCTTGACATATTTCCGCAAGAGCAGCTTTTGGTTTTCAATGCTGACCGATTCTCCATGCGGATTCGTAGAATCCGCATTCGTTCCATCGTCAACCGAAAGGCGGCAATAAATTCCGGCGTCGCGGTTTTGTTCAAGTCCCATGTACTCGTCCTCCTTCTTGATGATTTTTATATGTAGCCGATTTCTAAATCGGCTTATGAAAATTGTATTTATTTTTACACCAAATCGCAAAGGTGCAAATCTCGCTGCCGTTTTCTAAAACGCACACAGCATCAGTTGAGTTTATGACACAGGATGGGTTGCTCCGACCTTGATTTCAGTCATGGCTTTGCGAATGGCAAGCTGCTCCAACGTTTTTCCTAAGTCTTTCTCCCCCAGAAACACGCTGGTCACACGATAAATGGTTCTTCCCAACTTTATCTCTTTATAGGAAGTTGGGGCTTCTAATGCTGTTTTTTCATCCATGCATTTTCCTCCATATAGCTGTAATTTCTAATCATCAGAAATAAAAAAACGGCGGAATTGTATGATCCGCGCCGCTTTGTGGAATTATATGGATACATCCGACCAGACCGTAACCTTCCTGCCTGTTTTGCCGCAGAGTTTCTTTCCGACCGCCTGAACCAGCTCGGTATCCGCCAGTTCCGTCAGGCGTGGAGCGGCGAAGTTACGCTCGTCGGGAGGGGTAATACCGCGACTGTGGAGTTCGGAAGCGATTTCCTGTGCGGTCATATCGCCGCATTCTTGTAATATAGCCAAAACGGTTTTCTGCCGTTCCGTGAGCGTAGCCAAAACTACGTGATAACTCTCACGGCGGGTTTCCTTTGTTATATTCTCCATCTACTTCACCTTCCTTTGAATTGTGTAGTCGAAGCCATTTCTGCAAGAACAATAACAGCACGGCTCCTTAATTTTCTGATTGGGATTCGCCCGGAGGACAATATGGTTAGGGGAATCATAAAACTGCGGGGTGCAACTGGCGCACAGGGTAATCAGCATGATGTCGCCATGCTTAATCTTCCGATTCTTTTTCATTTTCAACGCTCGGACTGTGGCTGAGCCGGAGTACCTACCCCTTTCCCGGTCTTCGCCTTGCCGGATAACCATAATCCCCACAGGGGAAACCGGCAGTTTCGGTCAGGTGTTGACGCTCACCCCTTGCAGGGGGCCATGGCGCACCATCCGATGGGCTTTCGGAAAAGGGAATGTATTTGATAATTGACTTATTCAGTTGTGGAGGTTGGTGGCCTGTTAAAAGCCGCCTTTCCCACAAGAGGTTTCCAACCCTCTCACCTAACGCACTTTTGAAGGCGTTTTGTAGGGGTGTTTTTTAGCCATTCGCTAAATATTTTTTTACTTTCTTTTCCGCAGCCTGTATGCTTTCATGGACGGCTGTAAAATGCGAACCTTCTATATCGGCGATTTCCCTAACCGTCAATTCATCAACGACATACATGATGTACCGTCGCCGCTGGACTTCGGTAAGTTTGTCCAAAGCCTGCTTTGCCAGTTCACGCCGTCGTATTTCTAAGGTTGCTTGTTCCGTCATGTCAATCACAATGTCATGTGGCGATGGCGTGGCACAAAACTCTGTTTCCTCCAAGCCATGGATAGAAACGAGCTTTTTATTTTGGGCATTGTCCTGTCTGTCCTGATAAAGATAAATCTCATCCGACAGAGATTTGAGCTCGGCAAAATCGGCTTCGGTTTTGCCGGGATTGTCCCGCAGATAATCCTCCAGCGTAATTTCCACGGTCTGATCGGCAAAGCGGTAAACGATACCTTTCGCGTATTTATTGGCAGCATAATCGCTGTCACGGTAGTTTTTCATATTCCTTACCTCCGAAATTTGATTTTTGATGTAGAGAATCAAAAACCGGAGGTCAGGGATATTTGGCTGTCTGGCATTGCCAGCGATCATAAAACATAAAAAGTCCTTTCCGCTGTTTAGCTCGGAAAGGACAAAAAAAGGGAGCCTTACGCATAGCTAAAAAGCTACTTGTAAGGCTCCGACTGCATCGTGCCGTATTTGGCGCGGAGTGGTGCGCTTGACGAAGTATGATAAGCTCGTTTTACTGACAGTCTTTGATTATCCAAAGACAAGTGCCACGGGATCGGGCCGAGCGATATTTACTCAATTAGTTTTTAGGTGCTATCCCAATCTGACTTTTACAGACAGTGCATTTGATATACCAATGGGCTTTTTTCTTGCTTTTCGGCAGGATCAACCGTAACGGAACATCATCGGAATCGGGATCTTCCATGATTATTTTTCCTTTGCCGCAGATGGGGCAAAAAACATAATTTTGTGGAACGGTACGTTGACGGCTCATTTTGTCAATCCTCTCTTTAAATAATGTTTAGTTCAAACTGAACATTATGTTAAAAAAAATGTGCTGCTCATGAGAGCAAGCCCATTTCTTTCAGGCGGATACTCATAGCCTGCCGGGACACGGCAAACAACAAGGCAAGTTTATCAATAATATTCTGACTGCCTTGGTTGTGGTAAAACGCCATCTTGACAACGCCTTTCGGCATCAAAAGATAACTGCCCAAACGGTCAGCCTGCCATTCAATCGCCTTATCGGTCTCCGAGCTTCTCGTCGCTTTGGTCATGGACGCGGTTTCGCCAGACCCTGTGTAAAGCTCTTTATGGATAACCCAATGGGCAAGCTCGTGGGCACAGGTGTAAAGAAACCGACCAACATTCCGGCAATTCAACAGACTTGCGTCTACGATAACTGTTCCGGCCTCTACTGGAATCAGCTTGTACCCCTCGTTATTTTCGCGCTCATAAATCGGAATGACCGCATCCTCAAAGACGGTTTCTCCCAAAACCCGTCCGTTATTGTGGATAAACTGAAAATCCAGCTTCAGTCCATAAGTTTTTTCCATGATGACTTCCACAGGGATAGGCGCGGGAGTGTTGAGCAAAGAACCGTCATATTGGGTAATGATATGCCGTGCGATGCTTTCCAGCGTTCCGGTATAGTAATGACATCGGTTCATTCCGGCCCATCCTCCTTTTTCGCCCGTTCTTTGAGTCTTTCAATAAACTCTATCCACTCCTTATCCGTGGCATCAACATCCTTCGCGACGCGCAGGGCGATTCGGGCGTATTCATTCGATGAAATATATTCCGGCAAATCGCCGGGGACTGCTGTGAATGTCTTTGACTTAGCTGCCAGCTCATACATCCGCTCCCGCTCCTGTTTGGTAAGACGTAAAAGCTCTGACAAATGCTCCAGTATGTTATCCTTGGGGGCGGGGTTGCACCCCGATTCGATGTTGCTCATATATACCGGGGAGATGTCAAGCAACTCCGCCATTTTACGAAGCGAGATATACGGGTCTAAGTTCACGCGCTTTGACCTTATAAACGTGCCGAAGGTCTGTTCAATATTCATTTTTAAGCCATCGCCTTTCAGGTGTTCAGTTCCAATTAATTCCTGTAAATATTATAATTCAAACTGAACAGTATTACAATAGGTTTTTGTCAATTTGAAACGAGGCGGGTAAAATTTTACCCACCTCGTTGTTTTGAAGATATGGAAAGTCTTTGTTTATGCGGTTTTTAGGGAATACGCCGATAGAAGCTCTATCCCCGATCTTTTTCTTTAATTGGGAACAACAAATCAAGCTGCATTTCGGCATTATTAAAATCCGGATTTTGAATGTTGTCTATAAAATTGAGCTGTTCTTCAAGACAATGCTCCATACCATCTTCAAACGGTGACCAACGGGCGATACCCTAGTCATGAACATATTTACCGCTTTCCACAACCCATCTTTTAAGCAGATGCCAGTCTTCCCAACCGCCCATTTTTATCATGTGGGCAGCATAAAGCCCACCATGGAATGCTCGTTTTATCAGCGGTGCGGGTACATCCATATCATCAGGAATAGACACCCACATCTCATAGCCGCGGGACGCTTCGTCCACGCCAGATTGCCCACCGGAGCAATCAAATCCGAAATGCCGGACATCATGCTTGATTTTTATTAATCCGCTTTCCGTTACGAATTTATTTAACGCGCTGCCTGCTGTTCCCTCACAATTCTCGCCGGTCGCATGGCTGGCCGCCACAGTCATCGGCGGGATATAGACTACCCTGACATCCGTAAGCTGATTTAGTTTTTCGTCTGCTTTTTTCAAATCATCCATCGTCGCGTTCTCCTTTAAATGATTTTTGGATAACGAGAGTGAATTAACAATAGACAGAACGGACGAATCCATCAGCGTGTCGATTTCCAACCGGACATTGGCTTGCACTTGCAATTCGGTGGCAAGGCGATATCATCATACACACGATACGCATAATCCTCTTTACGCAAGCTCTGTATAAGCCCGATTTTCTCATAATATCTGAGCATACGGGCAGATACTCCATACTCTTTCGACACTTGATTGATTGTCTGCAATTCCATCACTTCACCTCCTATCATTCAAAATTATAAGGTACGACTAGGGCAATAAGGCATTTGGATAGGATCGCTCTAAGCTTTTTCTACAGGCACATACAAGTACCGAAACTCATGTGCGTTCTTTTCGGGTTTGTAGTAACCGTAATATTCAAACACAGGCAAATGATCATCGCCATAGCGATACCCAAATTGCGGCGCAAGCTGTTCGCCAATCCACTTATACGGCGGAATGCCGCCATTCCACGGCTGTGAGCCAAGGGCTTTTGCGCTTTCATCATTTATTTCGATACGTAAATACTGACCGGCAGGGAGTTTGTACACATCGAATCCGTCAGGCTGGTGTTCCGTGCCGACAAGGTCGCCGAACATCACCCCGTTCGGGCGCTCCTTGGAAAAATAATTAACGCTCATGCACACATCCCAATCCGGCTCAATCCGTTCATTTATAGCGGGGATGTCCAGCGACATGAAACCGTTTAAAATCGCATCAACATTCGGCTCGTCCGTGTTGTTATCTGCATATCCGATTTTCCCGCACCAAATTGTTTCGCTCCATTCAACGACCTCAACTGGAACACCATTGTATTTGAAAGTTTCGATAATTTTTTCCTGTGGGTGGCTTGTTCTCGCGGCGAATTTCGGTTTAATCGGGAACAGCAAGTCAAGCTGCTGTGTGTCAGCACCAGAACCCCATTCCCGAACGATATTATAAAAGTTCAATGGTTCTTCCATCGCCCAGTCCATATCCGGGTCGTGTGGTGTGATACGCACCTCGCCCCAAGCACTGTCGTATTTGCCATTGGTCGTTAGCCATCCGCCGAATAAGCCCCATTCCTCAAAAGCACCCATCGGTATCATATGCGCGGCATATAACCCGCCTGTGAATTGTTTTTTCACCAACGGAGTGGGAACATCCATGTCATTGGGAATGGTAACCCATGCTTCGTAACCTGCTGACTGCGAGCCGTAGTCTCCCCGCGAAATCGGATTATTAAAGCCAAATGCCCTGAAATCGGGTTTGTGTTCATGCAAATTGTTCTCGTTGATAAACTTTGCAATTTGTCCATACACAACGCCCTCGCAGCCTTCCCCGGTATGGTGCGCCGAAGCAACCGCACACGGCGGCAGATAAATAATCCGCACATCGCGGTCGGTCAGCTTGTTCAGCTTCTCGCTTGCCGCCTGTAAATCCTCCGCCGTTTTTTCTTCTTTGAGTGCAGTTTTGCGAACTGTCAGCGCGTCCACCGCTTCTAACAGAGCGGTATCGTCCATCAGGTTCAACTTTATATCCTGATGAATGCTCTCGTTCAGTCGCGTAATAAAACCGTTGATAATATCCCTAATAGTGGACAGCGCGGTGATTTCATCGTCTACCTCATTCAGATTTTGCTGAAAGGCTTCGATGATTTCAATCGTGTTCTCGCTCTGCAAAATCACGCCTATTTGCTTCAACGGTATCCGTAATTTACGCAAAACAAGGATATGCTGTAGTCGGGTGACTGTATCTTCGTCATAGGTGCGATATGCATAATCGTCTTTCTTAACGCTTTGAATCAGCCCGATTTGCTCGTAATAACGCAGCGTTCGGGTAGAGATGCAGAGTTCTTTCGAGATTTCTCTGATGGTTATTAGGTTCATTTTAATTCTCCTCTGAATTTAGTCCCGTTCACACGGGCTACATCCAGTATAAACTGCGACGTCGCGTCAAAGTCAAGGGGTGTATTTATCTATTTGCTCTATTCTAATATCAATCATGCGTTTAAGCATTTGCACGTCCTCATCGGTATAAACAATGTAAGGCTTGCCGCGATGGTATTTGCTGATGGCAGCTGTACACATAACCGCAGAAAGTCTTCTCGCTCCGCGAATTTCCACCCACTGACCGCAGCGTTCATTCGACTTTTTTCTACCCTCTGCGCGATAACGGCATCCGTCGCAAATGCCGATGTTATTCTTGATATACTGAACAAGCGCGTCGTTGTCAGGCTGGCTTTCAGCAATCTCCAAAAATCGCTCAAAAGAGCCCATGATAGGCTTCGCGTTATCCAGCCGATACTGCACTCTAACGTGGGCAGGATTGTTGCCGAGAGTTAGTGAGTACAGTTTTTTATAGAGATAGCGGAAGGTATACGGGTCTTTCATTTCGGCTTTTAAGCCCTTTGAAAGAGCATATTCGTGCAACTCGCGTATATAGGCTCTGTCTATATACGACAGCGGGCGGAGCAAATCGTCAAGCGACAGGGTAATACGTTTTGCAAACAGCCGAAAATCTCGGCGATCGAGGTAACCGCCCAAGTTCTGCTTACGCTCCTTTGCCAAGCTGACAAGGCGAGGATAATATTCGCAAAAAAGCGGATAACGGTCATTTGACCATGCATTTATATCCTGATCATAAGAGAATCCAAAGTGCGGGATTTTCTGCAAATAACGCGAGAAGGTTTCGCGGTGATGCTTAATAGGTGTATTACTGTTTACAAGCCATGTCAGATAATCCCCGGTATACCAGCGCGGACGCTCCGGATTGTATTCCTCTGGGTGGCGGTACATATCTTCCAATATTTCCATGGTGCAGTCATATATCTGCATACAGCCTTCGCGAGTTTCCGGGTCATCTACATCGGCAAGGGAAACCTCCGGCGGCACAATATGTGTGCCATACTGCCAGATGATACGTTGATAGTCGCTGGCAAACTCTGTTTGATTGGGATTAAACAGCATAAGTTCATCTCCTTTACTTTGCATTCATATCAAAATGCAGCCGCCCGTCCTTTTCACTTACATAAGGCTGTGTGTTTTTAATATGTGCATACTCGGGGAACCGGCACAGACAGTTCCGCAGGGAACATAGCAGAACCGGATGAACAGTCTTGTCATGTTCGCTGTTCATTACCGCACTCTTTGTGGTCAACCACGGCAACATATCGTTTTTATATTTTAAAATTTGATCTCAAAGGGAAGCTCCGAAAGGCACAGCCAGAAGTACCACAGCGCGTACCACGGGCGTTTCTTTTCGGAAACATGGCTGTTGTAATTATCAATCCGACTCTGCATCCACGCGGCGTCATCCGATGTAGCCGCTAAAAAGCGTAGAACGACAAGGGCTGTGTCAAAGCACTCGCCCAAGCCATCGTCACAATAACCGAAACAAGTGGTTTTCAACCGTTCAAGCGTTTTCGTCACCATATTTTGAACGTCGGGATTATCAGGTGCAAACAAGTGGAGCAGCCGTATGATTTCAAGCTCGTACATATTCGCGGAAAGGATATGCGTTTTCGGCGTTTGATTGTATATTGTCTTTAATTTTTTGCCATCGTTGTAAGGCGGCATGTAAAAAATCGGATACATCCGCCGACCGTCGCCGTCAATGTTGTTCGGGAATTTTACACCGTTATAAAAACTCTGCTTTGTCCGCTCGTCGTTCCGGGCGGCAAGAAGCTGGCGTACAATGTTCGTCTTTTGCGGCTCGGTCAGATTGCCGCTTTTGATGAGGTGGTGGTTAGTTTTAACCATAAGTTCGTGTGGGGTCATTGTAAGCCACGCTCCTTTTCTGCCAGCAGCGTATAAAATGTCACTCATTTATCGGGCATGTCGGGTTTTCCTGTCTTTATATACGGCTTGGTCAAAGATCCATTTAAAATATATTTACCGTCATCACCGCGTTTACTGTCAAGCACTTCTCATGCCCGTTTACAGCCGGGGTCGTTACCCTTGCCCAATATTGACAAGGCGCAGAGTATCATATGCAAACCGATACGGGTGGCGACAGACGGATGAAAGGTGCTTCCCATTTCATTTTTCACAACGCGGGTTGAGTCATCGTGACGGTATGATACATCACGACCGAGAAAATAGCCGACAATACCTTCAGTCTGAGAACAATCAATTCCTTTTTTACATCGGGGTGTTCGGCATATCCAAGCGCGACAAGATTACGCAGTAAAAATCCCTCTCCGCAGCCGTCACGGAAATTGGTGTTGGCGATAAGCCTGTCCACATAAGGGTCTATATCGACATCCGCGCGGGTTTAAGCCGTATTCAACAAGAGCAGTCAACGCGTGGGAATCTGAATAGTCCTTACCGATATCGAACAATGACATAACGGATTTCAATAAATCCGATGACAGAAGGGTTTTATGGGTCTGCTTCGCTTCTTTACTGTCTTTTGAAATACCCAGCAGTTCGGTCTGGGTGCGGTATTTGACGGCTGGGTTATCATCCTCTAAAAGCCATCACATAATCAGAAAGTCAATACTAATTGATTGATTGCTGTCGTATTCGGGCATTATATCCCATCCCTCTCTTTCTGCGCCAATAGTGCGTAAAAAGTAATCCACTTGCTGGGTTTACCCACACGCTCTTTTGGTAAATAGGATTTTGAAAGTGTTCCGTTTAATAGATACTTACCGTCCGGCGTTTGTTGTTGCTTCAACAATTCCCACGCTTCATTCAAGCGGCTATCATTACCATAATCCAACGCGCAGAACGCTTCCAAAATATTCTGTAAGCCCACCCGCATAACCTCAAACGGATAGAAGGTGTCTATGGTTCGCCAACCCTCTCTCGCGTTTAGAATCAAAGTTTCTAGGTTGTCTGTCCGATAAAACAGCCTGTGATTCCAGAAATAATTAAGTAATGGCTCGGTTGTATCCGTATGTATACCTTTCTTTTTGCATTCGGCACAAAACAACAGAGCGAACATATTCACTTTCACACAGCTTTTGGGAATGCGTTTCAGTTTATCCAAACGGTGTAAGCATAGAAAGCCTCCGTCCGGCAATTGTCGCTCTGATAGCTTCTTGATAATCGCCGCGACAGTCGGTTCATCTCCAAGTCCCAAGCGAACCAACGCCCGCAAACGCATATAATCCCCGCAGTTCTCATCAAATTGTGCATCATCACCAAAGCCAATCGCTTTTTCTTTATCAAGCCCGGTATCCTCAAAAGTTAGACCACATTCGGCGAAGCTGTTTAGGAAATAAGTAGCCCACAAGCCCCTTCGCTCTTTCCAATCGGTGGGCAAAGAGGCGCTTAACCAAGCAACAACCTCGGTTTTTTCGGCATACTGATCGAGCAGTTCGGTTTGGGTACGGTACTTGACAGCGGGGTTATTATTCTCTAAAAGCCATTTTATTACAGAGAAATCTTTGTTAATCATTTCGCACATCTTTTTTCTCCGGTTTCAACCAACTTTATATAGTGAGAGATATTTTCCGCTTTCGGATGCAACCAAAACGGAGCGTTACAACAGCCGCAGTGCCATCGCGACTGCCCCTCGAAGCTATAACTGACACCTTTATTACAGTTTTCGTTGGCATGAACATCGCAGCCGGGGTCTGAATAGCGGAACATCTTGGTAATTTCGCTTGGCATATCTTTTCCTGTATATAAATCAATACATTTCTCTGCATTGCGGATACGCAGCATTAAGCGCAAATCTCCCATCCAGTCTAAAATTCGGAACAAATACGGCCCTTTGCGTTTCATAATTGATTCTTTATCGTAATAGCAGATACCCGGTCCTTCGTTCCAGCCACCGTGCGCATGGTAATAGCCCATTTCCCGCATTGTTTCATGGAAGTTGCGGATAAATTCACGTTCTTCGTTTGTGCGTGTCTTATCGTAAACAGCGTAAAACGGATCGCTGTTACTGTTCTTGCCAAACCCTTCGGAAAGCAGCCGATAACTCCATTTATAGAACAAGTCATCCGCGCCAACGCCAGCGGCTTTTTGGGCAACCAGAGTCATAACTACGATTATGTTGGGATTATCCGGGTAATCTATTGTGAAATCAGTGGTTTTAGGCGTTATTTTGTCATTGGTCAACCCCGAAAAAACAAGGCCGTAGTCACGGAGCGCTCTTAACAGCAGATGAATGTTTTTGATTTTATTGGCTTGTTTAAATGCGGGAATATCTACCGAAAATCCGTGATTGTTTAACTGTCCATGCGTAAAAAGCGTATATAACAGCTTCATAGGCCGCCACGCCGCATATCGGGACTCCTGCGCTTCGGGTGCACCGTAAAGAGTTTCGCTTTCTTCGTAAAGCGGCATAGCAAAGCGTTCGGGAGCTTCCGAAATGTCCGTCATGATTTGATAAAACATTACTCCAATCTGACGGAATGCGGCTTCAAAATCTTCGCGGGAAAGAATATGTAGAAAATCAGGATGAATCGGGGTGGCTTCAGGTGTTACTGACAATTCGCTACGCCGTACAAGCGCCCATTTGTTGATAATATAGCTCATTTGGACACCCTCCTTTTTACCGCATAAAACTCTTTTAATAAATCCACATAATCAGGCAGCTTTTCCATATTCGGCTGCCAAAACTCAAACACAACGCCGTTGCATTTCTCATAATTACGGTCATCAATCATATAGGTTTTTCTAAATTTGCAGTTACCATCTTTTCGGTGTCCGTTTTCGCAGTGGTTGCAGTTTCCGTGGTCGCCTGTGAATACATCCCTGATGTGTGACGGCGCATTTTCTATATAGGCGCGGTGCTTATCAATATTAGAAAAATAAAGACGCAGCACGATATTGTTTTCGCGGATATAGATACGGGCGGCCACTTGTGTTGCTTTTACTCCGACCTTGGAGTAAATAATCATATACGGACCCCAACAATAGCCTTTGCCAATGTCGCCACCGAAGTCATACCCCAATCCGCGCATTTCAGTGTCAAAGGCAAGTATGAACGCTTTATTCGACGCATTGATTATATCAAACCGCTCTTTACTGATAACATCTTTCATTTGTATCATTGGCAATGTTTCCGCAATCGGCGGCCTATACGGTTTAGGGGCGTCCTCCGCAAGCAGTCTGAAATCAAGCTGGCTGAAATATTCGCGGCCACTGAGTGTGCAGGCAACGGTAAACACTTTTATGGCAAGCAAAATTTCCGTGTCTTCATGAGAAACGGTAAATTCCGCAAGCTCATCAATTCGTCCTTTTTTCTCTGTAACACCCTCAATAAAACGCAAGCTTTCAATCTTGAACCCAGCAATCGGAAGATGCTTAACCTCCCTCATACGGGGGGATGGACTTTTCATGCGGTATCGTTTCACAAGCGTTCTGCAATCCACATGAAACGCGTTGTCCTTTATTTCGGACAATATGCCCATGTAAAAAATAAGAGCGATGATTCTTTTATCCGTATCGATTGGGTTTTGAATTTTACCGATCTCCGCAAACGATACGGGCAGTTTTTTCAGACCGGATATGATTTTCCTTTTATCATATCCGAGCGTATATTCATCTTTTATTGTGAGAATTTTTAATTCTATCGCCATTCTATTTGCCGCCTTTCTCATACCTCTGGCAGGTCGGACAGAAATAAACATTCCCACCCAGAAAAGCTTCCCGGATGATGGCATCACCGCAAACGGGACATGGACTATCTTTTGTTTTGGCTGAAAGCTTTGTCTTATATCCCCCCGGACAGCCGAATATATCCTTTTCGGTATCACGACCGCCGGAGGTAGTCATTTCAAACAAAGTCTGCTTGACGCTTTTATATACAGCCTGCTTTTCCTGCTGTGTCAGTGTTTCCAGCTTGCGGCGCGGGTGAACCTTCGCATCCCAAAGAATGTCTTGCAGCACACCGTTGCCAAGGCCGGGAAACCGCTGTTCGGTGGCAAGGAAAGCCTTGATGCTATAATTTTGTTTGACCTCATTCATCAGCCCGAAAAAATAATCCTCATTGTTTTCTTCCGAAAGCAGGCTGATTTTTGTTTTAGAAGATAAATAATATCCGTTTTCTTCTCCCGTAGTGTCCATTAAGAAAAGCCCGCCATACATCTGTACCGAGCAGACAAGGGAAGAAAAGTCGTCAAATTCAACGCACAGTTGGTGTTTTGGGGGAAGTATTTCGCCGGATGCGAAATACCGGATGTTGACACCGTCATTCAAGACAAGGCGCATTTCTCCGACGCTGGCGTTAAAAACAATTTCCGTCATCCCGCCGTATGCGTTGGTTCCAGTGATCGATTTGCCGGTCAGCTTATTGTGGTATCCTGCCGGGTCGCCGTGGAACCAAGCGAATTTGTGCGGGGATTTATTCGCTTCCACATTCATTACGGTTTTTCCCAGCAAGTGTTCTTTGATTTGTTCGGCAAGATGCCGGCTTTCGGGAAATTCAATCATTTGGGGAATCCTCCCATGCTTGTTATTTCGTTCACTGCGCCGATGAAGTGTTTTACATCTTCAAATTCTGAAAGGTTCATGTTGAAATACATCTTGCCATGACAGGCGGTAATCTTTTCGCTGGCGAAAGTATAAGGCGTCTTTGCCATACAACCGGGACCGTAGCCGCCCACGCACTCATAGAGGTTACCCCACATCCTACGCGCAAAAGCAGGTTCGGTCTGCGCCAAATAATTAAGCGTGTCCTCCATTCGGTCAGCTTTACGTCCCCAAGTTTCCGGCTTACCTTGCGTGAGAATATACCATTGCAAAGTATGATATAGCACATTGCCGGAAATATGGATTGCATAGGAAAAACCTTGTTCCGATGCTGTATAAGTAATTTTATCGCCGTATTTGCTGATTTGACGTTTGAACTTCATAGGGCGCAATGTCCTTAACCACCCATCAATGTCAATGATAGCGGTGCGGAGATCGTCCGGTAATCCAGACAGACAGCTTTCAAAAGTCGGTTTTTCGGTCGGTGGTACAAATTTGTCATCTTTGGGGTCATGGATATGGTTAATCCCTGCTGTGTCGTCGTATTCGGTGATTCGGATGGAACGGATTTCTAAGTTTGTGCGTTTGACACAGGAGATTCTGAGTGGGAACCCTTCTTCGTTCATTCCCTTAAAAACCGGAGATTTCATATATTTTTCCCGTTTGGAATAATACCGCTCCTCACCATCTATTATAATCTGCATTTCTTTCAAGTCATAGATGAGCGTTATATCAGCAAATTCATTCATAGGGATGCGGCTGTTAAAGTGGTTTATCTTGTTCTGCGGCTCACAAATGTCATCAAGACGGCGGTTGTCAAAATGGATGCCGAAATTGGCGTGACCCTCGCCCAGCATAATGTAAAACGACGGTACATCAATCTTTGCGGTTATATCGATGCGGAGCGGCAGACGGTAGCGGCCGGGAACTTCGGTGTAATGAACGCACCGTATTCCCGGCTTGCAGTGGTTAAGAGGGTTGGCACGCGTTACCGTCATACTCAGAGCGCCGTCCCGCATCTCCGAAAGAGTATGTCCGCGGAACTTCAATAGGTTCAAGTCTATATTATGTTCAGTCATATCGCGGAATCCTCCTCTATTTCATACAGAAACTCACAGCTTTTTTTGCCACCCGAACTGGCAGCCGAAGATACGACCTCTTTTAACCGTAGTTTCACGTCAAGAGATTTTTGAAGGTTTTGCCGTGCGTGACCGCCGCAGCAACCGCAGAAAGTAGGCGAAATCTTTATCGGCTGGGATAGCTTTTTTACGAAACCGCATACGCAACCGTAATTTCCTTCCTGACCGAAGCTCCAGTAAACGGATAGAGTACCATCGGAGTTCAAACGGCATGGCGGATTATGCGGCGTTTTCAACTCATGAAGCAATTTAATCTTTTCGACCAGCGTTTTATCCTTGTATTTATGCCCAAAATCGCGGTGTGCCACAGCGGGCTTTCCCGTTGTGCAGCAACCTTGTTCCTGCATGATGGATAAGGATTGCTCCTTGGAAAGCAGCTTGTCCATTTGGTCAATGAGCGCAAAAAATCTCCTCCGGTTTTACATCTGCTTCACGGAGATCAAACTTTTCTATTGTTTCTTCCGGTATTCCTTTTTTAATCATGGTTTGCTTGATGGTTTTCATTAAATTAGGCATGGCCAACTCTCCTTCAATTCGAAAATTTCGCTCTGTACTTTACCCCCTGATCGAAAAGCACAGCGTCTGTCAACTTAATACGGAGGACGCATGTATTCGGGTCACTCTCATTTGTATGACCATTAGAATACCATGCGGCGAAAATATCGCGCAGCTTGGTCATAATTGCTAACCTTACTATTTTTTCTCCCCAAGCTCCACCAATTTTATGTAATGTGGTATATCCTCAACTTTTGGTTGTTGGAAACGAAACGCCGGATCACAGCAAGCGCAACGCCAGTATGCTTGCCCGTCTATTTCATAGCTGACGCCGTGTTTGCAGGTATTATCTCCGTGTTTTTGACAACCGTTGTCATTCTTTTCGGTAAAAATCCGTTTTACCGAATCGGGACAGGTTTGCAAATATTCCATACAGTTATACACATTTCTGATTCGCAATCCAAGTTCCACTTTTTCGGGTTTTATTTCAGAATGCCAGGGATTCCATTTATTTATATTGATTATCCTGAATGAATACGGACCTTTTTGTCTTATTAAACTTTCAGTGCGATAATAATATCCCATTTCACCACGTAACAGTCCTATAGACATGAGAGCTTCATCCATTTTATATACAAACTCCTTTTCCGCTTCCACGGGAAATGTGTCGATAAAACCTACCAAATCACTATAACCCTTGGTGTGCATATCATCTTGAAGCAGTCTGAAACTGCAATGCAAAAAGTCAATAATACAATTAATATTTTTTGTTTTATCGGCAAGCATTTTGCATAAATGCAGTAATAAGGTATCGTCAGGATAACTGATGACGATATCTTTATCTGTCGTCTTGTTATTTTTTAGACCTTCAAAGATAAATCCGTAGTCAGTTAGTTTTTGAAATAAAAAATGAGTATTTGTAACCTTTTCGTCAACTTGCGACTCGGATTTCGGACGCGGTTTTACAGAATTAAATTTTTCAATGGATGTATGAACCGAACAGTCATTTATATCACCGCATGTTAAAAGATTATACAACAGTATAAACGGACGAAACGATGCTTGTGCAGCATCTCGGCATTGCTGTGAAAAATTGCGATATTCTTCTTTTAAATATAACGGCATCCCAAATTTTTCGGGTGACTCCGCTATACCTCCGTATATCTGAAAATAAAGTGTATGAAGCCGTGAAAACGCGGCTCTTATCTCATCTTCGTTCGCGAGAAGTATAAAATCCGGATGTATCACATAATCATGTGGAACTTGGATTAACTGGTCCTGGCGTCTCTCGGCAAAATGACAAACCCAATACTTGTTTTTTATAAACCGTTATCCTTTCTTGTTTTTTCTATTATATCACACCTAATATGACAACAGTTCGTCATATTACAAATACTTTTTTGCAGTTTTTTGAGATTTTTCATTGATGATTTCCCGGATATGTTCCGGCTCCAGCACCTCGATATATTCTCCATAAGACAGGATCGTTCCATATACCCAATCGTCCTCCGGCCATGTGACTGAAACCACAAAGCTGCCGTCCGGTTGTTTCTCCGCCAAGGCCTCGTCAAACTCGTCATATACCCGATAAGTCATTTCCGGCGCGATTTTTAATTTTATAGTCACATCCGGTTTTTGATGGTTGGCAGGGGCAGGGGTCGGAGGACTTGCCAAATAGTCACGCTCCGAAAATTGCTCGTCCGCCACGGCCAGATTCCGTACCCGCGATAATTTAAACAGGCGTATATCCTGACGCATCAAGCAAAAGCCTTTTATATACCACGATTTTGACTTAAACCAAAGCTGGATCGGTTCTATACGGCGGTGCGTCATTTCGCCATAAGTACTGAAATAATCAAACTCGGCAATCCGGCGTTCTAAAATGGCGGTTTTGAAATCACTGAACGTTTTACCGTTAGCAAAACTCCAGTCGGAAAAGTCAACTTCCAACCAGCGAACGGTGTTTTTGTTGAAAATGGTGGACAGTTTTTGTAGCACTTGGTCGGTTTCCGATGTCTTAACGCTGGAAAGACCCTGTAAAGCGGACAAGATTTCGTTTTGCTCCTGTTCGCTCAAAATGGATTTATTCAAAACATAATCGGGCAGCAGACTGATACCGCCGCCTTTGCCCTTTTCCGTGTAAACGGGGATTCCGGCAAGTGAGAGCGTATCCACGTCACGGTAGATTGTGCGCTGCGACACGCCGAAACGCTCCGCCAATTCCTTAGCGGTTATAGTTTTTTTATTAAGTAGAATATAAATAATTTCAAAAAGCCGGTTTATTTGCATTTTCAACTCACCACCGGAACCATTATACCACAATAATATGACATCTGCGCGTCATATTATAAAAATTTTTTGAAAATAAAAACTACCGGAGCGTTATACCCAGCATTTTTTCATGTGTTATTTTTTATTGTTTTTATAAAGCTCCATCGCGTCCTTCACATTGATTCCGTCAATGGTCATGCCGGATATGTCGCAATCAGTTATTTGGCAATTCTGAAAGCTGCCGTTATAAAATTTACTGTTGTCAAACTCAGTATAGCGGAAATCGCTGTCAGCGATAGAATTTTCATAAAACTTGCTGTTTTCCATCCACGAGGTGTAAATAAGTGCCCCGCCGAAATCACAGTCAGTGATACGCCAATTCGTCATTTTACCGTCATAGAAGTCCAGCTTATCAGTACCAAAAAATCGGAAAGATACACCGTCCATTGAACCGTCCAATAAGGCAAAACGATAACGACTGCTATTATAAACCTCGTCATGTGGTTTCAGCATTTTGATAAATCTGTTCCACCGAGCGTCGGTATAAAAGGTGAACCCATTATCATCCGCAAATTGACGCTTTTTACCTTCCCAATCAAAACAAAAATCCTCTTTATTGCCGGCAACGTTCGGAAAATATATATTCCAACACAGAACGTCAGGATGTGTTTGTTTTAACAGTTCAAACAGATAGATATTATTATCAGGGTCGCTATACGCAAGGCAACGAATCAGCATAGCTTCCATGCCGACATAAACAAGGTTGACCGCGCCGATACATTCGCCGTTCTGCATAATTTTATAATAATACGCACAGTTTGGCATATTTAACTGATTCTCAAAATTGAAATAGAACAACAGTTTGTCCATCTCTTTGGTGCTGCTATAACAGAGTTTGATTACCTTTGTCACTTCCGGCACATCTTCCGGTGTCATAAGTTCAAGCGAGAGGTCAATACCTGTCATATCAACCATCGGCTCCGGTGGTGATTCGACAGCGATTTCCTTCACTGGCACAGACATGACCGTTTTCAGCGCTGCTTTAAGTTCTTCGGATTCGTTGCTGGTGGTTGTGTCAAGATATTTATACACGCTGTCCATATCCTGATGGTCTTTGAGCATATTGAGGAGTTGGCGTAGAATAACGCCAAGAGCGTTTAGCTGTTCGGTTTCTTTCTTTGTTTCATCCAAGTGATCGGTGAACACAGAGATAATCTTCGACAATTCCTCAGAAGTAAAAATCTCCTGTATGGACGGAATAGATAGCCGTAGTTTACGCAACAGCACAATCTGCTTGATCTTAAGCAGGTTTTCTTCGTCGTAATAACGGTAGTCGTTCTCAGCGCGGGTGCTTTGGAGTATGCCCGTGCTTTCCCAATAATGCAATGAGCGGTGGGAAATTCCGAATTTGTTTGTGACATCGCCGATTTTCATTAATGAATTTAAATTCATTTGCATAATAAAGACACTTCCTTTGCGTTTTTATTCAGTATAAAACCTTACGCAAGGTAAGGGTCAAGGGGTTTCATCATATTATTTATGTTCATTATATTTTATTTGTAAATCGTGATATTTAAACAGAGTATCAATCAAGCCGCAGTCGATGGTTTCCCATGCGTGGCGTGGATAAGAAGGGCAAAGTTTATATTCCTTGCTGTCATAATTCACAGGGACGGTAAAGATTTTATTTTTACCGCCCTTTGTGCATATAAGGCATCCGCTACATGGCTTGCAGATGTTTATAAAATGCCGTTTCATACCATCGTCGAGATTGTCGAAATCCTCAAGCATTGCTTTTTCGCCGATGCCGTTGATCGTTCCGAAAGAGAACTGCCAATATTTCCGCAAATTATATCCGATGTGAAACCCGCCGATTTCATTCTTGAAGTAAACATTAAAAACCAAATCTGTCGACCCAAGGCTGAGATTGATTTCATGCGTGTATCCTCTTTTAAGACACCGGTTCTTTAATTCGATAAGTAGACCGTTCAAGCCGTTGTACGGCGGCATCATCGTACAGCCTGTAAGCGTAATCGTCACTCCTGGTGCTTGTTATGAGTCCCAGGTCCTCGTAATAACAGAGTGTACGGGCAGATATATCGTATTTAACTGATACATCTCTGATTTTAATTAATTCATTCATGAAATGTCCTCCTAACCGTTGGTATAAGCATAGTATAAACTGTTCCCCATCGGCAGAGTCAAGTAGTTTTTAAATATTTTTTATCTTCCATTCGTTTTCACAAAGTGTCCTTATATATTTAAAATCATCTGGTGGCAAGTTTATGAAGTCGAAAGTTTTCCATCTGCAGCTTTTGTATTGTTTTCCATCGACCCGATAACATACGGTCTTTTCACACTCGTGCTTATTTTTACAATCGTCCCTGCAAGTGTTTTGGCATATAACGGATTTAATTGATTGAGGCATATTTTCAACAAACTGCGCGTATTTCCCCAAATTATAAAGCCGTATTTGCAACGTGACTTCTTTTTCAACCCAATATTTATATTGAATACAATAATACCATGTCGTAAGCTTTTTCTTCTTTTGATATGAAATGCGATAAAATCCTTCGTAAAACGGAGTATATCCTTTTTCACTCATAAATGAGTTGAAAAATTCAATGACCGCAGTCTGATCACCAAGCATCGCTTCGTAATCGTTAAAATCCGTTCCCGGCAATATATCCGATGTATCTTCAAAGCATCTCGGACTGAGACGCTGCAGTTGATACCGGTTACCGTGTTTATTTAGTTGCGTCATTCTTTTGCCCAAAGCCATAATAACGTGCATTATGTTTTTATTATCAATATAGTCGACCGTAAAAATCGGATCTATAATTTTTTTCTTATCGATACCGGTTAAATGAAAACCATAATTTGATAACTTATTAAGTAACGGCAATGGATTTGTTACGCCAAATTTCTTTGTATTGATTAAAAACTTTTTCGTATTAACCCGTATTTTATTATCCAGCTCGCCGCACATTCCCAAAAAAATAATTATCCACGAAAGATAATGTGACTTCGTTTTATCCGCGCCTTTTTCTTCGTCTATTTTAAATAACGGCAAATCAAAACCGCCGGGATCAGCCATCATGTCGGTATATATTTGAATATAAAGTTGATAAAGCTGTTTATACGCGGATATAAAGTCTTCCCGATTTATATTATTTAGAAAATCATCATGGATGATCATTTCATCTCTTGCATTTTTCAGTTGATTAAATAAATTACGGATATAGAGCTGTTCGTAATAAATTATTTCCATATTATGCTTCACCTCTTCCTTTGAGAAATATATCATTTATGAAACTTAAAAAGAAATTAAATTATCTGCGAGCCGTCGTCTATCAATCTTCATGTAGTTTCGATGTTCGTCAAAAGCAAGTTGATACAGTCCTTCTATAAGATTGTAGAATGATTTTTGTCCCGCGGAGCTGACGGCGGCCGTATCGTCCGAAACAAAAACGGGGAATGTGTTGAGATAATAATCCGTCGCTCTTTGCTCAAGGTTGGCATATATCTTGAATGTATCTGGCATATGACTCGTTCCTTTCATTAATTGAGTTGTATTATTTTTTTACGCCTAACTCCACAAGCTTGATATAATGAGGAATATCTTCAATGATGGCTTCCGTTTCATAAGCAGGGTGGCAGCAGATACATTTATGCCGCTCGACTCCTTCATATACATATGTGTGTTTGATATTACAATTTTCTCTACCGCATCCGTAAAACGAAGTGCGGAATATTTCTTTTATTCTCCGGCGCTTTCGCGATATCCTGATAAATCTGCTGTAACAAATCTTAATATTGGATAAACGCCGAAATAAATTCGACGTTATCCAATCCTTTAAGATTCTTTTCGGGAATAACGATATCTTCCGGTACGGGAACGATCATTTTCGCTGCTTTACAGGCAAGCTTTTTTATATAGTTTATGACTTCATATGATGTGTCCATATCAACTTTCTAAAATACTATCGAATATCTCCTGATCCATCTTCTTCAATCGCTCCACATGCGCGGCGACTTTTTTACGGACAACGCGGTCATGAAGCATAGAAAAATCGGTAATCGACGGATCGACGCATTTAGCCAAATCAATCCGTGTGTAGTTCGCTGCGGGAATGCTTTCACCCAACCGTTCAATAGCAGATTTGATTTTTGTATTTATTAATTCCGGGCATTGCTCATTTAATTTGCTAAGATAGCTGTGAAGGTAACTGCGGTAATGGTTAAGTAATAACAAGCCGCATGGGCTGAGAAGTAAGTCGCAATAACCCATATCGCATCCTTCATCCCAGCAAAAGTCATCCCTGAGCCAGTTGATCATCTCATCGAAGGATGCGGAATTGTTATAAATCATCTGATCGTATTGCGTTCCTGTTTTCATATCATTATACATTTTAGCGGTTTCTTTTAAATATTGATACGCTTGCGTTCCGTTTAAACGCTCGCCGGTCTTTTCGCCGATGACGACGATCCCATAACATTTATCGTACCAATCTTCGGTATAATAATATTTTTCATTATCATATCCCTCCGGCGTACCTTCCGGAGACCAATAGGCACGCATATACATACCTTTTCCGTCATTATAATAACCTGTGATAAGGCAAGTGAAGTTTTGCTGTGTAAATCCAAAACCGACGACCGGGTGTCCGTTGTCGATGGAATCCTTGATCTTTTTGATATAAAATTCTTTGGAATATTTACGTGGACTTTTTGATATATCCTTTTCATAAATATATTCGCTTTCATACCCCAACGCCGCAAAAGTTCGCTTCGGTATCTCACTTATAATACTGACTTCATCGCATGTCAATCCGTTTTTCCACGGAAAGCAAAATGCTGTCCCGCTCAATGAAAACAGTTCGTCAGCTTCGATAGGATCATTTAAAAAATCCATTAAACGCATAACTGAGCCGATATAACATACCGCTGATGGGTTGCCATATCCCATGAACGGAATACCAGACAATACATTTTCGGTAAGGTTTTTAGTTTGTAACTGTCCCTCTGCCATATTCAATATCTCCGGTTTTTTCGGACTATAACTTTCAGGAGCATCGATAAATTCTTTTATGCTTTCTGCGATTTCCAACTCGAACGCACGGCATTTTCTTAATGCATCCAGCGCGAAAGCTCGTTTTTCATGATTGGAAGCGTCCCGCATGGGATTCCAGTCACCATCCATTGTTAGCGTTGCAGCGTCACTGGAAACATTTTTCAGCTGCTCACATATTTCAATGGCTTTTTGCAAGTGTTCGTTATTGATTTGTTTGTTCCAATGCTTTAGAAATCGTAATAATTGCAGACGATTTTCGTACAGCGCAATGAAATGTGGGAATATCGGCGATATGTTGAAAAACTGCTCGCGGTTTTCTTTTTCCATTTCCTCGATCTGGCGTATCCATTCATCATAAATGGCTTGACCATATCCAAAATGCACCCGTACAAAATCCATTTCGGGGTTTGGTTCCACTTGCGTCAGCATACGGTATCCTTCCGCGAGGGCTTGTCTATAAACAACTTCGTTTTTAAGCCTATCACCGTCGGGTTGAATTAATGTGATACTGCCGGTCTGTCCACGAACCGATTTAAAAATATCATTTTTATTAAGCCGTTTAACAAGGGAGTCAAACTCGATGGGGTTATTGAGGTCGTAAGAGCAATTCAACATATCGTTCCCGTGTTCGAATTTATATCCAAGCAGAATATTTCCGTCGTCTTTATATCCCCAAATCAAATAATCAAAGGGTTCACCGCTTGCGTTGATATGAATGGAGTTCCCACTGTAAAGTTGATCTTTTATAATTATGGCGATTTCATCTTCTGAATAGTCATTTACATTCAAGTTGTATGATGAAAAGCCATACATCGCCATACTGAGAAAATTATCACCCATATCATAAAACAATCCGAACGCATGGCCTGTCAGCACATTGTGGATAGCGTATTCAATGTCGTCGTTGATTAACGCGCCGGTTTCTTCGCCGTGTGGATTAACGTCGCGCCGTTCGGTTTTGTCATATAAAAGACCAAGTGCGGAATACACAGCCGGTTCGACATTGGAGAACGGCCATTTTTCGCCGGTGAACGAAGCGATTTTTTCTTTCGGTGTTATAATACATTCGGACGGCAGTTGCTGGTTCTTTCCGCTGTGTAATGCACTTTCCACCATGTTCAATATTACCGGTTTTACGGGACTATAACTTTCGGGAATTTGGTTCGGTTTATTTATTGGTTTAATCATTTGTTATTCCTTCCAATTATCAAGTATTTCTTTTACAATCTTATGCACTTGATATTCCATTTCTTTGCACTTGCACAGCGCATCGACGAATTTTTTGCGCGTCTCTTCGGTCATTGTGCTCTGATCGAAATTATGACATAGCTCTTCATATGGTACAACACTTTGCAGCGTATCGAACATATCCTTGTATATCGATGAAACAGCCAACAGTTTTATTTTGTTTACACCCATGAGTAATCCGGCGCTTTCGTTCAGGTATATATATGCCGCTCGTCGAGCATCAATCAAATTGAAGATAATATTGTTAATAACACCGTTACCATCACCCCTAAAATCAGAATTATATTTGTTATTTTTAAATCCTGTAATCATCTGCTCATAAGCACCATAACCGAACTTGTCGTGGGGCACGAACATTTTAAGGCATGTTTCAAGCGAGATTTTTAACGCATCTAACGCAGGCGTTGGTTTACAGGGTTTATCAAAAAATATATTCCATTCGGAATTTTTCGGGTATCTATCGAGAAGAACATAACGGTTTTCAGTAAAAAACATTTCATTATTTTCTGAAGCCATCCAGTCAAAATATGTCCGGCCGAAGTATTTCATACCGTCTGTTGTAGCTTCATATCCCAATAAAATGCTCCATTCCGGGAGTAATTTGCCCCCTAAAATTAAGACCGGTATGCCTGCGTCGATAGATTTTACAAATTGTTTTTCGCCGGCATCTTTATTGTCAATCGAATATGAATCGATCCCATAAAAACGGTTCGCATTACCGCGTGTACCCAACCCTAAGTGAGCGTCTATGATATCTAGTATACTGGAGCCGGGGTCCCATCCATATATCATGCTTGCGCGGTAACAGGAACCGGACAGTCCTATAACCTGCTCGTATGATGTTTTAATACCCAATGTGTTCAGCAACAACGTCATACAGTCGCTATAAGTACAGTTGCGCCACGGAATATCCTCTCCGAGAAGAGGAACACCGTCAATGTAAGTTAAGTTTCCATCTGTAATAACTCTACTTTTCTTCTGCTCAAACAAGCTTATAATTTCTGGCTTTTTAGGACTATAACTTTCAGGTATCTGATTCGGCATTTTTTATGGTTCATTCATAATTATTACTCCTTATCTTTTACAGCGTGCAAAGTGTACATTTCAGGATAATTCGTTTCCGAGCCATAAACTTTATCCTGCGGATATGTTTCTATGCCCATTCCGGCTATACACAAGCCGTTCTCTTCAAGAAACGCTGCTGCTCCGGCTCTTTCCCATGATTTTTCCATCGCTTCCATCACCAATTCATCAAAGTTTTCCGCGTTCCATGAAACTTTTAGATATCTTCCTGTAGGAATTGTTATAGATGCGTATATTTCATCCTGACCGTTTATATCGGTCACTTCTTTACCAAACAGTAAATCTCCGTTAGCCCAAACAGCGCGCTTGATTTCCGGTTGTTTTACGTTAATTACATTTTCTTGTAATGTTATTTTGTCACCGCTATATAGATCAAATTTTGAACCAAGCGCGACAGAACCTGTTTGGCGGCATTTTTCATAACTCAAACCAACCACTTTGATTTCTTCATCCAGCGTTATCAATGTGACAGTGTTAAAGCGGACAAACGGTTTTATCGGCAGGACAGTTTTTTGCTTTTCTTCTATTTCGCACAAAATTTCCGGTTTCACAGGACTATAGCTCTCCGGTGTTTGATTCGGCTTTTTCATTGATTCACTCATTTGTAGTACCTTTCCCTTTGTTTTCGATATCAACTTTTTTAACAGGCGATAAATTTGTCCATAATTTTTGTTCGCAAAAATTAAGCCAATCGTGTTCATCCGGATCATCATCAAATATAAGTTCGGCATTCCAGCCGAAAAGATCATAATTTTGAGTATAACCCCAGTTTTTATAAATATCTATCATTGAATATCCTTGACCATATATACCTTTTGCAACTAAAGTTTCGGGGAGAAGACGTGCAGTAAATCCTCTGGGCACAGGAGTATCCATCGGGACAAACTTACCAATAATATAAGCGAAAGTACCATCTTCATTTGTATAATTACCGGTCCAAGCCATGAACGATTTTGGGATAATATACGGAAGTTTCTGTATAGTATCAAATGAACCGTCTTCAAGTATAGTCTCCCATATTTCCTTATCCTTTCCTTTGAGAAATCCGCCACGTCCACCGAGGCGTGTTTCGCGTCCGATTAATTTCATTTGCGGCATCTTTAAAATTTCCACTTCATTGACATTCGCACGCATATCTTCGATGCTTTTTATTTTGATTTCACTCGCTTTTTTCATCATGTTCACAATCTCGGGTGTTTTAGGGTGATAGCTTTCCGGGGTTGTGGTTCGGTTTTTATTCGGTTTGCTCATTTTATTTCTCCTCCTTTGTCCCTAATCGGAAACCAAACCTCAAATCGGAAGCGATTATTATCAAATTCGTAGTTATAACTTTCAATAAACATAATTGGACTGGGAGGAGCGTTATATTTTATATATCCGTCTGGTAATTGAAGTTCACTCCCATGCGCATAACCAACAATACGCCCGACCTGTTGTTCGGCTTCATCAATTGACGGCATCCATTCATGCGTAACTACTATAAAGTCAGCAGCAGGAAAATTGGCTAAAAACATTCCTTCCGGAGTTTCCGAAACATCCGAAACAACCCCGCCTATAAGATAATTATAATATCCAGTATCTGATTGACAGAACACGCCGAGAAATGTTGATTTTTCCGTTCTTAGAAATTCAACAATATTTCTTGCATTTGAATTGAGAAACACATTCCAGCAAGCACCCCAATCGCCAACGGTTCCGTTGGGTGTTTTATTTTCAATACCAAGCACTTGATACTGCTCGCGGTGAGCCTGATACACTTCTATTGCCGGAATTTCTGGAGACAACTCCGTTATCTTTTGTACCATGCTCATAATCAGTGGTTTTGTCGGGCTATAACTCTCTGGAATTTGATTTGGCTTTTTAATAGGTTCGCTCATCGTTTTTTCTCTCCTTTTAATTTGGATGAGTCCATTTTATCAGGCTTTCACACTTCTTGTATTATCATTTTGTCTCAAAATTTACGGGACAATACATCCGGATTTTTGGGTTTTCGAAGCTCTCTTTCGCATCGTAAACCGAGAAAATATCTCGTTTATCGGCGATCATGCCATTATCGTGAGCAAAGGAAAGCAGCAGATTGGCATACCGGTCATAGTCACCCATAACACTGCTTGTCAGCATGAGATAACTTCCTTTATTAGTGGTCATGTTTTCAACATTATCAACATCCTTGATCCGCAGCTCGGAATTGATTTTTACGCCGCAGACGCAGGAATATATTTCTTTACGCAGATAAAATTCTTTCGATGTTTTAACTATGTACGGATAATTCTCCGATAAGTAATCGATCACGGTTTTGGATGCGATCTTTTCTGCGTTATATCCTTTGGCTTTTGTTATGATAAAGCATAGTCCGGGATCGTTTATCAAGGTGATTTTCGTTTCGTCCGCGCGTTTTTTGATGGGGAGGTATAACTTTAATTTTAACGGGCTACCGCCCTTTAATATGTATTCTTCGTAATACGGATCGTTAGTGTATTCAAACATACTGTTCTGCAGCCAAGTGTGGTACAGATAATTCCAAGCGGCATTGATTTTATCCTCGTCGTTTTTAACGGTCGATGAGGCGAATGTGGCGGTAAACGGTGCGGTTATTTTAGATAATTTATAACCGTAATCTTTCAATACGGTATAATCCTGATCTACATCTGTCAGATACAATTCATAACAAAACCGGCTGCCGTTCTGTTTACCGTTTCTGCCGAAGATTCGTCCGTTATAATCGGGAAACAGTTTTAGAAAAGTGTTTATCGCCTTATTTTCAATATATTTTATGCTCGAATGATAAAACCGGAGACAGACCGTTTGAGGGATGGTTTTGCTTGTCAATGTTACCGCGCCGCAGAATGCGGCGTTTTGTACGGGTTCGCCGTCATACGGCGGATAAAAATAATACATATCGCCGTCTTTATATTTAAGCGGCGTCATGCCGAGTGTTTGTTTCACTGCCCGGCAGAAGGTCTGCTGAGAAGAATAACCGCATTGGTATGCGATATCCGCAAGCGGGGAGCACGAAGCTTTGATCAACGCCAGAGCATTTGACAGCCGCCGTTTGCGGATATATTCTTTTACAGAGTGTCCGGTCAGATTGTAAAAATCCCGATATAATTGTGCATGTGAAACATAACCGGCGCGGGAAAGCGATCCGGCGTCCAGCTCAGACGGCAGATTATTTTCAATGTACTTAAAAAGGCTGTTCAATTAACTTTCCCCCGTGATTAATCCGGCAATTTTATATTTCTATTCTTGATAATAAAGTATAAAAACAAAATCAATTATTTTTATATTAGCATGATTTTATAAAAAAAGCAATCAACGTTTAAATTACGTTAATTGCTTTAGAGTTAAAAATATATGTTTATAATTTTACTTTTATTTCTGCAAAAGCGATTTCACGGTAGATAATGTCCATTAATGAATTAAAATCATCGTCGGTTATTACGCAATTTAAAATTACCGCACAGCATCTGGCATTTGCGGTATTCTTTACCGTGATAAACAAATACATATTCACCGTGTCCCATAAATTTACCACCGTCGGGAGTACAGCGTTGACAGGGCTTTCCGTTCAGGATATTATTTCGGATGTTTTCACTGTATTCATCCAATTTATCAAAGGTATTCCAGTTTTTTATGCGTAGCTGAACGCCGCCGAAATTGCGTGTACATATGATAACAGCGTCTTTGCCACCTTTAATAATAAAATGTACGGTATATCCTTTTGGTTCGACGGAATCTTTAGGATGCCATTGCGCCGTAGCTTTGTATCGTAATTTATTCGAAATAAAAGCATTAAATATCGCTGTGGTGATTTTTTTCCCGACAGGGTCATCAATGGTGTTAATTATCTCTTCCGGCGCAACTTCGAGCTTCAATGCGCTCGGGAGCATGGTACGATGTGTAAGCATGTTATTTGGCCTCCGGCAGATATTCATTTAATATCCGCACGACCTCGTCCAATACTTCTCCGGCCTTGCGGAGTTCGGCGGCAATTTTTACGCGGTTTTCTTTATTGCGCAAGGCTTCATATTTTACATTAAATCCTCCGCTGAGGTCTTCGAGTTCCTTCCATGTTTGTCCGGGACCGTTGCTCAATTTTTTGTATTGCGCAGTTATTTTTTGATACATTTCCGTGTATTCAGGATATACCTCGGCAAATCGCCTTATGAAATCCGGTTCAACACCGGCGTTCGCGGCGTTTGATGACAAATTACATATATAGCAGGTATAATTGCCCCACAGGCTAATATCATCGTCATAACGACCGTTTTCTATATCATCCGCCCACGCGCGGAACGCCATCGCACCGAAACACACGCCGTCCTGTTCGGGGAGCGTGAGCCAATGTTTCATTTTAAAGACTGCATTTTTTAAAATATCATTAATTGGAACATCGTATTTCTTTTCACCTACAAAAATCCAATCTTGATTTATTATGTTTGTTGTTTCGTATTTTTTGATTTTGTTCGGATCATTTAAATGAACCAATAATGTTTTACCGTTGTCTTCGTATCCCACAATTAAAAATTGGTTACATTCTTCGCTCCCCGCTTTTATTCCTTGCCTTACATCTTCCGTAGCTATGACGGGAACGCCATTATCAATATAAGCCATCAACGTTTGCAAATACATTGTTTTGTTTGCGTTTATCTGCTCGGCGGTGATATATGTATATTCATAACCTATCGCATCGAAAACATGCTTGACATGTTTAGGACCGACGAGATACTGTGACGCATTGTCGCGGTATAACGCATTATTTTTATTATATATCTGTGTCACGCTGTCGCCGGTAATCCCGACGAAGACCCAATAACCGATATCCGGTCGCCCCGATCTTTCCATAAGGAACGCCATGCAATCGGCAAATGTATAATTTTCACCTTTTCCTCCATCAACGATTTCGCGGATATCCGGGAGTATGTTGTTGCTTTGCCTTGTAACCATTCTAATTACTCCTTTTTTTATATTTTTCTTTAACGGCATTTTTAATTGTGAAACAGAAATATTTTTAAAGAATACTTTATATTCACCCTGCCGTGTATTGACCATGATTTCATGTGGAATTTGCTGTGTTAAAACCATTTTCATATACGGAAAGTTTATCCCGCAATAACGTACTTCATCATTTAATATAACAGCAAAATGTTTTGCACCGATAATCCATGTCAACCGGTTATAATCGGGTATGTTTATCTTACCAAGTTGCGGATAATTATATTTATTTTTAATTATTGGTTGCGTAAATGCTATTGCTTCTCTATATAACCAAGTATGGGAATTATCGTCCATATTTACGCCGTAATATTCATCACCATATTCAAAAAGAACGCATGGAATCCCTCGTCCTGCACCGCTGTATTGCGGCATTTTTTCATCATCTATTCGGAAATCAATATCTACCCGTAATGGATAGTGTACTGTTATGCCCGTTGGTATGCTTTTACCTGGTTGCATATGTACAATTTCATCATCAATAGAAAATTCTTTTGTCCACAGAATTGGATTAAGTTTTTCGATTTCATCTACCGTAATATTTTTGATTTGTTCATTAGATTCATAAAGTGAGACTTCTGGCATTCGTTTTTTTACCGCAAGGAATATATTAACCTTTTCCCGTTTCTCATCCGGTGACAACACAGATTCTAGTAACGATTCGTGACGCAGATTACCGTCGTGTTGATAATCCACTTTATAATATAAGTTATTATCGAGACTTTTCATCATATTAAAGTGGAATGCCCCAATATCTTCATCTACAAATACACTGCCAACAGCAAATAATCCTCCATTAAAAATAATATCAATATATGGACTGTCATTTATAAAATTATTATCTATCCTACGAATTATAATCGTATCGTCTTTATTGTCCTGATACTCGAATAATTCGTGGCTACCCGGAAGACTGCGAGGTATATTATGTAATTCCATCCAATCGGTAAAACCTTCTACATCGGACAGACTGTTATCTTTTTGTTTGGAAGACAGCATTCGCATTTGCGGAAGCTCTATGATAAATACTTCAATTTCATTTTTTAGTTTTTCTGATACAGCTGAAAGTCCCTCATATGTTACCGGTTTATGTTCTTCTAGTACCTCCAACTGCTTGTCCATTTCTTCATAAAGCAGAGGTAGAGATGATATCTTTTTGATGCCATTTTTTAGCATCGTTTGCAAAAACTCATTTGTTATGCGTTTCATTTCAGAAAGTGCGTTAATTTCATCTTCGATGGCGTTTATCCGGTTAACGAATGTTTCAACGACAACACTCATATCATGACTTTCATATATCCGGATTATATCCTTAATTGGAATTTGCATTTTACGAAGCACAATAATTTGCTTCAGCCGTTCGATGTTTTCGTCATCAAAATAACGATACTTTTCAAATTTAGGACGGATGCTTTGTATAAGACTCATTTGTTCATAGTAACGGAGACTGCGCGAAGATATATCAAGCTGAGCTGTTATATCGGTTATCTTTATTAATGCCATAAATATACCTGCAATCCATATATGATAGAACCATTATACCACTTGACTGTGCGTCAATGTCAAGTATTAATTATAGCTTTTATATCTAAAATCCGAGATAACAGATCATCGTGACCGACAAGCATAATCGAGAACGATATATTTATTAGCATTTATGCAAATAAATCAAAATACCCAGGTCGCTCATCTAATTCTACAGGCATTTTGTTCCACTTATTCCTTTATCCCCGAATAAACACATTCGCCGACGGATTCATAGGTGTCTTGAGACATTCTACACTACTCCCTGAGTTAAAATCTGTCTCATATTTATATCGTTATTAAAAGTACTTCTTACGCCATACGAACAAGGAAGTTTAGGTAAAAAATACTGTATAATATATAAATATCAAATTCTTTAAGCTTAATGTTATTAATTCCATTTTTAATATCGTTAACACAGACTCAAAAAACTTGTAATCTAAAACAACATTTAAGATAAAAAGCTCGATTTTTAATAAAGTTTTTTTGTTGAGTTTTGGAAAACATTATGATATAGTAATAACAACATCTATGTTAGCTATAGTTGCATCAGTTGCGGTTGACATTTGGAAAACGTATAGCGATTTCAGAAGGTAAGATGCAACGATTTTATATTATAATATAATTGTAATGTAAGTTGAAAAAAGCTTTTCATCCTGTGGTGATTGCGATTGCCGCCATTGCACTGTAGATACTCATATGTCTGATTTTGATCTGGGTAAATACAATTTAGGCTTGACAGCAGATGAAGTCACCCGTGCTGTGATCCCTTATTGCGGTGAAGAACGTTATAACCGTAAAAAGGGAAGTAATTATGAGTACAATTTTTAAAATTCGCATATGTTATTTATCGCAATTCTCAACATATGCCAGATAATCGTCGAAAAGGTTATTATATATGCATAAATCAAGCTATATCAACGCTGTTCTTCAGTATATTGAACAAAATATTATGTCGGAAATTGCCATCGGTAGTGTTGCAAAGCGGCACTTTATCTCGCTTAGTCAGCTATATCGGGATTTTTATTCATATACAGGACATTCAATCAAGCAATATATCCGCAAGCGTAGAATTTCGAACGCTTGTGAAAAAATTAAATGTTCAGAAATTTCTCTTTCTATTATTGCTGATGAAAGCGGTTGTCAGACACAGCAAGCTTTTCATAAGCAATTTAAAAGCATTGTGGGCGTGACTCCGCTTGAATACAGACAAAGTGATACATATTTCTACTTTTACCCTTTTTCTGTTGATGAAATCAGTATTGCCGTTAAGGTTGGAAATGAAATTATACCTGAATGTACAACAACAAAATTTTACGATTCCTGTTTGATTGGCATCGAAGATAAAGCTATTGCTTCGATAAAAGAAAGTAAAGGGCGAATTTTCGGTAGAAACGGAAAGCAAATCGGAAATCAGTTCTGTTATGAAGTCATGACGGAAAATGTAGAACTATCAAGTGAGCGCAAGAATGCTTTACATTCTTGCCAAGAACAGTACAGCTGTTCTTTTGCCTCATGTGTTGTGGATTATTACGAGCAGGATATCAACGAGGGTTGGAATTACCTCTACAATACTTGGCTTTCAAAGAGTATGTTTGAACAATCCGATGTCGGATATTTTGAGGAATATCTGTTTAAAAATGGTAAGCCATACAGGTTGAAGCTATATCTTCCGGTACAAAAACGTAAATCAACACATCACATCACTGTTAAACAGTTATCCGAAATGTCTTTTGTAATTGCAAGAGAAAAATGGGATAATCCGCGTGGCGGAGAGAATGCTGAACACAAAGCTTCGGAAAAAGTGATAGCGTTTTTACAAGAGCGTTATCCGTTAATTATTCGAAGTACAAACCATTTTTATGTATGCACATATGAGAATACCTATGAATGCGGTTTGGAATGCAGTGACACATTTAAATTAACTCAAGATAGCGAATTAGAAATTTTACACATTGCCACGGGACAATATGCAGTTATGTCGGACGATTGTTTTGGTGATATTCATGTCGGTGGAGATAAGATCGATTTGTGGCTGACAAACAATAGTATCGCTCATGAGAATGAACCGGTTTTCGCGGTTTATGAAACTTTAAACGGTAAATATGATGCCGATAACATTATAATGAAATTATATAAACGCATAAAAATGACAAAAACGGATAACTCAAACGCCAAAAATAGTATTAAAATACAACCATTATAAAAAGGAGCGTGAAATTATGAGCGAACCTGCAAGAAAACCGAATCAAAATCCTGAAAGCTATTCACCGAAAGATAAGCCGGAGATCATAAACTTGCTCGAGCAGAGAACGAGTAAAGTTGTTATTGATGGAAACATCACTTACATTGACGGTGTTACTCCCCTCGGAGAGAATATTTCGTGGCGTAATTGTACTTATAGCGACTGCATGACTTTACTGCTGCACACATTGGGTGTTAAAACGACATACGAACAGGTTATAGGACTGTCCGGTTCTTGTTACCGCGCAAGCATGATATATGGATGGGATCCCGGCTCCAGTATATTAGATATCATAGACGCTCACCTGGGGTTGGGTACACGCGGGAACGCGAACCGTTTTTATGGAATCGATTCATATTCGATTGACAATAAAGATGCCAGCGAAAAACAAGTCGTAAAATCTATCAACGCAGGCATACCGGTCTTAATTTTAGGGGGCAAATTACTCCCGGAATGGAGCATTTTATTGGGATATGAAGCAACGGCAGAAGGTATGAAATACTTCGGTCGGACATATTTTGACTGTATTGCATCAGAAAATAATGAAATGTTTTTTACTGAAAACCATTATGTTCTTCTCGATAGATACCCGAACAATGCCGAATGGAATATATTTTTTGATAAACCCTGTAAGCCAACGCACGCGTTGGATGCGTTAAAAATCTCACTTGAAACATGCCGTAAAATGTTCGTACCCCATGACAAGTTCGGTTATGGTGCTTATGAGCAGATGATTACAGGATTTAAAAATAACGAATATAATTCTGATTTTAGGGGTGATGGTAACGGCGTTATTAACAATATTATCTTCAATTTGATCGATGCTCGACGAGCAGCATATATATACCTGAACGCAAGTGCTGGATTACTCATGGGTGAAAACAAAATAAAACTGTTGGCTGTTTCAGCGATATACAAAGATATGTTCGATACATTGCAAAGTGTCATTCCATATGAAAAGTTATGTCATAATTTCGATCAGAGCACAATGACCGAAGAGACACGCGAAAAATTTATAAATGCACTACGCAAGTGTAAAGAATTTGAATACAAAGCGCAGGAGATAGTAAAAGAAATACTTGAGAATTGGGAGGAATTTTAATGAACGAACCCGCTAAGAAAATAGAGCAAAACACTGAAAGCTACTTTCCAAAGGAAAAACCAGCGATATTGAATTTGGTACAAAAAATAATGGAATCAACCCCACAAATTCCGGCTATTGAGATATACCAGGCACATCGTGAACCTTACCAAGTTCTCGGTATAGAAAATAAAACGCTTAACGGAACTGTTGGTGATTGGGGTGTATGCTGGAACCAATTTTTTAAATCGGGCGGACACGATAAAATCAAGCCTTTTTTAACGGAACAACCGCTTCTTGGCGTGTTTTGCCAATCCGAACCGGGATATTATAATTATCTGATCGGTGGAGTTGTCTCTGGAGTTACAGATATACCGGAAGATATGTTTGTGGCAGAATTCCCCGCAACAGATTATATAGTAGTTACAAACGAATGGATGAAATCAATTGATGAAGCTGAGCAACAAGTCGGACGCATTGTCGGATACGCACACGGAAATGAATTACAGCTTCCAGACGGATATGTAAAATACAATGGTCCTCCCAGTAAACTTATGTTCATTGAGAGTTATAACTATGATTTTAAAAACAACCGATTCAGATTCGAAGTTTGGCTTCCTGTCAAAATGCTAAAAGGAGAATAAAATCATGAGCGAACCCGCTAAAAAAATCAACCCTACCCCAGAAAGCTATTCTCCAAAAGTTAAACCATCAATTTTATCAATGGCACAATATGCAGCTTTCTCATCCGATACCATATCTGACCCGTTTTCAGGTGGTGAACCGCCGCATACAACCAATAAAATTCAAGATTACCGCCGTTTAGGAAACTGGGAAAATTATTTTCTTTGTTCCGCTATTTGTTCAGTGGGTAAGAAGCTCGGTTCGGATATCGACGATTTTCATTTTTACGCGAACTTCACCGGTGATAATTTTACTTATCTGTATGCTGCAGAAAAAGGCAATCCGAACAATGTACAATGCGACAGCGGTGTTACCAACTACTTTTTTGTTCCGCAATTTGTAAAAAAGGCGTATACCGCTATAGGATATGATTGTATTTATCTTTCAAACTCGCAGATTAAAAAGGATTTTCGAGCGGTAATGAACGCTATTAAGGCGTCAATTGATAAGGGCATTCCTGTTCTGGCTTGGGGTATGGGGAACGTAACCACACGTAGCGGTAACTATTATGATCCTCTACCAGAAGGTTGCTTGATTGGCGGTTACGATGAAAATGATGTGTTGTATGTCAATCTATACCCCGGTCCGGAACGTCTACCGGAAGGTTCTGTGGATGAATATGGTTATTCAACAATCACAAAGGGACTTGACACTACAAACGGCTTATTTTTCGTTGGTGAAAAATTAAAACAATTTGATATGCAGCAAGTTTATAAAAGTACGATTGAATCAATCCCAGCTTTTTTGACGTTATTACCCTCAGAGAGCTATCTGGGTGGTAAGTATGCTTTTGGTAAAAAGGCTTTCGAAATTTGGGCTGATACACTTGTTACGGATTTGTATTTTGAAAATAAAACAGATGACGAGCTTGGCGGCATCTGTTGGAATTTACACTGCGCGCCTTATTGCTGCGTTTGCACAAGCTCAGCATATGACTTTTTCAAAGGTGTGGTTGAACAGTATCCTGATTTGACCATGGCGGTAAGATTGTTGCCTCTCTACAAAAAGATGCAGGATTACAGGCAGGAAATTTGGAATTTACATGGAGATTTCTTCCCACCGATGGGCAAGTTCCGCACCCATGAGTTTCGAGCGCAAATCGCAGAGATTCTGCGAAAGATGGGCAGCGTCTGCGATGAGATCTTAAACGTTTTCGAGATATAATAAATATTTAATAAGAGGAATAATCATGTTATCACAAATAGGTTTAAGAAAAGATTTTGACAATGTGTCGCAAAGGATCATGTACCACTATATTGTCACACAACCGAAATTTGTGCCGATAAAATCCGATATTGCGGACGAGTTCTCTCAAAAGCAGATGTATGACTTTTTATTGGATCTGTATATATTAATATATAATGATCCGGGTTTTATCGGGATGAACATCGAAGCCGATGAAACGGAGGACAGACCGGCAAAATACCGCGAACCGTTCCATGAAAAAACATATGTTGAAGTCAGAAATTTCAGGCGTAAAAATGTCAAAAAATTTGAAGACTTGATCGATAAATTATTACTTTTAGGAGAAATAGGCGAAGCACAATGCGGAAAGCTTGTTGTGGCTAAAGAACCCTTGGGCTATAGTACAATAAAGTTTAATTCCTTAATAAAAGCATTGTCAATTATAGGATTACAGACAGAAGTAACAGATGATATGCTTTTAATAAGCTCAAATAAATATCCCGAACTGTCTCGATGATGGAAATTATTGTCTTTGATTGCGGTCGAAGAAGCGAAGTATTATAAAAATCACAAAGATGAATACCAAAGTAAAAAAATTGACTCCACCAGTTATGCTAAGTCCGAATGCTTAAAAAATCAAATTTTTAAAAGGGCAATTTATGACAGAAAATACGACTATGTTTCCGATATAGCAAACGAGTTGGTGGAAACGGAAAATTTCGATAAATTAAAAGCATTGACAAAAGATTATAAAAAAAGATTCGGTTGTGGCTATAATGTTACATCTGATCTTCATTTATTAGCTTTGCTGTATTTTTCAAAATTGTATGAGGACGGTGAAAACAACTTCCAGTTAAATTTCAATTTTTCATATTGTTCTGTAGGTTATGAGCCTATATCTTATAATTTTATCAAATCCGATGCATTTAAGGTTTTGCACTTGAACTTTGATAAAATGCCGGAACATCTTTAGGATTTTGTATATAAACATTCCGGCAAATGTATGGCATGTAGGTTTTGTAATCAGATGAATCCCAAATTGTCGTTTAAATATATAACATCCGTTTATAAAGGAAATCCGGTTAACTTATGCCATATATTAAAGCAGCTAACAGTTAAACAGCTCGACGACGAAACGGTAACTAATATTATTGATTTATATACCTGGGTAGAAAATAATTTTATAAAGATTTAACGAACAGAAACATAATAAATATTAAAGGGGATCAAGATGAGCGAACCCGCAAAGAAAATTGAACAGGTCCCCGAAAGTTATTCTCCGAAGGACAAGCCGGAGATAATAAGAATGACAGAGGGACAGTCGCAATCTAAAAATCTAACCGAAAATGTATTGAATGGTATTCCGTTTATGGGATACGGCAACCCGTCGGCAGTGTGTTACCTTGGTTCTGTCATGTTGTTGATGGATTATCTGAACGACCCGATTGACGCGGAGGAAGCGAAAGTTTTAACCGGTACGGCGTTTTGTTTTCCGTGGGAAATGAGTGTACCGTACGACGAGGTCAGTGTTTTGGCTGAGATTCCGCAGCGGATATTCGCGGCGTTGGGGTATGAAAGCGAATATATATATGAGACGTATATCTCTATAAATCCGCGTCAATATAACAAAGATTTTTATATAAAAAAATCAAAGATTCTATTGACGACGGACACCCGATCATCGGCTTTGGAATTACATGTCTTAATTTTTCTTGCCTTATCACCGGTTATTATAATAACGGCGAAGGCTTATATGTACGTGCCTATTGGTCGCCCGGAGATAAAGGCGTTCCGGAAGGATATGACAAGGAAATGTATTATACTACGGAAGAATGGTATGAGACATGTCACGGAATATTAATTGTCGGTGATAAAACCGGAGACCGCGTGAGCGGGGAAAAAGCATGTCAGTATATAAGGGAAACCGCGAAGATATTTAAGGAAAAAATTGAATCATCCCCAAGTAAGGCGGCATGAATAGCATGCCGTTATTTACTAAGGGACGAGAGCGTTGCTCACGTGTTACCACCCTAATTCGCCTGTTCCTCACGGAACAAGCCTTATCGGATTCACAGACGAAATTTCTGACGAAATTATCGTCGAGAAATATTTCATCGAAACCCTATCGCTGTTACGGGCGATCCCGTCGCAGCCTAACTGCAGCAGCCTGCTACATTGTTCGGTGCGCGGCTCGGAGACCATGTTCAGCAAATTTCGCTTTACCCATTCTCAGCACATTGTGATGGGATTCTCTGTAAAAGCTACGGTTGCTTACTCTTTCTCGTCAATGCCTTTGTAATATTATATTCACCACAGTATGTTGGAATATACGACTATTGCTTTTTGCATATCAGCAAAGCGTGATCTGCCATACCTGTACAGCTTTCATAGGCACACATTTGATCATAAAGCGGTTTCATCAGTTCATATCTTTCATCTGTCATATCGTTGACAATTTTCATTGTGAACATAAAATTTGTTCCGCAGTTTTTGATTTTTTTTAAGCCATACTTTGTCGCAACTTCTTCCATTTCTTCCGGCATGGTGAAGTGAAAGAGGTCCGGGCGTTCGTCGTCAGTGCATTTTTCCAGAACATATTCATTTGTCTTGGCGTTTGGGTAGATATGCCGCCAATCGTCATATACACATGCTCCGGCATACACTCCGATTTTATTTATATATGCAAAAGCAACAATTCCTCCGGATATTAAAACCCTGCGACATTCTGCAAAAACAAGCTCTCGTTCCTCCGGTGGCAAATGATACATCGGACCGAGACAGAGCACAACATCAAAGCTATCGCTTGCAATATTCACGAGATTTGTGGCATCACCTACTTGGCAGGATATGTTATCAATCTTCTTATCAAGTATTCGCTGACTGAACAATTCGATATGCGGCGGGTAAAGGTCAATCCCCAAATACTCCTTACACTTATCTGCGTAATAAAAGCCGTAATGCCCCGTGGCACAGCCAAGCTCCAACACTTTGTCGCTTTTTATGATGAATTCATCCAAATGCTTTTTTGTGTAGTAATATTCAAGGCTGTTGTGCCGTGAATACGTTTCCCGTCCATCCTCTTTTTGAACGCTGTATCTTTCATATATTTTATCTTGATTGGTTGACATTAGATTTTGCACCTCGTTCGTATACTTTATAAACTTAACTCCATCGTTCCGACTGTGTAAAATACGGTATCATACTTTTTCAAATCGATTGTTTTAAATCCGTGGCTTTCGTACCACGCTTTCAATTTTGTGTTATCGTCTATCATGCCTAATCTAATTTTCTGACAACCCAATTCTTTTGCTTTACTTTTTGAAAAATGTAAAAGTTTATTGCCTATTCCTTGATTTTGATAGTCCGGCATAACGGCAATATCATTTATGCATAATACTTCACCGCGTACAGACAGGGATAAAAAGGCAACCATTTTGTCGTTTAGCAGATAAGCATACATAATGCATCCATTGTTGCGTTCTTTCTCTAATTCTTTCAACGGGAGCCGTGTTCGTCCTCTGTAAGGACAGTTTTCCTCTGTCATTCCAAAAGCGACTGCGGAATCTTCATAGCTTGATTTCAGAACATCAAGACAATTCGGTAATAAATCTTTGGACACATCAATTATCATTTGTTTACACCCCACAATGATTCGCCTTTCTTGATATACTCAAAATATGTGTTGACAAACCCATTATGCTTTCTTCTTCTTCACAGAGCCGGACAATTTGCATAATGTTTTCCCGCTTCGTCTCATGCTTCCAAGCTTCATCCAAATTCGGAATAAGCCAACAGGGACCAATAACACCTCTGATGTCCGTATCACAAAATCCTGCAGCTTCAATTTCGTTTTTCAGTTCATCGGGCAAATGAAAATACGAACGTCCCATTCCTCGGTATCGGGACTCTGGATTTTTAATATGATCTCCTGTTTTGATTTCCCGTTCTAACATGTCATAAAAGGCTGCTTCATCCAAAAGAGGATTCTTATCATAGACAGTCAAGGCCCACAGCGTTGTCGCATATCTTGTAATTGCCGCTGTAAACAATAGCCCGTTCGGTTTAAGTAATCGGTAGCATTCCTTCAGACACAACTGCCTTTCTGAATCGTCAACAATGTGGTAAAGCGGTCCGAACAGAAGTATTGCATCTGCACTGTTATCCGGTCGATTGATACTTCGGGCATCGGCGACCTCTGCCGTTTTCAGGGTAAGTCCGTATTCCACACCGAGATCATGGGACATCTCAATATTCTTTTCCGATATATCATACAAATGTACCTCATAACCGAGAGAGGTCAGATAATACGAATATTCGCCATAGCCGCCACCAATGTCATATACGACCGCAGGGTCAAAATCCGACTTTGTCGGATTGGGCAATTGTTGCCGAAGGATCTCCTTGGTTCTTTCAAGTTCAATTAGCCCGAGTCCTTCGCGAAGCCTGTTCTTCTCGATTCCGGCGTTATATCCGGCGAGAACATCTTTGTCAATTGTTTTCACAGTGAAATCCTCCTTATAATAATAAAAACGGTTGAAAGCTTTTTATGAGCCTTCAACCGTTATGTTCGTAAAAGTTTTATTTAATAAAACAGTTATGAGTATAAAGCGTTTCTTACGAAACACGGCAAAAGCCCGTCGCCAGCGTTATAAATAACGCGCATGACTACGAGTTGTACTTGCTGCATATTCATATGGACTTTATTTGCAGTCATAGCGAGCTTCTGCCTCCTTGTAAACCTTTTATATAGAATATCACATAAATATAAATGTGTCAATATCCAGTTATGGATTTTTATACTAATATGTACACTTATTTAGACCATATGCCTTGTTTTATAAACATAATTCTGATATACTTAATCCAAACTATTGTTTGAGGTGACGAGTATGCAGGAAATAAATGGAATACAAATGCGTATTTCATATAATAAGCTTTGGAAATTGATGATCGATAAAAACATTAAAAAGGGGCAATTACAAGCAGCAATAGGTGTGAGTAAAGGCACAATGGCTAAAATGGGTAAAAATGAAAATGTATCTCTTTCTGTGCTTTTATCTATTTGTGAATATTTGAATTGTGACTTTGGAGATATTATTGAAGCAATACCGGAAGACAAGTGTGAGGTATCTCAAACACCTTATTATCTTTCATATGAAAACCGTTATCAGAAGGTATACGCCGCAGGCGCAACCTGCTGGGGACATTCACCGGATGATGAAATATTGATAAAAGCTCTTTCTAAATGGGTGGCTGACAACAACCTGCAAGGAAAACCAATAATTGAATACGCCTGCGGAGAAGGCTCCTGCGGAATCATATTGTCAAAGCTCGGTTGTATTTATCACGGCGTGGATATTGCTCCGACTGCGGTGGAGAAATCCAAATCTGTATTGAACGATTTTTCATACGCGACTGTGTCACAGCTTGATATGGTAAATGAAAAAGTCGCAGGTGAATACGATGCCGCGCTTGATGTCATGGGCTATCACATGCTTGTAACCGATGCTGACAGACAAAAATATCTGAAAAACGTGTATGACTCGTTAAAGCTTGGAGCACATATGCTTTTCTTCCGCGAAAGCTACAGGACAGACGCGTACGACGGCGTTGTCAACTCCTTTGCCGAATGGAAAATAATCTCAGGTAGCGATTATGAAACTCCGGAGAAGCGCTCGGTTACTAATAACGGTCATAATATTGAGGTGTTAATCCCTCTTGTCCCGGCAAGAGCGAGAACAAAGGATGGATACATCCGCGAAATGACTGCGGCAGGATTTGTTATCGATGATATTGTGGAAATGGACATCAATATGCAGTGTCCATATTCGGCGTCAATTTATGTGCATAAGGCGGTATAAAAATGATGGAACTTGACAAAATCAAATTAATTGCCGCTGAGCAAATGAAAGATAAGCGAAGTCACTCGTGGAAAGAACGCGGCAACAAATATTATCATGGCGAACGAGTGGCAAAGCTCGTTATAACGCTGAGAAAGTTGATATTTCCTGATGACTGCTCACATGATGACATTCTGACTGCAGCGGCATGGTTTCACGATATTGCAAATGGCGGTAATAATCACGGCACAGCAGGTGCGGAATTGGCGAGAACGTTGTTCGGAGGTTGTTGTTCACAGGCAGAGATTGATGAAATCTGCGGTATTATCGCCGTACATGATGACAGACAATGCGACCATACTGACTTATCAGACTGGGTGAAAATACATCAGGATGCCGACCACCTTGACCACTTCGGAACCTTTGATATTTGGATGAATTTTCTTTATGCAGTACCTCATGATGAAACGATAAATGATGTGAGTAATTATCTTGTAATTGAGCGTCCACTTGACTTTTCCAGATACCGTGATGAGTTAAATTTTGAAGTCAGCCGTGCCATATATGACGATAAAGTAGAATTTCTGAAGAATTTTACCGCTCGTTTTGCAATGGAATCTGATGGTGAAATCTGGGATATGGATGAAATAATAAAGGGCGCAAACGGAGAGGATTCTGTATGAGAACCATTATTGTTGAACCGTATAATCCCGAATTTATTGAAAGTATCATACGAAAAGCAAAGGAGAAACTATATAGTGAGTAGGATTGAAAAAGTACAGAACTATGTTAATAATATTTTTGACAGTGTTTCAGATTTCGGAGAAAAGCGAGCAGCATATATCCATTCTTACGGAGTGGCGGAGTGTATGGCTCTGTTAGCCAAAAAGCGTGATTTGAATCCTGAAATTGCTACAATTATCGGGTTATTACACGATGTCTATTCATATAAGACAGGCGTGCGGTCGCTGCATTCGCATAACGGTGCCGAAATGGTTCGTGTAGCTTTTAAATATGACCTTACCGGGCTTTTCCTTGAAGATGAGCAGACAATAATAAAATCCGCAATATATCATCATTCTGACAAAGCGTATATTCATGACGAGTACGATGAGCTGCTCAAGGACTGCGATATCCTTCAGCATTATCTTTATGATGTTACATCAAAAGCTTTTTACGGCAAACGCCTGAGCCGTGCTGCCGTTGAATTCGGTATTGATGTACCGGCAGCAGCCAAAGATGAAAGTGCAGAGTTCAAGCCTGTATTCACACAGAACAAAGTCGCCGATATTGCTGAGATGTTGGCACAAAAGAATATCAAGGGCGAAGCCGATAATACGGATTATATGGATATTATCAAATACTTCCCGGAGAAATCTGCTTTTAACGAACTTGACCATGCTTGGTGCGCAGCATTTGTTTATCATTGCTGTGTTAAAGCTGGACTTGTGTTGCCACTTCGCACGCCACATACCGCAAAAGAAGTCGCAAATTGCCGCTTTGCCTGTGTTGCCGCGTGGTACGAGTGGGCGAACAAACACGGGTATTGTCATTACGAAAAAGACGGATATACACCCGAACGAGGAAATATCGTAGTATATAACAATATCATTCCCTGCGAGGACAAATCCCAAAACAGCACATGGTGTGATCATATCGGGATTGTTCTTACATGTAAAGCCGACACGATTACAGTCGCGGAGGGCAACATCGGGAATAAGAATATTTCGGGCATTATCGATCGTAAACGCGATGATACAATAGGTTGCTATATCAAAATACCCGAAGATTACGAATACGGCGATTGGAAAGTTGATTTCAAAACCGGAAATATCAGAACGGATATTTATAAGTGACGGAGGTAAAAATGCTGATAAGATGGGCGACAAATGAAGATAAAGCGACGTGGACTGAGCTTGCGGATACTGTTGCAGTGCTATTCAACAGTCCGAATATGGCGTCGGATAAGTTTTTTCATGACTATATGGAGAGCAAAATAAGTAAATATGAAGCTCTTGCGGCTGTAGACAGAATGAGCGGAAGGGTTTTGGGAGTTATCGGCTTTTCAAGAACGAACAGCCGAATTTCATGGTTTGCCGTTCAGCCCAATTCAAGAGACCGCGGCATAGGCAAGCGTCTGCTTGGCACGGCGCTCAGGCATCTTGATAATAAAAGAGAGATAATAGTTATTACGTTTCCGGCAGACTGTGCGGGCGGCGAAGCTGCAAGAGCTGTTTATCAAAAAGCCGGATTTACCGAGACCGAAGAGTTTAACGATGAAAACGGCAACAAGCGTTGCAAGATGACGCTTTCACCCACAAATGAAAAACGAGGCGGCAGCTTTCATTTCAAATATCTCGATTATGCAAAATACTCACTCCTTGAAAACTGCCTGTGTTGCAATAATGCCCCTGCTCCCGATTCTCTGCTTGATATTGCAGAGCTAGAATATTCCTTTGCAACCGCTGAACGGATTGCGCAGGGTAGACTGTTCGGCAAGTGTCACGTTCTGATGAAGAATCACTATGTCAATTTCGAGGATATACCGCATGATGAGATGGCAGGCTTTATGAGTGATGTTCAGCGTGTTGGATCTGCACTGCGCAAGGTAACGGGAGCTGTTAAAATAAATTATGAAATCCACGCAAATTCCGGACCGCATATTCATTGCCACTTGTTCCCACGTTATCTTGACGATGATTTCCCATCCGCACCTATCGATTACCGTATAACAGAGCCATCTCCGTACGAAAGCGATGAGGAATTTATATGGTTTGTTGTGCGAATGAGAGAGGAACTTTTGAAATGACTGAATACTGGGATATATTAGACGAAAACGGCAATAAGACAGGATGTCTACACGAACGCGGAAAGATTATGCAAAAAGGTGAATATCACCTTGTGGCGCAAGTGTGGATTATGAATGGTAAAGGCGAATTTCTTATCTCTCGAAGATCTCTCGGCGAAGGCTGGTGGGATGGCTTATAGCAAACAACTGGCGGATGTGCAGTTGCAGGTGATGATAGCTTGAAAACAACTTTGAAGGAAACAAAGGAATAAAATGGAATAACACTTGATCCTCAAAACGGACAGCTATTTAAGCGTTATAGCGAACCTCATATAAACGATGATGGAAATGTTATTATTGATGCTTGGGTATTCCGTCAAGAGGTTGATATTTCGACTATTGTTTTACAACCAGAAGAAACATGTGATGCTAAGTGGGTAAGTATAAAACAAATTAAACAAATGATAGACGCCGGAGCATTCATTCCATCACATGAAGCATATCCGTATCTTGATGAATTATTTAAAGAACAAAAAAATGAAAAACATAAACAAAAACCCAACAGCAAGTTTACCGAAAGAATTAGAGAGGTAGTTAAAATAATACAATGCTAAATTACAAAGACGCAACTAAGCAAAGTCAAATATTATGAGATGAAATAGCAAGTGATTGGGATGTTAAAATGGGCGAAACCGATAATCGGTACCACAGAGAAATCATCCGTCCTGCTACTCTTAAGCTATTGAATCCGCAATCTGGCGAACAAATACATGATGTTGCCTGTGGCAACGGTAACTTTTCTCGATTCATGTCAAGGTCGGGAGTAAAAGTAACAGCGCTTGATTACAGTTCTAAGATGATAGAATTTGCAAAGGAACGATGCAAAGAACAGCTTGACATGATTGATTTTCATGTTGCCGATGCTACAAAGTTTGATGAACTCATAAAATTAAAAGCTGACAAGCCATTTGACAAGGCAGTATCAAATATGGCTGTGATGGACATTGTCGATGTTGAGCCGCTGTTTCGGGCGGTAAATGATATGCTTGCACCGGGCGGTATATTTGTGTTCTCAGGAGTTCATCCTTGTTTTCAGACACCGAATATGCTGAAAATTATTGAATTAAGTGATTATACCTGTGATACTTGCGACAATTACTTACGATTGAGAATACAGACCTACGAATACATTCAGCCAAAAATGCATGAAGTAACCGCACTATCTCAAAATGGGAAACGGGTGCTTCATTTTCACCGACCGCTTAGTATGATTATGGATATATGCTTCAAGTCCGGATTTGTCCTTGATGGCATGGAAGAACCTGTGTTCGCAAAACCTGATAATGCTGTAGAGTTTGACTGGTATGAGATTCCTCCATCGATAATACTGCGAATAAAAAAATTAATTAGGTGATGAAAATAGTTATGTATTATGGAACACCATTGTCACGGTGAAGTATTTCTGTCCATCGGCATGGCTATAGTTGATAGTATTCATATTTCAAAATAAAAACCAGCTTTGCGTGAAGTTCGAAAATTATATTTATATTTGTGGAGGTTACCAAATGCTAGAAATCTTAAATGAATGGGACAATGCATCAAAAGAATGGATAAAATCTTTAGAGTTTAATCAACTCAGAACAAATATCTTAATACCAGAGACATTGAAAATGCTTGGTGATATAAAAGGAAAAAGATTGCTAGACTTAGGATGTGGAGAAGGTGGCTATTCAAGATTATTTTCAAATAAAGGAGCTATAGTTGTTGGAGTAGATTTTTCAGAAAACTTAATTAACGAAGCTTTAAGACAAAATCAGAATAACGAAATTAAATATTATGTAAGAGATGCTTGCTCTTTAGAAGGGATAGGAGATGGAAATTTTGATTTTATAGTATCAGCAATGTGTTTAATGGTAATAGAAGATATTGAATCTGCTGTTAATGAAGCTTATCGTGTATTAAAATCGGGTGGTGTATTTTTAATTTCAATTTTACATCCATGTTTTGGATTTGAAGATTATTTCAAAGAAGGCCCATATCAAGAGTTTTTAAGTGAACATTTTGGGGAACCGATTACTTTTTGGCACAATACATTGAGCAATATAATCAATTGTATATTAAATACTGGATTTAATTTGAAAGCATTAAATGAACCATTGTTGTCTGATAATGATTCCAAAATACCCAAAATACTATTCTTGAAATTTATTAAGTAATACATTACTTATGATGAACAAATACATAAAATTGACAGCGAAAAATATATAAATCAACCGAAAAGAATTTTTTAATTAATCAGAAGATAATTCTCCATGAAACAAAGCTTTATGAAATAAGCAACAATAAAGGAATATTTGCCCATGTGAAGGATAAATTTCCGCATCTAAAAAACGAAGTTAAGGAGTATATGAGATGAATCACCTGATAACCGAATGCAATAATCTACTCAAAAATCAAGGCTTTGATTATGCATTTTGCGGCGGGCATGCAATAGATTTATATTTGGGTAAAGAAACCCGTCCTCACGGTGATATTGATATCTCAGCTTTTTGGGAGGATAGGAACAAAATAATAGCATTTATGCAGTCGCAGGGCTGGATTGTCTATGAGGCTATGGGTGGAGGTGTGGTGCATCTAATCACAGATACCGCTGATCAAAAACTGATAAAGCTTAATATATTTTGCGTCAGAGAAGGCTGTCCGTTTTTCCATGCAGAGCTTGTCGAAAATGATATGTACCGATGTGATATTGAACATGTAGAGCAAACAAGCCTTGATTACATAGAATTCTTATTGAATAAACGAGACGATTCACATTTTATCTATTCACGTAACAAAGATGTTCGGCTTGAGTTGGATAAGGCGATTCTTAAAAACAGGAATATCCGTTATCTTGCGCCCGAACTTGTTCTTCTCTATAAATCAATCGACCTGATAAGAGTCGAAAACCAACAGGACTTCAATGCCACTCTGCCACATTTGACAGCTGATAGCAAATTGTGGCTAAAAAACGCTCTCCAAACCTCCTTCCCGGACGGTTATGAATGGATAGACAGAATACAGGAGAATTGAATGAAAGACATTAAAAATTTCGACACCTTTGTCAAAATCGAAAAAATAAGCAAAGGTTATTCAAAAGATAAAAAGTATTATGTTCAAACAAACAGCGGAGAGCGATTACTGTTGCGTTTATCTGATATTTCAAATTACGCGCAAAAAAAATCGGAATACGAGACGATGAGCCACGTTGCGTCTTTCGGCATACCAATGCCTAAGCCTGTAGATTTCGGAATATGTGATAACGGAAACAATGTGTATCAGCTTCTGACATGGTGCAACGGAAAGGACGCGGAAGCTGTTCTTCCAATGATGAGCGAAACGGAGCAGTATACCCTTGGTGTTCAGGCGGGACAAATTTTGCAAAAAATACATACTATTCCCGCACCTGATACAAACGGAGAATGGTCTATTGTCTTTGAAAGCAAAATAAATCACAGGCTTCGGGAATTTGAGAAATGTGGAATATGCTTTGAAGAATTAGCGAAACTTGTACAATATTTTAAAGATAACCGTTCCTTGATAAATAACCGTCAGCAGAGCTTAATACATAATGACTACCATAACGGAAATATGATGATAGACAATAACAAGCTTATTATCATAGACTTCAACGATTGCGATTACGGCGATCCGTGGGAAGAATTTGTACAGGCTGTCTGGCAAGCACAATATTATCCGTGTTTTTCAACCGGACAAGTCCGCGGCTATTTCGATGGCGAGCCGCCCGAAGAATTCTGGCAGGTGCTTGCTTATTATACTATCAGTAATTATCCGACTTACATATCATGGGCGAAAATATTCGGTGAGGATGAAGTAAATAAGCGAATAAAACAAGCACAGGATTTTCTGAATATGTGCGAAAATATGGAACCCCCTGTACCGAATTGGTATTATAATGAATGGAGCTGTTGAAATGAGTGGTTGAATATTGTAAAAGCAATTATTTCCCTATTTGCTGGCAGTGGGCAGGACCTTCTGAACACATTTGTTACAAAGCTGGATTCCGCTAGGCATTTGAAATTCCAGCAGGATATGCGAGTTATTCTACGAGGGAGGAATAAACAATGAGAGCACCGTTTCAGATACTTGCGATTCCGTACAGAATTAATAATAGCACACCGCTTTTCTGTGTCATGCACCGTTCGGATATAGATCAATGGCAGTTTATTTCCGGCGGCGGTGAGGACAAAGAAACACCGATTGAGGCCGCACAGCGTGAAATTTATGAAGAAGCAGGTATAAGAGTTGACAATATAATTCAACTTACTTCTATGTGTTATATTCCTACTAATATTTTTCCGGAGCAATGTCTCGAAAATTGGGTGCCTGATACTTATGTGGTTCCTGAATATAGTTTTACTTTTGAGTGTAATGAAGATATTACACTTTCGCATGAACATATAGAATTCCTTTGGTTGACTTATGACGAAGTCTACAAAACTCTCAAGTGGGACTCGAACAAAACAGCGTTGTATGAATTACAATGCAGATTGGAGAACAGATGTTGATGAAAAACAGTGTTTGCTTCTGTGGTCACGACTGTTCGCGGTGTGTTACATATCTCGCCACTGTGAGAAACGATGATGAACTACGCAAACAGGCACAGCAGTTTTATAGGGACGAATTTGGATTTGACATTCCACTGTCCAAAATTCACTGTAAAGGCGGTCGTTCGGACGATATTTTTAAATTGTGCCAAGACTGTCCGTGGATGAGATGTTGCTTAGATCGAAGGATCAACGCCTGTTCGGAATGCAGTGAATATCCGTGCAAGTTGCTTGCAGAGTATCAAGCGAAGTATGTGAACAAATGCAATCAGATACAGGAGAGCTATCAATGATAACTGTTAACTTTCATAACCAAAGCGAAATATCCGACGAACTTCTCAAATTTGCAGTCATTGCTGCAAGGTTGGGTGGAAAATGGATTTTCTGTCGCCACAAGGAGCGTGACACATGGGAAATACCCGGTGGTCATCGCGAAAAAGCCACTGGTGGTGGATATGGCGAGGATGTTTTTGAAACTGCAAAGCGCGAGCTTCGTGAAGAAACCGGAGCAGTCGAATTTGAAATCAAGTCGATAAGTGTTTACGGTGTGACAAAAAATGAACAGACCACTTACGGGATGTTATTCTTTGCAGATGTGAAAACACTCGGTGAGCTACCACCTGAAATGGAGATCGGCGAAATTATGCTTTCTGATACTCTGCCGAAAGAACTTACATATCCGGAGATTCAGCCGTATTTGTTAAAGCGTGTGCAAAGCTGGCTTAACCTTCAAAGCAGTGCGGACGAGTTTGGTATGGACTATGAAAGGTGACTGATATGATCAGGACAAGTTATTCATAAAAAATCACCCTGATTTCAGAGCATTTCGGATATTCGCCAGCATACAAAGCTTCCCAAATAAATTTCTTGACTTCTTTCAGGACACCGCATTCGACTGGCAGCTTAACCTGATCTGCGATTTCTATCTGACACCTAGTGTAAATCTTGAACGGGAATATAAGTATCTTAACACAAAATATATGGATAATTTCGTTAAAAAAGCAAGCATATGTCTTAAATATAAAGTTTTACAGGAGTTGAATAAATGACATTCTATCATGGTAGTTCGATTGCAGGAATCGCCGAGATTGGCGCAAAATCTGAGATTAATGAAAGAGAGAAGGCTCCGGTGGTGTATCTGACCCCGAATCGGGCATATGCTTTGTTTTACATAAGAGACCTTGAAGTAAACTTTGTTACCTGTGGCGTAACTGCTGCCGGTTATATTCGATATGACGAGCGTTTCCCCGATCAACTTCGTATGCTTTATAAAGGCAAAAGTGGATATCTGTATAAATGCGGTGAAAGCACCGACTTTAAAACGACATCCACACGCGGTGTATGGGTTACTAAAAATCCGGTTCTTGTTGAGGGAGTCGAATACATCCCTGATGTCTATGAGGAAATTCTGAAATATGAAGCGACAGGCGAAGTAAGGGTCATAAGATTCGAAACACTGACCGACGGGCAAAAGCAAGATATTTTCGATATGTTGGTAAATTATATCTATAAAAATGATATGATTAATCAATTTACGAGAAAAGCTGAATTTTATCGAAACAACTTTCCCGATGCATGGGATTATGTCGTCAGGCATCCGGATGAAAAGCAGACTCGTATTGACGAATGGAATAAAAGACACAGAAGATAAAAGGAAATCAGACGATGAAAATAAATAATTATTCTGAATTTTGCGCTTATCTTCTCGAATGTGGATTTTCAATGGGTGGCGGTAACTCAAAGGGTATATTCGCCGCTATCCCCTATGCTTGGGAGGAACAGCAGCTTATAGACTCGCCTGTCAGATGGCACACGGGTGACCCGGAGACAGACCCTTGGGAATGGCGTATGCGTGTTCTTGAAGAAAGAGACGATATAGCTTATTCAAAACTATTCTTCCGAACGAGCGGATATATAACAAAGGAATGGTATCCGTATTTTCTTGCTGTACGCAGACATGGTGGGACATTTGAAGAAGCGTATTATGACGGTAAAATCAGCAATACTGCAAAGAGGATATACGATATCATATCCGAAAACGGTGCAACAGCGTTCCATGAGATAAAGCAGCTCGGTGGTTTCACAAAAGAAGATAATTCAAAATTTGAGCGTTCGATTGTTGATTTACAGATGCGGATGTTCATTACGATGTGCGGACGTATGCAGAAGGTAAACAAATACGGTGAAAACTACGGCTGGAACAGCACGGTTTTCACTACAGTCGAGGATTTCTGGAACCGGCGCGGTGTTGCACTGCCCGATGCTGATCCGGATGGAGCATATGAAAAAATCAAATCGCAGATTATAAAGCTCAACCCTTTCGCAGAACATAAAAAGATTGAAAAATTTATAAAAGGATAAGGAGCAACTGACATGAGTAAAAAATGAATAGCAATCACAAACAATTTTTGTCCACAGACATTGTTTCTTTACGGTACACGCAAAGAAAATGGTGAACCGAATTTCGGGTTGTTCTGTTGGATTAGCTATTATTGGGACAATGGTCTCGGTATGATGGCGTGTATTTCTGAGGACAAGTTGACACGGGATCGAATACAGACAAATGGGGTTTTCTCTGCAACCCTTGTAACCGAAAAATACTTCCGTTAGCAGACTATTTTGGCAATAAATCGGGGTATGATGCGGATAAAATGAAAATTAACGTCAATGTCGAAAACGGACATGTTTTGGATGTGCCTATTCTGTCCGACAGCCCTCTGGCGTTTGAATTGGAGGTTGCAAAAATAGTGCAGCTTGATAACGGCAGAATTTTTATGTAAAATTCGAAATGTGCTTGTTGATGATGAGCTGACAGACGATAGAAAATCCGTAGAAGAACGAATCAGGAGTATCGCACCGATAAGCACCACCTGTTCAACATATTTTTCTTGGAGCGGCAATGAAATCGGCAAATGGGGAGACTTTAAAAGTCCTGATAGATTTAAAAAGGATAGCCGATTATCTGGATATGGCGCAAACAAGCAGGTGATAAAACCGTTGTAAAAAATCTTTTGTATTCGGATCTGACAGTAATCTATATTAAACTAACAAATGAATTTTGATTTTATCATTCGATAAAGAATCAAAAATTAACGGTTTTTATCGAATGGCTTGTGTAATTCATCTATTAGTTTTATATAGACGATGTCTACAAGCAATTCAAGACATCGGGTATTGAATGTAATCCACCTGAAATAGCTATATGAGGTGGTCAGGAAATGATGCTAACCGACCTGGACGGAAATATGCTGTTGTTTTTATAAGAGACATCATGAAAATAAAATCACCATCTATTTCGACCCTCGCAGACAAAAACAGAAGCTCATCCGTTAGGATGGGTTTTTGTTTTTGTGGTGCATTCCCGGGAAGGTAGGATTCGGACGAGGAGCGAAGCGACGAAGCTTGTGGCTCGCTTGCGAGACATTAGAATCACACCTTCCCCCACCAAATACAAAAAGCAATGCTTTTTAATTTTCTAAACTCAGTGTCAATAGTTGGAGCGAAGAAACCCTGAGAGAATTTGTGGAATCCGGAGCAACAATCAAGCTGCTTCGGATTTTTACGTTTCCGAATGCGTGTCGGATTGATTGAATATGTGAATGATGAGGTTCCTGAATCTTTTGAAATTGCGATAACCGTACGGAGGAGGGCAGAGAAATGTATGCAAGAAGAAAATAAACGGTTGAGCAAAGCTTTGCGGACTCGAAAGAGCTGCATGGACTCCGTTATTGCCGTATGTGCAGAAGCCACAAAGCCGAGGAGTACATCAGCTACTCAGAACATAAAAAGATAGCAACTGTTCTCTGGTGCAAGGAAAAGGATTTGTTTTCTTTGCGTTTGCTGACTCACTTGTTGCTTTGTCGTCGCTTTCGGTAAAATCCTATTTTGACATAACAAAATCCGCTAATATTCAGCGGGTTTGTCAGTTATCTGCACGAAAACTTTGTTTTCGTTATTATTTATTGTAGAGCATAAACTCGATCTCCTTTAATGGTCTTGTACTGATTTCCATTATACAGGATTTCTTCGTTTTATGCTCTACTTTTTTATTTTTTTCGTAAAGCTCTTACTCAACCCCAACATTTATTATAGAGCCCGAATTTTATTAACAACTTATATATCCTCTTGACAAACTCAGACTATAGTGATAGTATATATACAATAATAACTCACAGCATTGTTATAAATATAAAACTAACAGATGAATATTGATTTGATCATTCGAAAAAATCGAAAATCATAGATTTTACATCGAATGGCTGATGTAATTCATCACTCAGAAAGGAATGGAACTAAAAATGAAAAAAATGATTTTTTTAGCGGTGACAATGATCTTTGTACTTATATTTGGCTCCTGCGAAAAAAGCAAAGTTGATAATTCTCTGGTTATTTCTGGGAAATATATATCGGGCGAGGGAATTAATTCCTCATATGTTTTATTGAATGATGACGGAAGCTTTCAATTTAGCAGAAGTATGGCATTGAGTTATTTACCGACCGGAACATACGAAATTAAGAGCAACAAGCTCATTCTTTCTGTAGATAATAAAGAAAAATATGTTTTCGAAATTCAAAACAGCAAGTTATTATATTGCACAGATGAGTCTGGCAGTATTGTCAAGGACGGAACTGTTTATACTCTTGGGAGTGACTTTGGTCAGATAAAAGCAGTTCAAACAGCTATTTATTACAGCTTTTCAAGCTATGCGCTATTCACTGACGACACCTCAATTATCAGCGAGCTTGAAGGCTTTTATAACAGCTTGAAAGTTGAAAAAACGGACAAAGAGCTAGATATTTCAACCGCTTATCATGTTTGTATAGGAGAAAAGTCATTCTGGATTGATAAAGACGGAGTTATATGGCTGGATGGTGAAACTGAAAATCTTATAAAAACAGTAGGTAAAATGGACTACAATCGCATTGAGCAGATATACAATTATGAGGAATGCAGCAGCGCATTTCCTTTTACAGAGCCTGAATTTGATTTAGAGAGGCATGAATACGACTATTATGAATACAGCAATGTTACCTCTGATGAACTTGCAGAATACATTGACACCCTCAAGAATGAAGGGTTCGAATGTCAGAAGGGCGAATACACATATTTTCTTTACAAAGACAATGTTATCATACGAATAACCGATAACACCTCAGATTATAAATATTTTACGCTTAGTTTTTACATAGGTATTGAAACTGCCCGTGAAGGCTCACTCACAGCTGAACAGGCAAACGATATAATTGGGATTGACGACAACCATCTTATTGAATATTATATACTTGATTTATATGAAAAAACAGACGCTCAGCTATTTTATGTTCTATCGAGAGATACAGAAACCAACCTTTGGCCTCAGAAATATCTTGTAACAAGCAAAGAAGCGATTGATCTGACCAGAAGCTTTGATAAATTCATATGCGGCAATATTGATGATGATCCCGAATATGAGCTTATCAGCTTGGATTATGGTCCAACTTCGGGATTGTTTACCTTTGGTGTATCAGCGTATGACGTTGATAATGGAGAAATTAATCTTGAGTATTCCAGAATATTTTTTCCGGAAAGCTTTTATAATATGAAACTTATACCACTTGATAATGACAAGGCTGGTATTTTAGTTCAAATAAATAATTCACCGACTAAAACAGATATTATTAATATAACAATAGAAGATGGAAAGTTGATTCTTACTTGTGGTGACGGAACAGAAGTAAGTTCGTGGGGTGAATAGGATTTTTATATTTTAATATCAGTTACTTTAAATAAAAAGACATGAGAAATAACAGCTTCTCATGTCTTTATGAATTATTTTTTTATTATGCGTTTTCTGGATTTTACAGGTGGTTTTTTTGCTGATTCCTGAAGAGCTTGAACACGTTCTATTTTGACAACAAGAAGCTCAGCTTTTTCCTTTTCAAACAAAGTTGTTACTTCATCTTGTTTTTGCTTTATTGTATGAAGAATTTCATTCACCTGTTTTTGCAACGCTTTATCCTTGTATTCGAGATATTTTATAAATGCTTCGGGATAAACAAAAGTCCTTTCTTTAATTTCATCTTTGTTGAAAATGACCTTTATATGTTTATCGTCTTGAAATGTTATTATTCCACTTCCAAATGAAATGTGATTGACAACTTCTCCTGCCATTCCGGTTACCTCCTGAATTCTCTTCACTAGTTCTGTTAATCATTAATATGAAACATTTTTACCTTTTCGATTATATATGGTATTACCTCGCTTTTGGAAATTTTCAAAACGAAAGCAAATTCATCTATAATAATTTTTTCTGTCTGAGCAAGTATACGGGCATCACTTGCATACAGAGTTTTATTATGCTTCTTCAATTCAAGCTTATACAGCGACAGTGCCTTGAAAATCCATAAAACTTCAGCTCTGTTGCCACTGTTTATCATCTGCTCAAATTGAACCGCTCGCACTTTGCTGTTTTCAATCCATTTATTTTGCAGCTCTTCCGAGCTTGATATAATTGCATCAATTTCTTCCACTGAAAGCACATGCAAAATATGAGTATCATGTTCCTGGGAATCTGCCGGTACATACAATAGTGTGTTTTGATTATAAACTGAACACATTACATAGTAGACTTTTTCACCGATATTATTGAAGTTTTCTCTTCTTATATCGACAATTTGGCAAATCCCGTTTCCTTTAAAAACGACATATTCATTTATCTTATGTGGATAATCCACTTTATTTTCTACTATTCTTTCCATGGCATATGACCTCCATAATATTTAGAAGCAATGTATTTTTGCTTCTTCTCATCAAGGCTTGCCAGTCTATTTCTCCATTTAGAGCCATCATTGACTGCATTAAGCTTTTTAAATAGAGCCTTTGATGCTTCCTGCAAAATTCCGTTTAAATTATATTCGTTATCAATTTGTGAGTAAATCATAAACTCTCCATCATATCGAAAAGGCACTGGCATAAATTTAAGGTAAAATTAATTTATGCTGACTTTCGAATGAAGAAGCGTATAGCTTAACAACCGGACTTACACTGCTATAGTTATACACTGTATTTACATTATATCATAATTTTATCAAAAAATCAAATGGACAATTTGAACAAATAACTAAATTTCAAGCACTTATAGTATATTTATTTATAAATTGATGTTTTTTGATGTTCGCCGTTATAATTAATTACGATATCACAATTTCACAATTAATTATTCCAATAAAAACGCAACACAACAGTAGACAGATATTTAGATTATGAAGAAAAAATATATATTCCAGTGTCAGATATATTGAATAAATACGCAGACGGGACTGGTGTCTCAATGTTGTGAATTAAATTTTATTCAATATAACACTTTGTTAATTAATTCAAAGCTGATTTTGTTTAATATGAAAATTTTTATTGCTTAAATGATATTGTTTTGTTATAATGTCATTTGAGCAATAAATTTATATCGGAGGACATGATTTTGAAGAAAACAACGCTATTTTTAGCAATAATCATGCTATTGATCTTGTTTACAACAGCGTGTGAAAAGAATAACAACGACACAAGCAGTATAGCAGTCTCTGAGTCCGTAACAAGCGGTGATATTTCCGGAACTGTTTCTGAACCGGAAGAAATCTCACCCGAGTTTGCAACTGTTGTAAGCTCCGGCAAAGAATACACGGTAAATAACCAACCGGGAGAGACATATCCCGATACATACAGCAGTGAACTGACCGACGGTATTCATGCTGTTGCAGGCACCGGTTATAGTGATGCAAAGCTCAGCGGTTGGGCAGTTGACAATCTTGCTGTTATAATTGATCTCGGCGATGTTTATGACAAACTGTATGGATTTGAAGTCAGCTATCTCTCAACAAATGTTGCGGGAATAGCTCCGCCAGCAAACATCAACATCCAGTATTCTGAGGATGGCGAGAAATGGGGTACAGCAGGATATGCAAAGATGCCCGAATATGAAGAAGATACAATAAAGGTTGCAACATTGACAACCAAAGTATATATAAAAGCACAATATGTTAAGTTCACTATTAAAAGAGGCTCGGCATGGCTCTTCCTTGATGAGTTGTCTGTTATCGCTGATGTTGACGGCGGAAACAAGAATGTACAGTTCCTTGAGAGTATGCTTGCAGCATATAATGCTGATAGCACAACCAATACCGAAAAAATCGAAGCATTGAATTCTGTTTCGAAAGCGCTTGTTGACCGTACATTGAACCAGATGTCGGTATCTAAAGGTAAAAGCTATACACTTTCAAGAACTGCCGACACAATTAAATTTATTGATGAAAACAACACGCTTACCGATGGTGGATTGATTGAAGCATTGTACGAAAGTGGTGCATGGGTAGGTTTTGAGGGCGGTGAAGCTCTCGATATTATAGTCGACCTTGGCAAGACAGTTGATAATGCCGCAGATTTTGAAATATCATTCTTTAATAACTACGCAGTCGGAATTTCTCTGCCCGATTATGTAACAATATCGGTTTCTTCGGACAAAACAAACTATGTTGAAATAGGCAGAGTATATGGGTCGAGCGACAGAGAGTGTACGTCATATAATTATGCGCTCCATCTGCAATATGCTGTTTCCGCATGCTATGTTAAATTTTCGATACCCGAATCCGAGTTTGACTGGTATCTGATTGAAGAAGCAGCTGTTTACCGTTATGGTACGGATGCGGAGGCAAAAGACAGCTTATATCCGGATATTGTACTTCCTACAATTACAAAGGAAGAATTCTGGAATTCATCCAAAGCTGATTACAGCAAAAATATTAATCTTATAAAAGACTTGTCACCTCAGATTATTTCTGCTGTACCGATGCCTTCATCGGAAAGCGAATACAATTCAGTTATTACTCAAAAAATGCTGACCGACGGAATATTAGCATCAAATACAGGCATACACAACGGTCAGTTCTTTAAATTCCATGCAGGTTCCCATAGAGATGTGATTTTTGACTTGACGAAAACAAGCACAATAACAGGCTTCACAGCTCGCTTTGTCCGCCAGACCGACTGGGCTGTAACACTTCCCCCCAATATATATTATTACCTTTCTGACGACGGTATAAACTGGTACCAGGTCGGAATATCGGTGTTCCCGACCTCCGAAGCAGTTGAAGTTGTTGAAGTTGAGCTAAACTTGAATACAGTGTGTAAGGCTCGATTTATTCGCTTCTCTTTTGATGTTGGAACATGGGCAGGCTGTGATGAGCTGCAGGTATTCGGAACAAAGAAGGTTGCTTCGGGAACAAAAGCATTATCTTCTCTCAGTATAGAACCCGTTGAGTTCCTTAGCGGCGAATATATTACACCTGATGAAAGCATTCTCGGCGGTGTCAAGGATCTCATGCTTTCATATCACTGCAACTATGCTGATGAAAAGAGCAATCCCGAATCGGGTTATATGTCGATTGAGCAATATATGCCTTATGTAGCTTATATTGACGGGGACGGCAAGATACTTGATGTTATGTTCGATGGCTATCTGTATCTACCAACTTCGGCAGCGCTCCCATCTGGGGGTTATGCACATAAAGATACAATCAAATCCGACTGGGAATATGTACTTAACAATATGTTCCGCGAAAATTATAATATTGATGCGCTTGATCAAGCAGCACAAAAAGTTAAGGATGAACTAAAACTCAACAGTGATTATAAATACAAGGTTTATATTGCGCTTCTTTACCCGACCGAAGATATAACATTCGGCGATTTTAACGGTGATGGTACCAGCGAAAAGTTCTCGGATGTTGAAACAAGAGTTGCAGCACTGGAATGGTATGTAAACACATTTCTCGACAGATTTGAGTCAGGCAGTTATGAAAACCTCGAATTTGCCGGCTTTTATTGGCATCATGAAGCGATGAACAGCAGTGACAACGAAATGGAACTTATTAATGGAGTTGCTGACATGGTACATTCTTATGATTACCAGCTTTTCTGGATTCCTTATTATCTTTCCAACGGTTATAATCAGTATAAGGAATATGGATTTGATTTTGCATGTATGCAGCCAAATTATGCGTTCAATGAATCGGTACAGTTATCTAATATCGAATACTGTGCAGTTATAACAAAGCTGTATAATATGTGCTTTGAAATGGAAATTGACCCGAAGGCGCTTTACAACTACACCTTCTACAAGCGGTGGATGGAATATCTCAAGGGCGGTGTATACTACGGATATATCGATGCAATTCATATGTATTACCAGGGCGGTATGCCGGGTGCATTCTACACAGCGGCGCTATCAGATGATCGGTTGGTAAGATTGGTTTATGACTATACCTACGATTTTATAAAAGGCACATTAAAGCTCAAGCCTGACTCTGTCGCTGAACTGAGTTTCACTGCGAAGAAGGACGAGGTTCTTACAGATACATTATCATCCGGTAAGAATGTTGAAATTACAAAATACAGAATATTTGAGTCGCCAAAGAACGGGACAATTACTATAAATGCAGACGGTAGTTTTATGTATTATCCAAACAAAGGGTTTACCGGAACAGACACATTCTCGTATGCATATTCCGAACAGCTTGACTACTCGGATGCGTGCAGTATCAAAATAACTATCGGAGAATAAAATTATACTAATTCGAATTAGTATTATTAAGGGCGGATATTTATCCGCCCTTAATAATTCATCGCATATTAACACTTTATTAATCAAACAGACGTTCACTGTCCAATGTATCGGACACTCGTGCCTTTATAATAGTATCATAAAGAGATACCCAATAAAGACATGAGAAAGATACGGAGGAAAATACAATGATCTGGTTTGCATTAATAGTTGGCTCTATTTGTACATTATGCTGTATTCCCAACAAGCATTAAAAACAGCTTTATCAAAGAAAGGATGTCACATTGTTTTGAAATCGGCTAATCAGAAGCTGAAGCTCTTGTTTTTATATCGCATACTGAGTGAAGAAACCGATGAAACAGAAGGGCTTTCTCTCGTCGAAATAATCAACAGGCTTGAAAAGTATAATATAGCCGCTGAGAGAAAGTCACTGTACGATGATATCAATCAGCTAAATGACAGCGGCTACATTGAAATTACAAATCAACGTGAAGACAATACTGTCAAATATCATGCGACAAGCCGTCTTTTTGAAACAGTCGAGCTGCGGTTGTTAGTTGATGCAGTTCAATCGGCAAGGTTTATATCTGCACCTAAAAGCGGTGAGCTGATAAAGAAGCTGACTGCTCTGACAAGCACAGGTGAAGCAAAAAAGCTGAACTGTCAGATTCACATGCCCAATCGTATAAAAACCGACAACAAGCATGTTATATACGGTGTCAACAACATCAGCGAAGCTATCCTTATTAAAAAGAAAATTTCTTTCGGTTACACCTCATATGTTATCGGCAACACACCCAAAGGGTTCGAACGTATCAATCGTCATAATGGCAAGCTTTATGTTATCAGCCCATATGCGCTTGTATGGGATGACGAAAATTATTATATGATTGGTTTCGATGAGGAAGCCGGGATCAGAAAGCATTACCGTGTTGACAGAATGACCAATATTGTTATTACAGATGAACCGCGAAGCGGTGAGGAAGAATTTAAAAATTTTGATCTCGTTTCATATTGCCAAAGTACTTTTTCGATGTACTGCGGTGAAAATCAACGGGTTGAGCTTGAATGTGATAACAGCATGATCGAAATTATTGTTGACAGATTCGGTAGCGATGTAGTAATATCAAAAAAGAGCAACAATTCCTTTATTGTTGCCGTCAGGGTTATGGTAAGTCCTGTATTCTTCTCCTGGATATTCACCTTTGGCGGTAAGATAAAAATAATTTCACCCGTCGATGTTGTCAGCCGTTTTCGAGAGCAGGCAAAAGCGGTGTTAACATCAATATAAAATCTGGAGAATTGAAAACAATGTATAAACAATCAAAATGGGCAAAAGAAATAATAGATAAACAAGACAAAGATGGTTTATGGGGATATTTTCATACACTTAGTGAACCTAATAAATATCCGATAACTACTGAACAAGCATTACGAAGACTTTGTATATTAGGATACACAATTGATGATGAACCGATAGAGAAAACAGTTTTATATATGAATGATTGTCTATTGGGAAAAAAGCAAATGCCAGACAGGCGTGAAAAAACCCACAACTGGGATATTTTTACTGAGCTTATGCTTTCGACATGGATACGGAAATTCACTAAAGATAATACTCAAGCAAATAAAATAGCAGATAAATGGGCAAAGGTAATTTCAGCTTCTTTTTTAGATGGTAAATATAATCATCAGAAATACATAAATACCTATGAATTGAATTTTGGAATTAAGCCATACGGTGGAAGATTAATTGATTTTGTTTCATTTTATCAAGTATCACTTATAGCAGATTGTTTTATTGAAAAGACAGAGAGTATGTTATTTGATTATATTTTAAATCACAATAATGGGATTTATTATATATATGACCATCCAATTGGGGAAGCACAAATATCTGTCTTGCCAGAATCATTTAATTCTAAAAAAGCAAGTAAGTATATAGGTGCGATTGAAGTATTAGCATCATATCGCAGAAATATATATAAGCTACAATTTGTGATTGATTGGCTGGAAAACAACAAGAACGAAAATGGCGAATGGGATATGGGCAGTAGTGTTAAGGATTTTATTTACTTCCCGTTATCTGATGGTTGGAATAAAGAATCAAGAGAAATTGATTGTACATATCGTATAAATGTACTTTTAAACTCAATAAGGAATACATAATATGAAATTTATATTTCTATCCGACACGCATTTCGGAGCAAATCCGATGGGATTTCAACAGCAAAAAGGCTATCCGGAGCAGCTGAAAGAGCTACTCGGATTGTTAGAAAATAAAATAAAAGACTACGGTGATATTGATTTCATCCTGCATAGCGGAGATATTGCCGACAGCGCTTCTGTGGAAAACATAACAGGTGCAGTCGAATTGTTCGGGCTATCAGTGCCTGTTTACCTTTGCCTTGGTAACCATGATGTAACAGCTGAAAATTCGCTTGATCTTTGGCGGAAGTACGGTAGCTGCTTCTTTGCTGACGGGAATCCCGATTTCAGCATAGTAAAAGACAACGTCTTTATTCATGTTATGCCTACCCATTGGGAAACGACACCCTTTTTCTGGGCAACCTGTCAGGATGCGCATTTTCTACCCGAACAAATAGAGCGTGTAACAAAGCTGATAGATAGTAATCCTGATAAAATTCATATTATCTGTACCCATTCGCCTGTACTTGGTATTCCGGAAGAGCAGACCGGTTTCGACACTAAATACCACTATCCGGGTGATGAGTTCTCAAAGGGAATTACCGCACTTCTCGAAAAATATCCCGGGGTAAAATGCGTGCTTTCAGGGCATAATCATGTAAATTCTCATGTAAAAGAAAATGGTGTGCATTATATAACGGCAAGTAGTTTTTCCGAAGTGCCGTTTGAATTCAAAATCATCGAAATAACAGACGAAAAAATTTCAATGCAGACTGTATCGCTTGCATCAGAGGTAAGTTTTAAAGCTGTATACAACTTCGACAAAACGCTTGTCCAGGGACGTGCAAAAGACAGAATGTTCAGCGGAAATTAATCGTAGGGGCGGTCTTTACGGTCGCCCGAAAAATAATATAAATAACGGATAAATTAAACGGGCGACCGCGAGGGTCGCCCCTACATTACCCATTCAATTATTTTTTTACACCAATTTTTTCGCTTCTTCAAGAAGCTCAGACATCTGTTCGATGAGCTTGCTCAGCTTTTCGTAGTTGTCATCGCTGCTGTCGAACATAACATTGAGGTCGACATCAGTGTCTATGCCCTTCACCCTGCCTTTTTCGCTCCACTGCCACATAACAAAGTGAATCGCTGTCCTGCGGTGGGTTCTGATCGCATCTCGGGGTATAGTAATGCGCTTGCCAGATTGCAATTCCTTCGAGTCTCGCTTTGTCAAGGTAGTCGGTCAGAAAATTACGGTTAGTATACAACGCAGATGTAAATCCGTTTGCTTTCGCCATATCAGCAAAAAGCAGTACAATACCTGTGTTCAGCTTAATGCGTTTTATGTCTGTATAACCGACATCCTCAAAATCAATTGCGGCGTAAAGATTGATTTTTTGCTTGTGAGGTTTGATTACATTGAAAAAGTAATCAAACTCCTTCTTTGCTTCTGACAGATTTGCTGCTGTGGAAAAATGATAAGCTCCACAGCTCAACCCTGCTGCGTATGCGCCTGTGATATTATCATTAAATTTGCTGTCAGTGAAGTGAACACCGTCGCGTGCCTGGATTCCTTCACCCTGGGTTGCCTTGATCATAGCAAAGCTAATCCCATCCTTTGCGACCTCCTCCCAGTTGATTTCACCCTGCCAGCGTGAGCAGTCGATACCCTTTGTGATTTTTGCACTCATAATTTTTCCCTTTCATAATTTAATTTTTTGCATAACAAAACTGCGATGTTAACACCGCAGTTTTGTTTTATTCAATTAAAAACATTGATAAAAGTCTATTATACAACAGCAATCGAGGATACAGCTTTTGGTATTCTCAACTTGATTTCGAGATATTCACCGTCTTCCTGCTGTTCCCGTTCAACAGGTACACCAGCTTGTGACAGCAGCTTAACAGAGCGGTCAACCGAGTTCATAAAAAACTTTATATCTTTTATCATAAAAGCGTATTTCAGATTGCAGTGCTGCTTTTTTTGCGGTTTTTTTTCATGTTCAAGCGTTGAATCAATCAACTTAATGCACTCGTTAACCGACAGTTTGTCCTTAATAACTTTTTCTATTATTTTATTACGTATCTCAGGTTCATCTACCCGCAGAAACTCCCTTGCATGTCTCTCGCTCAGCTGACCTTCGCGTATTAAGGAACGTTCCTCACCACTCAGTTTCAGTAACCGGAGCTTGTTTGCTATTGCCGATTGAGACGTACAAAGCCGCTTTGCAAGCTCATTTTGCGGGATGGAAAACTGCTCCTGTATTCTTCTTATTGATTCAGCATAATCGAAGAACTGTAAATCTTCGCGCTGAAGGTTTTCGGTCAGCGACATAAATGCTGCCTGCCTGTTGTCAGCATCGGATATAATACAGGGTATTTTTCGCAATCCCAATTGCTTTGCTGCTCGCCATCTGCGTTCGCCAGCAATAATTTCATATCTTTCGCTTTTCAATGTCATCCCGTTAAGCTCAACAACTCTGACTTCATCCCGTTTGCGTATTGTAATCGGTTGCATTACACCGTGTAGCTTTATGCTGTCAGCCAACTCTTTTATTTTTGTATCGTCGAATTCTGTTCTTGGTTGAAGAGCACCGGGAGTTATATCTGCAGTATCGATAAAAGTAATTTTTGCTTTCTTCATTGATGTTTTCGCCCTTTCACAATATAAATGTAATAATATACCATATGAGTAAGCTGATTATAACATCGCAGAAAAAAATAAAATGTCGAAGCACGGAAAACGACAAAAAAATCAGATACCTGAGATAATGTTTCCAAACAAGATTACTATTTGAAATGCCGTTAATGCGAGCAGAGAAATATTATAGCCCGAAGCATTCAATACCATAATCGACAGAATGCACAGAATTGCAACTGAAATCAAAGAAATGACCTTAACAATTTTCTCTGCCTGGGTTAGTTCATATTTTGACAACAGCCATGATTTCAGTGCCAGTCCACCGTCCAATGTACTGAACGGTATCAGATTTATTACCGAAAATGCAAGATTAGCAAGCAAAAATAAAAGCAGATGAGGAGAAGGGTAATATGTGAAGAGTAACCAACACGCACCAGATGTAAACAGCCCCAGAAGCGGACCGCCAAGCGCAACTTTCAACTCTGATCGATAGCTGCTTTTTGACGAATCGAATACAATCGTTGCGCCGAAGGGTTCTATATCAACTCTTTTAATTACAGCTCCGAATATTTTCATTGCCACAAAATGACCGAGTTCGTGTATAAACGCTGCGGATAACAACAATAAAACTGATATCGGATTTTCAAGATATAAAAGCAGCATTACTACACAGATTGTGAAAATATTGATTCTGAGCTTCAGATTCGGAATTATTATATATATCAGGATCACCTCGTTTCATAAAAACTTTTTCAATCGTTCAGATTTTCATAAATTTTTTCTGCGAGGTCTTCAAATGTAACATTTACATTTCGGCTGTCACCGAATACAGGCAACGGATTTTTCTCGATGTAATTTATGATTGCAAGAACGGTTAAAACAAGCAGAAGCAGCGAGATAACAAAAACAAGCGGTTGCGGAAGACGGATAAAAATTGATCTTTTCATAAAATCGGCATGATAATGCAATTACTGCAATTCATGCGTCCTCCCTTCAAAAACAGTGATTAATACAGAAATTTTTTATCTCCGAAACGACAAAATTTCTTCGTCAGCTGATTTATAATATAATCAGAATAGAAGTTAAGTTGAAACCAATGATCTTTATAACAATAAAAGAACGAGGTTAATCATGGATACAATAATATATGCCGATATCTATTTTATTATTAACTTTTGCGTTGATTTCGTTTGTATATATATCGCGACAGCAGTTCTGAAGCTCCCTATAAAGGCACTAAGGCTGACTGCTGCGGCAGCAGTCGGAGCAGTCTACTCACTTCTCGCCTTGTATTATCAAAACATATTAATTCATCTTGCAATAGCATTTTTACTGTGTGTAATTGCAGTTAAGGTGGGATTTGTTTCGCTTCTGAAGCTATGGATTTTATTTATTATAAGTTCTGTTTTGATTGGTGGAATTTTTACGGTAATATACATTCAGTCGGAAGCAAATGAGCTTGCTATATTTGCGGCATTGCCTGCGGCTGCTCTGATTACATACATTTACGGGAAACTTATAAAAAACCGTATACATATAAAAACCGCAAAGCTAAAGCTGAAATATAAAGGCAAAGAAATTTCGGTTGTCGGATTCGTCGACAGCGGTAACAAGCTTTGTGATCCGATCAGCGGTGACAATGTGGTGCTGGTTAAGAAAGATATTATTAATAGTCTGTGTGAACTTAATGATAAAACCGTCGGTGTAAGGCTAATACCGGTGAGAACTGCAGCAGGCAATAGGGTTCTGTTTGGGTTCCGGCCTGATGTAGCTGAGATAAAGACAATAACACAACGTAAATCCAACGAGAGAAAGTTAATTATTGCGATTGACGACAGCCCGGGCAGTTTCTGTGGATTCAATGCAAATATCCCGGGAGATATAATTTGAAAGGGGATAGGTTTATGAATTTATTAAAGGGTATTACAACGCTGACCAAACGGATATTACGTGAAATTCTTGGTAAAGAAGACGAGCTGTATTATATTAACGGTTCGCAGACATTGCCGCCGCCGCTTAGTAAAGAAGAAGAAACAGAACTCATTGAAAGACTCGAGACCGATCCTAAGGCGAAAAACAAGTTGATTGAACGCAACCTCAGACTTGTGGTTTATATTGCAAAAAAATTTGAGAACACCGGAATTGGGATCGAGGATTTAATCAGCATCGGAACTATCGGGCTGATGAAGGCTGTGGGAAGCTTTAAGGCGGAAAAGCAGATAAAGCTGGCGACCTATGCATCAAGATGCATAGAAAACGAAATTCTTATGTATATTCGAAAGAACTCAAACCTGAAAACCGAGCTTTCAATCGACGAACCTCTCAGCGTCGATTGGGACGGGAATGAGCTCCTGCTGTCAGACCTTCTCGGTACTGAGAACGATTATGTTTCAGTGTCGCTTGAGGAAGAAGAAGAGAGAAAACAAATATATAAAGCCTTGAGAAAGCTCAACAAACGCGATAGAGAAATAATTGAGCTGCGTTTCGGACTGCATCATCCTCAGAATAAGGAGCTGACACAAAAAGAAGTTGCTGATATGCTCAGTATATCTCAATCATATATTTCACGGCTCGAAAAGAAAATTATTCAAAAGCTGAAGGAAGAATTGTCAAGCTGTTGAATGATATCAGATTTGCAACTCTAACACTAACCCGCAAAAGAAACATGATGCAATAATTCAAAACTAATTGTATTGAAATTAGTTTTGAAAACGAGCGAGCTGTAAGGTCTTTCCTTTAAATTATGTTTCTGATTGCGGTTTAGTATAAGAAAAAATTCTTGCAATTCTAAAGTATATATTGTATAATAATCAATACTGAACGAATAAATACTAAACTAATTTATGCATATTGGAGAGATAGGTTGAACAAAAAGGAGCATCGCTTCTAATTTAAGTTTATTCAACCCGCGAGTTTGTATTTCCCATCAAAATGATGGAATTTCGGTAAGCCGAAACCTCACAAACTCCGAAAGAAAGTATGTATTTTATTGTGAAAAAACGTTTATTGATTATTATACTTGCAGCATTGACTACTTTCATGTCTGCCTGTTCGGGTACACCCTCGTCAACCGAATCAACGGTTGATGACAGCTCAGCTGCTGTGGAATCCACTGTAAGCGAAGTTTTACAGGAGGAATCATCGACATATGTTTTCGGGGAGCCGGTTTCATCGACACTTGATATTAACTCAGGCACCTTTGTTAAGGCAGAAGAGGTTGATTCGCAATATATTACCAAAACCGCAGGCGGCTATACATACCTGAACATATTCTCTCCGGTTATCGATATATCCGGATTTGCAAGCCTTGAAGAGAACAATAACCAGCTTTACAGAATGCTGCTTGCCGATAAGGACAAGTATTCAGATAATAATGATTGGTTAGGCTGGAGTACATCGGGCGGCAGAATCAGATTCCGCACAAATGCAACTAGCCTACAGGTTGATATTACTCTTCAGAATATAAACGGCGGTATGAAGCATTTTGCACCAAGCGGTGTTTCCGGAATTGATGTTTATGTCGGAACGGGAACAGCAAGAAAATATAACTGCACAATACTTCCTAAAACGGAGCCATCATACAGCGGAACAATCTATCTTCCATCCGGAACAAAGGAAGTTATGATTGATTTACCGTTATACGCTGGAGTAAAATCGATGTCAATCGGATTCCCCACAGGTTCAACCGTTGCAGAACCGCTGCCTTATACATATGAAAAACCGGTTGTATTTTACGGCTCATCCATAACCCAGGGCGGTTGTGCTTCAAGACCGGGTACTGCGTATTTCCATGTTATAACCCGTGCGTTTGATGCAAATATTGTAAACCTCGGATTTTCAGGCTCGGCACTTGGTGAAACCTCGATTGCCGAATATATAGCTTCCATTGAAATGTCGGCTTTTGTCTTTGATTACGATTACAATGCGGACACATTGGAGAAGTTGTCGCCTACTCACTATCCATTCTATGAAATCGTCAGAGCAGCACACCCCGATATTCCGATTATATTTGTATCTCGCGCCAACTACAGTAAATACGATACTAACGCAGTTCAATGCCGTTCACTTATTATTGCTAATTACAACAAAGCAAAAAAAGCGGGCGATGAAAATGTGTATTTTGTTGACGGCAGCCTGTTCTACGATGAGTATAACCCCGGCGACTATACAGTTGACGGGCTTCATCCTACAGACCTCGGTTTCAGGATGATGGCAGAAGATATATTCCCGGTGCTTAAAGAAGCACTCGAAAAAGTAAACAATTAATCAATTAATATGGAAAGGCAAACACAGAGATGACCAGGATAGTAAAAAAGCGTTTTTTAAACGATTCAATTGTTGAGGTTGTTTTTGATGCTCCCGATATAGCAAAGAAAGCAATGCCCGGTCAGTTCATAATTTTCAGAGTTGACGAAGAAGGCGAGCGGATTCCGCTCACAATCGCCGGCTATGATCGTGAGATGGGTACAATAACAGTAATTGCGCAGACAGTCGGCTATTCAACCAAGAAGCTTGCCGCAAAAGAAGAGGGCGAATATATATCCGACCTTGTCGGACCACTCGGCAGACCCTCTGAGCTTGAAAGCAATATTAAGGTTGCTGTTATCGGTGGCGGTCTGGGCTGTGCAATCGCATATCCACAGGCGAAGGCGCTACATGATATGAACTGCGAGGTTGATATAATTGCAGGCTTCAGAAGCAATGACCTGATTATTCTTGAAGACGAAATGAAAGCCGTTTCGGACAAGTTAATTATATGCACCGACGACGGCTCAAACGGAAATAAAGCGCTTGTAACCGATGCACTTAAAGCATTGATTGAAAACGGTGTAAAATATGATCTTGTTATCGCAATTGGTCCACCTATAATGATGAAATTTGTATGTCTGCTTACAAAGCAGTATAATATAAAAACAATTGTAAGCCTTAACCCGATTATGATCGATGGTACAGGTATGTGCGGCGGCTGCAGGGTTACAGTGGGCGGAAAAATCAAATTTGCCTGCGTTGACGGTCCTGATTTTGACGGTTATGAGGTCGATTTTGACGAGCTTATGAGAAGAAACAGAGCATACTCAGGCGATGAAAAGAAACGCGACGAGGACTGCAAGCTTTTTCAGGGGGTTGACATAAAATGATTGACAAAACAAAGAAAACACCGATGGCACAGCTCGATCCTGTCGAAAGAAGCAAGACCTTTGGGGAAGTTGCGCTGGGTTATACCAAAGAAGAAGCAATGCAGGAGGCTGCACGCTGTCTGCAGTGTAAAAACCGTACCTGTGTTTCGGGCTGTCCTGTTATGGTACAGATTCCAGAGTTTCTTAAACTTATTACGGAAGGCAAATTTATTGAAGCGGCCGATAAGATAAAGGAAACCAACTCACTTCCGGCTGTTTGCGGCAGAGTTTGTCCTCAGGAGACACAGTGCGAAGGCAAGTGTGTCAGAGGTATCAAGGGTGAAAGTGTTGCGATAGGCAGACTTGAACGCTTTGCGGCTGATTATGCGGCGGCACACAGTAAGCCGACCGAGAAAAAGACAGCTCCTGCGAATGCGAAAAAGGTTGCTGTTGTCGGAAGCGGACCTGCAGGACTCAGCTGTGCAGGCGAGCTTGCAAAAAGAGGCTATTCGGTAACGGTTTTTGAAGCGTTCCATAAGAGCGGCGGTGTTCTCGTGTATGGAATCCCGGAATTCAGATTACCGAAGGAAATCGTAAAAAGAGAAATCGCCGGTCTTGAAGCAAACGGCGTTGAAATTAGAACAAATGCAGTTATCGGCAGAACATTTTTGGTTGACGAGCTTTTTGAGGACGGCTATGAAGCTGTTTTCATTGGCAGCGGTGCCGGACTACCGAACTTTATGGGTATCGAAGGCGAAGCGCTTGTCGGTGTTTATTCGGCGAACGAGTACCTTACCAGAGTGAATTTGATGAAGGCGTATGACAACTCGTATGTTACGCCGATCAGAAAATCGAAATCGGTTGCAGTTATCGGTGGCGGAAACGTTGCGATGGATGCTGCAAGATGCGCAAAAAGACTTGGTGCTGAGAATGTATATATAATCTACCGCAGAAGCGAGGAGGAAATGCCTGCAAGACGCGAAGAGGTCGAGCATGCTAAGGAAGAGGGCATAATATTCAAGCTTCTTTGCAACCCGAACCGCTTTGTCGGCAACGAGAAGGGTGAGCTGATCGCCGTCGATTGCGTTGAGATGGAATTGGGCGAGCCTGACGCAAGCGGCAGAAGAAGGCCGGTCGAAAAGGCTGACAGCGAGTTCAGACTTGATATCGATACGGCGGTAATAGCGGTCGGAACAACTCCGAACCCGTTGATCCGCTCAACAACCGAGGGACTTGATACAAACAAACGCGGTTGTATTGTCGTCGCGGAAGGCACAACAAAAACCTCTCGTGAGAACGTGTTCGCAGGCGGCGATGTCGTAACAGGTGCGGCAACAGTTATACTTGCGATGGGTGCCGGCAGAGATTCAGCAGCCGAAATAGATGAAATGCTGAAAGCAAAGTAAAAAGTATATAAATGAATCCCCAATCGTAACCTGATCGGGGATTTACTTTTTCAGATGATAATATTATAGCATACTATATATATTTTTTCATTCGGAAAAAGTCCGAACTTACACCTCCATAAAAATACGTCAGCATTTTGCAATGGAGGCAAACGGAAGCCTATGTAGGGGCAGCCCTGCGTGGCCGCCCCTACATCAGGGGGTGTTTAAATCAAAATCATCCTTACACACCCCCCTGCTGGTTTATCCGGCTGGGATTTTTTCATCCCTCGAGACCTCGGGTGTTTGTATTCGGATTGATTTCGGATTCGTATTGGATTGGATTAGGCGCGCAAATGATTTCATCTGATATCACTTGATGTCAGATATTTCTGATATATTTCTGTTTTGTAACATTTCATTTATCCGGAATTATAACAAATCTCCGGTCGAAAACTTTTCAACCGGAGATATTTTATGTAATACTATATTTTTATTACGGTACCTTTTTCGATTGCTTCATCAGCTTTTATTGTTGCGTAGAATGCACTGAATACCTCATCGATTGTCGGGCTGCCCGGAGTGCCGTTCTCGATCATATCAATCAGTGTCTGAATCTGTGCGTTCATATCCTTGTATTCGGAATCAACATTCAATGTTTTGTATTCACGGTTGTCACGGTGGTAGATTGAAATCAGGTCGCCCTCTTCACGGTCGGAATAGCGGAGATCCTTGAGCGTAAGGGTTATTCTGCCCTTTGTTCCGATAAACTCCTTGACATTGAGCGAGGCTATTGTGTTGCTCCAGCCGGCTTCGAAATATCCGATGCAGCCATTGTTTAGCTTTACGGTTGCGAGAGTATAATTCGCACGCGGCGAGTCCTCCTCAACCTTGTTGCCAATCCCGCTGACCTCGCAGATTTTTGCCCCTGTGAACCATTGCATAACATCAAAATAATGTACACCGCAGTCAACGACAGGAGATGTGTCCTCAAGCAATGCTTTGTGCCTTTCCCAGTCGGTTACATGATGGCTTTGAGCTATCCTCATCACCTTCAGCTCGCCGATTTCGCCGGCATCGATAAGCGACTTGATGGTGTTGTAGGATTTATTATGACGCAGTATAAGCGCAACAAGTACCTTCTGGCTTGCTGATTTTACAAGCTCGTAAAATTCCTTGCCGTCCTCATAATTCCCTGCAATAGGTTTTTCGCAGAGGACATGCTTTCCGTTTGCAAGCGACTCCCGCAGCAGCGGAAGATGGGTTGCTGTATATGTAGCGATTATAACAATATCAACTCTTGGATCATTGATGAATGCTTTATAGTCTGCTCCGTAATCCTTTGCTCCGTATTTACTTGCTGTAAGCGCAGCTTTTTCCTCATTGGTGTCAACGACTGCTATAATATCAATGTTATCTCTGTAATAAATATCCTCGATATGTTGTGTGCCGATATGACCGCAGCCGATCAATAAAATTCCGTATTTTTTCATTGTCTTTCCATTCCACAATAATCTTAAAGGTTTAGATTATTTGCTTATTGCATCACTTATATTTTTGATTTCTTATTTAAATTTGATATTGACGCAAACTAAATGAAAGTGTATACTAAGACGAGTATTTTAGCAATGTATAAATCAACTTTTTATATGGACTTTTCAACTGATGGGAGGTGTTTATACTGGAGTCGCTGAACCAATTTTTCTTTTCGCATGAATATAATTCCAATAATAACGAATATCTTCTTGTAAATGCTTCCGGTTATTGTTCAACTGAAAGCAGTATAAAAACACACCTTAAAAACGGTTGTACAGATTACCTTTTTATATATCTTGTGTCCGGGGAATTATATACAAATATCGGACTTATTCAACCCGGGCAGTTGGTTGTGTTTTATCCGGTCACACCAATACATATCGATAGCAGTGCAGCAGTTTCTTTTCACTGGGTACACTTCACAGGCTTCGGAGCAAAAGCTGTTATTGACAGCTGTAGGTTTGACAACGCAAATATTGTTGATGTCGGCATCAGCGATAATGTAATCAAGGAATTTCAGCATCTTGACAAGGAAGCACTTCAGCATGAGTACTGCTTCAAAATATCAGCTGCTGCAAGGCTGACAACAATTATGGTCGCACTCAGCAGAAACAAGCATGGAACAGAAAAGCAACCTTTAAAAGAGCAGAAGGTTGCAAATTCACTTGATTATATTAAGAAAAACTACTGCACCGATATAAGCCTTGAAACGCTTGCTGAAATCGAGCATCTCAGCATCAGCAGATACCGTACTGTTTTCAAGGAATATATGGGTACAGCACCTCTTGATTACATAATAACACTGCGTATCAAAAAAGCATGCGAGCTGATTTCCGAAAGCAATCTCAACCTCAGAGAGGTTGCCGAAGCGGTGGGGTATAACGATCAACTGTATTTCAGCCGTATTTTCAAGAAGCGTATGGGCGTAATCCCAAGCGAATACAGGAATACTGCTCTTATAGCTTCAAAGCTTTAATTCATAATGGGTTTCGGTCTCTCCGATAAGACTGAAGCCTATTTTTTCGTATAGCCTTCTTGCACGAATGATATTCTTAAAGCAACCGATGTAAACAGGTAATCCTGCACTTTTCCCTTCTGTAATTATTTCTGCAAGAACTGAGCTTCCAATCCCCAACCCTCTGAATTTGGAAGATAGATGAAGTTCACATATATAAATCCGATTTGTTCTGATTATCTGACAGAATCCGACTGATTTTTCATCAAACATTATGACATAGACATTTTCTGTGTTGAATTCGGTATCGAATAGACTTCGCTGTTTAGCTTCATCCCAACCCCAGATTTCGTCTATGTATTGAAAATCGCCCGACTTTATTGTTTGGTAAACAAATTCTTTGTCATCCTCACTCGCTAATCTCAGCGAGTGTTTTTTGTTGATGTGCATTCTCCCACTCATCCTTTAGGATTCCGTATATGCACATATCCTCGAAAACGCCGTCTTTTCTGAGCGCATGCTTTCGCATTGTGCCTTCATATGTCATACCTGATTTTTGCATAACTCTCCCCGATGCGACATTTGTCGTCAAATGTAATGCGGCTATCCTGTGCATATTTAAATTGTTGAACGCGAAACCAATAACAGCCCTTGTGGCTTCGGTTGTGATGCCTATGTTCCACCATTTTGAGCCTATGTTATATCCAATCTCACTACGCATGCTTGTGTCGGATAAAGCATGAAGGTTTATTGCACCGACTGGCATTCCCTCGTAAACAATAACCCAGTTGTAGCATGAAGGTTTTTCGTATTCGGTAATCCAATTGTTGAGTATAAATCTCGTTTCGTTCATATCTTTATGTAAATCCCAATGCATGTATTTTATTACATTGACATCGGTTGCCCAGTTGTCGAACATCGCCTGTGCATCATCAATTGTAAATCTGCGGAGCAACAATCGTTCAGTTTGTATCGTTTGTGTTCCTGTGTGCGTTAGCATAATAATCTCCATTCTGTGTAAAAGCGCAAATTTGTCATGAAAATTAATGGAGATACGCGATTAGATTATTGCGTATCCATACATTTTTCACGCTAATTCTCTCCTATATCTTAAAGCTGAAAGAGGTTTTCCATAATTGAGTGTTTTTTTAGTCCCATCAAAAAGAAATCCATTTTTTTCATAAAAAAGTCTTGCTGAATGGTTATCTTCAAGAACAAAAAGTATTAAATATTTTTCACCTAATGCTTTTGTATAAGAGGATATATAATTTAATGCTACTGTTCCAAAACCTTTTCTGCAATAATCGGGATGCAGATATAAACTGACTAACTCATAATAATTTTCATCTGAATTTTTATCCTGGGGCTTTGCTAATGTTATAAAACCTATTGTGTTATTTTCTAATTGAATTATAAAATACTCGCAGTCGTTTTTTAATAAGAGATTCTGCCATTGAGCAGGTCTCGTTTTGTTTTTTTCGATTATATATTCGGTAGGAATGATATCTTTATATGCTACTTCCCACGAGAGCATATGTATGTCAGCAATGTCGATTGCATCATCAATGGTTGCTTTCTTTATTGTTATTGTTTCCATTTCTATTCTCCCACTCCTCTTTCAATATCGCATAATGAAGCTCGTCGTACAAATAAAATATCAAATATTGTTTTGCTATTAGTCTATGCGATGCTATCCAATAAAGATTGAATCTTGACCTTTTTTCCACTGGTTTATCCAAATTTTATTTGTTTTTCGAATGTTTTGAGGGAGGTTCTCTCTGCTGAAAAACTTAAGCTCATAACTTTCATTGGAATTTTTGCGAAGCTCTCCACTGTATTTTTTTGCAATAAAGACAACAATTCCACCAAAAACAACATCTTTATTTGGATATTCAACAACACAATTTTTCCCTGAATATATGCCGAATAATGAAAGGGATTCTAATTTCAACCCTGTTTCTTCCATAACTTCACGAGTGGCGGTTTCTAAAAAAGTTTCGCCGAAATTCATACCGCCACCTGGCACACACCATTCACCATCATCCGTTCTTTTTTGAAGTAAGATTTGACCATTATTTTCGATTATAACATCACACCCAATAGACAATAGAGGGGTATGACCGATTAGTTTTCGCATTTCTGTTATATAATCTTCCATATATAAACCTCCTAAAAATATATATTTTAATGATATTATATGATTTTATAATAACAGTTTTTATAGTACCATGAACGATTATATTAGTCAATAAATACCTTTTTCTTTTAGGATGAATATAAGAAACAGTAGGGGGATATATTTTTGCAACATAAACGATTCATACAACAATTCCTGATTTGATTATTCAACTATTGTGTTCCCACTCCTCTTTTAATATCGCATAATGAAGCTCGTCGTACCAGGGTTCGGGATCGCATTTTCTGCCCTTGCGGCATTTGACAAAATAAGCCTCACGGCGCATATTGTTGCGTTCCATAACACGGTATGAGCCGTAGTTTTCGGAAAAACAGGTTGCATAAATCCGGTGCAGGTTCAGCTCAGCAAAACCAAACCTTATCAGCTCGGCTGCAAATTCGGTTCCGTAACCCTGCTTCCAATAGTCCATATGCAGCACCCAACCAATCATACCTTCATCACCTGCTTGATTCAGGTATATACCACAACCGCCGATAACCTTTCCGCTGTCTTTGAGAGTTACCACAAAGTCAAAATGTGTTTGAGGCGATTTTTTCGACTTTTCAATACAATCCTTTATGAAATTGCGTGTATCATCCTCGGTATTTGGACCCCATACCATAAATTTTATATTCTCGTAGTTGCTTCCGTAACTGTGAACAGCTTCAAAGTCGCTATCCACAAATGGCCGTAATATCAATCTTTTCGTTTCAAGTGTCATGTTTTTGTTCCTTTCCATGTGAATTGCTTTCCAACCGTTTGGTCTGTCGGAAATACTTGTGGTCACAAATCCTGCTTTTTCATAACATCTAAATGCGTTTTTGTTGAAGTCGAAAACAGAAAGTGTAACTTTCGTCATACCTAATTGATTCATTGCATAATCAACAAGCAGATTTAATGCTTCTGTACCGTAACCATGGTTGCTGTATTCTTCACCAAGCAAAAATCGACAGACAGAGCATTTTTTTGCTTCCCAATCGATAAAATCAAGCTCAGCGGCTCCTATCATCGCATCATCTTTTGTTATAGCAAAATATCTTGTGTTTTGAGTGTTTTTTATGCGGCTTTGCACTTGCTCTGCTGTAAGAGGATATGTATAAAACCTACCACCGCCCCATTGGTTAAAGAAATTCTCATCCTTGCCTTCGTTGTATTTGACAATATTGACAGCATCTTTGTCCTGTAATTGGCGTATTTTAATCAAGCAATTCACCCCAATCTAAATTCCATATACCCGACTGTAAACGGTAGATGTGAGAAGGTCTGAATGCTGACCGGCATAAATCCGTTTTCGGCATACCAATCCTTCAGCCTTGTGTCTTCATCAATTATTCCGATTGTTATTTTCCTGCCGCCGAATTCGGTAACCTTGGCTTTTACGAAATCAATCAGCTCTCTGCCGATGCCCATATGACGACATTCGGGAACAACTGCAAGCTTACGCATCTCGAAGGTATCGTCCGAAACCTTATTTATTTGTACAAATCCGACAGCTCCAAAGCTGTTATAATAGCAAAACATCAGATTACCATCGTTGAAATCGCGTTCAAGCCTGTCTATTTTCATAAATGCTCCGTTTGTCGGACAGTTTTGTTCGGTCAACCCGAATTCATCCGCAACCGTCGTAAAGCTTTTTCTGATTATATCAAGACACTCGGACAGATCACTTTTTTCTGCTTGTAAAATCACATTATCTCACTCACTTTCTTATCTGATATGATGTTATATAAATTTTATGCTTGACAGTAAAGGTTTCAGGGAAAGTTTCTGATAATTTCTGATGCTCTGTTTCGAACTTTTGCAAGGTTTCATTATCCATTGAACCGAGAACACCGCGACATGCTCTGATTCGTCCATGCCAGCTTTCGGGTGTGAAAGGCAAATCAGCATAAAAGGATTCCATAACAGGATTATCAAAACAATGTATCCTTAAATCCTGCACAGCTGATGAACCGGAGGTCCAATTTTGATTCAAAGACTTAACAAGAGCGTGTGATTCCGAAGCAATAGGATCTTCTTTGATCCATGTCATATATATTTTGACAAACAACCCTTTTGATTTTAAAAGTCTTTTTATTTCAGGCACGATTTTTTCTTTATCAAAATACCAGAAACACTGACAGGCTGTAATAACATCAAAACTGCTGTCTGCAAATTCTGTATTCTCTGCAGAACATGCTTTAAATGTAATATTCATTTTCTTTTCATCTGCCATACGAACAGCTTCATTTATTTGATTTTGAGAAATATCAATTCCGGTTATTTTTGCACCATAATGATATAGTCCACGTGGAAGTTGACCTGTACCTGTTCCCATGTCAAGCCAATCTTGGTCTTCGTGTCCTACACCCAATAAGTATAGTGTGTCATATAATTCTTTTGGATAAATATCACGAAATTTTGAATAGTCTTTTGAAGCTTTTCCAAAATCAAATACTTGCCCATTGTCAATAGTGTTCAGCTTTATCATATAAACCTCCTCTTGATGATGTATTTTAAGATTTAATCTCAACCCATATTTCCGAAACTTTGCCTCTCGGTTTAAATCCGATGTTGCGATATACTTTGTTTGATGCGGGGTTTGCGATATCGGCATACAACATAGGTGTTTTGCCTTCTGCCAATGCTCTTTTGCAAAGCTCCGCAACAACCGATGCTGCATAACCCTTGCAGCGATGCTCAATGGAGGTGTAAACCTGATTTATCCTTGCGTATTTGTCGTCTTTTTTGCTGATACCTACCATAGATACAATTTTGTTATCTTTGTATAATACCAGAAAATCGGGGTTGGCTAAGTTTTTCTTAGCGGCTTCTATGCAATCTGCATCAAGTGCATTTTTACCCCAACATTCGAAATAGTATTGCTTGTAGAACTCAGCGAGAAGCTCAAGGTCATCATCTGAAGGATGTGTTATAGTTACATCGGTTATTTTCGGTATGATAACATTGTTGCACTCATAGCTTTGCATATCAGTTTTGAATGTTATTTCTGCAATATCAATAACAGCCCTTGAAAAGTACTCTATGAACTCAAGCTTTGCAACAATTTTAATTGATTTGCATTCTCTAAGATGATTTATAATATTCTCGCATACCTTCTGTGATTCGTAATCGGTAATATTGTTGCTCGTCCAAATCCAAAAGGGTGTACTCGGATGTGTCCTGCCAACAATGGCACTGTTTCCGTTTGACAGCAGAACAAGCGGTGATGTGCGTATCAACTCCATGAGGTTGAACGCAATTATATCGTTGTTGTATTCAGCAGAGCTGAACAGTAAATGATCTTTATCGATCGAGGTTAACATAACATTTTACTCCTTAGTGTAATTCACTCCGTATAAGGTTGCTTCCGGTACTTGTGGCGAGGTATAGTTAGCATATCTTTTTAGTCCGTTAGAATTATCTAACAACATGGATTCAAGAAGAACTTTTGACAGGTTTGTTATCAGCGGATGTGTTATTGCTTCATTTATATCCATAAAAATCGCTTCACTGTTTTCAAAACCATCAGAAGTCGGGGTTCCTTCTACGTAATCCATTTTGAATACTACATACCATGAGTCGGGAAAAAATCTGATTCCAACCAATTCTTTAATCTCGGCCTTGATTTTTGTTTCCTCCCATAATTCCCGATGAGCGGTGGCTTCCGGTGCTTCATTTTCATTGCAACATCCGCCCGGGGTCAGATATCTTCCGTTAGCGCTTCCGTATGTATGCTTTACTAATAGAACATCATTACCCCGCATAACAATGCAGCCAATTGATTTTGTAAAGTTATTGTTCGGCATATTATTACTCCTTTAAAAATTTATTGTGTAGGATACTAAATTTTTGTACAAATAAAAATCAGTTCCCGCTTGCAGTCTTCAATTGTTGACTTATCGTACCAACCGAATTTTTCTTTGATTCTGAATCCGGCATTTTCTAATGTTTGTGAGAGTTGATTATCGTAATAATATTTCAGCTTTAAATCCTCGGTGTGCCTTGATTTGATACCGTTTTTATCGGTAACTTCATATGCATAATGAGGATATATGATCTGATTTTGGGTATCGATTTTATCGCCCCAGTGTTTTTTGACAACATAGTTTCCTGTATTCTCATCAAGCCGTTCCCATTGCACTGTCTCCGGATAGCACCATCCTTCATCCATAACAGGTCTTGGATTGAATACATTGATGATGAATATTCCGTCATAAGTTAAATGCTCTCTGATACATCTCAATGATTGCTTTATGACATCATCTTCAGTCAGTGCCTGGAAAACACGAAAAGGAGCTATTATCATTGAAAACTTTTTTTGCAGGTTAAAATCAGACATATCACCATGGACGATTGTTATTTTATCTTTCAGCTCAGGTTCATTCTCGGTTTTAGCTCTGAAAATATCAAGCATCTGGATAGACAAATCAAGACCGGTAACTTTAAAACACTGCCTTGCTAATGCTATAGATACTCTGCCTGTTCCGCAGCCAAGCTCAAGTATCTCGCCTTTCTGCATTTTTGCGTAATCTATATAGAACGGTATGTCTGCTTGAAGATTATCTCGTTTATCTACATCATATAGCCAAGCGGTATTTCTGAATAAGTTTTTCATATGAATCTGTCCTTTCTATCCGAAATATATTCATTTCAATGTAATCCAATATCTTTGGACTAAATTTCCGTTTTGTTCTGTAAGCTCATTCTCAATAATTCCACCATTTTTCATTATTGTTTTTGCAGAAGCTATATTGTCTTTGTCGCAAGTAATCAGAACTTTATCGATGTTTAACTTGCAGCATTTTTCAAGAGCAAGCTTTAGCATTTGAGAAGCATAACCTTTTCGACGCTCGGATGGTCGAACACCATAACCAATATGACCGCCATAATCAATAAGAAACTCATTAAGGGAATGTCTGATTTGAATAGTTCCGATAATCTTATCGCCAATAGCTGCAAAGTAAGTTGAACAATTAACCCAACCATTTGGAGCTGCAGTTTGAGCGGATGTAATTATATTAAACCAATTTTTGTAATTATCGGCATGATCCAATCCGCCATCACCACTGATTTCATATTCACCATAATCAAAATATTCTTGCCGATATTCAATCGCTTGGTTTTCCATTTCGAGTGTCGGAAAAACTAAAATAATCTGTTCGGTCATGACTTCCTCCCTATCCATAACCCGTGCATGCTGTGTCCGATTATTGACGGCTGTTCACAGGTTGCAAGGTGGTATTCCATGTATGCTTCGAATTGTTGATCACTACAGCTGTTAATAATTTCTCTGAGAGGGTACCTAAGTCCATCAACTCCGATATTTGTTATCTTTTCAACTTTATATTCATTAGCAAGTAAATCGGATTCATCAAAATTCATTGCATAGAATACACCGTTGTTTCCGGTATCTAATATTGTTTTACATTTAGCAATATCTATATCAGCTCTGTTAAAGTGATTGATAAAGCAAGCGTTTCTGTTTATATATGAAAAAGTGAAAGCTCCACCGACTTTTAAAACCCTAAGACATTCTCCAATACACTTTTCTCGTTCAGCCTGTGTTTGTAAATGATACAACGCACCCATACATATTACTGCATCAAAGCTATTTTCTTCAAATGCAGACATATCAAGCACATCGCCTTGATATATTTTTGTTAGTAAACGATCGGTATCTTTGCTTCTCATAATATCAACATGCTTTTGCATCAGATCACCAGCTGTAACTGTGTAACCATTATCCGCAAGCGGAAAAGCATATACACCCGTTCCGGCACAGCAGTCAAGAACTGAACAACCTTTGGGCAAATGCGTTAATAAAAAATGCAGAGTGGTTTGGTATTCAATTGTATTAGCACGGTCAAGCTGTAGTCTTCCATCTTCGTTGCATTGTTCATTGTAGTATTGTTCAAGCATTGCATGCACACATCCTTTATAAAATAAAAAACCGGTATAAGTTTATAAAAACTTATACCGGTATACTCTTATCTTTATATATAATTATATGGTTATATATTTATCCCCTTGGATTACCTCGATAAGAGTATAGCAGTATAAGCCCGTTATCATCATGCATCGCGCAAGGCGCTCCACATTTAATTACGGATGAGTCAGTTGTTCTTTCAAACAATTGCCAAACTGTATTTCTCATCGAAAATTCTCCTAAAAATTAAAAAACTATGAATTTCTATAAATTTTATACCCATTTAAAGCCTTTGTCAATAGCAATCTTACAGAAATTATTGAAAAATTGAAATTAAAGTTATTGATTATAACCAAAAAATGTACATAAAACTAATTATACGCTTCGATATACTCCTCAAGTGTCCAGTCTCTCTCGTATATTTCAGTAGCGACAGTTCTGCCGACAAAACGGAAGTGCCAGGATTCATACTTTATGCCTGTGATTGATTTTTTTCCTTCGGGATACCGAAGAATGAACCCAAATTTGTGTGCGTTTTCGGCAAGCCAGTTTGCCGAAGGTGTTCCTGCAAAGGTGGAGTTGTAATCAGTGTCATATATATCAACAGCAAGCCCTGTCTGATGCTCGCTTGTGCCTGACCTTGCGCTGTATTCCACAACTATTTGTTCGATTTCTTCTTTTGTAAGATTTTTATTTTTTTCTTTTTTCGATTCTTGTTCTACATAATAATTGAACCACCAACTCTGAAGCGCATACGAACGATAACCGCTTGACATCCTGATCCGTTTATAACCGTTTGCGGCAGCTTCCTTCAGCAATGCTTCGAGAGCTTTATCTGCGGTTGCGTTAAGTTGTGTGGTTTCATATCCTGCTTTTGCATTCACTGTCGTAACAAGATTTTCCGGTACATAGGTACTTGAAATGGTATTCTGTGAGTTGACCAATATTAGATACTTTTCAACATCAACCGGATCTATGTACTGCGCATACAGTGTTATATCAATGGAATATGAGAATTCCTGCTGCGATTCATTGGGTTCGCTTTCGTCAGGAATACTTTCGTCAGGTTGAGATAATGTACCGGATTCTGAAACAAAAGAAGCTGTATCGCTCTCATTTCGCGCCGATACATCACTTTGAGTTTCGGAAGCCATTGAAGAAGCAGCTGATGAAGTGTCACCGTTGCCGTTTCGGTTGGTTGTCAATGCGATAATAAGCAAAGTAGTTATTGCGGTAATCAAGACAAATATCGTAATTTGTTTGGTGATGTCTTTTTTCTTTTTAGGCTTTTTATAATTTCTATTCATTCCTTGACTGCTCCATCCGATTTGTATTATAATGTGTAATTGTATACTTTATTAACAAAAAAGTCAATTTAAAAAAATCAAATAATAAATGAACAATATAATTTATGTAAATATAAATTTTAAGAAAGGTTTACTATTGTATATGTATTTCAACTGGTATATATTATATATAAATATATAAAAAAATTAAAACAATTATAAGGGACAGATTATGAAATCAAAATTATTACCGATTATGTTGGGAACGGTTTTACTTCTGACTGCATGCGGAACAACAGGCGATACATCGTCTGAATTGTCGGAGCAGGACAGCCAAATTGAATCAACAGAAGAATCAATACCTGAAACGGAGAATTTCGGAGAAATGGTTTATTACACACAGGACACGCTTGCAGACTGTCTGCTTGCACTTAATTCTTATTTTGGCAACGGTATGGTGTTGCAGAGAGACAAGGAAGTTTCGGTCTGGGGGACAGCTGATGAATCGCTTAACGGAAGAACGGTAATTGTCATGTTCGCAGGTCAGACAAAGACCGCGATAGTTGAAAAAGAAAAATGGAATGTAAAGCTTGATCCGCTTGCGATTGATAAGACCGGTTCAGATCTTATTATAACCTGTACAAATATAAGTGTTTCATTCAGCCATGTTCGCGTCGGCGATGTATGGCTTGCCTCCGGACAGTCAAATATGTGTTTTTTTATAGAATACCTGAGCGGAACGTCAAGAACAAGCATTGATAACGATTGTGATTATCCTGATATGGGTTTCTTGATTATACCGGAAAAGAAGGCTACAGTTGTTCAAAGTGATTTTGAGAGAAAAGCTTGGGTAATCCCCAGCAAAGATACAATAGCAAAAAACGGTATATCATCAACAGCTTTTCTTTTTGCAAGAGAGATATATAAAAATCTTGATATCCCGCTTGGCATTGTTGTGAGCGGTGCCGGAAGCTCCACTGTCGAGATGTGGATGAATCCTGCGGAAATAACGAAAGCAAAGCTTTATTCATATACATATCAGTCTGAAAGTTATTACGCTGCAATGATAAATCCTCTGCTGCCAATGGCATTTAAGGGGATGATCTGGTATCAGGGTGAAGGCAACTCATACAATCCTGACCCATATGGTGACTATTTGAAGGTTTTTGTTGAATCGACACGCAGACTGTTTAATAACCTTGATATGCCGTTTATACAGGTAGGACTGCCGTCCTATGACGATCTCGACTACACAAAGGTCAGACTTTTACAGCTGCAGACACAATCACTTGTACCGAATATGTATACAACCATAAACTATGACTCAGGTAATCCGAAAGACCTGCATCCGATAGATAAGCTTGTAATCGGAACCAGACTTGCAAATATGGCTCTCGAAAAGATATATAACATCGATAAGCCTGTAGATTATCCGACGCTCGCTTCATATGAGGTCAATGGGAACGAAGCAACACTTGTTTTCAACACAACCTCAGGGTTGAAGATGACTGACGGTGAAATCAATTCGCTCGAGATTTGTGGTGCAGACGGTGTTTTTGTCAAAGCAATATGTACTATTATCGATGAAAAAACAATAAAAATCACAAGCAGCGTTGAACAGATTAAAAAAATTAAGCTTGGCTGTAACCCTACAGTTATCCCCTGTGAGCTGACCAGCAACGAGGAACTGCCGGTTGCATCGTTCATGATTGAGATAAATTAAGATTTATTCTTAAAAAAGTATTGACAATAGTGATTTTTCTATGGTATAATAAGCAGTACGATTTTGGGAACGGATGTAATCGATTTTGAAAATTGACTTTAATGCCATGCTTTGCGGTGAGCAAAGAGAACTGACATTTTCTTATGCGCTTGATATTGGTGGATATACACCGGACATCGCTTCAGGAAATGCAAAAATTATTGGAAATGCCTTCGACCACACCGGTTATATTAAGCTACAAATTGAATTTATGCTTGATATGGCGGTTGTTTGCTCCAAATGCGCCGAAGAGTTCAACTATAAGGATAATTTTAAAATCGAATATTCATTATGCACTGCACTTGAGAATCCTGAAGAAAATGATGATTATATTGTACTTGACAGCGGAATGCTTGATCTTGAGGAGCTGGCAGAAACGAGCATAATATTGAATCTTCCGAGCCGTTTTATCTGTAAAAAGAACTGTAAAGGACTTTGCCAGAAATGCGGAGCCAACCTGAACAACGGTCGGTGCGATTGCCCCGATAAAGAAATAGACCCAAGACTCGTAAAACTTATAGAATACCTTGAAAAATTTGAAAACAATGACACTGAGGAGGTTGAATAGAGATGGCAGTACCGAAGAGAAAAACATCAAAAGCGAGAAGAGATAAAAGAAGATCATCAGTTTGGAAGTTAGACGCACCCCAGATGGCAAAATGCCCGAAGTGCGGTGAATTTGTCCTTTCTCATAGAGTTTGCACAAATTGCGGCTCATACGATGGTAAAGTTGTACTCAAACAAGCAGACAAAAAAGAAGCATAATTTTAATATGTCGTTCTCAACATAGAGAGCGTACATGCTGCGGCGTGGATTGAAATAAATGCTGCGCAAACATCAGAAAATTTGGCGTTGCCGCTGTAGCTTTTCGGCACACGCCATTTTTTATATCAATTCAGTGAAATTGAGATAAATATGGTACAGATAAAAAGCGTTACAAAAAACTCAATTGCAGCAAAAAGCGGTATTGCCGCCGGTGATTTGTTGCAGTCGATCAACGGCAGAGAAGTCAATGATGTTATAGACTACCGTTTTTTTATCACGGAAAAAAAGTTGTCAATGCTGATCTCACATGACGGAACAGAGTACAAAGTCAACATCCTTAAAGGTCAGTATGCTGATATCGGACTTGAATTTGGTACTTATCTGATGGATGAAAAGAGACGCTGTAAAAACAACTGTATTTTCTGCTTCATCGACCAGAATCCAAAAGGGATGCGTGAAACAATATATTTCAAAGATGATGATGAGCGGCTTTCCTTCCTTTTCGGGAATTACATTACTCTGACAAATCTGAAGGACGCCGACCTTGAACGTATTATAGAAATGCATATCAGCCCTGTCAATGTATCGGTGCATACAACCAATCCCGAACTTCGTGTAAAAATGATGAACAACCGTTTCGCAGGAGATGTGCTTGAGAAGCTGAAACGATTAGCAGCAAACCATATTGCAATCAATGCCCAAATTGTGCTTTGCAGGGGATATAACGATAGTTATGAGCTGACACATACAATGGATGATCTGAAATCGCTGTTTCCAAGCATTCAAAGTGTTGCGATAGTGCCATCGGGTATAACAAAATACCGTAAGGGGCTGGTAAAGCTTATCCCGTATGATAAACAGGCAAGTGCTGAGGTTATTCAACAGATTACAAAATACGGCGATGATTGTGTCGAAAGCATGGGACACAGAATTTTCTTTCCGGCAGACGAGTTTTATGTTATGTCGGGGATACCACTTCCTGATGAAGAGTTTTACGAAGGCTACCTGCAGATTGAGAACGGTGTAGGAATGCTTCGCTCGATGCAGGAAGAATTCATTCTTGCAATGGAAGAAATTGATGTTGAAAACATGAAACCTCGCAAGGTTACATTAGCAACAGGCTTTGCAGCATATAAGTTAATTAAAGAGCTTTGTGATAGAGCTGAAATGAAATATAAGAAGCTTAATATAAATGTAATTGCAATAAAAAACAACTTTTTCGGCGAAAATATAATTGTAGCAGGATTGATTACTGGTAAAGATATTATTGAACAATTAACAGGCGTTGCTCTTGGTGATGAGCTGCTTATTTCGCGCTCAATGTTAAGAAGTGGGGGAGATTTATTTCTTGACAACATCTCTATTAACGAACTGTCGGAAAAGCTGAAGATCAAAGTCAGAGCAGTTGAAAATAATGGGTGCCAGCTGCTTGATACAATGTTGAAATAAATGGAGGTAAGCGGCATTTGCCGCACAAACACTATGAGAAAACATATAATAGCGATTGTTGGCAGACCTAATGTCGGTAAAAGCTCGCTTTTTAATAAAATCACAGGTCACAGGATTTCGATTGTCGAGGATACACCCGGCGTAACCCGTGACAGAATATACTATGAAACCGAATATGCAAACAGAAAACTTATGCTTATCGACACCGGCGGTATTGAAACCTCAAGTAAAGATGAAATGCTCAAACAGATGCGTATTCAGGCGGAAATTGCTATTGAACATGCTGAGGTCATCATCTTCCTAACTGACATACAAAGCGGTATGGTTGCGGCCGATGTCGAAATTGCAAGACAGCTTATGAGAAGCGGTAAGCCTATTATTCTTGCTGTTAATAAAATAGATTCAATCGGTGAGCCGCCACCTGAATTCTACGAATTCTACGGACTCGGTCTTGGTGATCCTATAGCATTGTCTGCGCTTCACGGAACCGGAAGCAGCGATATACTCGATAAGGTTATCGAATATTTGCCTGATTTGAGCGACGATGAAGAAAAAGAAGATGATGGGGTTATCCGTGTTGCTGTCATCGGAAAGCCTAATGCCGGTAAAAGCTCTATTATTAATAAAATAATTGGCGAAGAAAGGCTGATAGTATCAAGCGTTCCCGGAACAACACGCGATGCTATTGACGCCACGCTTGCGAACGAGTTTGGTAAATATGTATTTATCGATACAGCGGGCATACGCCGTCAGAGCAAAGTTGAGGACAACATTGAATATTACAGCGTTTTGCGTGCAAAGATGGCGGTTGAAAGAGCAGATGTCTGCCTTCTTATAGTTGATGCTGAGGAAGGTGTTACTTCGCAGGATGAGAAAATCGCCGGAATTGCACACAATGCAGGAAAAGCAACGATAATTGTAATCAATAAGTGGGATCTCATCGAAAAGGATGAAAAAACCACCGACAAATATAAAAAGGATGTTTACATTGCACTATCATATATGACTTATGCACCGCTGCTGTTTGTTTCTGCAAAAACAGGGCAACGGGTAACAAAATTGTTTGAACTGATTAACAAAGTTCGTACAAGCTCACAGATTCGTGTAACAACAGGTATGCTTAATGATGTGCTGAACGATGCAATGGCAAAGGCACAGCCGCCTTCAGATAAGGGCAAACGTCTGAAAATATATTACATGACTCAAAGCGGAACAACACCTCCGACATTTGTCTGCTTCTGCAATGATGCAGAGCTGTTCCATTTTTCGTATGTAAGATATCTTGAGAACACACTAAGAGACATTTTCGGATTTGAAGGTACACCTATTAAAATGATCATCCGCCAGAAGGGTGACGAAAGTTGAAATTCAGTCGAGCCGCATAAAAGATTACGCTATATATTTTATGCAATATAAAAAGATAAAAAATAAATTTTAATAATTTGAAACGAAGGGGATGGGTATAGCAGTGAGCTTTTATGATATTTACATCAACGGATATTTTATTTCCGGGGAAATGCCGATGCAGTATTATTACTTAGGCTTGTTGGTAATCGTTGTAATTTCATATCTTCTGGGCAGTCTTAATTCAGCGATTATAATTTCGAAGCTGAAGCATCACGAAGATATCAGAAAACATGGCAGCGGTAATGCCGGTATGACAAATATGCTTCGTACCTATGGGAAGCTTGACGGTGTTCTTACACTGCTCGGGGATATGCTCAAGGTTGTTGTTGCAGTATTTATCGCTCGCCTGCTTTGTGGTGAGGAAGGTGCATATCTTGCAGGCACATTCTGTGTTATCGGTCATATAGCTCCTGCATATTATGGTTTCAAGGGAGGTAAGGGTGTTGTTGCCGCAGCTACAACAATTCTGATTATTGATCCGCAAATTTTCTTGATTCTGATTGTATTGTTTGTTATAATAGTAGCAATAAGCCGTTATATTTCGCTTGGTTCGATTATTTGCGGTATTGCATATCCCGGAATTGTATACTGGCGTATAATGAATGCAACAGGAGGACATGAACCACCAAAACCACTTATGCTATTGTTCCCGATTTTTATTGGGTTACTTTTAATTTTTACCCACCGAGAGAACATAAAACGCCTGATGAATAATAAGGAAAACAAATTTTCATTCAAAAAGAAGGATGTTGACATGGGGAAATATATCGAGCCCAAGGACAGCCTTAAATATAACGATAAAAAATAGATTAATTACCAATGAGCAACTGCTTAGAAAGAGAGAAGATAATGAGTAATAAGATGAAGATCGATAACGAGATATTAACACTGAAAAAGCAGTTGTTTCATAAGCTGTATTCAAACCTTAACGAAATGCAAAGGACTGCTGTTGCAACAGTAAAAGGTCCGATTTTGGTGCTTGCAGGCGCCGGCAGCGGCAAAACTACTGTGTTGGTCAACAGAATTGCACATATACTTACCTTTGGTGATGCATTCGAAAATAATATTATACCTGACACTGCCGATATTGCAGAGATGCAGAAATTACTTGATAATGGAAACCAAGCAGATATAAAAGCATATCTAAAAAGGTTTGTCAAATCAACCCCTAAGCCTTGGAACATCCTTTGTATTACCTTTACAAATAAAGCGGCTAACGAGTTCAAGGAGAGGTTGACAAAGCTGCTCGGCGATACTGCTGCTGACATTTGGGCAGGAACCTTCCATTCGATTTGCGTTCGTATACTCCGCAGACATATAAATAAAATCGGGTACGACAACAGTTTTTCGATTTATGACAGCGATGATTCAAAAAGGCTTATCACAGAGTGTATGAAAAAGCTGAATATATCTGATGAAAAACTGTCCGTGCGTTCGGTGCATAACGAAATCAGCCGTGCTAAAGAACGCTATATACTGCCCGATAATTATGAGCTTACAGCCGGCAGCGATTTCAGAAAACAGCTTATCGCAAAAATATATCACGAATATCAAGAGGAACTGAAGCAGGCTTCGGCTCTTGACTTTGACGACCTTATCTTAAATACATTATTGCTGCTCACTCAGCGCGCTGATGTATTACAGGACTACAAGGAGCAGTTCCAATACATACTTGCTGACGAATACCAGGACACAAACCATTCACAGAATATGCTTATCGAACTTTTGGGTTCTGACCGCGGCAATGTATGCGTTGTCGGCGATGATGACCAGAGCATTTATGCGTTCAGAGGCGCAACAATTGATAATATTCTGAACTTTGACAGAGTATTTGAAAACTCAAGTATAATCCGCCTTGAGCAGAATTACCGCTCAACAAAAACAATATTGAATGCTGCAAACGCACTCATACAAAACAACGCAGGCAGAAAAGGCAAAACCCTCTGGACCGAAAATGAAGAAGGAATACAAATATTGATCAAAAAGCACTTCACTCAAAGTGAAGAAGCTGCCTATATAATGAACCTGATACGCAAAAGAGTTGAGGAAGGAGAAGTAAAATTTTCTGATTTTGCGGTATTATACAGACTCAACGAGCAATCCAACGCATTCGAATTGATTTTTTCAAAGAGCCATGTACCGTATCGTATATATGGCGGTCAACGTTTCTATGACCGCAAGGAAATTAAGGATGTAATCGCATACCTTTGCGTCACGGCAAATACAAACGATGAAACCAGGCTCCGCAGAATAATCAATCTGCCCCGCCGTGGTATCGGCAATACGACAATTGCAACTCTCTCGTCTGTAGCGGCAAGAGAGGGACTTCCGATTTATGAGGTTATCCGCAATGTCGAGCTTTATCCCGAACTGTCGAAGTCAAAATCATCAATACAGGTATTCTATAATCTGATTGAAGACCTCAGATACCTTTCAAACAACTGCACACTCGGCGAATTTGTTGAAAATGTTATAACTAAAACCGGTTATAAAACAATGCTCCAAGAGTCGGTTACTGAAAAAGACAGAATAAAGAACATCGAAGAATTGATTTCGAGTGCGATATTGTTTGAACAAAACTCCGAAACAAAGAGTTTGTCATCATTTCTTGAGGAAATCGCACTTGTATCGGATATAGACAATTATGATACCGACTCTGATGCGGTAACAATGATGACAATGCACAGCGCAAAAGGGCTTGAGTTTCCGGTTGTTTTCCTGCCGGGATTTGAAGATGGTGTATTCCCGTCAATGCAGGCACTTGAAGGAAATGAGCTTGAGGAAGAACGCAGACTTGCATATGTTGCATTGACGAGAGCAAAAAAAGAACTTATAATAACACATACAAAAACCAGACTTTTGTACGGTCGTACAACCTCAAACCCGATATCAAGATTTTCTGAGGAAATACCGACAGAGTATACAGTTGTTGAGGATACACCTAAGGTCGAAACCCGCAGCCATACCAATTATGTTTCTGATGCAATGACAAGATCGGCAGGCGCGTTTGTTAAAAACTCATACCAGTATGAAGCACCAAAAAAATCTACAGCAGCCCATCCAATTGCTAAAAATACTTTTTCGGTCGGAGACAGGATTTCGCATGCGTCCTTTGGCACAGGTATAATAACCGAAGCTGAAGTAATGGGACCGGATATAATATATACGATTGAGTTTGATTCACAAGGCAAACGCAAGCTTATGGCAAGCTATGCAAAGCTTACAATGGCAGAATAATATATTGGTAGGTTATGAATAGAGAATTATCCGAGCACGGGAGCATAAAAAAGCGGGCGAGAACATGAAATTCATCACCCGTGGTTGGATAATTCCATAGCA
>MGOY01000023.1 GCA_001797275.1 Clostridiales bacterium GWF2_38_85 | reverse complement strand
CAACTCGACCTCTGCCTGTTATTTTTGTTCTCGTTGTTGTTCAATTTTCAAGGTCCTCGCCGCCCTTCTTGCGGACAGCTTTATTATAATAACACAATCGACCACCTTTGTCAATCATTATTTTCCGTCTTTTTAACCAACATCAACAGTTATTGATTCTCATGTTTGCACTTTTCAAACAATTTGATGTATAAATAATGATATAAATCCTTTATATAGTATTATTTTTTTAAAAATTGAGCAAAATATACTTATAATATTCGGTAAGGAGTTTAATTTTTGACTACGATATTTATCAGGACTCTTTTGTTCTATATTATATTATCCTTGATGTTGAAATTAATGGGGAAAAGGCAAATCGGTCAGTTGCAGATGACAGAGTTTGTAACTGCTGTTATTCTTTCCGAAGTCGCTGCATTACCGATTACAAATGACGCTATTCCTGTTTCACATGGATTGATTCCTCTTATCACGCTCGCTTCTCTTGAAGTAATAACATCATATTTATCATCAAAATGCGTTCGTTTCCGCAGATTGATGGACGGGTCTCCAATCATCCTTGTTGATAAAGGAGCAATTGTTCGAAAAAACATGGATAAAACCCGTATTACACTGGATGAAATTTTTGCTGAAATCAGAGCATACGGATATTGCGGGCTTGAAGAAATCCAATATATAATCCTCGAACAGTCAGGTAAAATCAGTGTTGTTCCAAAAGATGAATACAACCGTGTCTGCCCTCAGGATATGCAACTAAAGGTAACCGAAAAAGGTGTTGCATTTCCGGTTGTTGTTGACGGCAAAATAAATACTCCTGTTCTGAAGGATATCAAAAAGACAAAAGGATGGGTTCTCAATGAGCTTCGAAAACAAAAAATTGATGTTGAAGAAGTTTTGTTTATGACAGTAGACGATACAAACTCCGTAAAGGTAGTGAAAAAGCAAGAATGAAACATACAATAATAGCTTCTATCCTTATTATTCTAATTATATCTGTTGTTATAATAAATATTTTCTATGTCAGGAATGTTGTTGATGAAGCACAGGAGAAACTTAACACGCTTCCACAAACACAGCAGTCGTTTTTTGATTACGATCAGGGAAGTGAAATTATTTCGGAAATACAAAAATATTGGTTCGACAGAGAATCCGAGCTTTCATTGTTTATCCATACCGAAGAAATCGATATTATTGTATTGTTATTTTCAAATTTGAAAATTTACTATGAGAGTAAAAATTTCGAGTTATATAAAGTTTCGCTCGATCAGCTGATTCGACTGCTTCAAAACATAAAGGAAGCGGAGTTGCCATCCTTTAAAAGCATCTTCTGACAGGATGTTGACAAATCCGCTCCTTTATATTAAAATGTACGCATAAAGTACAAGCGGCCCCGATCCGGACATTTTTTCAAATCCTTGCTCTTCAATTTCCTTTCCGGACCGAAGACCGCGGATTTGCACTTGTTATGCAGATAGAGCTGTTGCCACTATCTAATATATAGTATGAAGTTTGTTATTTATTGTGACATATTTCGACCTTTTTATAAATTTTAAACAAAGGAATTAATATGAAAAAAATTATTATCGCTCCCTCAATTCTGTCCTGCGACTTTACGAGAATGGGTGATCAAATAAAAGAAGTTGAATCAGCCGGCTGTTCTTTTTTGCACATCGATGTTATGGACGGAGTTTTTGTTCCCAACATTTCTATTGGCCAGCCTGTTGTAAAATCACTACGCAAAGCAACAAAATCAATTCTTGATACCCATCTAATGATAATCAATCCCGAAAGATATATTGATTCTTTTATTGATGCCGGTTCGGATATAATCACAATACATATTGAAAGCTCTGATAAAACCTTTGAAACTCTTAAATATATCAGAAGCAAAGGAATAAAAGCTGCAGTTTCAATTAAGCCCAAGACATCGCCTGATGTTCTGAAACCGCTTCTTCCATATTGCGATATGATCCTTGTTATGACGGTTGAACCCGGCTTCGGCGGTCAGAAGTTGATTCATGAGGCACTCGACAATCTCAGAGAAGTACGAAAGCTTGTTGATGAGAGCAGTTATAATATCGATATAGAGGTTGATGGCGGTATTGATGTTACAAACATCAAAGAAGCTGCTCTTGCAGGCGCAAATGTTTTTGTCGCCGGTTCAGCTGTGTTTGGAAAACCTGGTGTTGCCACTGCATATAAAGCATTAAATGATGTATTGAATTATTAACAAATAGCACCTTCCCATCATACAATATAATGAGGGAAGGTGTTTTTATGCAGAAAAATACTGTCACAGTTATAAATCGTGTCTTCCATAATGAATTAAGATACAATAGCACTACTGTTCTCAAATATAAAATCGAATATCCCGAATTTTATTCAGATAAATTAAAGGATTACTTGAATAATATCAACAACTTTTATAAATACAGAGCTTTGGCATATCGTAAATACTGCGAAACTACTCTATATGACGAAGCCGTCGATCAATATAAAGTCAGCGTTGAAAGCGGTTATCCCGTCAGAGCCTTTGAAGCAATGTGGGTATACACAATTACATATAAAGCTGCATGTATTATCAGTATGTATTCGGATAAATACGAGTTCTTCGGCGGTGCGCACGGAACAACTGTAAGAGGTTCACAAACCTGGAATGCCGAAAAGGGAAGTCAGCTTCATTTGAATCAACTGTACTGCTGCAACAATAATTATAAGAAATATATATTGAATCTGATATATAACAAGGCGGAATTAACCCCCTCCGAATATTTTGAAGACTATCCCAAGCTGATCGTCAATACTTTTGATGAAAACAGCTTTTATTGTACACCTATGGAATTGGTTGTTTATTATCAGCAATATGATATTGCACCGTATGCCGGAGGGATCAGAGAATTCAAGCTACCATATGATAAGTGTATATTGAACCCGTCAAAGCTTTGCAGTTCAATAAACGAATCATAATCAAAAACTCTCATTTTTATTCTTATTATTATTAATCGCTCAATATTGTCAGCTTTTTTGACCGTTGTAGTCAGTGTTTTCGGATAATTCCTAAAGAAAGACCTTTTCTGCTTCGCTGCTTCGACATTTGTTTTAACATATTATAGGTATCATATTCATATCATATAATTTAAAGGGTAGGTATGAATATGGATTCAACTAAAAAAATTGGTTTTACTTCTTTGCTTGCAACAATAAAGGTTAAGCTGTCGGACAGGCAGTCAATAATGTCGGGAGCAGCCAGCTTCTTTCTCGGTATGTGCAGTCTTACCGATGGAATCAATCCCTTCGGAACGGCAATGCTTTGTGCTGCCGGCAAAAAGCTGACCGCTTTTTATGCAGGGGCTGTTCTGTCATCGGTTTTCTCCGGTGGAATGTGTTTCCCCATGATTATTGTGAACACGTTTGTATACTCAACAAAACGCTTTTTAGAATTAAAAAAACCGCTATCACCTTCCCGCCGTATTTTTATCGCAAGCATTGCAGCTGTTATTATTGCAGCTATAAGGTACATATTAAGCAGTCGGCTTTATTACAATCTTGCCGAAAGTATCGTTTTTTCTGCAACACTTCCGTTGTTTACGGTTTTATATATGGGATTAAATAAAAAAGATGCATTTCTCGGGAAAGGGCACCGCGAAGCTGCTCTTCTTGCGACTGCATTTTCACTGACAATAATAATGTCCACCGCAACCATAGGCGATTTTTCGCTTGGGGTTGTCTGGGCAGTTGCATTGACTCTGATTGCGGCAAAACGGGGAATGGCAGCAGGTTGTCTGACCGGGTTTGTTTGCGGTCTGGGCTGCTTTGATATGCTCAGCTTGCCTATGCTCGGGCTTTGCGGTCTCACAGCAGGATTGCTGTTTCAGACAAACCGAAAAACTGCTATTATATCAGGTTGTGGCGTTGCATTGATTTTTGCAGCAGTTGTTTCGGATGTCCCTAAATTTTTGATGTTGATTTTCTGTATAATGCTCGGGACAGGCTTATTTTTGCTCGCTGAAAGAGTTTCTGTTGAAGCGTTTTTGTTTCCGGATGAAGTAAAAGCGAATTCTTATTTATCTGTGACAGAAGATCCTCGCTTTGAGAAAATTGCAGCTGCCTTCTCAACGCTGTCAACGGTGTTTTTCAATGCCTGCGAAACCGACACAGCGAAGGCTGAGCAGATCAGTCTGCCGCTTCGATGCTGCAACAGCTGTGATGGCTGCTCCGAAAACGGGTTGGACGAATACGAAAACAACCTTAAGCTGTCGCAGCTTTTAAGAGGTGAAAGAAGCAAGATGCCGACTCATTTCAAGGAGCTATGCCCGCATGCAGCTGAGATTGAAACAATCATGGCTGAAGCGAAAAAAGAAACGCTCAGCAGTTCCGCACTTCGGAAAATAGCTGAACATTATCTGGATTTCTCAAAAATAATGGAATGTGTCGCCGAGCGTGAAAGTGAGCGGGTTAAGGTTTTACCGGAAAAGACCACTGCAGTCAACGCTGCGCTTGATGAGCTTGGAATAGTCGCAGAAAAGGTTCAGGTTACAGGCGGCAGAAGACGAACAGTTGAGATATTTGATGTAAAACCCGATACAATTTCCTGCACCTCAAGCCGCCTGCGATATGTTTTATCAAAAGCAGTCGGGACGATGCTGAGCGAACCAAGCTTTGCTATGACAGAAGATAAAACAATACTAAAACTCGAAACAATACCTGCGGTTGCTATTGAGTATGCTCAAGCTTGTTATGCGAAAAGCAGCGAACACATCAACGGTGACACGCTGTCTGTGTTCGAGACAGACGACAGCAGATTCTACGCACTGATCAGCGATGGAATGGGCAGCGGTACTGCGGCCGCTTCCTGCTCAAGGCTGACAGCGATATTTCTCGAAAAGCTGCTGCAGATGGGAGCCGAAAAAGGGGAGTGCATTAAGCTGCTCAACAAGCTGCTTATCGCAAAGGAAGAGGAAATATTCGCCGGGGTTGACCTGGTTGAAATAGATAAAATCACAGCGACTGCGTCAATTGTTAAAGCGGGCGCCGCACCCACGCTGCTTATCCGTGAAAATACCGCGCACTTAATCAAAAGTAATACACCGCCTGCCGGAATTATTGACAAAGTTGAAGCTGAACAGACCAAAATCCGCCTGAAACGCAACGATCTGCTGCTGATGTTCTCGGACGGTGTCATCAACAGCTCTGATGAAATTCCAAACTGGATGCTGACCATCATCGAAAGCGGAAAATATATAACTGCGAGCGAGCTTGCTATGCGAATCGCCGACAGTGCAAAACGCAGCTATAGCTGCTGTGACGATATGTCCGTCATTGCACTCAGGGTGGTATGATATATATTTACATATTATTCGCATTAAACATATATTATATTAACTTATTTTAAACCATTTAGATTATAATAATATTGGTATAAATATTTTAATTTGTATATAAAGGAGTTTATGTAATTATGAGGGCGAAGAAACTTTTTTCGATTTCCATTTCTATAATTTTTGTTTTATTATCCACCTTCAATAGCTTTGCATCTATTCCGAATCAAAACGATTCAGAATTGTTAAACGACATTCCTAAAGTGATTAGTTTTAATGATGCGATAGATAATGGTCATATTAAAAGAATGCTAGAGTTAGAAAATAGTCTAAGCACAATAGCTTATAAGAATATCGATGGAACAAATACTATTTATAGTTTTACTGCCCCAATAAAATATCAAGGGGGTAAATAATAAATTTTGAAAGGAAATGTTATATAAAATTAAAAATGATGCTTGTATTATCTTCTTTAATAATCGTTCTGTCTTCTTGTAACAGTGTTTCAAATGAATCGAATGTAAAAAATAATAGCGCCACAATAGAAGCAGTCAACATTACAGACAAGATTAAATTTACTGTAGAAAACGGAGCTGTCGGTATGTCAGATTCATTAAATTTACAGCATTCCATTGAATATATTAAAATGATATCCGCCGTTATGAAATGCCGCGTAATTAGTAGTGTAAATATGGATGATAAAAAACAAACAAATACAAAAATCGAGGTTCTTGAGGTTTATAAGCAATCCGATGAAAATAAATTGAAAGCAGGGGAGCAGTTTGTTTTATTTGAGCCTTATTATATAAAACAAAACGATTCTTTAGCTGTATTGAATTCACAAAATGAAGCCGTCGATGCGGCAATTTTCCTGCCAATGATAGAAGAGAAGGAATATTATGTTTTCTGCATTATACCCGAAGGTGTAAAGTCAGAATACGAAAACGAAGAGGATATTCCGGAAACATGGGTTATGTATACAGTACCAGCCTTTGACTTTATAAATGAACCCGCATATAAAAACATAATCTTCCTGAACAAAAAACCCCACCAGGCAAGAGAAGATTATTTCGTCAGAACAGATTTTCTGAAATCAATATATACTGCGATGAACGGAATCTGTGAAACACCGCTGCCCGAAGATGAAGCAGTATTAAATATCGAATAAAAATAATGGAGCAGTCATCAAACTGCTCCATTAAATTTATCATCGCCGAATACCTCAAGCAAGGCTCTGTAATACCATGCAGCGGCACCGGTGTACCAGCTCCAGCCGCCGCGTCCCATATGCTGCGGATTCGCATATATATCACCTGCCAACACATACGGCTCAATTTTATATGCCTTCGCCAGCTTTTCATCCCTGCATCTGATCGCAGGATTGAGCGCATTAAACAGCTCGACTGCTTTATCCTTTTTGCCTGCTCGCCAAAGTCCCAGTGCCGCCCAGACAGCGGCATGGGTGTACTGTCCGCCGTTCTCGCGGATTCCCGGCACATATCCCTGGATATAACCGACTTTCCGTGTGCTTTTATCAAACGGCGGTGTAAACAGCTTCATAATGCGGTATTGCCTGTCAAAGCAGAGTGAATATGCCATATCAAGTGCAATGTCAACTCTTGCTTCATCCGCACCACCGACAATCGCAGGGAAGCACTGCGGCAGGATGTCGATTGCAGCTTCGCTGTCTGTCGCGACTCCCAGCGGTTCACCGCTGTCGTCGAACGCTCTCAGGTATCTGTCGCCGTCAAAGCAGTAGCTTTCGATTGCACCAAGCACGCTTTTTGCAGTTTTAGTGAAGCCTTCCTCGTTTTCGCTGTCGCCCTGTATCCTAATAATTTCGGTGAATTTTTCAATCGCCCAAATAAGCAGCCATGCAGTGAATACACTCTCCCCTATACCTTTGGCTCCAACTTCGGAAAAGCCATCGTTCCAGTCACAGCTGCCCATAAGCGGAAGTCCGTGTTTACCCAAGCTATCACCTTTTTTCAGCGCTCTTATACAATGCTCGTAAACTGTTTCTTTTTCTTCTGTCTGCCCGGCAATCTCATATCTTTCAACTTCATCTTCATGCAGAGGTGCAGACTCAAGGTATCGCGTCTTAACAGACAGAATGCTGAAATCTCCTGTGTTTTTTATATAATCAGCAACCACCAGCGGCAGCCACAGGTAGTCGTCCGAGCATTGTGTGCGGATGCCCTCTCTGGGGGGGTGCCACCAATGCTGAACGCTGCCATCGGTGTACTGATGAGCGCAGCAGCGTATCAGTTGTACCCTGACAAGCTGCGGCTGAGTTTTGACAATCATAAGACAGTCCTGAAGCTGATCACGAAAGCCGTATGCACCACCCACCTGATAAAATCCACCTTTGGCAAAAAGACGCGACATTATTGTCTGATAAGGCAGGAAGGTGTTCATCATCACATCAAACAGCGGCTGACCGCTGTTTGATGTTTTCTGCGGTAGCAGCTTTGCAACAAATTCAAGCGATCCTCTGAGTTGTTCCTCGGCAAATTCCGGAGTAATCCTACTACATATTGCATCCACCGCTTGCTTTGTTGCTGTTCCCCCAATATAAAACCAGGTTGATGCTGCATTGCTGACAATTATCGCCGAATCGCAAAGTCCGCTTTTTTCATCGAACAACGACAGAAATTCTGTCGAACAGTAATGTTCTCCGGTTGCACCGATAAAACCAATTGAATCAGGTTGCCGGATATTGCGGATTAATACCCGGTTGTTGTCGATTACCTTTTCCGACAGCTTTCCATCGGCAGGTCTTGCAACGAAAGCCACCTTCACCTCGCTGTTTTCGCTTCTGTTTACACGAATAAGCTTGATCGGAAACTGCGGACAGACGAAAACTAATACTTCGAACTCAATCACGCCGGCTTTACCACCGTAAACGCACTGCCCGTTTTTAAAAAGCACCCTGTTGCTGACCGCGCAAAGGTCATATGCTTTGTCTCCGACAAATATAATTAGCTGTTCGCCGTCATTGGGGGTATATGGGTTGTTGTTGAATTCGGTTATTCGATTTTTAGATGAGTTGAGGAAATAAGTGAAACCAAGCGAGTTTTGAGTCTGGACGCTGCCAAAGCTTTTGTTTGCGATGACATAGCTCCACTCAAGTTTGATGTCCTGATGTTTATCGACAAGGAAACCTCCGTCGCCGTCAAATTCACCACCATAAACCGAAAGCTCTGATTCACCGATACCTTGTTTTTCAATCATGTTAAGTTTTCTCATTATTTCAGGTATTTTTTCGCAAACCAACTGATTCTGTTCGGATATCTTTGTCAAATCAACCGAATTTGCAACAAGATATTTATAATCGTCTGTTTTACCGTCAATATGAAAATCCTCATAATCAATTATGAAAATGCCACCGCGGCGGTTCATAAACGCTTCGCAATGCAAAAGCGAAACGACCTTAAGTGCGGTTCTTCGGCTCTCTCTTGCATACCTGTCAACTTCGCGTACAACAATAACAAGCTCACAGCGGATTTGTGCAAGCGAAAGTGTTCTGAAAACATGGATATATTCATAAAGCAACGGTTCGTCATTTGTTTCTGCAAGCAGAACAGGGAAGTCTCCGCTGATTCTGTAACGCCAGAGATTGTTTATACTGCCGGGAACAAAAGTATCAATTTTATTGTTCGGAGTGTTGTAAAATATATCTCCAAGTATAGTGTTGATAAACGGTGTAATATTATCTGTCCTTCTGCCGCATTCGCTATTCTGCTTTTTACTGCGGCACTGGTTGATAGAATTAATTACTTCATCTTTGCTCATACCGCAGCATATCAAAAATCCGACTCTGCCGCCTTCAACCTCATCGGTTTTTATATGACATATTGGATTGATCGCAGCACCTGTGCTGTTGTTAAGTCCGGTTCCTTCACGTGATGCGAATGCAAAGTTGATGTTTTTATCTGTTAACGCAACAGCAAGATAATAAAACTTACCGTTTGTGCGTGGTTTTCTTGCAAATATAATCACTTTTTCAGCCTCATCATGTTCGGCAGTAATGAATAGCTTTGAAAATGCCGGATGTGCTAAAAAACTGCGTTCTTCATCCAGAACAACATCAAACCTCAACTCTGCTGTATAATTTTTCTGCTGTTCGGCAAGTGTATCTATTCTGAAGCATTTGCCGTCAATCGAATACTGCGCACGACCTGAAAATTCAGTCGAAGAGCATATATGCGAGACAGCTCCATGCTTATCCTCAAAGGTATAATTCCCGTTTCCCCCCGGAACAAAAAGATTGCCTGACAGCGATACCGAAAGCGTTTGACTGTTGTTATAATTGATAAATCTGCAAAAATTAAGAAGCATTTTACCGAACCGCAATGAAATATGTCCAATGTCGCTGACCAGCATTGTAAGCCTGCCGCAATACAGCAGTTGAACCTTTGGCGACGACAGACTGTACTTGTTGACCGAACCACCACGCATTGTACTCATCAGCGGTTCGATTGGTTTAGGTATCGGAGCAATATCCTTGTATATCGACACGTCGGGAATTCGTTCCTGTAAAAGCTCGTATGCAGCTGCCATAGAACGGTTACGCAGAAACCTACGTACAAAAACGTCGGCAAAGCAGGCATTTGCGACAGCTATAATGCTCATACCGACATGGTGCGACATATAGCTCTTAACGACCGCATATTCGTTTACCCTTGTCGGCGTGAAATCGCAGGCTTCAAAAAATCCGTATTCGCCCGTCACATCTAATTTTTCAAGTTCTCGAAGATTTTTTATACAGCTTTTTTCATTCATCCTCAACATAAGAAAAGTCGAATATGGTGATACAACAGGTTCATCTGTCAGATATCGCTTCAAACCAAGCTTCTGAACTCCGAAAGCTTTGTACTGATAGTTCATCTCGCTGTCAAATGAAAAAAATGCACTTTCGGATAATCCCCAGACAGCATTTTTGCCTGCGGTTTTATGTCTTTGCTTGTCAAAAGCAAATGAAAGTGCTTCGTATTCGAATGAATTTTTATAAACAGGCAGTAATAATGAAGGCATAAAATATTCAAACGCAGTACCTGTCCAGCTTGCAAGCCCGATGTACCCGCCACTGCTGATCAGTGTTCTTGAAAGCTTCTGCCAGTTTTTCTTTGGAACAACCCCTTTTGCAACAGCATAATAGCTTGTCGTTCTGGCTTCACTCATGTACAGGTCATAACAAATTTCGCTCAGCTTCTGATTACTGCCATCATATCCGAGCGAAAACAGACTTTTCTTTTTATTATACAAAACAGTAAAATCCGCTCCGCTTTCAAAAACAACAAATCTGTTTGCCAACTGTACAAGCCCGTACTCCTTCAACCCTTCGCAAAGAGCAATGACTGCAGTTACAAAATTTCCACTGTCAACGGACGAGACATAGCTGCCTCCGATAACCTTCAGTGTATCTGTACTGTACCAGTTATATAAGTGCCCGTTCCACTTTTCCATTTTATCAAGTGTTATCAATGTATCGGTCAGCCTTTTTTCAAGCTGTTTGGGTGTGATTAACCCAAAATCGGCCGCTGCAAGGCAGGACAGCAGATAAAGCCCGATGTTTGTCGGAGAGGTCCTTGCTGCCAGAGTATACACTGGTTCATATTGCAGGTTGTCAGGTGGCAGAAAGTTTGTTTCGGCTATAACATACTGCTCGAAAAATTTCCACATTGCTGAAACGTTTTTAATTAAATATTTGCGATTTTTACCGCTGACCGTTTTAACCTGCTCGAATAATGTCTTCGATAAACAATAAGCGATAACCGGAAACAAGAACCATGTAATTCCAAGTACCTTATATGCACCCTGAGGTGCAAATAAAAACAAACCGGCACCGATTAAAGCTGACAGCAGCATTCGTGTGATATAAAATGACAACCCGTTTTTTCCGCTTGTATCGGTTTCGCTTGCGGTTACCCATTCAAGCAGCTTTTTACCTGAGAAAAACATACGGTATATCGAACGTAAAGCGGCGGTTATTGCATTTTGTGCCGTAAAAGCAAGTGCTGCCAACTCATATAAAAATCTTGCCGTATCACGTGTAACCGAATGGGTTATTCTTGAGAAAAATCGTCGTTTGGGCCTGGTAAAAATCCTACCCGGTGTTCCCATAATACCGAGTAATGAAGGCAGAAAAGTACATGACAAAATAAAAACAAGAAGGATATTCGCTCTGTATGCTGAAAGCATGCCGAAAACAGCAAACAGAACAATGGCAATTATTCCGATAATCTGAGCCGGAGACAGAAAGATATTTAATATATTATTCAGAAGCATATATTTGCCAACAGGGGATTTTATTTTACCTAAAAGCAAGCTGTTCTGTATATCACCGCGTATCCAACGGCTTGAACGGTTATAATATGATAACACGCTTTTCGGTGCGGAATCCGAAAGTGTAACATCAGAAAGCAACCGAGTCCGCAAAATACTGCCCTCCGGCATATCATGGCTGAGCACAAAGCCATCAGGGATCTGCGGGATAACAAGATTGTAAAAACAATCAACCTCAAAAATACCCTTGCCGCAGAAAACACCTTCACCGAGTATATTCTGATATCTATCGTATGATGCACTTTCATAAGCATCAATACCACCACTGCCGCTTATCAGCTGAGAAAAATTAGAAGACGTCGCGCTTTCAAGCGAGGTTGTTATCGAAGGCTGAAGAATTGCATACCCCGATACAACCCTGCTACCCGATACAACCGGCTTCGACAGCGGATGCAGCATTGCACCGAGCATGTCAGCAACAGCGCCAATCGGGAGATTGGTATCACTGTCAAGCGTAAGGATATATTTTGTGTCCTTCAGCCTGCTTTTATCGCCTATAAAGGTTGTGATTGTTGTGTTGTCGCCTTTGATATATTTAACCGCTTCGACAACAGCGCCCCTTTTACGTTCGTAACCGCTGTAAATACCATCGGCATTAATTACTCTTTTGCGAACAAACAAAACAAAACATCCGTATTTTTTATTTAATTCTTCAATCGCCTGTCTTACATTCTCAAGAATTTTTATGTCCTCTTCGCATTCCGGTATTTTGCTGTCCCTAAAGTCACCAAGGATGCCGAAGGTGAAGTTTTGATGACGGTTTGCAAGATAGAATTTTTCTATGCGTTCGAAAAGCCGCTCATCCTTTTCGCCGCCGAATAAAAGAGTTGTAACAAGCACAAGTGCTTTATCCTTAATAATATCAGGCTCCATCCTGAAAACCGGCATCGGTTTGATAATGAATGAAAATATAAAGTCAACAATGATATTTGCCGCTTTGTATAAAGGCAGCACTGCAAGCAGAGAATATGCACCGCAGAAATACCAGCATAAAGCAAAAAAAATCAGCGCCACTCCGCCAACACAGGTGAAAAATACAGCTTTTGCACCCTGTTTGCGAAACAGCAAAAACCCAATATGCTGTTTTTTGGAATACGATTCTTTAACCAACCTATCTGCTTCTTCGTTATATGTTATACCATGCTGTTTTGCCAGCTCTGCGACCTGCTTGCGGTAAGCATGCTTAGCAGCCGAGTCCATGTGAATGTATTCGCCGGAATACTCTGCTTCGAGAATTTTCTCCGCAGGTGAAACTGTCTCGATGAATGTATCAAAATCCTCACTTCCCAGCTTTCTCAGCAGTTCTATTGCCGGACCGCAGGATTTCGCTTCGGATATCTCAAAAATTGCGGCAGATGCCAGGAAAACCGGTACACCGGCAAGCTCATAATAACCGAAGGCGCTGTTGCTGGAAAAGAACGTGCAGAGTTTTTCCATACTAAGTGAGAACGAGTGCTTTTTACAATATTTTTGACACACCTCAAGCATATCGGGATGCTTATTTATTATGCTCTTACTTTTTTTAAGCATATCGAAATTACGGCTGATCAGATAAAAATTATCAACCACCCATCTGCTCTCACCTTTGAGATATATTTGCTTTATGTTATCAAACGCCGCTGTCAGTTTTCTGAACATATATAGTCAAGAAACATGAGTTTGCGAAATTATACAAAGCTCATGTATCCTCCCTTCAGGTGGTATGTATTCAGCAAAATAATTACGCAGACCGCTGCGAAAACGGCAGTGTTGACAATGAATATATATGTTTTGTGTCAACTTATACAGATTAAAAGAATTGTATACTGATTCCGGATGCCGTATCCGCTGTTTTCGCAACAGCCATCATTTGTATTTTTCACCTTAGAAGGTAATTTTATTCTATAAAAAATAAAATACCCTCAGTTTTAAACCAAAGGTATCATTTTCTTCTTTTATACTAATCTCGATTAAAAACATAGATAAATTTTAAGGAAAAACCTTTGCTTTATGGGGTCTTTCGCAGAATTTTATTGTAATGTTTTATGAGAGATTAGTATTATTTACTTATCTCATCAATTAATCTCTTGATCGCCATTCTGTAGCCTTCAAAGCCGAAGCCGATGAAGCTGTCGATGCAGGCAAGCCTGACATAGGAAACCTTCCTGAACTCCTCGCGCTTGGATACATCCGAAATATGTACCTCAACCGTCGGTATTGACACTGCTTTCAATGCATCAAGTATCGCAACGCTTGTGTGCGTGTATGCAGCGGGGTTGATTACAATGCTGTCGAAAACTCCATATGCAGCTTGGATTTTATCTACGATCACACCCTCGTGGTTTGACTGAAAGCATTCGACCTGAACACCGTATTCGTCAGCCGATTTTTCGATAAACTCAACCAATCCGGTATAAGTCTGCGATCCGTACAGCTCAGGTTCTCTGATGCCAAGCATATTCAAATTCGGTCCGTTTATTACAAGAAAGCGAAATTGTTCCATATCAATCCTCGTTATTATATCTTCTCAAGTAGTTGACATAATGCCTTTTCGATGGTCTGGTTGCTGTCTATTCTTTCGTCGCAGTAGGTCTCGTAAAGTGATTTACGTTCGTTGTACAGCTTTTCAAGAGCGTTAATATCCTTTGAAAGCGGTCTGCCGCACTGCTCAAGCTTCACGATATCCCGTTCAAGGTAGAATATCCTGCCGTTTTGCTTGAGAGCCTTATAATTTTCGTAGCTTTTCATACATCCTCCACCGGTTGCGATCACCGCACCTCTGCCTTTACCTGCTTCACGGATCACTGCAGCTTCAAGCTCACGGAACGCAGCTTCACCTTGCTCGGCGAATATCTGCGGAATCCTCATGCCCGCCATTAGCTCAGTCATCCGGTCGGTATCAATGAATTTTCTGCCTGTAAGCTGTGACGCACCTTTTGCAAGCGTGGTTTTGCCGCTTCCGGGCATTCCGATAAGTACAATATTAGTGACATCATTTTCTATTTCCGCTGTAACGGCATCAATTACCTTTTCGTCAAGTTTTGTTTCAAAGAACAACTCATGTGACTTGACCGCCTGTGCGACAAGCATCGACAATCCGTTTGTATGCAGAATGCCTTTTTCCTTTGCCTGAAACAGTATTTCCGTGTACAAAGGATTGTATATTGCATCGATTACACCCTCGCATTTCGGGAACCTGTTCAGATCAATTGAGCGTCTGCCATTATTTGGGTACATTCCGACAGGTGTTGTGTTTATAATTATCTCGTAATCACTGAGCTTTTCGAGATTTTTGTAATTAATTTTACCGCTTCTTGAAACAACCGTAACCACAGCTGCGCCTTCGTCAGCTACAACAGTCCGAGCTGTGAGCGAAGTTCCGCCGCTTCCAAAAATGGCTACCTTTTTACCTTTGAAGCTGATGCCTGCTTTGTTTGCCATGTACAAAAAGCCGAAATAGTCGGTATTATCGCCGTGAAGTCTCCCATTTTTATTTATCAGTGTGTTTACGCTGCCTATCTTTCCTGCTGACTCGGACAGGCTGTCGCAATATGGTATAACCGCCTGCTTGTACGGTATGGTTACATTATAGCCCAAAAACTCTCTGTCTGTCAATAGCTTGTCAAGCTCTGTTTCATCAACGGCTCGCTGTCTGTATTCGATGTTTCCAAGCAGCTGATGTATCTTCGCAGAATAGCTGTGTGACAGCGTCTTCCCGAGCAGTCCGTATTTATTTATCATATTAATTTCCATTATCTTTGCAAACCTTCCTGAAAATTTTATGGTTTCGGCATAATGTATTGTGTCGAAATTGTGTAAATCTGCATACACAATAATAAAATTTTTTCTCTGAAATTTATATTTCAGAGTAGCTGCCTAAGAAGACAAACTGCTCAGGTGCGCCTTCAAGCTCGGCAAGCAAAGTTATGACTTCCTCGGTATAAATAGATGCCTCCATATCAAAATAAAACATAAATTCAAAATCCCTGCCCGGAATCGGACGGCTTTCGATTTTGGTTAGGTTCAGCCCAAGTGCTGAAAATTTAGCCATCATATTATATAAAGCACCCGGACGGTGGGGGAGTGTCAGCATAAGGCTGGTTTTGTTTGCACCCGGATATATCTCAAGCCCTTTTGAAATGCAGATGAATCGGGTGTGGTTGTTATGGCTGTTCTGAATATCTTCCTTTAAAACTGACAGTCCGTAAAGCTCCGCACAGCTTTTCGATGATATAGCTGCAATATCATGTCTGCCCGAATCGGCAACCAGTTTCGCAGCGGATGCTGTGTTCTCACATACGGTTATCTTGACATTCTTCAGATTGCCGAGAAAAATACTGCATTGCCCCAATGCCTGCTCATGTGAATATATCTCGGTTATTTTTGAAAGGTCTGTATTCGGGAGAGCAAGCAGGGTGTGGTTGACCTGAAGTCTGACACCTTTGGCTATATGAAAATTATACTCCTTCATCAAATCATAAACCTCAGTAACTGAGCCATAAAGACTGTTTTCAATCGGCAGAATTCCGTATTTGCATAGGTTTTTATCGACAGCCTGGAAAACACCGCGGAATGAGCTCATATACATAATGGACGGACGCGCGAACAATCTGTCGGCAACAATCTGTGAATATGCGCCTTCCATGCCCTGACAAGCAACAGTTGCTTGCTTCGGAAGCTCCTTTGGTGTATTTTCGAGTGCATTCTTTATCTTTCTTGCAAGCTCGCTTTCGCGTGCCATATGTCTGTTCTGATATGAACGGCTGAGGTCGAAAAGTGTTGTGAACAGGATTTTTGTGTAGCCGGCAAGCTCATCGCTCTGATTTTTTGTAACACGATTGATTATCTCGCGTTCACGAGTGCGATTTAGTACCGGCAAATCATTCTTTTTCTTGTATTCGGCGATTTCTGTTGCAATATGCATTCTATCCTCGAACAATTCACACATACTGTCGTCGATATTATCGATTTTTGCTCTGTATTCATCAAGATTCATATAATTTTCTCCTTAATTTATATAATCAACAAGACAATCATAAATTGCTATCGCTGCTGCTGCTTCGATACACGGAACAGCTCTCGGTACAATGCAGGGGTCGTGTCTGCCAACAATCACAAGCTTTGCATTCTGTTTCTGAGTCAGACTAATCGAGTTCTGTTCTGCAGCGATTGATGGCGTTGGTTTTATTGCTACACGAAATATCAGGGGCATACCGGTTGTCATACCGCCGAGAACACCGCCGCTGTTGTTCGTTCTTGTTTTAATTTCACCATTGTCGGTATAGTAAAAGCTATCGTTGTTTTGCGAGCCGTATAGCTCTGCGGCGTCAAAGCCTGCACCGAACTCAATTCCCTTTACAGCCGGAATCCCGAAAATCGCTGATGAAATCCGATTTTCTATGCCTTCAAACATGTGTGTTCCGATACCGACAGGCAGTCCAATTGCAGCAAATTCAATAATACCGCCAACAGAATCCTTATTCGACTGTGCTTTCTGTATCTCTTCAAGCATTTTTTTACCCTTGCTGTCATCAAAAACCGGAAGTTGTTTCTGTGAGACAGCTACAAGAGTTTCGCCGTCAACCTGAACCGGATCAAATGGCGTGTCTTTTACTCCATGTATTGAATATATATGCGTCCCTATTGTAATACCCTGCTTTTCGAGCAGTTGCTTGCAGATTGCTCCGGCAATGCAAAGAGGAGCAGTAAGTCTGCCCGAAAACTGACCGCCGCCACGAATATCGTTACTGCCGCCGAATTTGATAAAAGCAGGGAAATCTGCGTGTCCGGGACGTGGGATATCAGCTATTTTAGCATAATCGCCGCTTTTGGTGTCTGTATTTTGTATAACCGCACAAAGCGGAGCTCCACAGGTTGCACCGTCAACCAGTCCCGAAACAAACTCAGGTATATCAGCTTCCTTGCGTGTAGTGGAGTACGAATTTTTTCCGGGTGCTCTGCGGTCAAGTAACTGCTGGAGCTTCTCTATATCAATCTTTTCGCCTGCCGGTAAACCTTCAAATACAACGCCCATAGCCGGCGAATGCGACTGCCCGAATATTGATATTTTTATATTCTTTCCATAACTAAACGACATCGGCTTTACCCCCTAAGATTTTATAATCATCAAAAAATTTCGGGTATGTCTTATTGACCGCTCCCGCATCGATTATCGTAACCTCATTGTTACAGAACTGTGCTGCAACTGCTGTTGCCATAGCAATCCGGTGGTCGTTGAAGCTGTCAACAATTCCGCCTTGCAGTTTAGGTTTCCCTTTTATCAAAAGACCATCCTCAAGCATGGCTATATCGGCACCCAACGCAGTCAGCATTTTTGTCGTTGTCATCAGCCTGTCGCTTTCCTTATGCCTTAGCCTTGCCGCGTTTTTAATTCTTGTTTCACCTTCCGAAACCGCTCCGAGTACCGCCAAAATCGGTACAAGGTCGGGAATTTCAGAAGCATCAATCTCGATTCCGTGCAAATCACGTTTGCTCACTTTCAGACTGTTTTCGCTTCTTATAACATTTGCTCCGAAACGGGCAATCAATGTCTCTATCTGTTTATCTCCCTGAAGCGAATCAAAATTCAATCCTGTTACAGTGATTCCAATACTCCCTGCTCCCGCAGCCAACCAGAAGGCAGAATTTGACCAGTCGCCTTCGACTGTAATTTGAGAGGGTGAACGATATTTCTGACCGTCTTTTATATAATAACTATTGTCTTTTTTTTCAATTTCAACTCCGAATTTTGATAATGTATCGATTGTCATATCAACATATCCGGAGGACTCAAGCTTCGTTCTCAGCTTTATTTCACTGTCGCCTTCAAGCAAGGGAAGTGCAATTAAAAGTCCGCTGATAAACTGAGAACTGATATTGCCGTCCAACTCAAAAACTCCGCTGTTTAGTCTTCCTTTTTGTGTTACAGGTAGATTTTCTGAGCTGAACTGACAGCCGTTTCTTCGCATAGCTTCAAATAATGGTGAAAAAGGCCGTTCAGGCAGCCGACCGCTTCCGCTGAATTCTGATTCATCAAATAAGGCTGATGTAACAGGTACTAAAAAGCGGGCAATCGTGCCGCTCTCACCAAAATTCAAAGACGGTTTTTTTGTTTTTTGACATGATATCGGAGTAATCAGATAACCTTGCTCATTCCTCTCAGCTTTTCCGCCGAGTGCGGAAATACAACTGATAGCAGCTTCAATATCATTCGATATACAATTCAGATTTATTTGTGTTGCTTTGTCGGCAAGCGCTGCGGCAATAATGAGCCTATGAGCATCGGATTTCGATGAAATAGCCTGAACAGTGCCGAAAAGCTTCCGAGGTTGGATTTTTATATTCAAAATTTACCTCCTTGTTATTGCATACCTAATGCAATTGTTTCTTCGAGCAGACTTACCGGGATAGTCATCTGAGCGCAGCAGCCGATTTGGCGAGGCAATATCAGAGTTATGTTGCCCCCACTGCGTTTCTTGTCTGCAAGCGCTACAGTTGCCAACTCATGTCCGTTGTATTTGCATTCAGTAGGTAGACTGTTGTTTTGCAAAGCTTCAATTATCCTGTCTGTACAAGGTTCGATTGCGAACCCGGTCTTTTCGGCAATCCTTGAAGCGATAATCATACCGACTGCAACGGCATGACCGTGAGATATTTCAAAATTGCTGAGCTTTTCGATTGCATGGCCGATTGTATGTCCGAAATTTAACAGCTTTCTATCACCTGCTTCATGCTCGTCGGCTTCAACTATATCACGTTTTATTGAAACTGAACCGGATATGATATCAGTGATATTTTGTGCTGTATCCCCATTTTCGATAAGCTGAAAAAGCTTTTCATCACGGATCGCTCCGCTTTTTATCGCTTCAGCAATTCCTGCGGAAAAAATATCATCAGGCAGTGTTTTCAGCGTGTTTGTGTCGCAGATAACGGCGATAGGCTGGTGAAACGCGCCGACCAAATTCTTGCCTTCAGGCAAATCAACTCCGGTTTTACCGCCGACAGAGGAATCTACTGCCGCAAGCAATGTCGTCGGCACCTGCACAAAATCAATCCCACGCAGAAATGTTGCCGCAGCAAAGCCTGTTATATCGCCAACCACTCCGCCACCGAGCGCAACCGCAAAATCGGTTCTTGTAAGTTGTGAATCGGCGAAGAACCCGAGAATTTTGGTGTAGGTGTCAAGATTTTTCGACTGTTCGCCATTCGGGAAAACAAACTTTTTGACGGTATATCCGTTGTTTTCAAGCGAATTCATAACAGCCGCTGAGTACAGACTGTCAACTATATCATCGGTAACAATTACGACAGTCCCCGGCTTTTTCAGCTTAAGTATCATTTCGCCGACTTTATTAAGCAGCCCTTCGCCGATCGAAACAGTGTATTTTCTTGATGCCGAAACCTCTATATTAATCATATCAAAATGGCTCCTCATTAATTACTTTTTAACTTTTTCTCTTTGCCGTCACGAAGCAGCTCAGTAAGCTGTTCCCTGTCCTCGTTTTCAAGCACGGTTTTATATTCGTTTAGCCTGTCAATGAGAAAATTCAATTCATTAAGCAGGTTATCTTTGTTGTTTAAAAAAAGTTCGCTCCACATGTTTTCATCAAGATATGCAACCCTTGTCAGATCACGAAAGCTGCCCGCAGAAAAACCGCGGTGCTTTTCTGCGGTCGGACTCTTAATGTAGGCGTTTGATGCAATATGAGCAAGCTGTGAGGTGTATGCAACAATTTTATCATGTTCATCGGGTGTTGTAACAACAACCTTCCCGAACCCGATTTCGTTGAACAGCGATTCAAGCTGTACAGATGCATTCTCAGCTTTTTCGGTTGTAGGTGTAAGAATCATTGACGCATTCGAAAAAAGCTTCGGAGTTGAATGGTCAAAGCCCGAATGCTCCTTCCCTGCCATCGGATGCCCGCCAAGAAACACAAAGTTGTGTTCTTGCGCAACAAAATTAAGTTCATTGCATACCGTGCGTTTTATACCGCAGCAATCGAGTACAACCGTTTCGGGTGAAATAAGTTCTGCGTGCTTTTTGACAAATTCAATTGCTGCATCAGGTGTTATCGCAAGAATTATTAGCTTACATTCGTTCATCTGCTCAGGTGTAGCAACCTTGTCAATAGCTCCGCAATCCAAAGCTTTTAATGCTGTCTTTTCGCTCCGGTTAATGCCGTAAACCAGATGATTTGTATTCTGTTTTATGGCTTTAGCAAACGAACCGCCTATTAATCCCAGCCCAACTATACATATTTTCATTAATATGATCATGCCTTTCTTAATGAAGTGGAATGTTTTGGGCGGTTCGGCATATGCCGAATTTCGGTTACAAATTAAACCGAAAAGCACAAAACTTCCTGCTTGAAAGATTTATCTTTCAAACTTTTATCCTTATAGAGCTTTGTTTTTTTATTCGCCTTTATAAGCAAAAGGAAGAATATTGTTTACCGCCTTCGCAAGATCATCGAATGCCTCGGGTGTCAGTGATTGAGGTCCGTCGCTTGCCGCATGAGCAGGATCGTTGTGAACCTCAATTATCAGACCGTCAGCACCGACCGCAGCAGCCGCGAGTGCAAGAGGTTTAACAAGCTTTGCTATTCCGGTACCATGACTCGGATCGACTATAACCGGCAGATGGGTAAGGCTATGGAGCATAGGAACTGCCGACAAATCAAGTGTATTTCGTGTAGCTGTCTCAAAGGTGCGGATTCCGCGTTCGCAAAGGATAACCTGCTCGTTTCCGCCTGCCATAATATATTCAGCACTCATCAGAAGCTCCTGCAAGGTGTTTGCAAGCCCTCTTTTCAGAAGTATTGGTTTGCGAAGCTTGCCAAGCTCTTTTAAAAGCTCGAAGTTCTGCATATTTCTTGCGCCGACCTGAATAAGGTCAACATCCTCGAAGAATTGAAGCTGTGAGGGGTCCATAATTTCTGAAACAATCGGAAGTCCCGATTCCTTGCGCGCTTCAATCATAACTTCAATTCCCTTTTCACGCATTCCCTGGAATGCATAAGGTGAGGTGCGGGGTTTGAATGCACCGCCGCGCAGCATGTTTGCACCTGATTTTTTGACTTCCTTTGCAATCAGCTTCATCTGCTCCAACGATTCAACCGAACACGGACCGGCGATCATTGTAAAATTTCCGTCGCCGACCTTGACGTTTCCAACGTTGACAACTGTATCCATCGGGTGGAACTTTCTGTTTGCGTTTTTGTAAGGCTCCTGAATGCGTTTAACATCCTCAACAATCTCAAGCGCCTTGAGCAGGTCGATATCGACAATGCTGGTGTCTCCGACAAGCCCCATAATTGTGTGATGCAGTCCTTCGCTCATATGAACCTGAATTTTGATGCCTTCAAGCCATTGAACAAGTCCATCAAGCTGTTTCTTGTCCGGATTTTGCTTTAATAATACTACCATTTTTTATTTTCCTTTCAAATTCATCCCGAATAAAAATTAAGACCGCAGTGGGCTTCACTGCGGTCTAAGTCTGATTATTTGCGATTGCTTTTATACTTATGCAGCCTTCGCTCTCCGACTTACAGCAAAACCCGAAAAAACCTTACCCCAAAAATAAAAGGTAAAGCTAAAATAATAAAAATAATTTTTCGAAATGCTTGTAAGCCTCATTTGATGCTCCAAAAGTTATAAATATAATTATATATGTTTAATATATATTATAACAAAGTAAATATTTTGTCAATAGCAAGTTGTGAACAAATTGTTAATTTGGAAAAGTCAATAAAATTATTTAATATGAAGCAAGAGGACGGAACAGTGGCAGACCCCCCGAAAGACAAGGCAGCGATAGCCTTAGCTCTGAAGATATACAGAGAGCAATGTTGTTTTTCGCAAAAACAACATAAAGACTATTCGCTGTCTGAGATTAAGAAAGCCACAGGGGTTAGCAAAAGCACGATTTATAGGTATAAATAGGAGACGGTTAACCACCGTCTCCTATTCGATTAAGATAAAAAATAATTTTAGTAAATAGTAATCTGCTCTTCTTAATATACTACAAAAGATATATTATTGAAATACTTACAGATAAACACGACTCACTTATAAAAAGTGGTGTTGTTTTATCTATATTAATAATATACTCCAAAGATTTGTTTTATCTCATTAAGGCTCTGAGGTGGAGGAGAAATAAAATGATTTTGTATATCTTTTCCTGATGATTTATATCTATCAAAGCGTGACCAGTTGTAGACTTCTAATGATTCATCTTCTAAAATCTTTACAGCACAGTAAGGTTGAAAGAAACTATAACCCCATAAATATTCAGTTCGATCATCATAGTTTATCCCAGTGCAAAAAACATACTTGTCACCAACATTTAAAAAATCCTTAAAATCATATAAAACATAATCATCTATCTGAGTATTTTCCTCAAAATCTCCTTTAAAAACGAGTTCAATCTGAACATGATATTTTATTAACGGATAATTTGAGCTTTCTTCTTTTGATTCAGCATCAGATTCAACACTGATTATCTCGCCGATGTAGACATTTTCAGCAATTTTTGATATATCCTCAAATGAGGGGATATATACTCCGCTTCCCTTGTTTTCAGCACTACAACTTGATACAAACAAACCGATTATTAAAAAAACTAATATCATAACTCTATTTTTCAAATTTACCACCCTCAAATTCGTATTTATATTGATTGATTTTAATTTTTGTAGCATTAATAAAGGTTTGTAATTCTATAAAATCAAGCTGCTTTTTAAAATTAATTGATTCAACAGATGAATAAATATAATTGTCCATATGGTTTGCAACCTTTTTTATTGAATCATTATCAAGAACATCAAATCTTCCTTGTGGGCCACCGGTTAAATATAGCTTCCCATCTAAACCATAATGTAAGTATAATATACACTCATCACCAATGTTAAAAATACGATTATATTCAAAATAGGAATCTACTGTTCCTTCTTGTAAAAATTCTAATATTGTATCATTGTTATTTTGACCATATAAATAGTCCTTAACTAATAATTTAACTTTCGTATATTTTGAGTCAACATAAGAATTGCCAATGTTTTTTTGGACATTAATTACTTTTCCGCTAACAATTATATCGGACATTTCCATTAAATCTTCCTGACTTAAATGTTCATAGGAAGCCCAATTATGTATTTTTTGAACGCCAAAAATATCGTTACTATGTATTCTTTGTGTTCCACTTAAATTTTGCCAATTCCAAAACCCATACATTAATCTGTCTGTGTTATCTATAATGTTGCCATCATATATATAATTATAGCTGCTACTTATATATAAATCTCCAAGACCAAGAGCATGACTTGTGCTGGTCAAGCGAAATTGTAACAATCTGACCTAATATTTTTCGAATTGAAGCGAGCTTCGAACGGAGTCAGTCCGTTATTATAGGAATGCGG
>MGOY01000022.1 GCA_001797275.1 Clostridiales bacterium GWF2_38_85 | reverse complement strand
ATTATACCAAAAAAGCAGAGCTTTTTCATCCCTTTCGGATTGATTTGCTCTGCTTTTCTTCTGTCTTTGAAACTGCATTTTGCTACAGCTCCTTTTTTATATTAACTTATAAACTCAAATTAATCAGCGATATCAATGTATTCATTAAGATTTTCGGGAGGTGTGATTGTTACTTCTTCGCCTGGGTTGTTGTAGGCTAAGCTAGCCACGGTGGATACTGAAACCTCAGTCTGTACGGTTGAGGTTTCATCAATTGAATCTTCGCTTATTGCAGTAAAAGCAACAGACATCTTCTGATCTACAACATAACCATCTTTTATTCCGATAACTGTTGAAGCTTCAGTAAAATTAATGTCAGACAGAACGCCACCTGCAAACATTTCAAGCATTGAGGTCATTGATGCAATTTCATCTTCAGTAAGGGCTGAGGTGTCCATTGTCAATGTATAATATGTAATACCGTCAATTACTTCACCTGTTACATCAGTATATTCGGTTTTAGCGATCTCATCAAGCTTTATTGTTGCCGTAACTGCTTCTTCAAAAGGAATCTGAGACTTCATCTTAACGCCTGAGGTTTCCTGATAAGCATATCCGTCAGCATAATAAACAGGTGATGCGATCTCGACGCCAAGCATTATCATTGTCAGATCAGCAAATGCTGTTACATTATCTGATGTATTATCATACAGGACATTACCGGAAATTGCAATGTTCATATCTTCGTCATCAACAGATAATGCAATTGTCATGTCTGTATCAACATTAAATTCCTTCAATTCAGATGTTTTTGTATAAGCAGCAAGATAATCATCATAATTGAATTCAGCAGCTTCTATTTGTTCGCTTTCAGCTTCAGATGTTTCAGATACTGCAGCAGAAGCATCGCTGCTCGTACTCTCGGTACCTTTAGTATCGCAGCTTATTAATACAACAGCAAGGCTAAGTATTAAAACAAGAGCAAGGGCTAATGCTTTGATTTTTTTCATTTTAATATAATACTCCTTCATATAGCGTAAGATATTTATATCACAAAATATTTCCAAAGTCAAGACAAAGTAGTTATAACACAATAACACATACAATATTTACAAGTTAGATTTAGATAAAATACTTCCGAAATATATAATTGTTGTTCTGTTTTAATATTGAATACCTAAAAATAATATGATACTATATAATCAATACAAGCAAATTATTAGCATCTGGAATATTTTGAATTTCAATACTGAGGATTATGCCTATATGTCAATATATTAGCATGTATAAATATATTCATCAGAGAGGATTTAATTAATGAAAATAAAACTACTTTCAATTTTGCTACTTGTGACTTTGGTTTTAGTATCATGCTCAGGAAACGGAACCACAAGTGAGGCTGATGACAGCAGTGCAACACAGTCAACCGCTTCCGAAGCAGAAAAGTCAACTTTTGCAATCAGCGAAGATGATTTGTATGACAAACTGCTTGGCTCATGGGTAGGGCAGATGGCGGGTGTTGTCTGGGGAGCACCAATAGAATTTTTTTATCAGGGAGTGACTGTTCCAGATGACAAGGTGCTGGATATAAGTAGTCTTAATCTGAACGATGCATTTGGGCAGGATGATATTTATGTTGAGATTCCTTTTATCGATGCAATGAAAAAGAACGGCGTAGATTGTTCGATAAAAATTCTTGCCGATGCATTTAAAGATTCCGAATTCGGACTTGATCATGCGAACAAAATCGGAAGAGAGAATCTGAGAAAGGGCATTGAAGCGCCACTTTCGGGAAGCTACCTTTATAACCTGCATTGTGATGATATTGACTGGCAGATTGAATCCGACTTTGTCGGTCAGTTATATCCGGGTATGGTTTTTGATGCTGCGAACAGAGCTTTTGAAATCGGTCACATAATGAATTACGGTGACGGTGTTTACGGCGGAGTTTTTGTCAGCGCAATGCATTCGGCAGCTTTCTATGCTGAAAGCGTAGACGAAATTATTGATGCAGGTATCAAATCAATATCTGAAGGAACTCTCTTCAGACAAATGATGAATGATGTCATGGAACTGTATAACAACGGTAAGACATGGCAGGAATGTTGGCAAAGCATCGAGGACGAGTGGGGCGATACTGACAGATGTATCTGGTATGGTGCAGGTGCGGCAAATATTGATGCTAAGATGAATTCAGCTTATATACTTATCGGTTTGCTTTATGGTGAAGGCGATTTCAATAATTCAATGAAAATTGCAATGCAGTGTGGGCAGGATAATGACTGTAACCCATCAAGTGTAGGTGCAATCCTCGGAAATTTCTACGGATACAAAGCATTACCGTCTGAATGGAAAACAAACATTGACATGACAGGAACAAAATTCTCATATACGGAATATACATTAAAAAATGCTGTTGACACAAATCTTGATCTTTTACTTCAGGTACTTGAAGTAAAAGGTTTTACGAAGACAGATGATGTCTGGACAATTGAAAATGACAGCGAAATAACTGCTGTTGAATTTGAACAATGGCCGGATATGCCTTCGGTTGAAGCAAGTGTTTCGCTTGAGGATAATATATTGCAGATTTCATTACTTACATATGATGTTAATGGAATAAAATCAATTGTCTGGGATATGGGTGATGGAAATGTATACAATGAAAATACATCGATGCATATTTACAGTGAAACGGGAACATATACTGTTACATGCACAGTAACAAACAACAATGATAATAATTATGTATTCACTGATGCAGTTACAGTAGAAAAAATTAAAAAAAGTAATGATGAAAATAAAGGAATTGTGAGAAATATCGCAGAAAGTGGTATACCTGTCTGCTCGGATATGATTCCAACCGGTAGCGGAAGCAAGGATCTCAACATTATCCGCGATGGCGTGAAAACAGGTGCAAATACTGAGCAATTCGATACCTATGTAGGTTATATGGGTACGCATGACGATTATGTGGGATATTTTTTCTATGATACCTTCAAGGTTTCATCTGTTGTTTATACCGAAGGTATGCACTTTGACAATGGGGGCTGGTTTGCTGACGGTTCGATGAAGCTGCAAGCGTTTGTCGATAGCAGTTGGATAGATGTCGACGCAACTATTTCACCCGAATATCCCAATGGAAACGATATAAGTGCATTCGGAGGCTATTTCACAACCTATACCCTTACATTTGATGAAATCGAATGTAAAGGAATCAGAATATTCGGCACAGCTGGCGGCGAAGCCGGATTCATTGGTGTCGCAGAGCTTGAAGTAACCGGTGTTGAAGTAGAGTAATCAAATGTTATGATAGCGGGCGGAGTTAATTTCGCCCGCTATCATTTTAAAATAAACTGTTTCTTATGATAAAAATTAGTATAATACCACGCTATACAATATTTATCAGTGATTATTTTTCATCAATCCTACTTTAAAATCATTGTCCGAACTTGACAAACAGATAAAACAGTGTTAATATGTAGGGTGTATATGATTGCTGTGAATTTAATCGAAACAGAATCCGCAGAATCAGATATTTTTAAATAGTATTTTAAAAGGTTATACAGGAGGTGGAGCCGACATTGGGCAGAGTAATATTTATTACTTCTTTCAAGGGTGGAGTCGGCAAAACCACGGTTACTGCTAATCTTGCGGGTGCATTAATTTATCTCAACAAAAGGGTACTTGTTATTGACGGGGACTTTGGGATGCGTTGTATGGACATTGTACTGGGATTTGAAGATTATGCGGTGTTTGATTTATATGATGTTATTTCCGGCAAATGTGATATAGACAGTGCAATAATATACAGCGAGACAAATCCGCTTCTCAGTTTTCTGCCTGCACCAATGAATGATGATTTTAATAGCGAGGATCAGATAGAACGTATACCGACGCAGTTTGAATTCACAAAATTGATCTCATCACTTCGCGATAAATATGATTTTATTTTGATTGACTCGGCAGCAAATATAAATGAACTATATATATCATTTGCTAAAACAGCAGATGATGCAATAATCGTCTCGCTTCATCAGGCATCATCAATACGTGCAGCTGAGAGAACAGCAACAGCACTCTCGGAGATGGGATTCGAAAATCTCAGATTGGTAGTCAATTGCTTCAGGGCTAATGATGCTGCAAAAAACAGGCTTCCCGGTGTGGTTGACATGATAAACCGGACAACTGTTAGATTGCTCGGTATAATTCCATATGATGATAATCTACCACCTGATCAGGAAATTGGCAGGATTGCTTATGACAGGAATACAAAAAAAAGAAGTAAATACGAATTAGCTGTTTTTAATATTGCCAGCAGAATATGCAAAAACAACGTACCACTTTTTAATAATATATATGCTTCGAATAAAAAAATTAAAATGTTCTGAAATTTTAAAGAAAAATATTTTTTGAATCGTTTTGCCAGCGAGAAATGGTTCATGAAATTTTATAGTAATTTCGTTGGAGAAAAGGATTTTATTATGGTAATTGCATTGATCGCAAGCGATAAGAAAAAGGAATTGATGGCTGAACTTTGTATGGCTTATTGCGGCATTCTGAGCCGGCATACACTTTGCGCAACTTCTATAACAGGTAAATATATATCCGATGCAACCGGACTACCTATTGAAAGATTGCTTTCCGGCTCTACCGGTGGAACCCAGCAGATTTCTTCACGTATTGCGTTCAACGAAATCGATATTTTATTTTATTTTCGCGATACCTCATCAAATGCCGAGTATGCGGATGCTGATGAAACTAACATGAATATTATGCGTCTTTGCGATTTGCATAATGTACCTGTTGCGACAAACATCGCAACCGCTGAAGCGTTGATTCTGGCACTTGATCGCGGTGATCTTGACTGGCGAAACAACATTATAAGAAGATAATAAAATAATCAGAGAGGCAGTAATGTAAACATTCGTTTGAATGTATTTACATTCATCTGAATTTATAAAGCATGAATACAATTCAGAAACAATACGGAACCTTCGACATATTGCCAGATAAGGTTAAGGTATGGCAATATGTCGAGTCTGTTATAAGAAAGATAACTGTAAACTACGGATTCGATGAAATCCGTTTTCCTACCTTTGAATCAACCGAACTTTTTACAAGGAGCGTCGGCGGGACAACCGATATAGTTCAGAAAGAGATGTACACCTTCAACGACAGAGATAAACGAAGTTTATCGCTTCGCCCTGAAGGTACAGCCTGTGTTGTCAGAAGCATAATTGAAAACGGGCTTGTTTTCAACGCTATGCCTTTGAAGCTGTACTATATTGCAAACTTCTTTCGTCATGAAAAAGCGCAAAAAGGCCGCTCACGCGAATTCTGGCAGTTCGGTATTGAAATTTTCGGTAGCGACAGTCCGTCAGCTGATGCAACGGCAATTATGCTTGCAAACTCAGTATTTACTGCGTTGGGTGTAAAGGACGTTAAGCTGCACTTGAATTCAATAGGCTGTGATGAATGTCGTCCGGCATACCGAGAAAAGCTGGTCGAGTATCTGACAGCGAATTCTGAAGCATTATGTCCTATCTGTAAAGAAAGACTTCAGACAAACCCTCTAAGAGTGCTTGACTGTAAGATAGATTCTTGTAAAAAGGTCAGCGAAAATGCACCTAAATCAACCGATCACCTTTGCAGTGACTGCGATGAACATTTCAAACAGCTTCAACAGCTGCTAACTGAATGCGGAGTTGATTTTGTTATCGATACAAACATAGTTAGAGGGCTTGATTATTATACAAAAACAGTTTTTGAGTTCATTGATGAAAGTATAGGCGCTCAAAGTACGGTTTGCGGCGGCGGTAGATACAGCAAGCTTGTGGAGATATTAGGCGGCCCGAAAACTGATGCAGTCGGGTTCGGTATGGGTATAACAAGATTACTTGCTGCAATGGAAAATTCAGGTTCAATACCCGAATTAAAATCAGCTCCGAAACTTTATATAGCTCCTATCGGAAACAGAGCAAAACAAAAAGCTTTCATACTGACTGAAGTGTTACGAGCAAATAAAATCTATGCGGAATGCGACCTTTGCAACAGGTCGGTCAAAGCGCAGATGAAATATGCCGACAAGATTGGTGCAGAAGCTGTTATAGTTATGGGCGATAACGAGCTTGATATCGGGAAAGCTCAGATTAAGAATATGCAGACCGGCGAGAGTAAAGAAACAGAATTAACATCAGAAGCACTTATTAATTTACTTAATTTTTAAATTCGAATGGAGTTATTGTTTTATGAATTTTACTATAAAACGCACAATTTATTGCGGAGAGCTGAGAGCATCCGATATCGGAACTGAAGTCAGTGTTTGCGGTTGGGTACAAAAGCAACGCGACCTTGGAGGTATCATATTTATTGATCTTCGTGACAGAACAGGAATCGTTCAGCTTGCTTTTGACGAAAATACAAAAGAGAGCGTGAAAGAAGTTGCGTCTCGCGCAAGATCAGAGTATGTTCTGGCAGCTAAAGGCATTGTTCGCGAAAGAGCAAGCAAAAATTCGAATATACCAACAGGTGAAGTTGAAATATTTGTTACTGCAATCGAACAACTCGGTATTTCTGAAACACCTCCTTTTGAAATTGTCGAAAAATGCAAGGCAAATGAAGAGCTGCGCATGAAGTATAGATATCTTGACCTGCGTCGCCCCGATGTAATGAATAATATACTTTTCAGACATAAGGTTGCGAAAATAACAAGAGATTATTTTGATGAAAACGGATTTATTGAAATAGAAACTCCTATTCTTATAAAATCTACTCCCGAAGGCGCAAGAGATTATCTTGTCCCAAGCAGAATCCATAAAGGTTCATTCTATGCATTGCCACAGTCACCCCAGCTTTACAAACAGCTGTCGATGGTGGCAGGATTTGACCGTTATATGCAGATTGCACGCTGCTTCCGTGATGAAGACCTGCGTGCGGACAGACAGCCTGAATTTACACAAATAGACTTTGAGATGTCATTTGTTGATATCGATGATATATTGACGATGGCTGAAGGGTATGTAGTCCGTCTTTTCAAAGAAGCACTCAATGTTGATATTTCACTTCCAATTCCGAGATACACATATCATGAAGTCATGGAACGCTTCGGTTCGGACAAGCCTGACCTTAGATACGGCATGGAGTTAATTAATATCAGTGATATTGTCGCAGGTTGTGGATTCTCAGTTTTCACAGATGCGGTTGCCGGTGGCAGTATTCGCGCGATAAATGCGAAAGGACTCGGCGACAAGCTTACAAGAAAAGAGCTTGATCGTCTTACTGAGTTTGCAAAAGGTATTGGTTCAAAGGGACTTGCCTGGATACGTAATACAGAGCAGGGAATATCCTCATCCTTTGGCAAATATATGACCGAAGCTGAGATGCAAACAATTATTGAGCGTACAAACTGCGAAAAAGGTGATACAATCCTTATTATCGCTGATAAAAACAATTCGCATGTACTTTCGCAGCTTGGTAAATTGCGTGTTGAGGTTGCGAACAGAACAGACGTTGAACGCAAAGGATATGAATTCCTTTGGGTTGTTGAGATGCCCTTCTTTGATTATGATGAGGAGCTTGGAGAGTTTGTCGCAATGCATCATCCTTTCACAGCGCCTCTTGATGAATGTATAGATATGCTTGATACAGATAAGTCTAATGTCCGTGCAAAAGCATACGACCTTGTGCTTAACGGTATTGAGCTTTCAAGCGGCTCAATCAGAATAACAGATCCGACATTACAGAATAAAATATTCAGCCTTCTCGGACTTATCGATGAAGAGGCAAAGAAAAAGTTCGGTTATCTGATTGATGCCTTCAGATTCGGACCGCCTCCGCATGGAGGAATGGGGCTCGGACTTGACAGACTGGTTATGCAGATGCTTGGCTGCGAATCACTCAGGGATGTTATTGCATATCCGAAGATGCAGAATGCAATGGAGCTTATGACAAACTGTCCTTCTGAGGTTCCCAAAGCGGCTCTTGCGGATATTGGCATGAAAATTGTCAAAGAAAAAGGTTAATTCACAAACATTTTTGTGTTTTTTCACAATCAGCACTTATAAATGATATATAATCAATTGATACATGCGTAGAAGCCAAATGCTTTAACATAAAAACTAATGTAACCTAAATGTCGACTATGTAAATAATAATCACAGATAACCATCATGAAAACACGAAGTGTTTTTTTGGAAGTTGACCGCATTAACATACGAATTAATGTAACCTAAATGTCGACTTTAGAAAGGGATATAAGTAAATGATAGAAATAAACAATCTCGTCAAGAATTATGGCGACAAACAGGCTGTTTGTAATATCAGCTTCAATGTTAATGAAGGCGAGATAATGGGGTTTCTCGGACCTAACGGAGCCGGGAAATCTACCACACTCAATATTTTGACAGGATACCTGTCAGCAACAAATGGTACTGTTAAGATTGATGGATTTGATATTTTTGATAATCCATTTGAAGCAAAAAAACGTATTGGCTTTCTACCCGAACTTCCTCCGCTTTATCTTGACATGACGGTCAAAGAGTATCTCAGCTTTGTTTATGAGCTGAAACGCTGCAAATTTCCGAAAGCACAGCATATAAAAGAAATTTGCGATGTTGTAAAAATCAATGATGTGTTTAACCGCATGATTAAGAACCTTTCAAAAGGTTACCGACAGAGAGTCGGTATTGCGCAAGCATTGATCGGTAATCCTCAGGTGCTTGTTTTTGATGAACCAACAATCGGTCTTGATCCGAAACAGATAATTGAAATACGAAATCTGATTAAAATGCTCGGTAAAGAGCACACAATTATACTCAGCACACATATTCTTCCCGAAGTCCAGGCAATCTGCGACAGAATTGTTGTTATCAACAAGGGTGTTATTGTTGCAAACGAAAAAACAGAAGATCTTACACTTGCTGTCGAAGGCCCGAGAAGAATAATTGCAAAAATTGTCGGTCCTGAGAATGATGTATTAAAGATGTTGAAAACACTGCAAGGTGTCAAATTTTGTGAAGTGATCGGCAAACGAGACACCGATTCTATCAGCTATATGATAGAGTCTGACGAAAACATTGATATAAGAAAGCTCTTGTTTTACGCACTTGCAAAAAACAGCTGGGCATTAATAGGTCTTGAAGGTATGGAAATGAACCTCGAAGATATCTTTATTAAACTTGTCGATAAACAAAATGAAAAGAAAAAAGCCGCTTCAAAAATTACCGGAAAGGTGGTAAAATAATGAGTGCCATATATAAACGCGAATTAAAATCATATTTTACAACACCTATCGGATTCATTTTTTTCGCAGTATTTTTTGCCGTAAGCGGATTCGCATTATGTTATACAACACTTCTTGCAGGTGAAGACAGCAGTGTCGGGACATATTTCAGTATAATGATTTTTATCCTTGCCATTATGCTTCCGATATTAACAATGAAGCTGTTTGCGGATGACAGAAGAACAAAGACCGAGCAACTGCTTCTTACATCACCGGTTAGCCTGACAGGAATGATATTTGCAAAATACCTTGCTGCCTTGACAATGTATGCAGGAGCATTACTTATCAGCAGCTTGAATTTCTTAATATTAAATGCTTTTGGGAAACCGCCGACAGCAATAATTATAGGCAATACAGTAGCTATCTTTTTACTCGGCGCCGCTTTTATAGCAGTCGGTGCGTTGATGTCCAGTCTGACCGAAAGTCAGCTGATAGCTTCCATATCATCTATGCTTGTAATTCTTCTATTTGTTTTGACAACATTTATAACAACATATATTCCGGTTGAGTTTATAAGAGTTATAATTAAATGGTTCTCTGTAGTTGACAGAATGACACCGTTTACATCCGGTATGATAAGCCTTAGCTCACTTATTTATTTTATATCATTCACATTTTTGTTCCTGTTCCTGACTGTACGCGTTTATGAAAAACGCCGTTGGTCTTGATTAAGTCGGGAGGGTAAAGTTTGAAAAATGAATTTTTCAAACTGGGTTTCGTGCCTTTGCACCTAACAGAATGATGCAAATTTGGCAAAGCCAAATACAGCACAATTCCCCGGTTTAAACAAGAAAGGAATGATTAGGAAGATGAGAAAACAAATGAAAAAAACAGTCAAATACGGTTCATTATCGTTAGCCTTTGTTGCGGTTGTTCTTGTTGCAATTGTGTTATTAAATCTTATTATATCTCTTGTAGAACAGAAAACCTCGTTGAATATTGACCTTACTGATACAGGTGTATATTCTGTTTCTGCGGCAGCAAAAGCATTTATCGAAGATATTGATACACCTATCACTATATACTTTTGTAAAGAACGTGATAAACTTGATGCAGATGGTGATGCGGTTCTTATGGTAAGAAACTTAATCGAAGAATTTGGCAAGGAATTTGATAATATAACTGTTAAATACATTGATATAATTAAAGATAAAGAACAAGCTGATAAATGGCAGAAAGAAAGCACTACTTCAATTCAGACCTACAGCATTATTGTCGAAGGTGCTAACGGGCAGTTTCGTCATCTATATCCGGCAGGATTTTTTGTAACCGCTGAAAGTACCGGAGATCTATATGGGTTTAAAGGTGAAGTTACTCTTACCAATGCCATAATACAAGTTTCGGGTGAGGAACAGCCGGTTGTTGCATTTACAACAGGACATACTGAGGACATTTCTGTAAATCAATTAATGGTTACATTGGTTGAATCGGGATTTTCTGTTCAGGTTGTCGACTTGACAAAAGATGAAGAAATACCCGAAAACACGAAAATATTATTTATAAACAATCCCAAATATGATTTTCAAGGATATTCAGCTGAGCAAGATGGTGGCGTGAATGAAATAGATAAGCTTGCTGCTTTTATGAATGATTTCAATCATATTATTGTTACGGTCAACCCCGATACACCCGAGCTGCCCGAGTTATCCGAATTCCTGTCAGAGTGGGGACTCGGTTGGCAGACAAATACACAAATTATAGATACCAAGGGTGCTGCAACCGGTGCAGATTCTGCCGCAACAAGATTGATTGCACAGTATGTAACCGACGACACAAACACCGCTGCATATCAAGTGATTAAGTCTCTTGTTACTATGGCTTCAACACCGCGTACAATATTTAATAATTCGGTTCCGCTTATTGTAACAGAACCTACAAACGGTTCAACAGTTGCAACTTCATTTACATCTGCTGCTACAGCTATTGCATATAAAGATGATGAAGAAGTTGACAGCGACGCAATGCCTTTGATGGCGGTTGCGAGCAAACAGAAGTATATCGGCGAAGCTGGAGCACAAGCATTAATATATTCTACTGTCGTCTTGATTGGTTCAACCGATCTTGGTGCTGATAATTATGTAACCGGTCAGTATGGCAATAAGGAAGTATTCTATTCACTTGCAAGAATTATGGGCTCGGAGAGAGTACCGAACGGGTTGGAATTCAAGAGATTCTATGATCAAGGGTTAACTATTGATCAATCAACTGCCGAAACACTTACGATAGTTTTATGTGCTGTCGGTCCTCTGTTTGTTGCAATTATCGGCTTTATAGTATTCCTTAAGAGGAGACACCTGTAATGAAGTCAAAGAAAAAAGAGATAACTATAATTATAATAATTGCAGTTGTTGTCGTTGCTCTTACCGGAATATATTTTGCTACTAAAGCAATTATAGGTAATGATACCAGTGAAACAAGCTCAGCAATTGAAAGAAAATTTATTTATCCTAATATTCAAAGAGCCGATGTACAGGATATAACTGTAACAAATTCATACGGTTCATATAAAGTATATCGTGCTTCGGACAACAACTTTTACTTTGAAGGCGCTGAATTTGTGGGTTATGACAGTGAAAAATTTTCATCGCTGATTGTCAACTCAACTTATATGCTTTCATTGTATAAGCTTGAGGGAATAACCGATTACAGCATATACGGTCTTGATGTAGAAAAAGACAATCCTGCATATGTTGAAATTAATACAGTTGACAATAAATATCACAAAATATTTATTGGTGATGCTATTCCTTCCGGCGGTGGTTATTATGCGAAATATTACAATGAAGATACAGTATATGTTCTCGATTCGAGTATTGCAACAAGTCATTTATGTTCTGTTTATTATTATTTACAACCGTATTTGTCGATTCAGATTTCATCACCGACAGACTATGTAAATATAAACAACTTCATGTTCTCCAAAAAACTCAATGAAGATGATGAAGCTTTGACTCCTGTTGTTAACATCAGACTAAAGGCTGCAAATGAAAAAATCGAAAACGATATTTTTCCATATCTGATGGTATATCCGACCAATGTATATACCGCATCAACTGACGCCTACTCAGCCGTTCAAGCAACTTTAGCTGCTATGTCAGGAACATCGGTTGTTGATTACGGTATAATACCTGCAAGCGAAGAGAATACTGAAGAGTATGCAGCATATATTGAAAGACTTGCAAAATGGGGACTTGACAAACCGATGTATGAAGTATTATACTCTTACGACGATCAGTATTATTATATTAAATTCTCGAAGCCCGATGAAGATGGTAATTTATATGCCTATTCAATGCTTTCAACAGCTGTAGTAGAATTGCCGATTTCGAATATTCCATTTCTTGAATGGGGCTTGATTGATTTCGTCGATGTGCAAATATTTTCACAAAATATCGGTACTGTTCATAAAATAGTTGCTTCATTTGATGACAAATCATATATTTATAATATTGTTTTAGATGATGAGAAAAAAGTTACCAATGTGTATGCTGACGGCAAGGAATATAATGTTGATTCTTTCAAAAAATATTATCTGACTTTCCTGCAGTTCTATTTGGTTGATTATCAAGAACCACCTGACGAAGGCACAGAACCGATTTTAACTGTAAATGTGGAATGTGACTCCGGAAATTTTGAATATAAATTTTATAGAAGCACCTCACGAAAATGCTTCTATACAATCAATGGCGAAGGTGAGTTTTATGTCAGTTATGATATGGTCAAAAATATGATGGATCAGTCAATAGCAATCAGTAAAGATGAGATATTATCTAATGAATAGAGTAAAAGGGATTCTTTTCATAATTTTAATCAGCGGATTATTTTACAGCTGTGTCAGCAATAGCGATTATGAGGATCTATGTACCGCTGTCGATAACACAAACAAATATTTCGTCTACGAAGAATCCTTCTACCTCAGTATATCATCAAACACTGAAGATACTACAGTTATGTTTGCTCAGGGTGATTTGAATATCGACAAGAGCAATAAACTGATTATGAACGGTGTCATGACTCAGTATGTACTCGGAACCTCTTCGACGGTGAAGGTTGCTTATTCGGACGGGAAATATTATTCGGATATAACCGGAGAAGATATAAAATCCTATACCGATCTTGATGAAGCCGGCCTTCTTGAACAATTTATATTTTCCGAAGCTCCGGTATTTGAAAAAAACGAATTGAAAAGCCTGAAGACATCAACCGGTGGAACTACAAAAACTTATGAATTTAAGCTTAAAGCAAATAATGAATTGTTTAAAAAATTACTTGGTGAGAATATTTACACCCTTGCAGGAGCTTTGAATCCCGATTACAACAAAACCAATTACGGTGATGCGGATTGTGTTTTTGTTGTGGATATAAGTGGTAAAAATCCGATACTGTCAAGTATAAGTCTGACCTACGACATTACAGTGTATAATAAAATGCCTTATATTCCGAATGTAAAGTTTGATGATGCAGATTATCGATTTGATATTTCTGCAACAATGCGATTATCATATAAAGAATTCGGAGAGGGTGTAACTGTTACACTGCCGGATGATCTGGATGAGTATATACCGGATAATGAAATTGCTAATGACACATCCGAAGATGATACCTTAGAAGTAAACGATGAAAGTACGAGCGAGAACAGCCTGGAAACATCGGATAATAATTCAACAATAGAATCCGAGATAAGTGAGAGTTAATTAAAAATTGAATATATGCCGATTATAAATTACTAAAACAATTATCGGCAAGGGGTGCCCGGGAATACTTCCCGGTGCTGAGAAATACCCATTGAACCTGATACGGGTAATGCCGTCGTAGGGAATAGCTTTTCGCAAGCCAGAGATATTGAAGTAATTCTTTCAATATCAGGGTTTTTAACGAATAGACTAGGGCCAAAAGGCCTCCCGCGCAGCATATAAATGCTGCGCATTATTTTTTATTTTTGGAAAGGAAAAGAAAAAATGAGAACAAATGTCAGAAATTTAGTTGAAAGTGCGATAATGATCGCACTTGCAACGGTATTGTCGTTAATCAAGGTTTATGAGCCGCCGTTAGGAGGTTCGGTAACTATACTGTCAATGGTGCCAATAATACTGCTTTCATACAGGCTGGGCATTAAATGGGGCCTGTCAGCAGGTTTCGTTTATTCGCTTATTCAATTAATGCTGGGTTGGGCGAATGTTGGGTACGCAGGAGCAGCCGGATATATCGGAATTGTCGGCTGCGTTCTGCTGGACTACATTTTTCCGTTTACATCGTTAGGCCTTGCAGGTTTATTCAAGAACAAAAACAACCCATTGAAAGGAGTTTTAGTAGGTGCAGTTGTTGTTGTGTTGATACGATTTTTATTTCACTATTTCAGTGGTGTCGTTATCTGGTACGAGATAACAAAAGAACAAAACTGGAATGAAATCGTACATCAATACAGCATGTGGGTTTATTCATTGATCTACAATGGTTCATATATGGGTCCGGAGCTGATAACCACAGCAATCGGAACACCAATTATTTATAAATATTTGCCCAAAAATAAAACTGCCGTGATGTAACGACAGTCTATGTCTAATTCTAAAATACGGAGCTTTTAAATAGTTGCCATATCTTTATCATTGTTTCATAAAAAAACAGCGGGAGTCCATGCATGGGTTCCCGCTGTTTTTTACACAAATTCAATGATGGTTTTTTTAATATTAATTCTTTTTTAGAAATAATATTATTGACCGAATCCACCGTTAACTGACAGCACATGACCGGTTATATAAGCGGCATCATCGGATGCTAAAAACAGTATTGCTTTTGCAACATCCTCCGGTTCACCAAAGCGTTCAAGAGGGATTTCATTTTGAAGACTTCTACGGTCGTTGTATGACAGGTCAGCATTCATGTCAGTATCAATTACACCAGGTGAGACACAATTAACGCATATCCCCGATGGTGCAAGCTCCTTTGAAAGAGCTTTTGTAAGTCCGATAACAGCTGCTTTTGTAACCGAATAATCTACCTCATATGATGCACCGATTTCGCCCCAGATCGAGGATATATTGATTATAACACCGCTTTTTCTGCTGACCATCTGCGGAATCACAGCACGGCAGCAGTTGAGGATGCCGAACAGGTTTACATCGTATAATCTTTTAATCTCGAAATCGGAAAGCTCATGGAACAGTCCCATGACAGATATCCCGGCATTGTTGACCAGAACATCAATTTCAGGAAGACTATTTATCATTTTCTTTACTGCGTTAATATCCGAAATATCACATTGTATTGCTGTAACTTCGTAATCGGATAAACTTTTAATTATAGAATCGGCAGCTTCCGAGCTTGTGTTATAACAAAAAGTAACACGATATCCTGAATGAGAGAACAATCTAACGATTGCTTCACCTATCCCTCTTGAACCTCCAGTTATTAAAACATGTTTTTTCATAATGAACTAAACTTCCATTATTACAGGAAGAATCATTGGCTTTCTTTTTGTTTTAGAATAAATAAACGAAGCCAGATTATCTTTCATAGTATTCTTTAATATATTCCAATCATTTATACCTTTTGATAATTGTTTATTTAGAGAATCACTAGCAAGCAATCGTATTTCTTCCATTAATGCTTCGGATTCTTTTACATAAACAAAACCACGTGAAATTATATCCGGTCCAGACATAATGTTTTTGCCATACAGATCAATAGCTGCAACAACAACAATCAATCCATCTTCGGCAAGATGTTTGCGGTCACGCAATACAATACTTCCAACATCACCGACACCATAACCGTCTACCATAACCTGTCCGGATTGAACTACTCCATTAAAACGGACACCCTGATCATCAAACTCAAGCACTTTGCCTATGCTTGAAATAAATATATTACCATCAGGCATACCGAGCGATTTTGCGAGATCGGCATGCTTTTTTAGAAAACTGTAATCACCGTGAACAGGTATAAAATATTTAGGTTTTACAAGTGAGTGTATGATTTTCAATTCTTCCTGACAAGCATGGCCGGAAACATGAACATCCGCAATGGAATCGTTTATAACCTCTACACCGCGTTTTAGAAGCTCATTTACTATTTTAGATATTAGCTTTTCGTTACCGGGAATTGTCGAGGATGACATTATTACAAGGTCGCTTTTTCCAAGCGATACAGTGGAATGATCTCCATAAGCCATGCGGTAAAGAGCACTCATAGGTTCTCCTTGGCTTCCGGTTGTGATCAGTGTCAGCTGAGAAGGCTTGTATCTTTTCATTTCGGCAGGTTCAATTAAAAGTCCTTCGGGTATTTTCATATAACCTAACTTAACAGCAGCTTTGACTATATTGAGCATACTACGACCTGTAATTGCTACTTTTCTACCATTCTTTTCAGAGTAGTTGATGATCTGCTGCACACGATATACATTAGATGAGAAGGTCGTTATAACAAGTCTCTTTTCACAGTTGTAAAATAGCTTTTCAAACGACGAAACAACAATCTGTTCCGAAGGGGTGAATCCGGGGCGTTCAACATTGGTCGAATCTGCGAGCAGCGCAAGTACACCCTGTGTACCAAGCTCAGCAAATCGTGACAAGTTGATTGTTTTTCCCTGTGGAGGTGTCAGGTCGATTTTAAAGTCGCCTGTATGAATAATGTTACCATATGGTGTGTTTATACACAATCCAACAGCATCAGGAATAGAGTGATTTACAGTTATAAACTCTATATCGAAGCAACCAAGCTTTATATGCTGTCCTGCTACAACTTCATTTAAAGAGGTAGTTTTGTCGAGCATATGCTCAATAAGCTTATTTTCAAGAATCCCGAGAGTTAGTCTTGTGCCGTAAATCGGAACATTGATTGACTTCAGAAAATAAGGTATTGCACCGATATGATCTTCATGACCATGAGTTAAAACAATACCGCGTATTTTTTCTTTGTTCTTCTCAAGATATGTTGTATCAGGAATAACTATATCTACACCTAACATACTTTCATCGGGAAATGATATACCGCAATCAATAACCATAATATCATTCTCATATTCTAAAACCGAAATGTTTCTGCCTATTTCATCGAGTCCTCCAAGAAATATCAGTTTCAGCTTAGACTTTGACGATGGCTTCTTTTTCTTTTTTGTCTTATTATTATCCATATCAATCCGTTTCTCCGACAACAAAAATTATGAATCAAATACATCGGTTGTCGGTCGGATGGTTTGACTTTATTACTGACAATAAATTTTCAAGAGAATATAATTCTCACTAAATTCAATTGTCATTTTATTATAGCACCGGGGTACCGCCACCCTTTAAAGTGCAAAATATCAAATGCAAAATAAAAATGAATTACATAAGTTATTTTATACTAAACTAATAAATGAAACTAAAGTTTGGCTACGGCAACTCATTTATCAGTCAAATACGGATATAATGCGTAATTCATTTCCAGTTATAAACATCAAAACAAAAATGTTTCGAGTGCTTAATATTATTATGTAGTTGTACATTTTATTATATACCTGAAAACTATAATTGTCAAGCATATTGATCTGGCAAGAAAAAGCTCATTAACACTTGTAATTTTGTAACCTGAAATCATTAAATATAATATAATAAAATAGGAGTTAAAAATGTAATACTTGTAAAACCTTTTGCATTATAGGCAGCAAATAAGGAAATGTATTGACTTTATTTCATAGTGTGATATAATTGTTATGGTTTCTTTTAGAGTTTTTAATTAAATTATTTATTGATTTACTCAATTTTATATACATATGTTAGGATGAAATTAATGGAGAAAATTATTGTTTCTGGCGGTAATACATTACAAGGTGAGATTGAAGTTAGTGGGATGAAAAATTCTGCGGTCGCAATTCTGTTTGCAACGATATTAGTTGATGGTAAGTGTGTCATCGAAAACCTTCCCCCGGTTGATGATGTTTGTACGTCGATAAAAATACTTGAAGTGATGGGAGCTTCGGTAAAATGGTTAAATAAAACTTCGGTTGAAATAAATACAAAGAATATTATAGCAGGGAAATCTCCCGATGAATTTGCATCAAAAATGCGTGCTTCATACTATGTACTTGGCGCTGAGCTCGGTAGATTCGGAACTGCATATTCGGCAAAACCTGGCGGCTGCGATTTCGGGGTCAGACCGATTGACAGACATATAAAAGGGTTTGAAGCTCTTGGAGCGACAGTCGAAGAAGAATTAATGTGTATCCGTGCAACAACCGAAAATGGTTTAGTTGGAAATAATATCTTCATGGATGATATATCGGTTGGTGCTACAATTAATATTATTCTTGCAGCTGTAACAGCGAGCGGTGTTACAACAATAGATAATGCAGCAAGAGAACCTCATGTAGTCGATCTTGCAAATTTCTTGAACGCCTGCGGCGCGGAGATATCCGGTGCAGGCACTGATATGATTAAAATAAAGGGCGTCAGGGAGCTTACAGGAGTAACATATGCAATTGTCCCGGACATGATTGAAGCCGGTACGTATATGATCGCGGGAGCAGTAAGAATAGGCAACCATTTGAAAATAACAAATGTAATTCCAAAACATCTGGAATCAATAACTGCAAAGCTAATAGAAATGGGTGTAAATGTTGAGGAGGGAGACGATTATGTTATCGTTTCCAGAACCGAACCTCTTAAACCTATCAATGTAAAGACCTTGCCTTATCCCTCATTTCCGACAGATATGAATCCGCAAATTTGTGTTCTTCTTACTTTGGCAGAGGGTAACAGCCGTCTGATTGAAGGTGTATGGGACGGACGCTTTAAGTATACCGAGGAATTGATCAGGATGGGTGCGGATATAAAGGTTAACGGTCGTTCTGCTGTTGTCACCGGAGTAAAGAAGCTGACAGGTGCAAGAGTCAGAGCTTGTGATCTCCGTGCCGGTGCTGCGATGGTAATTGCTGCACTTGCAACAGACGGTATGTCTGAAATCGAGGAAATTTATCATATCAGAAGAGGGTATGATAACATGGAAGCAAAGCTGCGTGGTGTGGGAGCAGACATAAAAGCAATAAATATTCCTGATATTTTTGGTATAAATGGGCTATTATCAAACGAAAATAAATGTGTTTAATCAGAAAATAAATTTTATTAGCGGACTATTTGTCCGCTAATTTTTAACAGACGGAGTGATTTAGCTTGAAAAATATAGAAATAAGTGATACATTCGCGCGTACCTCCACGAATTGTTCTTTGCTATTTGTGCTGACGCAAAACGACAGAAGGGAGCGTTATTATGACCGGATTATTGTTAAAGAAATTTATTAAATCAAAAAATTATAATGATTCAACTACAAGAGAAAAGGTAGGAATACTGGCAGGCTCAGTTGGTATTATTATAAATATACTTTTGTTTGCTGCAAAATTTACAGTTGGCAGCATTTTTGGATTTGTGTCGGTAACAGCAGATGCTATTAATAATCTTTCTGACAGTGGTAGCTCTGTTATATCGCTTATAAGCAGTAAGCTTTCAAATAAATCACCGGATAAAGAGCATCCATTCGGTCATCAAAGAATTGAATATATTGCTTCTATGTGTATTACATTTATTATTATACTTCTCGGTGGCAGTCTTTTTTATTCATCGGTTCAAAAAATCTTTTCTCCGGATGAATCTGATTTCAGTGTTATAACAATTGTTGTCCTTGCTATATCTGCTGTTGTAAAGCTATGGCTGTATTTTTTCAATATGAAATTGAGTAAGACCATATCGTCTATAGTATTTGAAGCAACAGCAATCGACAGTATATCTGATACAGGTGCAACCTTAGCGGTCATATTGTCATTAGTATTAAGTCCGATTATTGGGATTAAATTGGATGGTTTTGCCGGTGCTTTTGTAGCTGTATTGATTTTTAAGGAAGCTATTAATATAATCAAAGATACATCCAATCATATTATCGGAACCCCACCTGATAAAAACCTGTGTGATAATTTTATTGAATATATATTATCATTTGAGGGAATTATCGGCGTACATGACCTTATGATCCATAATTACGGTCCGAATCGCATGTATGCATCTGTTCATGCTGAAATTTCCGGGAGTATGAGTATTCTAAAAGCGCATGATGTAGTTGATGGTATTGAAAGAGCAGTACAGCAGAAATTCGGTATACAGGTTGTTATTCATATGGATCCTGTATCTGAGTTTGATGATGAAATCGAAAAAATCCACAATGTATGCGTAGAGGCCGTTAAAGCAGTCGATTACAGGCTTACAATACATGATTTCAGAGTTATTAAGAGCTCAGTACAGTATAAGGTATTATTCGATATTGCAAGGCCATATGAGGTTACGATTACAATGAAAGAAATTATTGAAAATACTATTAATTTGATATTGCAAAAAATATCTACACTACAAGTTATCATCGAAGTCGACGACATTTACACACGGTGAATCTACGGAATATATTCAATCATCAGAGAATTGAATATATTTTATCATATGAGGGAATTATATGTGTGCATGATTTTATTGTCAATAATTTCGGTCTAATAAATTCTGTTTCTAAGTTTAAATCTAAAGCTGCAAAAATAGTAGATAACAGACTGACAATACACGATTTCAGAATTTTTAAGCCTTGGTGCGATATTAGGTGTCGTTTGACATTGCAAGGATATAAAGTTAAGATTTTAATGAAAAAAATATTGAAAATACTATAGATTAATATTGCAAAAAATGCCCATAATGTAAATTATCATTAACACCGATAAATAATATACACGTTGCGTTTACAGAATATTAAAATATGTCGATAGAATATCCACAGAATAAATACTAATTGTAAAATGTAACACTTTATTAAATAATTCGCTCAAATTCTCTTTACAAGCTAATTTTTCAATGATATAATTTATATAGTCTCAAATAATTAGGAGGTATTTTAAATGAAAAAGATTTTATCAATCGTTATTGCATTGATGTTTGTTTTGTCATGCACATTTTTGGCAACAGCAACTGTCGTTGTAGACGAAAATGTAACTTATTGGTATCCTTGGGTTAAGGATGGCGGCGAAATAACATTAGGTAGTGTTGTAACGTCAGACGAAGGAATCGTTGCTGATTACTCTTCAAACTGGGAAATAAAAGCTCAGGATAATCAGCCAAAAATCACTGAATCTTATATGTCACCAGCAACAGTATGGACAACCGATGCAACACAAGATTTTGTTCTAGCTTATGAAGTTGAAGGCGGCAGCAAGGTTCAGATCGGCTTCCTTCACACAGTAGGCGCAGGCAGCGTAACAGCAGGGCTTGCAACTGTTGAAAAAGACGGTTCAGACCTTGGCGAATTTGTTAAACTCTATTCATCAGTTGATGGTACAACATGGGCAGAATTAACAACAACCTTCACAGGCGAAACAGTTGAAACAAGAACACCTGTTCTTGTTAACGGTATGACAGGTTACGACGAGCCGATCACAACAAATGTTGGCGATGGCGACAGCGCATACAGCGAATTCTATTTTATCGCTGAAGCAACAGTCCCCGCAGACGCAACTCTTGTTAAGTATGTTTACTTTGCAAGAACACGTTCAAATACTTGGGATCCTTGCATTCGTGATGCAGCTTTCACAGCTCCTGTTGTAGAAGAGTCTGAAACAAGCACAACAACACCCGATACCGGCGACATGACATATGCTTATGTTCTTATTGCAGTTGTTATGCTTGGCGTATCAATAGTTGTTATAAAGAAATCCAGAGCATAAATTACTAGCTAATTGAAAAAGAGTTATCGAAAGATAGCTCTTTTTTATTGCATTTCATCATTGTTTAATATATAATGTTTTCGAATAACGAGACAAAAAATCTAAGTTTTATGTTCTCGTCAAAGAATCTATAATTGCTGCATTAATAAAGAAAGAATGGTTATAATTATGACGGACAACAGTGTTATATACGGTGGTATAATCGGAAATAATGCAAAATGGATACAGGCAACAAATATATTCGGTGATTTTAAAACCTACGCTCCTTATTTTAGAAAAAGCTTCATAATTAGTAATAAAGTAAAAAAAGCACAGATATCAATATGCGGAGTAGGACATTATCTTTTATTTATAAATGGTGTTCGTGTTGGAAATGAAGTTTTAAATCAGCCTTTCACAGTGTATGATAAAAAGCTTTATTATACTACTCATGATATTACTGAATATCTGAAGTCAGGTGAGAATGTTGTCGGGGTTATTCTCGGTAACGGCATGTACAGACCGCAGCAGCCTAATGTGTGGAATCATCATAACTCAACCTGGATAGATACTAATAAGCTGATTGCTGATATCAGGATAGCAACAGAGAATGATGAAATAAATGTAGTTTCAGATAAAACCTGGAAAACTTCAACCGGAGCATTTATTTTCAACGATTTATATTGCGGTGATGTATACGACAATAGACTTGATCCACAAGGCTGGAGCAGCGAGGGCTTCGATGACAGCAGCTGGATGAATGTTGCTGTTACCCGTGGCGTTGGTGGCAAGCTGCAGGAGATGAAGCATCATCCTGTCAGAGTTACGAAAAATGTCGAAGCTATAAGTATAATGAAAATTAATGAGAATTATCTTGTTGATTTCGGAGAAATATTCAGTGGTTGGGTTCAAATTAAATTAAAAAATATGAACAAAGGTACAGAAATTACTCTGAAATACGGAGAGGTGCTAAGCAAAGACGGCGAGCTTGATACACACCATATTTCACAATATGTTGAAAGCTCGGAGTTTCAAACAGATAAGTATATTTGCAGCGGTGATGAGGTTGAAGAGTGGGAACCTACATTTACATATCACGGCTTTCGTTATATGCTAGTAAAAGGATATACTGGTGAATTGAGTAAGGATAATATTGTTGGCAGACTTATACATGCTGCTTTTGAAAAGACAGGTGAATTCAGTTGTTCAAATGAAAGATTGAACAGGATTTCATTGTGCGCAAAGAACTCATCTCTTGCGAATTTTGTACTGATACCGACAGATTGCCCACATCGTGAAAAGAACGGCTGGACAGGTGATGTTGTTATCTCAGCTGAACAGTTTCTTCTTAATTATAATTGTGTTTCCGACTTAATTAAGTGGTTGGACGATATATGCGACAGCCAGCGCCCTAATGGTCAGATACCCGGAATTGCTCCAATTGGCTGCAATTGGGCATGGGGCTGGAGCTGTGGTCCGGCATGGGACAGTATAATTATTGAGCTGCCTTGGATGATTTATATGTATACCGGGGATGTCAGCATTTTATCAGAATATTATGATAATATGCAACGATATTTCGACAGTCTGCAAAAGACAACCATTGATTATATCGTTAATCTCGGACTTGATGACTGGTGTCCGCCGCGTTACCCTGAGAATGGCGGATTAGCAACAAGTAAATGTCCTGTTGCACTCAGCAGTACAGCTATATTTTATGATTGCGCTGTTAAGCTGACAAAGATATCAACAATCCTGAATGACTTTTCGTCAGTTGATAAATACAAAAACACATCTGAAAAGATAAAAGCAAAATTTATTGCAGAATTCATAAACATAGAAAATGGATATGTTGCAGGTAATTGTCAGACTTCATATGCGCTTGTACTGTATTACAAACTCATTGAAGGGGGGATGGCTGAAAAGGTTTTTGCGCATCTGGTTGATGAGGTTGAGAAGACTGATAGACATATTGATTGCGGTATTTTTGGGGCAAAAGCAGTCCCACGAATGTTGTGCGAATACGATCGTCCTGATCTTGCTTATGCAATAGTCAATAATCTTACATATCCCGGATGGGGTTATTGGGTTGAACAGGGAGCAACAACTCTTTACGAAACATGGAGTGGCGATGCTTCACTTTGCCATCATATGTTTGCTGATGTTGAAGCATATTTTTACAGATATGTTGCTGGAATAAGATATAACGAAAATGATCCGGGCTTCCAAAAAGTATTGCTTCAACCAATGCCTGTATTTGGAATAAATTATGCAAAAGCAAAAATTGCAACTCGTAAGGGAGATATCATAATAGAATGGGAGAGCATCGAAGATCAGCTTACAATAAAAGCAGAAATACCCGACGGTTGTACAGGTGAGTTGGCTTTACCACGTAATAGCTTTAATAATTTTGTAACAAATCTAACAGGAAATATAAAAATTATAAATTAATATAATAAAAGCTCCCAGACAGACGGATAATAGATAAAGACATATATTCGTTTGAAGGGAGCTTTACAGATGAAAGAAATATATAAAATGCTTGTTATTGCAATAGCAGCAACTGCAGCAATTATCGGGATTTATACTCTGATTTGTATGACTGCATTCCCTGATTTTTATCAGACAGGAAAACAGATGGATATCAAATTTGCTGCAGGTAATATAAGATCGGTTGCGGCTACACTTATAGAAGATAGTAGCGACGATATACTTTTCTCAATATGCGCTCATGCTTCATTTGCTATCACACCTTTGTCTGGAAACAATTGATTTTCAAGTATTGGTTCAGGTATTGTTGATTTGTGTTTTTCGAATTTAGATAGATAAACATCTACTGTTATATATAACTATTAGAAGATCGATATTACAGACATTCAGGGAATAAAACAAAAAAATATTTGAGTAGGTATTGACAAAAAGTACGGACTGTGCTATTATGTATAAGCTTTGTGTATCTCTTTTTGTTAGTAAATATGCGGGTGTAGTTCAGTGGTAGAATTCCAGCCTTCCAAGCTGGTCGTGCGGGTCCGATTCCCGTCACCCGCTCCAAAATTCAATATTTGATTTTGGAAATGAAGTTTTACAGCAGTAAAACATTCATTTTATATTGTCCGGTTTATATGTGCTTTTAGCTCAGCTGGATAGAGCAACTGCCTTCTAAGCAGTAGGTCGGGGGTTCGAGTCCCTCAAGGCACGCCAAATGGTGGATATAGCTCAGGTGGTTAGAGTGTCAGGTTGTGGCCCTGAAGGTCGCCGGTTCGAGTCCGGTTATCCACCCCATAAAACCTATATAATGTGTAAACTAATATCTTCATATGCAGCGCAAACAGATTGTGCTGTTTGTGTTATATAGACAATAACATGAAACTTCAATTTTAAACTAAGGTTAGAATAAATAATTGATTGCTAATATTCAACACAGATTAAGTCTCTGATATAACAATTAAATATCGAGATGTAGCGCAGTTGGTAGCGCGCTTGGTTTGGGAGCGTGAACCCGACCTCATCCGATAAAAACTTAAAAGTCCGACAAAGCCTTATTTCAAGCCACTTTCGGGCATTTCTTAAAATCATAAATCCTGCCAAAAATTGTGTTTGACCACAGTTTTGACCACTTTTAGAACGAAAATTAAATACATCGGGACATAGCTCAGTTTGGTAGAGTGCTTGGTTTGGGACCAAGATGCCGCAGGTTCGAATCCTGTTGTCCCGACCAAAAATCCTTAAAAATCGTTGATTTCTTGCGGTTTTTGAGGATTTTCATTTTCTTTGTCATTCTATATGTTTGTGACTTATCCGTAAAAACAAGTTGATTTTTTTATTATTTTGAGTATAATAATATAAACTGAATAAGACACTTAAATGCGCAACCTGTCCTTCGGGCAGAAGAAAAGAAAGAGTAAGTAATGTGAGTTTTTACAGAGAAGTCTGCATTTGCTGAGAGCAGACAAAACAATAAAATTACTGAACATGGTCTTGGAGCAGCGTACCGAGGGGATTTTATCCCTTAGGCTACGACGGGATCGCCCGTAACAGCGATAGAGTATCGGCAGATCATTTCCTGCGGCAACGCAGTTGCCTGTACTCGACAAAGCTCATTTTGTGAGGAATGGGCGAATTAGGGTGGTAACACGGAAGCTGTAACTTTCGTCCCTGAATTTAATTTCGGGGGTGAAAGTTTTTTTATTGCAGTTTTATCCGCAAATAACCATCTTTTTAGAAATGAGGAATCAAAATGAAAAATATTCTAATTGGCGGAGCGTGGCCGTATGCAAACGGCTCCCTCCATATCGGACACATCGCCGGATTATTATCAGGTGATATTTTAGCCAGATACTATCGGGCAAAGGGCGAACAGGTTTTTTATGTTTCCGGCAGCGACTGTCACGGTACTCCTGTGACCATTCGGGCAAAACAAGAAGGTGAAACACCGCGGGAAATCAGCGATTTTTACCACAAGGAATTTGTATCGGTTTTTAATGCACTTGGATTTAGTTATGATTTATATACCAAGACATCTGATGAACATCATAAAAACTTCGTCAAACAATTTCATTATGAGCTTTATGAGGGCGACTATATTTACGAAAAAACAGTCAAACAAGCGTATTGTCCAAATTGCAAAAAGTCATTAACTGACCGTCTGATTATCGGAAAATGCCCTGTCTGCGGTGAAAAAACAAGAGGTGATCAGTGCGATGTCTGCAGGGAAATCATTGAAATTGATACTATTCTTTCGCCCGTCTGTGCTGATTGTGACAGCGAACTTACGCTTACAGACACAACACAGCTATTTATTGCTATCTCCAAACTCGAAAAAGAGTTGCGTTCTTTTCTGAACGCTCATCCCCATTTGCGAAAGAATGCCATCGCGTTTACAAAACGGTATATTGATGAGGGGCTGCGTGACCGTGCCATTACACGCGATCTTGATTGGGGAATTGATGTGCCGAAGGAAGGTTACGGGGATAAGAAAATCTATATTTGGGTTGAAAATGTACTTGGATATCTGTCAGCTAGCAAAGCTGTATGTGATGAACGAGACATCCCGTTTGAAGAAGTCTGGGGCGAAAGCGCGCGTCATTACTATGTCCATGGAAAGGATAACATTCCGTTTCACACCATCATTTTGCCGTCGCTGCTGCTTGGCCATGGCGGGTGTCTCAGACTGCCAGATGACATCATTTCAAGCGAATATGTTACTCTTGAAGGCCGAAAAATATCGACCAGTCAGAACTGGGCGATATGGGCAAAGGATATTGTGGATCGTTATAATCCCGATACCTTGCGGTATTTTTTCATCACCAATGGTCCGGAAAAACGGGATACCGACTTTTCGTGGCATGAATTTGTGGAACGAAACAACAACGAATTGCTTGGCGCATACGGAAACTTTATTAATCGTACACTTGTTTTTATCTCCAAATATTTATGCAATATTGTTTCTAATGGATTTATTGAAAATGAGATAACAGAACAAATTCAAGTTTTGTTTCCTTCTGTTGGTCAAAAAATTGAAAACGGACAATTTAAGGATGCCATTGAACGTATATTTGAGTTTGTCAGGTTCGGAAACAAATATTTTGATACAAATGAGCCATGGAAAACCAGAAATGATAATCCCGAGAAATGCAATCAGACGCTTTTCAACTGCGTTCAAATTATTGCTAATCTCTCGGTATTGCTTGAACCCTTTCTTCCGTTTTCATCTGCAAAAATATTTGAATGGCTAAACCTGAACAATGAGTGGAAAGCTCAGTGGATACTGGCACGATATGCTTTGCGCGAAATATCAATTCTATTTGAGCGTCTCGATAATAAGATTATTTATGAAGAAACTAATACGTTGACTGAACAACAGAAATAAATACTTCAAACCTCTTGTTTGTAAAAACTTTTATTTACTGCAACCGAATCAAAATCTCTTTTCTTTGTTTACTGCAATGCAGTTTTTGACCCACTCTCTGCTACTTTACGCCGTTGTTTTTCCTCTGCGATTTCAGTTTTCATCTGCACAATCAGCTCGGCAAGCTTTTCTTCGCATTCCTCGCGCGTCTGTGCGTAGACATTTCTGGCGATTCGCTTGCCGTCCGCATTTGTTGGTGTAAACCGCCCTTCATACAGGTGGTCGTTGATCATGGTGACGCATTCCGGTGCCAGGCTTGCGTATTTTGCCTGTGTCGGGCTTAAAATCGTTCACACGGGGCTTTTCTACCTGCGGCTGTGTGTTTTCCTGCCCAGGCATTTCAGCGTCTGTTTTGCCGATGTGGCGGTCGATGTTGACCGCCGCCTGTTGCTGCATGGTGTCGGTGATATGGCTACAAATATCCAGCGTGGTTGCTGCCGATACGTGACCGATGAGGGAAGAGAGCGTTTTGATATCCATGCCGTGTTCCAGTGCCATGGTGGCCGCAGGTCATGGAAGCGCACCTTCTTGCAACCTGCCCGTTCCAGAATCAAATGCAGCCGCTTTCTGACCGCACCGGGGAAGCGCGGGCTGTCCTCCTTCACGGGCGACGGGAACATCCAGCGGGTGTTCACCGTCTTTTTGTATTCCTTCAGCACCTCGGTAAGCGACGGCGGTAGCACCACCGTGCGGACAGAAGATTTTGTTTTTGGTGTAGACACTTGCAACTCCCCGCGTACCGGATACACCTGCCGCGAGATGTGCAGCTCGCCGGTTCTCATATTCAGATCATTCCATTGCAGAGCGAGTATTTCTCCCCGACGCATTCCGGTGGCAAGCTCCAGCAGAAATAATTCATAGTAGCCCTCGGCCTTTACCTATATCAGGAACCGCTGCATTTCTTCAGGGGAAAGCACCTGCATTTCCTTTGCCTTTTTCGGTGGCAACTTACAGCCGATAGCAGGGTTAACACGGATCAGCCCCTCGGTCACTGCTTTTTCCAGTGCCGTGCGGCAGCTTGCATGGCAGGAACGCACCATACGATCGGATAAGCCCGCGCTGCATTTTTCCACCCGAATCAGTCTGCCGCTCTTTTTCAGCCTCGCATAGAATTGCTGTAAGTCATTTTGTGCCAATTTGTTCAGTGGTATCCTGCCGATTTCGGGAATGATGTGCTTGTAAATCCTGTCCTCATATCCCGCCTGTGTGGTCAGTCTGAGCGACGGCTTTGAATAGGTCTGATACCAGAAGTCCATCCACTCACCGAAGGACATATCCGGTTTAATTTTCCGGCTGCCGAGCCGTATTCCTCTTTCAGCTTTTCCAGTTTTTCAAGGCACTCGGTTTTGGTTTTGGCAAGGACATTTTTGGTTTTCGGCAGGTCCTTATCGTCGTAGCCGATGACAACCCGGCCTTCCCACCGACCGTCCTTACGAAGTCTTACTGTTCCGTCTCCGTTTTTTCGTCTACCCATAGCTGATACCCCTTCCCGCCGATTTTGAATATATAGACGCTGTTTTTGGACGTTACCTTCAGCTCCGTATCGGATATTTCAACTTCTCCGCAGCCTGTTGTAAGCCATTCGCCTTCAAAACAATTCATGTGTACAAAGCGTTTGCCGGGATATTTGTGTTTACTTTCAAATAAACTCAACGTGCCAATCTTTCCGATAGAGCCCTTGCGCCACTCCCAGCCCTCGGTCTGAGCCTCCTTTTTTACTTCAACACTTTTTAATTTCGCGTACGCGTATTTCCCGATCAATTTCGCCATTTGAATTCACTCCTTTTTTATACTCCCGTGCCGTCCTCCCATGGTTTCAGTTCCTGTCCGAATAGTTCCTCCATGAAATTTCCGACGATTCCCGATGCCCTTTTTTGCATATCGGTGGTGACATGCGTGTAGGTGTCCGGTGCCATATTCTGCACCTCCTTGCAGTACAACAACATACCACAAGGTTTTGCAGAAGTCCAGATAAATAGAGAAACAATTATTAATTTGGTTACATATTAACTTTAAAGTCCGTGTTCTGTGTTATTATCATATCGCTCTAACAGCCCCGAAGATTAATCCGCAATTGCTGAAAGCCGTATGAATAGGGGCTTTCCTAAATTCAAAGCAAAGCCGCCGGAACGATGAAAACAACGATCTGGCGGCTTTGGAATTTTTCAGCTTGTCTACAAACAAGTTATTATTTTGCCTTTCATAAAATGGAATAGACTATTATGCGAGGTGTGATTCTTTAGATATATGTCAGTTACGGATTTTGAATCCGTTCATCCTACATATGAAGAACGTGTGGATATCGGAAATATAAAAATAGATATGACTCCTTCCTTGTATGAACGCGCCGGGCAATTTTTAAGGCAAATCGAAAATCCCTATGCTTTTAGGTGCGGTGAGGTTGCGGTAAATGTTGCGGTAAATGTTGCGTTCTGCTCTGAAGGTAAATTATTAAAGGAGACTGTTATTTCATATTTGAGCGTTCAAAAAAAGAATGGATGGCAGTAATTGAGCCTGGTCTATATTTGTTTATAAAAGGAGCTGTAGCAAAATGCAGTTTCAAAGACAGAAGAAAAGCAGAGCAAATCAATCCGAAAGGGATGAAAAAGCTCTGCTTTTTTGGTATAATT
>MGOY01000021.1 GCA_001797275.1 Clostridiales bacterium GWF2_38_85 | reverse complement strand
AAGGATTTCATAAAGAAAAACCAGCAGTTTTAATAAAGCACTTGGGCTGCCGAAAAAAACCACTGCGTAGCAGTTTAGTGCTATTTATATTTTATGGGGTGACGAAATGAATTACGAACAATTAATCAGAGGAATGAAAAGGTACGGTTCTACTGATAAAGATATCTGTGTTCATGGTATTGGAGTACTTCCTGATCAAGTGCATGAAAATGTAGTTATCGCCCCATGGTGGGAACCCTCAACAATTCCCGACTTAGGTAAAGCTGAATACCTAAGTGAATCGGATTTCTCGGCTATAAAAGTTTGGAATGTCACTTGCAATACAACTAAAATAACTTTTATAAAAACTGGTATTGGCGCACCTGTTTTAATGGATGCTCTCTTGTCATTAGGTGTGACTCAGTGTAAGAGAATTATATTTATAGGTTCTGTAGGCTCACTTGATGAAAACATTGGAATTGGCGATATTGTAATCCCAGAATATAGCATTTGCGGTGATGGAGCAAGTAGATATATTGAATCTGATTCGTTAGAAAAGAGTGACATTTTTGGTGAAAAGGTTTTTCCAAACTATAGATTGTTGACAGCTCTTCAAAACAACGTTGAAGAATTGTGCAATAGAAATAGTGTTAAATGGCACATTGGTAAAACGTTCAGTATTGATACAATATTTGCTCAGTATGCACATATTGATGAGATTATAAATATGGGTTGTAATGTTATAGAAATGGAAACAGCTGCAGCATTTCGTGCTGCAAAAATAGCAAACATGCCTATGGCAGCAATCTTTAGCGTGTCAGATAATACGATTATAAATAAGTCGTTAGTTAGCGGTCGAACAGAGCAAGAAATGAAGTATAGAAAGTTTGTTAGACGTGAACTATTTCCTAAAATTATTTTAAAAACATTTCTAGACAGTAGCACAAAATAAACATTAAAGTTAATCATAAGTATAGCATGAAATTAAGGAAGTGATAAGATGCCAAGACCGAAGAAAGAAGTTCCCAACCGTTCTGACGGACGATATGAGGTTAAGATAACGATAAAACTCCCGGACGGAACAAAAATGCGGAAACCGTTTTTCAGTTATACAAGCAAATCTGATGCAAAGCAAAAGGCAGAAAATTATAAAATAAAATTAGGAATCTCCGAGCAATCCGGTATTCCCGTTATAGAAAACAATATATATTTTTCAGAAGTTGCAAAGTTATATCTTGAAGCGAAGGAACCGAATGTCAAACGGTATACTTATATAACAACATACAAGGTCAAAATAGATAATTACATTACGCCTTTTTTTGGTTCTTTACTTAATAATTTTATAAGACCGCTCGATATTATCGCATTTTTTAACAAGCATGCATCTCTGTCGGTCTCGATGAAAAAGAAATTTAAACTTATATTAAACGGTATCTTTGAGCTTGCTATATCAAACGATATGTGTTATAAAAATCCGGTCAAAGGTTTTAAAATACCAGATAATAGTGTTTCGACCAAACAGACCTATTGCAAGACCGACGCTGATAAACTTTATAATTATTGTGTTGAAAATAATATTGTTGATATTGCAATACTCATAAAAAGTGGTATACGACGTTCTGAGCTTCTTGGGCTCAAATGGGATGATATTAACCTTGTCGATAAATACATCAATATAAAACGTGCTGTAACACCTGGCGATAGGCAGACAGTTGAAGATAAACCTAAAAGTAAAACAAGCATGAGAACAATCTCGGTCGACGATAGATTGATAGAGTTGTTGAAAAATAATATATCAACAGGATATGTAATTAAAGATAGGGGCACTTACCAAACACCAAGTAAGTATGCGAAAATATTTCAACAAAGGATGACTCAAATATGTAAGGAACTCGGTATAAAAGTATTGACGCCGCATGAACTCCGTCACACGCATGGAACACTGCTGCATGAGCGTGGCAGACATTTATGCAATTCAAAAAGCTATGAGGCACTCAACAGTAGACATAACCGCAAAAACATATGTTAAAAATGATCTCGATGTTTTAAGGCAACAAATGCATATTGATAACGAGTAAGTTGCAGACATATTGCAGACTTACAGATGAGTTTATTTGTATCTAAATGTGATAAATCAAATATAATTAAATATAAAGCAAATGAAAAAGTCATTGATATAACTGAATAATTCAGCTAAATCAATGACTTTTCTGGCAGGGATGGATGGATTTGAACCATCGAGATGCAGGAGTCAAAGTCCTGTGCCTTACCGCTTGGCTACATCCCTATATTTAGTTTAAACGCTCAAAACGCTGCGTATTATTATATCTTATCACTTCTATTTTGTCAACCCTTCTTTTTGATATTTTATTTTGTTTTGTGTCAAAATACCGTTTGCAGAGAATACACTGCAAACGGCATTATTTTTGTATAGTCTATTTTCTTTCTTCAAGTGGTATATACTCGTTGATGTCACCATAAGATTTGTAACCGGGACGGATGATTTTTTTCGAGGTTACGATTTCTTCGAGCCTGTGAGCGCACCAACCAGAAACTCTTGATATAGCGAACAGAGGAGTGAACATATCGCTTGGAATATCAAGCATTCTAAATACAGTGCCTGAATACATATCAATATTAGCGCAAATCTGAGAAGCAGCTTTGGCATTTGCGCTTGTTCTGGCTGCGAGCAGAGCAGGTGATAAGCGTTCTATTGTCTGCAATATCTTAAAATCGTTATCAAATCCACGTTCCTTTGCCATCTTTTGAGCATATTGCTTCAATATAATAGCTCTTGGATCACTTTTAGTATATACAGCGTGTCCCATGCCGTAGATCAGACCACTCTTATCATATGCTTCTTTATTTATTATTTTCTTAAGGTATGCAGCGATTTCTTCTTCGTCATTATAATCTCTGACATTTGCCTTCAGATCATCAAGCATCTCAATAACCTTGATGTTTGCGCCACCGTGCTTGGGACCTTTTAATGAGCCGAGAGCAGCAGCTATTGCGCAATATGAATCTGTGCCTGTTGATGAGAGGACACGGCATGTAAAGGTTGAGTTGTTACCACCGCCATGCTCCGCATGAAGGATCAAACAGAGGTCAAGCAGCATTGCTTCGTCTGGTGTAAACATTTTATCCGGCCTTGCAATACGAAGGAAGTTTTCGCTTGTTGAATAGCCTGCGCGTGGGAAATGCAGTGTAAGGCTTTCGTTGTAGAATTTATGGCGTTTAACTGCATATGCCATAGCGGCAATGATCGGAACACGAGCGATCAGTGATATGCTTTGCATAAGTACATTTTCGAAGGAGCAGTCATCAGCTCTGTCATCAAATGATGCCAATGCAAGTACGCTTGCAGCTATTTTGCTCATAATATTTCTTGCTGGTGCTTTTAGGATTACATCCTCTGCAAATCTTGAAGGAAGCCTGCGATAGAAATTCAATATTTCATCAAAGTGTGCAAGTTCAACCTCGGTGGGAAGCTTACCCATAAGAAGTAAATATGAGCATTCTTCGTAACCGAAACGCGGACTGTTTGCATAATACTCAACTATTTTTTCGACATCATATCCACGGTAATATAACTTACCGTCAATAGGTGTTTTTTCGCCTTCATCAATGACATATCCATGGACAAGTCCGATGCCTGTTACGCCTGCAATAACACCGGTGCCGTCAGAGTTTCTCAATCCCTTTTTTATTCTTTCGCCTTCGAAAGCTGAAGTTGGGATTTCATAGGTTGTCTTGGCGTCATTAATCAGGTTCTTTAGATTTAGGTGTTCTGAGCTGTGTATACTCATAGGCATTCCGTTTCTCCGACGAAAAATTGATTTTCCCACAGTCACGCTTCGTCGGCGCTTGGTAGACAATGGGTTATCTACATATTATTATTTACAAAATCTAGTAACCGAGGCAATTATATTAATTTATAATAACGTAATACAAGTCAAAAGCAAGTAATTACGATGGTCTTATAGAATTACAAGCTTACTTGCATACATATACTTTTTAGATTATTCAATATTATATACTATAATAGCGAAAAATGCAAGAGGAAAATAAAATAATTCAAAAAATAATTATATGCAAATTATATTGTCAGTATATTGTGTATATAATATATTAGAAAGCTCAAATCATGAATTGAGGTGTAAAAATGAAAAAGTACTTGATAATGCTGATGGTATTCATTATGTGGTGTACCGGATTGCCAGTTGCTACAAATTACATAAGTGAAAACAGTGTATTTTTAAGTGATAATGCTATAAGTGAAGCAGAGTCGATTGAAGTCGAAAAAACGCAGGAATCAATATTTGAAAATTCATATACAAGCACTTTTGAAGAAACATCGGTAGCAGAACAAGCTGAATCCATTATCGAAACTGAGCCTGTTAATACAGTAAGAGTGTATAATTATAAAACTGAAGAAATTATTGTTATGGAGCTTGAAGAATACATCGTCGGTACCGTATATGCGGAAATGCCTTCATCTTTCGAACCGGAGGCGCTTAAAGCTCAGGCGATTGCTGTACGCTCTTATATTGTACACAACATACTATATGGAGACCGCGAAAGCGGACATCCTGGTGCGGATATTTGTACAAATCCCGCACATTGTATTGCGTATACAACGATAGATGAAGTAATCGAAAAATACGGTGAAGTATTTGCCGAAGAAAGCTTCAATATAATAAGACAGGCAGTAGAAGAGACAAAAGATTTGATAATGACTTATGACGGGGAGGTTATTAATTCAGTTTTTCATGCTTCATCATGCGGGTTTACCGAAAGCTGTGCTGATGTCTGGGGTGGCGATCTTCCTTATCTGGTTAGTGTAAGCACACCTGACGAAAGCAGCTTCTATTCATATTATGGGAAGATGACCTTTACCGCTGACGAATTTAAAAGTAAATTTGCTTCTTATCAATGTGATTTCAGCGGATCTATATATAATTGGATAAAAAACATAGAAACAAACTCAATAGGTCGTTGCGAAAGTGTTGATGTAGGAGGAGTTACAATCAGCGGAAACACTTTAAGAGAACTGTTTGGATTGAAAAGTACAAAAATAAAAATAACCATCAATTTTGATAATATTATTTTTGAAACAGAGGGCTACGGTCATGGCGTCGGTATGAGTCAATACGGAGCCAATGTAATGGCGGAAGCGGGGAAAACATACGAAGAAATTTTAAAACATTATTATACTGATGTTGAACTTGAAGAAATAAGCCTCGAATGGTTTAAGTAATTAAATTCAAAAGCACCCTGCCAAATATGGTAGGGTGCTTTGGTATGTGTATCAAGATAAGAACTTAGCCAATCACCATCATAGCATTTTTAAGATTGATGTCTTTTGCTTTTTTTGAAATAGTAAACCAGTCGATGATAGTGAGTATACCACAGCAACCGCAGGTAAGCAGCTTTAAAATTCCCATACCTGTGTCGCCAAGCATAAAGCGGTCAATACCTAATGAACCCAGGAAAATTGAAATAATTAAAATTGTTGTCGGATCCTTCATTTCGACGCTTTGTAAAAGCATCAACTTGTTTTCGTCCGCATTTAAGAGTCTGTCTCTGAGCATCATATAAGCTTCATCCGGGAAAAACTTCTTATTGCTCATTAAATACATATCTATTCTTGTCTGATCCATGAGATACACCTCCATTAATATTAATATGAGTATATATAAATATTTATATAAAGTCAATACTTTTTATTAATAAATTTATAAAATTCGACAAAGAAATACAGGTTGTATATTAAATCAATGGGAATATGTGCACTTCGATTATAATTTTCTATGGGAGGTTTTATCGAATGACAAAATCACAATTTATTTGTTGGGTATATTTAGAAAGGGAATGTGTCAGTTACAAATCTATAAATATAAAAAATGAAAGCAGTAATTGCAGTTATAATGATGAAAGCATCAACCCATCTGCCTTTTGTAAATTTGAATTTATTCTTGTGAATAGATATGAAGACTGCGAATATAAGCGGTAATGAAAACGGATTATATGTAAAATATTCATACGCATTGAGGCTTAGCAATGAAAAAATCGAACGTGTTACTCCACAGGTCGGGCATGGATGGCCTGTTAATATAAGAATAGGACATACCTCATGAAAAAAGCTTAGCATTATAAAAAAATATAAAGATAATGTTATAAAAATAATTGTATGACTTATAATTATCCTGCGTTTTTTCATAATCCGAATATCTGCGTTTGCAAATAACCTTTCCGATACATATTAAATTAATATAATAAATATAATACATGAAATATCAATATTAAATATATCTTACCATAATAAAAAAGTGATGTCAATATTCAAGAATTGTCTTAAGATAGACATATTTAGTACAAAATTAATTAAATAAACTTAAAATAGACATATTATAATTATGTTTATGATAAAATTTATCCAAATTGTTAAAACTTCAAAGAATTAAGTTTATCTTTCATTATTGACTTTACTTTTAAATTTTATAATGTATAATATAAATATATAATATAATAATAATTAAATTTATACAAAGATACAAAAAAAGAATAGATTAGCGTGAAAAATATGTTTTCACGCCTATTTGTTTCATAAAAGTTTTATAAAAACAGAAAGTTGGGTTTTGTGATGAGAAGAATATTAGCATTTGTTATGACAATGGCTTTATTTATAACATTATTGATGAGCTGTGATAATAAACAGACCGAAAGTAATGTTTCAGATGATTCGTCGACTTCAACTCAATCATCCGAAGAATCGGGTGATAAGGTTTATACTGCAGATGTCCCGGATGTAAATTATAATAATCTTGAATTTAAAATAATGACAAGGCTTAAGGCTGATGCAAAATATTCTGAATTTGGATTTTGGAATGAACGTGAAGCAAATACAATTAATACAGCTGTAGATAAAAGAAACGATAAGGTTGAAGAATTACTTGGTATAGATATTGTTGAAGTTGGTATTATTGACGGCAAAGATAGTTCAATCGGTACACAGCTGCGGCAAATAGCAAACGCCGGTGTCGATGATTATTATTTTGTTGAACCTCAGCTTTATGAGGTTACAACACTGGCAGCAGAAGGTCTGTTTTACAACTTATATGATTTGGAATATCTTCACGCGTTGGAAGCTGAATGGTGGGACCAGTATTTCCTTGAAGAAACAACAATTGCAGATAAAGCATTTTTTGTAACCGGAGATGTCGGCTTTGATACGCATCAATCACTGACTGTATGTTATTTCAATAAGGATATGATTGATGAATTTGATATGGAGAATCCATACGAATTGGTTAAAAATCATAAATGGACATTGGATGTTGTGATTGAGTGGTCAAAATTAGTTAAAACTGATTTGGATAACAACAATATAATAAATTATAAAGATAAATTTGGTGTCGGCGGACAGAACGATTTAATGTGGGCTTTATTCTATGGAAACGGTTGCAGACTTGCCGAAAAGGATAATAACGGTATACCTGTTGTTAATGTATATAATGATAAAAGTGTTTCGGCAATGGACAAAATACTGAAGCTCATGAACGATAAGAATTATTTCGTATGTGCAAATGATTATTGGGGTGAATCGGGATACATTGTTTCACCTTGCGAATTAATTACAGACGCATTCATAACAAACAGAGCATTATTCTATTATGAAGCGTTGGCAACTGCTGAGGACTTGAGGAATGCGGATGCAAATATGGAATTCGGTATTCTACCTATTCCCTTATTTGATGAAAATCAGGATGAATATCAGCATATGTTGAATCCTTGGGGCGGAAATGCATTTGCTATTCCGAGATATCTGGGAGATGAAAAAGCTGAAATTGCATCAATAGTTCTTGAAGTACTCGGTGCAGAAAGTAAAAATACGGTTACTCCCGCAGTTTATGATATTGCTTTGAAGCAACAGAAAACACGTGATATTGAAAGCCAGGAAATGCTTGATTTGATTTTTGATACAATCAGTGTTGATGTCGGGCATATTTATAACTGGGGTAATATGGGTTTCTCGCTTCTTCATGCAATGATAGGCGCTGATGTCGGTCAATTTACATCCCTTTGGGATGGAATGGAAGATTCAGTTAATGTTGCGGTCGACGGAACTATCGAAGCTTTTGAAGCTTTGGATTGAAAAGAAGATAAATATTAAAAAAGTTTTATATAAAATTAAATAGCCATTGAAATAAATTATTGTTAACGTTCCGAAAATGCGAAGCATTTTTTGAGCCAATAAGTAATATTGGCTTTGACAACCGCAAGAACGAGAAGACCTGATAAAGCCTGTATGTTGGCTTTATGATATAATAAATTATTACTGACATACAGAAAACGCAAAGCGTTTTCTTAAGAGCCAACCGCAAGAACGAGAAGACCTGATAAAGCCTGTATGTTGGCTTTATGGTATAATACAATAAAATAAATACAAGGAGTTTACATATGAACAAAAAATTCAGGTTATTAATTATTGTTCTTATTATTGCAATGGTCATTAACATTATCCCAGCGAGTGCTTTAACAATATCTATATTAAACTAACAAATGAATTGTGATTTTATTAATTTGAAAAAGGCCAAAAAGTATAGGCATTTTTCAAATTGCTGTAGTAATTCATTTATTAGTTTTGTATAATAATAATGCGAATAACATTGAGAACATTAGCGAAAATAAGAAAGATGAAAAATTAATAGTTGAAGAGGATACTTCAAAAAGAGGAGAATTTGAAAAGCATTTTTACTGCACCGACGGTTCTTTTGTTGCGGTTTCATATCCGGAAGCAATACATTATGAAGATGGCAACGAATGGGTAGATGTAGACAATACATTGACATATAATTCAACACTAAATAAATATATTTAATCAAATAAAGACTTTAATGTTTCCTTTTCAAAAGGATTAAATGAAAATAAATTAATTTCATTAAAAAAGGATGGTTTTGACGCGGATAATAACAATGTAACGCAGTATACCGGAAACGGTACTGTTGCTCAGAAATGGAAGTTATTTAAGGTTGACGCAACAGGCGGATATCAAATAAAATTAATGATCAGTTCTAACGGTACTAACAGAACGCTCGATATTGTAAAGTCAGGCGGGTATGTTACCAATGGTGGGGATGTGCAGATTTACAGCCCTATCGATCCGATAGCGCAGGAATGGTTTATAATTCCGTTAGGCACAAATACATTTAAGGTTGTTCCGAGAACAAACATGACTTTAGCATTATCTACTGTTGGTACCTCAAACGGCTCATCCGCTGGAAGAACTTCAACATCAACAGGAAATGCAGATGTCGGTACATACACGGGAAGTAACAATCAGAAGTGGTATTTTTACAGCTCAACCGGAAGCTTTATTAGTTATAACTTAAATTCTGATTTATCGGATGGAGAATATTATTTTAATAATGAATCAACAGGAAAATTCTTAAGAGAGAATAATTTTTCTACTCTTAACGCTTCGTCCGGCACCTTAGTGACTTTGGGTAACTCAATAAGATGAAAGATCACAAATTTAACGGACGATTATTGCTTAATCCAACCGGTTGATGACTTGTCTAAGTGTCTTGCAGGTGGCACAAGTTCTGATAGCGTTTCTTTAGTAGACATATCGATTAGCAATGAAGACCGCTGTAAGTGGAAGTTTCAAAGAGGACCTGAGGGTGTTTGTGAAATAATAACGAATAAATATACAAATAAGGTATTGTATAATTCGGGCACTTCAATTTCGACACAATATTATAATCAATCAAATCCGACGGGTCAAATCTGGAGAGCGGCAAGCGTTGACTATTATTCAGAGTTAAATAGTAGCTTCTATATTTCTAATATGGAGATTAATATTGACGAAACAAAATCACCAATAATTAACAAAATCCCATCAAATGCTTTATGGGTAAGTCCAAGTGATTTTAGTTATTCATTTAATAATACTATTGTTAGCACAAATAATTTGGGACAAATAACAGGAGGAAAGAGAAAAGCCAAAAATGAAGCTATCGTAATAACTGCAACCCATAATGTAACAGGTATAAGTAAAACTTTTTCAGTTACTGTGAAAAGTTCAATGCAAAATGTATTTAATAATATAGGTATTCTATATAATATAGCAAAAAATTATAATTCTAGTACATCTCAAGAAGCAACACTTTTAACATTGCAATTTATTAGAAGAGAAAAATATAATACCATTAATTGGGATACGGTCGCTGGGAATATTGATAATAACTTTGTCACAACTGTATATAATACAAATTCATATATATATGAATATTTTTCTGTATCAAGTGACTCCGACTTATATATAATTGATCCTTCTGGAGGTATTATTGATTTTGTTCATTTATGTGCAACTTTGAATGGACTAATATATGATTCATAAGGATTGATCCCCTTTTTTGTTGGAGAATCTAATATAGATAATTTATGTGGGTGGGCAGGTGATTTGCAAACATTAACACTTGATGTAATAAGATTAACCCCAAATTCTATAGATGGTGATTTAATATATAATACAGCACTTATTTTACTTGGAGACGAGGACTATAGCTTTAGTACACCTGATATTAATTCAGATACGGATGCTGTAAATATAAAGAATATAATTGATTATAATGATGTAAAAGCTACATTTGAAAATTATTATTCTAATGGTTATTTATCAAGAATAACAACGTTTTTAAACGGCAAAACAAATTATCAAATATATCAAATAGCTTTAGATTATACCGATGGATGGTATGGTGGAATAGCAAAGTTGCCATTAATGGAGGAAGTAGATGTATCTTCGCTTCATGCTATATCATGTGCTCAAGCTTATGCTGATTATTTCGAATATTTAAAATCAAATGAATAGGAGGATATTAATATGAAATTTTTTATAATAGGATTTTAGGGATTCATATTATCAATAGCTTTACTAATAATTATTTTAGTGTTTAAGAAAAAATTTAAAAAGTCATATCAAGCAATTTTCATTTTAATTTTTATTCTATCATCGATTATTTGTATATTAACTATGATATTAAACTTTGATCTTTTTGAAGGCTGGTCTCGCCCGATAATGAAAGATGAAGTCATAACAGCAACAGACAGGCAAACTTTCAGTATTAATTATACAGAGGTTGATTTTCCAGAATATAATTTATCTATTTTCGTAAAAGATCAAGATAGTAGAGTTGTATTACATATTAATCTTGAGGGCGTATATGAGCCTTATAATGATATTAAAACAACCAGGAATAAAATCGAATATGTAACAACTATAGATGGCATTAAGTGCTATTCATCTCCTTGGTGTATTATATATGGTTCTGAAGGCGATTTAACAGGCGTATTGATTGAGGATTATGAAGAAGAGTGTTCTGCCAACGAAACATTTAAAAAGGTTTATGAGGCAATACAAGATAAAGCTGATTAAATAATACCCCCCGGCTAAGCAATAAATGCAAAGTCGGGGGAGTTATTTTTATCTGGTTATATTATTACTTCTTTTTCTTTGTTGCAACAACAACGATAACGGCAATTACTACGACCGCAGCTATTGCGATTATAATGATTGTTGTATCGAGTCCACCATTAGTTTCTGCGGGAGCAGATTCATCTGAACTCTCGGCTTCGGAAACAGCGGATTCATCTGATTCATCAGCTATGGATTCATCGGCAGCAGACTCATCAGCAACAGATTCGTCAACAGTTGATTCATTTGCAATTGATTCTTCGGGTGTTGATTCTTCTGCAACCGTTGCATAGGTTACGATTGCTTTGCCGTCAGTAGAAGTTTTTGCTGTAAGGTCGATCCCTACAAGTTCAAATGTTGAGCCGGCGGTTACCTTTTCTGCGGCGACTTTCTGCTCACAGTTTGGATAAGTATCGATTTGAGTAACATCACTGGTTGAAGAATGGATAGCGATTATAATATCTCCTTCTTCCATCTCGATTGTCTGGACTGTACCTGTAGGTGCTATTGCAGCTGTTTTAGCTACATATTTATTATCCCCAACCTTTGAGCAGGGGATAATAACCGTCCAACCTGTGCTTGATGCTGCAAGAGCATCCTCTGATGTGAGGATAAGACCGTTTTCTGCTGTGATTGTTGTGTCGACAGCGAGAATGTCGAACTCAAATGTTTCGGGTTCGCCTTCTGCAACTGCAAGGATGCCTAAGGTGGTGAAAATTAATAACGCTGATATCGCTAATGCTATAATTTTTTTCATTTAAAAATTCCTTTCCATATGTTTTGTACAAGCATAATAATATCATAAAATTCGAGAAAGTCAAGAGGAATGTATTACAACAGCACAATATCAGCTTTTTCGCATTTTTCGATCATGTCCCCCGGCAAGACGGAAACCTGGACTTAGCCGATGTGAGCTTTTTGCAAAAGGAGCATACAAAGCCTTGACTGACCGATTCTGCCGCCGATTATGAGCGGAAGCATGCCGTCAATTATCTTCTTGTGGTAGTCGAATTTCAACCTTTCCTCGCTGCCGCTGCTTTTCTATATTAATAGAAAATCTAAAGCGTTTTTATATATGGAAAGTAATCACAGATAATTAGTGCTTTATTTCATAAGATAGAACAATATGTAAATTAGATTTAACCATTCGCCAGTCTATTCTCATTGTAAGTCAAAAAACAGGAAATCAGTAATTTCAAATTTATTTTTAGATATTTTCATAAAGCCCCTTGACAAAATGGAATATATGTGTATAATAAAGATAGAGATAAAGAGTAGCGAAAATATCGTAATAGCTGAAATCAGTCTATGAAGGCATTCTATCATATCCGAAAATGATATTTCTAATGGGGTATCATGGTAATATCTTTAATGAGATATTATCGGAGGATAAATCAGATAAAGAAGGGAGCGAGTCCGATGAATGGCGATATTTCACAGCATTGTATATTTGTATGCGAATATAGTGCGGAACTTAAAATGGACCTCGCTACCGTTCAGGTTATAAGTTAAAATAACGAAAAAACAAACCGTAGCTTTATGAAAGCAATATAACATATAAGTATAAAGTACAATATGTTAATCACGGTACAGTTACAAATGAGTTATTCCTGAAATAGCATAGATTATATGGTGTTGTAACATTAATTCACAGCAGTTCTTGAGAAATTGATATCCGGAGTCAGACATAGCTACTCAAAGTCTCAAAGATTTAATATAAGCATACTTAGGGTTACTTCGGTTATGTGAATTCTTAAGTTCAATTCACCACAGAAAGGAATTAATTTTGCTGATTAATTCGGAACAGTAGACCGCTTATTTCGATAAAATGAAATGAGCGGTCTTTTTGGTTATTTTTATTTTCGATATAAAAGAAACAATGCAATAAAATCGAAAATTCGTATTATTTTAAATTCCACTCTTTAAGCAGCCAGTTGTTGCGTTTGATAATCCATTCGCGCAGATATACGATGTTCTTGTCATAAGTGTCAAACGGAACCCGTTCGAATTCGCTGTACTTTGCTGTCATTGACCAGCCGGCAAGCTTATAATTTGCGTCAAAACTGCTGCCATATTTAATCAGCAGTGTGTCTATCTTGTTTTTGCCAAGTGAATTGTCTGTTGTAAGATTATTTATATAAGCTTGAAGCTCAAAATAACGCATCTTAACCATATCTACAAAACCTGTGCATTTGAAAAGGTATTTATACCAGAGCTTTTGGCAGTAGAAGCTTTCACTGCTGTCTCCAGAGCTACCGACATTGTTGTACTCGACATAATAACCGTCGAAGCAATTTCCGGTTGACAGGTCCATATCCCAGATCGGACCGCCGTAGATTTTGCCGTTCTTCAGGTAAAAGCGGGTGGAGCTGGTTGCAAAGTCAACATTTTTGAACAGCTCATTGACAATATAGAAATCTACCATTGACTCCAGATCAAAATATTTCTTGATCTCATTCAGGTTTTTTGTTTCAATGGCATTTTCAGCATTAAGCAGGAAATCCTCAAGGAATGCACGTTGTTCCGGTGTCGGATGTTCGGGCGCATTGAAGCCTAACAGGATGTTGTATTTCGGAGTGCGAATGGATTCTTCATTGCTGTATTGTTCCCATGGCTCATACTCGAACAGAAACTCATTATCCTTGTCGTCAATATCAACCCTTGTATCACCCGTGTCAACCGCCTCGGTCAGCAGATAGTTTCCCATGTAGACATTATTGACATATACATCGATAAATGCATTGCTTGAAACATAATCCATCCCGATAAAGGTTGAAAAATCAAAGCAGAGTTTGTTTCTTATCAGTGTTTTATCGTACATATTCGCAAGCAGTACCCATTTTTTTGCTGTGCCCAAGCCAAGCAATGTCTGGCTTTCAGAAAATTTTATGTTGTAGGGCTTTTTGGCACCGGATGAGGTTGAGTTTCCACGCACACGCACCTCTCCGTCGGTGTCTTTTATTTCCTTGAATATGTTTTCTTGATCGACAACCCTCAGACCGGCACTTACATAAAAATCCCGGTTGATGTTTTCGGTTGTTGTTATGTATATAACGGGTACCTTGACTGCTTTGATAACAGGCGGTTCAGGCTTACTTTCAACTTCGCTGACAGCAGAACTGGTATCTTTACTCGTAGTGTCCTTGCTGGTTGTATCTTTGCTCGTAGTATTTTGTGTAGCAGAGCTGGTCGCATCGCTGACAGCTTCGCTTACTGCAGTGCTTTCAGTCTTACTTTCGATTTCGTTGCTTTCGGCAACAGAAATATGACTGCTTTCAGCAATTGAGATTTCGCTGCTCTCGGTATCAGAAGCGACAGATGAATCAACTTCGGAAACAGTTTCACTCTGAACCTCGGAATATTCTGATACAACCGAATAATTCTCGCTACTGTCTGCAGCTGAGCTTGTATTTTCATTATCACATGATGTCAGCAGCAGACCAATCAGAGTCATTACTGCCAGAATCAGATAAAATCCCTTCGACATAATTAAAACCTTCCATAACATAATTGGATATCTTATTTTGAAGTATATCATATCAAAATTGCATTTTCAATATAACCTAACCGAATTTTCTGTTAAAAAGCTGATATTTATAATGAACATTGACAAAAAAGATTTGCAGAGGTATAATATTTCTTGATATTACCGGGAAAGGAAATCAGGTTGAAAAAAGCATTAGTTCGAATTTCAATTTGTTCAACCTATAAAGCAGGTACCTTAAAATGAGCAGACTTTATACAATCTATTCCGCATTGAAGAAAAACATCAGTAAAGCGATAATAGGGAGCGAAGACAAGGTAGACCTCGCACTTGTTACGCTGTTTTGCGGTGGACATATGCTAATCGACGATGTGCCCGGCACAGGTAAAACAATGCTTGCTAAAACACTTGCAGCATCAATCGACTGCTCTTTCAAGCGCGTGCAGTTTACGCCTGACCTTCTGCCGACAGATCTGACCGGTGTCAACTATTTTGATATGAAAACATCGAGCTTTGAGTTCATACCGGGTCCGGTGTTCTCAAATATATTACTTGCCGACGAAATTAACCGTGCAACACCTAAAACCCAGTCGGGACTTCTCGAATGTATGGAGGAACGGCAGGTCACTGTTGACGGCAAGACCTACCGCCTTGATTCGCCGTTCATGGTTATAGCAACCCAGAACCCGGTCGACAACCTCGGCACCTTCCCGCTCCCTGAAGCACAGCTGGACAGATTTCTGATCAAGACAGACATGGGTTATCCGGACCATGAAAACAGCAATATAATCATTGGCAAGTATAGCTGTATGACTGCCGAAGTAGTTCCTGTTGTTAATAAAAAGGATGTTATTGAAGCAATAGGACTCATCAATGATATATATGTACACAGCGATATTATAGACTATGTTTCGACAATAATCGAGAGAACGCGTGAGCATAAGGATGTTGTCTTAGGCTCAAGTCCCCGTGCAGGCATCCACTTGGTTAAGGCCGCTAAGGCAATCGCCGGATTTGCTGACAGAAGCTATGTACTGCCCGACGATATTCAGCGCGCAGCTATTCCTGTATTGGCACACAGGCTTGTGCTGAGAAGCTCGGCAAGAGTTAAGGCAAATGAGGATTCGGAGATAATTAATGAGATAATAAAAAGCGTTCCTGTACCAACAGAAACGGTGTTCGAACGCGGCATCAGTTGAGTTATGGAAGTAATATATAATGTCTTTTCGCAAATTGCTCTGCTTCTATATAAAATTATCATATCACCATATTTCGGCATCACGGTGTTTCTCATCTTGTTTTGCTGGGCGATGATAGAATTGATGTTGAATATCCGTGCAAAGAAGTTAAAGGATCTCGAGTACACTCGCTGTTTCTCGGATGAGGGTGTATTTGTGGGTGATACCGTAACACTGACCGAAGTTATATACAACAACAGCTTTTTTCCACTATTGTTTGTTGATGTCGGGTTTCACATAAAAGCAGGACTTGAAATTGACGGTATTGTCATCCATCCGGTTGAGCAAGTACGTTATTTTGCGAGCCGGTTTCATATTATGCCTTACACAAGAATAACCAGAATACACACCGTTAAGTGCAATATGCGAAACCATTATGCGTTGGACACCGTTGAAATTTACGGCAACAAAGAGTATGTTTATATCTCCGCACCTACCGAGTTGTTTGTTTACCCGGAGCTGCTTCCGCAAAATAACCTTGTACCGCAGGTCAATCGCTATGGCGAGCAGGTGTCAAAAAACCGATTCTTCAAGGATAGGTTCAATGTTTCGGGTATTCGCAGCTACCAACACGGCGATTCATTCAGCGACATAAACTTTAAGGCATCTGCAAGGTCGATGCGGTTCGGCATGCGTGAGCTGATGGTCAATAATCATGATTTTTCGTCTCATTTCAATATCATGGTTTACCTTAACCTCGATAAACCAACAGATATGTTATCCGAACAGTATTTTGAGTTGTTCGAATACAGCCTTTCAGCGGCAGCAACACTTATAACCGAAGCAGTGAACAAGGGCGGACGGGTTGGATTTTCTGCTAATGCAAGAAAAGACAACAACGAAAAATTCACTCGATTTGAACCTTCGGGAGGGATTTATCATATGCTCGAGATATTAAAGAGTATGTCAGTACTTATGCCCAGCGAAGGAATATCGATTATATCATTGATGGGTAAAGATACACCGTTTGTGCTTAAAGACTCAGATATTTGCCTGATGACAATGGAAATTGATGATGAGCTTGAGAATAAAATAAAGCAGTTCAAGAGAATTTACCGCGGAGTAACAGTACTTCTGCTTAACAAATAAAGAGGAAGGCGAGTACAGATGACAGATAAATGCGAACGAAGCAGGGTTTTTATAAAGCTGATACTGTACTTTTTTCTAACCGCAGGCTCGATGAACGGCCTTATTGTACTTCATGAAAATGCAGAGGATGCATACACTAAATTTTTACAGGGTTGCTTTCTTATCAGTGCCGTTGTTTTTCTGTTTCTGTTTTTATTGACATTGAGAAAATACCTCAGAATGAAAGGTGTAAGAAAACCTTTCGATCTGATAAAAAGATTCTTTAAAAGTTTAAGCAACTTCTTTTTGAAGGTTTTTCGAAAACTGGGGATACAGTATAACGGAAAGTTGCTCGGAGGCTCGGACCATGTTGAATTTGTTTACCCGGGTATGCGGAAAACAAAGAAATCTGAGAAACCGTACAGATATAAGCTACCCAGATGGAGTGAACTGACTAATAACCATGAGCGGATCAGGTATATATATACCGTTTTCCTGCTCAGAAAACAACGCACAGGCTATCGCATTAATCCGGCAGCAACACCTGCGAGTATATCAGATGAAATCTGTGAGACAAGCGAACAAACAAATATTTTTAAGATATATAATCTTGCGAGATATGCTAATGTTGTTGAGATCAAGTCTGATGATGTCGAACGACTATTGAAGACCGTAAATGATAAAAAATAGAAGCACAAACGAAGGAGGAATAGCATGAAAAATATAGAAATGAGTGATACATTCGCGCGTACCTCCACGAATTGTTCATTCTTATTTGTGCCCGATAGGGCGTGGAGGTTAGTATGTTAAACCGCGAAGTAGTAGAATTACTTAATGAGCAGATCAACAAGGAGCTTTATTCCGCATACCTCTATCTTGATATGGCGGACTATTATGTTGATCAGAGCCTTAATGGCTTTGAAAACTGGTTCTACGTTCAGGCTCAGGAGGAAAGAGATCATGCCATGCTTTTCAGACAATACCTTCTGAACAACGACGAAAAGGTTACATTGTCAACAATTCAGGCACCGGCACAGCAATATGATGTTTATGAGGCACCGCTTGTAGCAGCGCTAAAACACGAGCAAATGGTCACTGCATCCATTAATAATATATATGCTGTAGCATATAAGGACAAGGACTTTCGCACAATGCAATTTCTCGATTGGTTTGTCAAGGAGCAGGGCGAGGAAGAGAAAAACACCACCGACCTGATTAAGAAGTACGAGTTGTTCGGCAGCGATCCCAAAGGCTTGTATATGCTCAACCAGGAGCTTGCTGCGAGGATATATGCTCCGCCGTCACTGGTGATATAAGTTATTAAATTTTTATACTTAATCTAACTCTCTATATATTAAAAAATAGCTAATGAATAAAAGTAGGTGAACGGTATCCATATAAATCCGTAATTACTGTAACTTAAACCATTTAAAATATTACAAAGTTATAATTGATCACTATATTGTTGTTATATAGGGCGAATTAGTTTGTGAAATTATTGGTTAAAACTTGTTATGATTAAAGAAAGGTGAAATTAATGAAGAAAAAATTTATTAGCTTCGTTCTCTGTCTTGTCTTGTGTGTATCAATATCAATTTCTAATGTCAGTGCTTCGACAACAGGATATGATTATACACAAGCAAAAATGATTACCCTATTTCTTTCTCAATGTACAACAAACGGATATACTTTAGACAGCAGCTTCGACTGGGATGCTTTCGCAAACTGTGATGCTACCGGTGTAGTTATTGTACCGTTTTATTCAAGTGCAAACGGTAACCTCTTTAATATCGGTAACTCAGGTCTTACAAATTATACTGGTCTTGCAAGTACAGTGGCTACAGTAATAAATGAGCTTATTGATGAAAACAGCAGTATAAAAATTTGGTTTGGTACTCCGGGTATAGATTCGACATGCTATACCAGCGCTACATCAGCGATTTGTCTAAATACATTTACTAATTATGTTACAGCAGTAAAGAATGCTCTTACCACATCACGTTGGAATAATAATGTAGTGGGTGTATATTATAATCAGGAAAGCATTTACGGCACTGTTAATTATTCAAATATTTATTCAAACGCAGAAATTTATCTTATGAACAATTTTGCATATCGTGTTCATGCGAATTTCTATAGAGATACTCTTTGGATCCCCTATTATGGATATGGTGTGAATGCAGCGACAATTATAAAAAACATAGGATATGTTGCAAATACAACGAATATTTTTGATTGTGTTATTATGCAATCAAATTATATGGCTCATAATGATGCGGAATCATTATCAAACTTTGTTGGTATATGTTACAGTGTTGATAATCAATATGTATGCTATCGTGATGGTGTTCAGGCAGTGGCAAAAGGTGCTAATATTAATACTGTGATTGGTGCTGAAATGGAGCTTAATACCTGGAATCAGACAACATATTCAACATATGTATCATATTATTCTCAGTATGTTGGTAATGAAGCGCTTGCTTTTTACTGGCAAGGGGTATGCTCAACGGCATTAACTATAGTTGACGCATTTTATTAATAACAATATAACTTAATAACTATATAACAACAATATTCAGGATTCAGGCTGTCGCAAATACCGTAAAAATTAAGGTATAAGCGGCAGCCTTTCATTTTGTTAAGAAGAAAAAATATAAAATATTTTTATTTTTTAAAAAAAGGGTATTGATAAATGGTTTTGATAGTATTAATATGATAATAACAAATAGATAATATCAAAAGCGAGGTAGAGTATGAATAATAATATATCTGAAAAAGACTTTTTAGCATCATATGACGCAAGCAAATATGAAAGACCTTCGGTTACGGTTGATATGCTGGTTTTCACCGTAAGTGAAGAGAAGACGGAGAATTATAGAAAACTACCCGAAAAAACATTCAAGCTCCTTTTAATAAAAAGAGGCGGACATCCTTATATCGGTAAGTGGGCATTACCGGGCGGCTTTGTTATGATGAATGAAAGTATTGAAGAAGCAGCATATCGTGAGTTGAGAGAAGAAACAAATATCGACTCGCTCTATCTGGAACAGCTTTATACATGGGGCGACGTAAACAGAGATCCTCGCACTCGTGTAATCAGTACATCCTACCTGTCGCTTGTCGATAGTTCAAAATTAAATATACAAGCCAATGATGATGCAGATGATGCAAAATGGTTTACTGTAACCTTGCGATTACAAAAAGAGGAAAAAAATATTACTGAACAAGGATATTGTCTCATGCAATATTATAATTTGAAGCTTGTTTCGGAATCAGAAACGATGATAGCTGTTATCAAAATAGAAAAGACTGTTGAAGGCAGAATAGTAAAAATAAAACGTGAAATCGTTGATTCTGAGGGGATAGCATTCGATCATGCAAAGATAATTGAGTATGGCATTGAAAGGCTTAGAAATAAAATTGAATATACCGACATTGCATTTCATCTTATGCCCGAACGTTTTACATTGACCGAGCTTCAGCAGGTATATGAAATAATTCTTGACACTGAACTGCTAAAAGCGAATTTCAGACGAAAGATTGCAGATATGGTGATAGAAACAAATGAATATACAAAGGACGCGGGACATCGACCATCAAAGCTATTTAGGTACAACCATAACCCTTGCTGACAAAAAAGGACATCTGATAGTATAAAAACAAACGATCGGCAAAGGCAACCATATTATTGTCTTTGCCGCTAATAATTTTATTCAGTTATAGGCTTTTATTTGTGTTCGGAAACACTTTTATATAATTCTTTGAAGCTATCAGTGTTTCGAATATAATCGAATACTTGATTTTCCATAATATTTTTCAACCATTCCATATAGCTATTTTCGAAATTTCTGCTGAAGCCTTCTTTTGAATATTCCCCTGTATCTGAAAATATTGAGGTGTATTTTCCGGTTGCGAAGTTATCGAGAACGCAAGCATGATTATAAGTTTTATTCAATGCTTGCATTACCTTTTCGGTATTTTTCATCTTTGCGTATTCTTCAGCTATATTCATATACAACATGTGTAAACCACTATGCTCATATCCATAATTACCGTCATATAAAAATAAATCATACAAATTTGCAACTGTTTCATATGCAAAAACTTTTTCTTCGGGTGTGTATTCTTTTGAACGTAACATCCATGTCACTGAAAAATCGATAGAATTAACTGCTATTCCAATATTGCTTTGAGTTAGCTTGTGTAATTCGTCGCCTTTTAATATTGACTCGAGAACACTGTTCCTTGTACAGAAAGAATCAGGAAGTTTATTTGCATATTCTTTCGCTTTGTCATAATCCTCCTTTTGCATATTGGCGAAGGCAAGAGTCTGTAGCATTAAGTATCTCTGCGTATCACAAACACTTTTCTGTAAAATCTCTTCACCGCGAGAAATAACTTCATCAATATATTCCTTTTTATCTACGAAATATAAATAATGTACAAGTTTTTCTGATATATCAAGATCGTTCGGGAATTCTTTTAATGCTTGTCGCATTAGAGTGATATTATCCTCAATTTTACCGAGATTACTATTCGTATTGTATTGCTTGAAGTATTCATCTTTCTTCTTTTGATTTTCAATTTCACTGCACCCAAGCAAATAATCAACACTTGTGCCGTAATATGCCGCTATAGCAGGAAGCAATGTAATATCAGGATAACCTTCACCTCGTTCCCATTTTGAAACAGCTTGAGTCGAGATTCCGAGATGGGTTGCCAGCTCATCTTGTGTGTTTCCTTTATCTCTTCGGAAAGTTTTCAGTTTTTCTGTTATTGTAATATTCATGTGATTACAGCTCCTTGTTTAGAGTAACAAGCGCTTGTTCTGATATAAGTATAACAAAAACTCAAGATATTACAATAACCGTATTGTTTATAAATGGTTTATAAATTAAACTAATGGTTTAATAATTACATGAATTATAATGCTGTTTCGTAATTGAATTAATATATTTTCTGTTTTCTAACAAAAATCTGATAGTATATTATAAACATTATTGATGTTGCTGCCCAGGTGAGAGGGTAGCTGAACAGAATAGTTCTAAAATCAGGATTTATCGGAACAGCAGTAAATAACCAGACTACACGGAGAACGCAAACTCCGATTCCCGTCATAATCAAAGGAATTAAAGTGCTGCCCATCCCGCGAAGCGAGCTGGAGTATATTTCAATACATACATATGTAATATAGGTTGGAACAAGATAACGGAGGATTATCATGCCTTTTTCGATTACGTCTGAATCCTTGGTGAATAAATAGAGAAGATATATTCCGAAAAAGTATAGGATAATACTTATCAAAATTGTTGTTCCCGAAGCAATCACAAGGCAGGTTCGCACACCCTTTCGGATTCTTGCCTTCAAGCCGGCACCATAGTTCTGTCCGACAAAGGTGGTAAGTGAAATTCCAAATGAACTGATTACCATCCAGAAAAATATATCTATTTTAGCATATGATGTCCATGCTGCGACAGTGTCAGTTCCATAACCGTTAATAAAGCTTTGGATGATGATATTTGAGGAGGTGTACATCAAGGTCTGAAATCCGGCAGGAAGCCCGATGGAAAATATGCGTTTCAGGATTTTTTTATGAAATCTGATATTGATAACCTTCAATTGATATGAATCCAAAGACCGTGATAACGACAGGCAGACTAAAATCGCACTTAACAGCTGCGATATAATAGTTGCTGTCGCAGCTCCCGCCACACCCATTTTCAACGTAACAACAAAAAACAAATCGAGTGCTATGTTGACAAAGCAGCTTATAATAAGGAAATACAGCGGACGTTTTGAATCACCGATTGCTCTCAGTATACCTGCACCGATGTTGTAGACAAGGTTCGGAATAAGCCCGTAGAAGTAGATGCGTATGTATGTCAGCGAATACGGCATTATATCCTCAGGCGTGTTCATTGCCCTCAACGCAAAAGGAGCAACAATTAAACCCACAACCATTATAATTGCACCACCGACAATTGCCAAGGCAAGTGAGGTGTGAACAGCGTTTCCGACATCTTCTTCCTTGCGTGCTCCGTAATATTGTGAGATGATAACAGTCGCACCCGATGACATTGCAATAAAAAAGCCTACAAGCACATTGATGATTGTACCTGTAGTACCGCCTACTGCCGATAGTGCTTCTTTGCCGACAAACTGACCGACGACAACCGCATCAGCAGTGTTGTATAGTTGCTGGAAGAAAGAACCGATAAGCATCGGAAAAAAGAAGAGAAGCAACTGTTTCCAGATAACTCCTTCAATAATTCCATATTTATTATTTTGTGATTTAATTGAAGCCGTTTCCGACATATAAAATTAAACCTTTCTTTAAAACCTGAAAAACCTGAGCCTTGTGAAACCACAAGGCTATAATATCATAAACGAATCAGGTTTACAAGAATAATATTTGTCGGGATTGCAAACAAATAAAGTTGAATATCACTCCCAATCAGACTTTACGATACGCTTGCGGTTTATCAAGCACATTTTGCTGATAGCTTCTGAATTTGCCGTTAAATGTGACATTTTCGAATGATTTCATTATAACCCCATCGTGATTTTTCTTATAAATCTCTATTTGAAAAAATAATAGTATCTGTTTCCATGCGATTTTTCATCAATATCCTGCAATGTTGTAAAGTACACCTTTGATAATGGTTCTGATGCAATTGCATCTATACTTATATGTTGAATATCATTATGATTTTCGGATTCTATGATTGGCAATGAAAAATTCGGCATATTAAATATTTCCTTTGGATAGCCGTTATCAATCAAAGCATCTTTTGTTATTTTAATGATAGCAAAAGTCAATCCGTTCGCCATTGCTGCTTTCAGATCTTCATTTGTTTCAAACATAAACCAAACCGCAAGGTTTTCTGGAGCTTTTTTATCAGCACCGTAATAAAACACATCTGCAATTTTCGGATTTTCATTTTTGTAATAATCTAAAACAACATTAATTGCTTTCATAACAACTTTTTGTAATTTGCTTTTTAAACTAAGCATTTTAATCACCTATTCTTTTCTATAAATTATATGGGTACAAAAAGCGATGTTTTTATATTCCTCAATATCAGAAACCAATAATTCAAGTTTCAGGATTTGTTCCTGCCAACTTTCATCATATTTGATTTCATTATTAGGACTTAGCCCAAAGAAGGTTCTTATTCCTGAGATTTTTTCAATTTTGAGATTATCACTCCATGTCAATATATCATTTGGATTATAATAATTTACTTTTCCGAAGGCTTTTACCGTTGGTTCAATGCCGTTTAATATTCTAAACGCTGCATCAAGGTCATTTTCAAAAATGACCTTCTGCATTATTCTGCCGTAATTATTGTGCTTGACAATAGAAAGAATACCATTGCTTTTTAGAACTCGTGTCAACTCTTTAATATACTCTTTCCTTTCAGTGTCATGGTATAATAAAGTTGTAACACCTTGACCTAATATAGTATAATAACTATAAAGGAAAGAGGAAAGAAAAATGCAACAATACGAAAAGGAATTC
>MGOY01000020.1 GCA_001797275.1 Clostridiales bacterium GWF2_38_85 | reverse complement strand
CCTATAATAACGGACTGACTCCGTTCGAAGCTCGCTTCAATTCGAAAAATATTAGGTCAGATTGTTACAATTTCGCTTGACCAGCACAAATTACCTATTTGTTCAGGCGTCATATAATAACCATTGTAATATACTATTGTGTCAGTGCCTGGGAATGATGTCCCTATAGTTTCTTCCCATTTTTCTTTTCGCTTGATATCCCAAGGAGCTTTGTCTTTTACCAATTCATGAAATAGTAGGTGAACAAAGAGTAAATTAAACAATGAATCAGAATCTGTGCTCAAATTCTTTGTTAGCATAGCATCTTGTTTTAATACAAAGTATATCTCTAAAGTAACATCTCTATATTCGTTACCTTCTGTTCTATTATAGTCTATTATACCACCTTTAGTATATGCTCTTCCTAAATCATCATATAGAATTTTTTGTCCACTTGGATCGCTTGCATTAACCGGGTTATTCGAACAATATGCAAACAGATTATGCTAAATAATAAATTTATCATGGTATTACTTACTTAACACTTATATTAAAAAAATTCCCTTTTGTTTCGATTTGCTCTTTAATGTAATTTGACAATAAATCCAATATATTTCTATTAGATATAAATATGTTTTTATTACATATAATATCATTTATATTGATTTCCGTATATAATAAATTGACTTGGATATCACTGATTTCCTTCGAATAATAAAAATATAACTCATTTCGTTGAACAGCATGATATATAGTAAAACATCCATTATTATTATAGTAACTATATGCATTCATAGGGCCATAAAATTTCTCAGTTACATCTTTTTCAAATATTTGATGTAGAAATTCCATTTTATATCTATCAACTAAAAATCTAAACTTCTTCATAATATATTCATTCATAGCAAGCTCCCCCTAATTTTAAGATATATCTTTATAGTCACTTAAATATTTGTATACTTTTTATTATATTTCTATACCTCCATATAGTTATAATAGCTTCTTCAAGAATATAGCTTGAACTTATTGCTCTTCGAGCATCAACGCCAATATTTATTATTGTATAACCTTTTTGAAGTTTATTAATTAACCATATTGCATTTTGCGTTTTGCCAACAATTTCAGCTGTTATCTTTCCCAAAAATCCCATTTTACCCCACTTTGAATATAATGAAAATCCGCCATATGTTATCCCTTTATAAACATTCGCCACTCCATTTACTCTTGTCATATTCTTTCCTATAACTGCAATTTTTGTTGTATCATATATATTGTCAATTTTATTTATTGCATTGCAAATATCTGATACATTATCCATATATGCACCAGCTCTAAAAATTCTACTTCCACCGGTTGCAAAAGGAATAACCATAAATAAAGCATCTACAGCTAACCAACCTGCATTTTCCCAAGAAGGATCTTTTATGAAGTCAATTAACCCCCAAATAAAAAATCCTATGTCCAAAACAGTATCAACCGCATGCCCATTTGGATCAGCACAATTTACCGGATTATTACTGCAATAAGCAAATAGGTTTCCGCTTAATAAGTCTCCGTTTGCACCGATTGTACTATCCGCATTGATGAATCTACCTGTATCAGGGTCATAGAAGCGCGACTGCAGATAGTAGAAGCTGGTCACAGTCTCGTCATTTGATGGTTACTATTTTAGGATAAAACGCTTTTTTATGAGTAATATTTGTTGTTATTCTAATCTAAGCACCTATATCTTAACTTAATAATTAACTAAATTACGATAATCTGTTTAATCTATCATCTTTATTAAGTATAGTATGTAGATAACTGATAAAGTTTTCAATATTAAAGTTATCGCTATAATTGCTTTCTATAAACCCTTTATCAAATTTCTCCGCAGAGATTCCAGGTAAATAAATACAATAATCAAAGCATAAATCATCAAACTGAATATTCACTACTAAATTATAATACCAAAAGTCTATTTGCAAATAATTGGAGTTTTTCCTTATATGTGGATAAAATTTAATTTCTGAAAAACCATAATTGTTTAAAAGCTCTTCTAAATGACCATCAATATATAATTTAAAAATATTATCTAAAACTGTATATTGGCTTTCTTCTTTATTTTTTAAATATTTAACTATTTTTCTCTTCATTATTAGTTCTCCTATTCACTTATTTATTATTAATTTACTTTTGTTTAGAGGGAATTACACCTTCTATTACACAAATCATAATTTACTTATATATATTAATTCATTTATTAACTATAATAGGTAGCAGATTAACACTTATACATGAAAATCTGCCACCAACATTTTTACTTAAAACATAAAACAACTTTCATAAGCATTAATTAATAAAAAAACATGACTAACCTATTTATCATATCCTGTTATTTCTCTAATTAACCAATCATATCCTATACTTAATAATACAACTCCGCCTACAACAACTATACCTGGTATAGCAAACCCAGCCGAAGCAATCCCAACAGTTATAAGTGACATTGTTCCTGATGCTAAATAAAATGAACCAACACCAATTGCGGTATCAATAGCTGTATCTTGCCACATTTGGACATCAGTAATATCAAATCCATTTACGCATAAATTACCAAATAAATTTGTAGCAACATTAATTCCTACAACATTACCGAAGGATTTAAACATCGCCCCTAGCCCTGCTCTCACATCTGAAGCAACTATCTGTTTGAAACTAGCACCTACTAATTCTCCATAACTTAATTTTGTTATCTTAAATCGAGACCACGTAGAATCTATTTTAGGAAACATGTAAAGTGTCTTAGTAGAATATACAAATTTGTTATGAATTCCAGTAGCTGTTAAGTACTGTGATCCTTTTATAATATCGGGTATAGCACCAACAAGAAGTTTTAACCATTCATTTATAGATGGGTTGCCTTCATTTGCTCCTACATTTCCTGTCACAGTACCCATTCCATAAACTTGAGTAATCATTTCTGTATTAGCGTTTATAGTGACTGGATTATTAACTGAATACGTAAATAAGTTAACTCCATTAATACTTGATGGTACAATTTGGCTTAAATCTTTAGCGTTAATATAACGCCCCGTATCCGGATCATAAAAGCGTGACTGCAGATAATAGAAGTTTGTTTCTCTGTCGAGATAATAGCTGCGGTAACGAATGGGGTTTATCATTGCAATGTGGGTACTGCTTGTTATTGTATTACCAGCAGCATCTTTTACCGATACAACCTTGCCCCATGCATCATATGAATATGTTGCATACAAAGCTCCGTCTTTGTATAACTCTATAACGTCCCCTTGAAGGTTCTTCCCATAGTAATATGTATCAGTTGTTCCGGCAGGCCATATGTACTGAAACCCGATTACATCGCCTTCCGCATCATACATGTAGAAAAGCTTATAATCGCCGGGTAATGGTTCGTCATATATCTCATATATCAGCTTATCGCCGTCGTAGTAATACTTTGTTGTTTGGTTTGAGTTGTTTGTCTTTACTGTACGCAAACCATCAGAATTGTACTTATAGCTGAAGTTTGCCATACCAAGGCTAAGGCTGCTCAGCTGTCTGCCTTTCCAACTCAAGTATCTACTATTGTAACTTAGAGGATTACCAATCTCATCATAGGTTATTGTACTTCCGCTATTATATGTTAATAGCCTGTCACCCCAAGGTGAACTTGTATCATATGTATATCCCTTCAAACCATATGGCGGTTCGCCTAAATCACCGGTCCTGTAGGTCCAATAACATTCGCTGGATATATTTCCTGCTTTGTCATAATACCAGCATGTCGTTGTATTAGTATATACATTATTTTCACGTGATAACTGTCCTAAGGCATTATACTCATATGACAATTTAAGAACATTGTTTTCTTTTACAGATATTATATTCCCAAGTTCATCGTAATCATAAGTATAATTCTTATTTGTAACAAGCAATTTAACATTGTTTACAACATGAGAAGTATTTGAGGATATAGTCTTATATGTATACTCTTCTCCGGCAAGAGTCGAACCGGAGGATTCAATTCGCTTCTCTTCGATTCGTTCGAAGTCATCATAATCATAATATAAAATACCTCCGCTAGGCAAGCTTATATTTGCAATTATGTTTGAATAATAGTTATAATTGAATGTATATGGTTTTATAAATGAACCATAATTATATGTTAAATAATCGGGCAAATTTACATTATTATATCTTATACTGCTTGAAAAAAGCTCTGAATTTGTTCCAGTATCCACTTGGCTTGTTCCGATAATTCTGCCGTAATTATCATATTTGTAGAATATGGTGGTTAAATTCTCGGTATCAGTATATGAGTGAAGCTGCCCATTACCATTATAAGTGAATGTATACTGTGGGTTTTCAGACAATAATCTATTATATCTCAGAGCAATTATTCTGTCAAGATCATCGTAAGTATTGATTATATAATCATCATTGCCATAAGTTGTTTGAGTCAGCTTGCCATTATTAGCGTTGTAAACATATTCAGCAAGATTTGTTGCTAATCCATCAACAGATACATTTTCAATGTTCCCGAAATCATCATATAAAAATTTGTATGTTGTCTTAGGGGATACTATTTGATATATCCTGTTTTCTGTATCATATGTATAGCCAATGCCTGTCTCTGTAGTATCTTTTATACCGTTTTCGTTAACATCAAGATATATAGTATCTAATCTATTATCTGTAAAATATTTATATCGATATAAATTGCTTTTTGCATCCTCAATTGATGTTAATAAATTTTTATTTATATCAAAGTTATATGTAGTCACATTACCAAGTTCATCTGTTGTTGTATGTAGATAATTCCCATAGTTTGGTAAGAAGATGAAGTTGAAATGTTAAATAAGCCCCACTCAGTTCCTGTACAAGTGGTCGTTTGACTTGTAACATTTCCATATGAATAATCAAGATTATTTGTTATGGTTTGACCACTCACTCCAACTTTTGAAACAGTATCAACTTGATGTGAACTGTGCTGGTCAAGCGAAATTGTAACAATCTGACCTAATATTTTTCGAATTGAAGCGAGCTTCGAACGGAGTCAGTCCGTTATTATAGGAATGCG
>MGOY01000019.1 GCA_001797275.1 Clostridiales bacterium GWF2_38_85 | reverse complement strand
GACCAATTACACTCTTATTATTGGCTTAAACAACAAGCATGATACTTCAAATTTTCGCTACGCCGAAGTATCATAATCTTATAGTAGCAATGGAGAATTATATATGAAAAAAACATCATTTACATCAATATTTAAAGAGAAAAAAGTTTTTACAGTTATTTGCTCAGTTATATTAATTACCACTATGATTATAGGCAGTGTGCTTGTTATAAATGCATTGACTGCATCGACTGAGTCCAATATAAATGAATCTGATGAATCGTCTGCACAGACAATATCAGATACATCATCTGAATCATCGGTATCGGAAGAAGAATCGAAGTATGATATTCCAATGGTCGATTATAATAATTTATCTGATCACGAAAAGAGAATCTACGATTTCTATGACAGCATAAACGGCGGTCAATGGGAACAATATGCTTCTTTTTGGTCAATTGGAACAAGAGAATCTACATTAAATTTTGTAACGAAGCAAGAGTACAAAGACAAACATTATGGAATTTTAAATGTTATTTCCACAAAAGTAGTCAGTATAACTAAATTAGACAATAGCTACACACCAAGATATCCGGAGCTTGCTAATTACTACGAATCAGAAGACAATTATGAATGTTATTTAGTCGGAATCGCTATGACAGTCCATGAAGATTCGAATTTTTACTTTAATGGTATTAATTATAGTTTAATAGTTTTGGTCAACGATAACAATACATGGAATATAGGCGCTGAAAGTGGCTGTAACTTAGGTATATTAGAAGAAATGGAAGGTGTACTTCCGGTTGAAGATGCTATTAAGGATTATAAAGAAATACATGGAATAAAATAATATATTTAAGTTTTAGAAAATTATATTGATGTCAAAAGGGAAAAAATTGTGAAAGTAAACTCATTTAAATTTATAATAAATATAAATATTGACATTGTTGTTACACAGGAATATAATGTATATGTCAAATAGAATCAAATATAGGTAGATATACTTTGATGCTGTGATAATATAACATATTATTAATTATCTATTTATATCATTATTTGGGAAAGGAGTCAATGCAATATTCAAAAAAAGTATTTTATACATTGAAAATTTGTCTTTATCTCGGAAAACAAGAAAAAATCATTTGGAGGTTCAGTATGTTTAAATCAAAAACATTTTTATTAATTTGTTTAACCTTGACCATGACCTTTGTATTAACAAGCTGTAAGGAAATTTCGACTGTATCTGAAGTAAGTATCCCTGATACAAGCAAAAATACCGGAGCTGATACAACCTCTGAACCGAATATATCGGATACTACATCTGACACATCATTTGAGTTATCAGAACCGGAGGAATCGCAAGAATCGCAAGAATACATACCTACTGTTGACTATAACACTCTCGATGAAAAGGGAAAACGGATTTTTGATTATTATAAGTTGATGGATGCTCATGATTATGAAGGCTGGTTATTATATTGGTGTGACAATAACAGAGAATCCGGATATGAGTTTATAATGGATTATATAAACAGTGGTGAAACTTATAGAGCGAACGATGGTCCTTTACTATTGAATATCAATACTGTACGGGTGTTATCAATAGAAAAAAATGGTACTCACTATATGCCTATTATAAAAGAGCTTGAGCCATATTTTGAGTCAGACGATTTAAATGAAACCTATACAATCGGCCTTGATATAACAGTTTATGTCAATGACGATTATTATCATGACGGGATTAATTATTGTACTGTTATCCTTGTAAAGGATGGCGAAACATGGAATATTGGTGCAATAACTGTTGAAAGTAATTAAAAAAATTTTATCTCGGAAAACAAGAAAAAATCATTGGGAGGCTTAGTTTATATGTTCAAATCAAAAACATTTTTATTAATTTGTTTAACCCTGACCATGACCTTTGTATTAGCAAGCTGTAAGGAAGTTTCAAATGTATCTGAAGCAAGTATCCCTGATACAAGCAAAAATACCGGAGCTGATACAACCTCTGAACTTGATGAATCGGATATTACATCTGACACATCATTTGCAACGTCTGAACCTGCGGAAGAATCACAAGAATACATTCCTACTGTTGACTATAACACTCTCGACGAAAAGGAAAAACGGATTTTTGATTATTATAATCTGATCAATGTCCATGATTATGAAGGTTGGCTCTCATATTGGTGCAACGGAAACAGGGCAGCGATATATAAAGTCATAATGGATTTTATAAACAAGGGCGAAACTTATAAATCGAACGATGGTCCTTTGCAAATGAATATCAATACTGTGCGGGTGGTATCGATAGAGAAACACAATACCCATGATGCGTTCATTTTAAGAGAGCTTGAACCGTATTTTGAGTCAGACGATTTAAATGAAATTTATACAGTCGGTCTTGATATGTCGGTCTATGTAAATGATGATGATTATCATGACGGGATAAATTATTGTACTGTTATTCTCGTTAAAGACGGTGATACATGGAATATTGGTGCAATATCATAAAAACATAAAAATAACTTTTAAATTGAGGATAAGAAATGAAAACATCTATGAAAAAAATAATAAGTTTATCTTTTGGAATAATATTAATACTAACATTTTTTATTAATATAAATGCAGAAACTTCTAATTATATCAATAATGAATATACCATGTCCGAACCTGAAGATATAAATCTTGAAGATAAAAATACAGAGGATATTCCCGAAATAGAATATAAGAATCTATCAAATATCGAAAAAACTGTATGTGGTTTTTATAAAAGCATTAATGATAAACAATGGGAACAGTGGGCTTCTTTTTGGTCATATGAAAATAGGGAAGCGATTCGAAGCACAATACAATATTCGTATTCTAAAAGTGATGTTTTTAACATTGAAGGAGTTGAAGTTATTTCAATTAAAAGCATCGAAAATTCCTATGCACCTAATTATAGAGAGTTAACTGAATATTATAAAGAACAAGAAAACTATCGATGCTTTTTGGTTGGTTTGAATGTTTTAGCATATGAAGAATCTGATTGTTATTTCAGCGGTATAAATTTCGATTTAGTTGTTATGGTTAAAGATGGTGATAGTTGGTATGTCGGAGGTGTTTCAAGCGGAACACCGGAATTATTACAAGAAGAAGGCGATAATTTCCTTATTCAAGATGCAATAGAATGCTTCCGGAATAAATTATCAAGTTTAACAACACAGGAAAATATATCTAAGTCGCAAACAACTTTTGCTTATGATCCAAACGTTATATTGAAAAGCAATATAATTGAACCTTCATCTATAAAAGTTGGGATAGGGCATAAGAATCCAAGTGACCCATCTAAATTAGTTTTTGATTATATATATGGAGAGGTTGATTTTAAAGAGTTTTATACAAATGTATCGCAAAATGAATTTGGTAATATGCCATATGGGGACGCTGCATCAACAGCAAGCACATTGACTGTAAAAATGTGTGCATGGTATTACAAATATTCAGAGTATAGGAAACAATACAGTGTTAAAGTTATCGGGGGATTTGATATGGCGTTCGTTCCGACAACAACACCTTCTGACATTACCAGCATGGTCAAGAAAGCAGTACAAAAGGTTTATAATTATTGTTTTATATACTCAACTAATCAGGATTCAACATATAATTTAATACCGATTTATTATCAAGGAGGGAGTAATTCAAATCCGTCAAGCTTTAGATATTCGGGGCATTTCACATTTTGGGGAGCTAATTGGCTTGAGAATAATTCTTCATATACATGGCAACAAATAATACACTATTTTTTTGATGAAGCTAATTCTTATGGAACAGTTACCCATCCCATTACTATATTGAATACGTCAATTCCTTCTCATACGCTGGTATTTGATAAAGTCTATAATATCCGATCTGTTTACAGCGGCAAATATTTAACGGTGCAAGGGGGAAGTTATATACCCGGCACAACAATAAATCAATATACATATAACACTAATGCAGCATATCAGGAATGGCTTATTATAGACGGCGGAAATGGTAATGTAAAAATAAAAGATATAAACAGCGGTAAATTATTGAGTATTATCGGCAGTTCAACAAGTTCAGGCACAGATGCGTGGATTTGGCATGACGACGGAACAACCGGACAGATATTCCGTTATCGTAAAAATACAGATGGTACATATAGTTTTCTTTCAAAATGCAGTGATTATAGTTATGTATTGGATATTGAATTAAGTCCGGGTGACGGAATGAATGACGGTAATGATTTGCAACAATATTATGATAATGTGGCAACCAACCAGAAGTTCATTTTAGAATAATAATTTCAAAAAAACAAGGTTTTTGATTTATACTAATTCCGATTAAAAACATAGATAAAATTCTAGAAAAAACCTTTGCTATATGGTTTTTTCTAGAATTTTATCTATGTTTTTAATCGGAATTAGTATTATACAAAACTCAGGGAATTGAACGCTCCCTGAGTTTTTATATTTTATTTCATCGATTTAAATTGTTCATCCATCCAAGCAACATGGTTATTTATGTACCATTCAACGTATTCAACCTGCTTTTTGTAGGTGTTTGCTTCCATTACTTTTGGCGGATTAGGCCACACATATGTGTTTAGAATATTCCACTTTGTAAAGTTGTGTTCTGCTGCAGTCTTCAGCTGATCGTAATATTCCCACATTTTCTTTATTGTATCGGGGATATATGTTTGTTTTGCATCTTCCCAACGATCAAAAAATAATGCTTTGAAAGAGTCGTAATTCAACCATAACGCCATCCATTGACCGGAGCATAGATAGAATCTGTCATATCGTTCAGCACCGCCGAAATCAGCGTTCCCGAAGGCAAGGTCGTAGTCCCAGACAGGCCCGAAGCACAGCTTCCCGCCCTTGCCCTTATACATATAAGCATCATATCCCATTCCGGTAGCACCGCAGATTTCCTTTGCGAGCAGCCAATCAACGCAGGTGTTCATATCGAGATAATCCCAAACCTTTTCATCCTTGTTTAAGAGCAGGGTATCAATGTTTTTAACATAGTTGTAAATATAATTGTATTGTGCGTCTGTTACCGGCTCGGGAGATATAACAGAGAACAACATCCCCGATAAATCAAAATATCTTCTGTCTTCTTCGGTCGCTCTTACATCACACTCAAGAAAGTATCCGGTGTCGACATCGTTGCTGCCTTCCTCAATATCAACTCTTGTTTCCTGCACCTGGAGATGATCCCCCAGTGTGTAAACGCCTATATATTCGTTGTTCAGATATACTTCAACAGGTGTTATAGAAGGGGCATATATTGTACTTGGAAACTGCTCTGCAAGATAAAACGCAACCATATTACGCAGTAGCGATTTATCGGAGTGGTTTGCAAGCAGCACCCAGTTCTTTGCTTCACCCATGCCGAGAACATCGAACTTCTGCTCAAATTTAAAGCGGTATGCAAGCTTAGGATGACTGCGCGTTGAGTTGCCTCGTACCCGTATCTGGATAGCCTCGTAATAAATATCATTACCGTCGCCGGACAAAATCGACACATTTCCAAGTGTATATTCTGCGGTTGTACTTATCGGTACCAATGAATTTGTTGTTATGTATACGACAGGCAATCCGAAATTCTCGCCATTAAGCTTTACGGCATAATCAATAGTCTTGCCGTCTTTGCATACAAGTGTAAGTTTGTTTGAACGCGAATATATGAACGCAATTTTGTTATCAACGATAACAGAACCGTTTTTGACGCTTGTACCGTTGTGTTTAATTGTAAAATACAGCTTTGCATTTTTATTAAACGCATAAACCTTTGTAAAATCGATTGTATGTGTTATCTGATCTATTTCAAAAGGAATATCGTATGGCAGGAAGGAGTTGTACTTCTTTTCAAGCACAACCGATGAGATGTAATAATTGCCTATATCCACATCGGCGATAACCGAAAGCTCGTCAAGGAATATCCAGGAGGCTCCTTTTTCAAATGTAAATTTCACATACCGGGCAGATATGTATTTATCAAAACTCAAGGTTGTTTTTTTGATTGTATTTTTAGTGAATGCGGGAATAGGGAGAGATCCGCCTGATGCCCACATTTTGGCGTCGTTTGAGTACTGTACATTGATTTTCTTTGGTGGAGCAATTCCTGCTTCATCTGTACAGAGATAGCTGACCTCGAATTTATATATAGTGTCGTACATTTTGCCGAGATCAATAATTATCTCGGGTGTACCGTCCATCCATCCGGTAAAGCCGGCATCATTATAACTTGGTGAAGCGGCATTTTCCCCGTCGGTCATTTCTTTTCCGGCGATATCAGGATAATTGATGCCTTCTTTTATGTTTACAGTATAAGATTTGCCGATGCTGATAGCAGTGGAATATTTGATATCCGGTTTCGGCGGTTCTGTGCTGACTTCGGATTCGTCTGCAGAGACAGTAGATTCAATTGCCGATTCGACTTCTGATATAACTGAGGATTCAGCATGCGATTCAGGTAATGATTCTACTAAAGAAATATCAGCGTCTGATTTATCTGCCGATGATTCAGGAATTGATGAATTACCCTGTTCAGAAGATATTGATTCAATTTCTGACGACTCGGTTGTAGTTATACTGCTGTCAGCTTCCGATGAAATAACAGATATTGCAGCCGAGGATAAATTATTATCTGTATGTTCGCAACCTGTCAGTATTACCGGACCGATTAAAGATGCGATACAGCATATTAAAATCGTTATAAATTTTACAAAGCGAAAATTGTTTTTGATTTCAATATCCTTTAGTTTCATTTCTTCCCTCCATGCTTTTGCGTTAATCTCATTTTATACTATAATAATTCAAATATCAATCCATATCAAATAAAAAATACCCGGGCAGCTGATATTTCTGCTCGGGTATGATAATTCTGAAATTTTATTTGCTTGTTCTCTTTTGTTTGGCTATAACTAAGGTGATTGCGAGTATCGCAACTGCGAAAGCAAGAATGATAAGCATGCAGGTGAATACCGGCTTCAGGTTTTCGAAGCTGAAAGTTGATATATTTGCAATAATATTGTTTGCTCTGATATACCAGTAGGTCGGTGTAAAGCTTGCAATATTTAGAACTTCACTGCTGATGAACTGTTGCGGAACAAATACACCGCTGATAAAGCTGCTTCCCAAAGCTACAACATTCGCTGCAGCAGACAAAGCTCCGCGGCTTCTCACAACATTCGAAATCAAAAAGCTGATACTCAACACAGCAACAGTAAATATGAGAGAGTTTGCAAGAAGCAGAAGTCCTGTCAGTGTAAACATTTCATTTGTATATAGGAAAAAGCTTGCGATTATCATAATAAACCATGTTAGCAATGCAAAAACCAGGTTTCCGGAAGCAAGCTGCAGATTGATGCTTCTGATTTTTATAGGCGAACAATAATTTCTTCTCTTCAGGTCTGTACCGTTGAATACAAGCATTACCACACATACGCCAAGAATAAGAATCGCAAAAATCGAATATGCCATGTAGTTGAAATAAAATATATGATTTGAGTTTGTTTCGGATTTTGTCTCAAAGCTGTTTACAACCACTTCAACCTCATTAGCTAAATCATTTTTGATGTACTCAGCTAATTTTTCTTCGGTTATATCAAGACTTTTTGCATATAGATTTGCTGCATTGAGATACTTGTTGACTAAGTTGTTTAGGAAAACACCGGTTGTTGAGTCCGGAACCTTTGTGTACTCAAGCTGAACTTCCTTGCCGTTTTGCAGATCATTTGTAAAGCCTGCGGGAACTCTGACTATATATTCGATTTCTCGGAAGAATAAAGCATCCTGAAGTTCTTTTTTATTATCATCAATATCGACCAGAATTGCATTTTCAGCAAGATAATCTCTTAATCCTTCAACAAGAACAGAATCCTCATCATTGTTTATAAAGACCATCTTTAATTTGGTTGCGTTGAAATAACCATTCTGGACACCTGTATTGCTTGAACTTAAACCTATTGCAATAGCGAGGAAGACAATTATATAAATGAACATTTCGAACTTATTCTTATTTACTATCTTAAAAAAAGCTTTAAATATTTGCATATTTTTGTCTCCTTAAAACAAAGTAGGTTGCTGTGCTGAATATTAAACCAATACCTAAAAGAATCGTAAGATTGATAAAATATTGCGTATTGTTATCATAATAATAGAGTGCATAAAAAGAATCGGCGATCAGATTTGCGGGATTGAGGTAGTTTACAATAGGAGCTTTCTGGTTGATTATGAACTTGATGCCGGAAAACATCATACCCGAAAGGAAGGACATCGTCATTGAACCGGTAATCAGAACACCGACCTTTATACCTTCACCTTTTTTAATTATTGAAGATATGAATGTTCCGAAGGTAACTCCCGTGAAGGTTCCGGCAATGCATGTCAGCAGGATGTAACCGAACTGATTACCAAAGTCTACTTTTAACACAAACATCAGAAACAACAGCAATATGATGATAACAGCAAGTTGAATTGTCAGCGCTGCAAGCATGGAAACTATAAAAACCTTCATCTTGTGCGTTGGTGCAATGTTTACTCTTGCACCCTGAGCAGACTGGTTTGCCTGTATCATCATGACTTCCTTCAATCCAATGAATCCGCCATAAAGACAGGCCATGGCGATAATTGTGTAAAAATAATGAACCGTTGTGTTCGGATTGGCTGAACCGGCTGAGGTCTCCTTCAGATATTCGTTTCTGTTGAAAACGTTTGCCAGAAGTCCGTTTTGTATTGCAGATGAGTCTTCTTTGATTATATTCTGGATTGTTGCGGAGGTCTGGATATAGTCGTCAAGAAATATTTTTATAATTGTCTGGTTTATGCCTGAATTCTTAACTGTCAGTCTAAGCCCGTTATCAGAGTTAATGTAACCTGATATTTTACTGTCTTTCAGAAGCGTTTCAGCTTCTTCGACAGTTGTGTATGTTATTTCAAAGAGTCGGTTTTCGTCATCCTTTGATACTGAGTCAAGAACTGATTTAAGGGTAGAATTTTCGCTGAATTCATTGTTATCAATTACAGCAATTTTTATTATCTGAAACTCTTCAGCTGTTGTAATATTTGCAAGTGACATCTGGAAAAGCACCGACAGGATAATAGGAAACAGCATGATCCAGAACATTGTTTGCCTGTCACGAAGTATACATTTCAACCTATATAAATATATATGTTTGAACATAATTTATATTTTCCTTTCTGCTAGTCTCTGAGTTCCTTGCCTGTAATTTCAAGGAAGACATCATTCAATGTGGGCGGTTCGGAGTATATTTTGCCGACACTGAGGTCTTTTGATTTCAGGTATTCCATTATAACTACAAGATTGTTTTTGCCTCTGTTGGATTTGACAACAATAAGGTTATCGTTCAACTCAGCTGAGATAATGTGTGGCATGTTTCTGATGTCAGCGAGGATGCTGCCGTCGATTCCCAGAAGTTCTATAGTAATTTTTTCACCGGACTTAATCATGTCTTTAAGCTCATCCTTTGTACCGGTGGCGATTGTCTTGCCCTTATCCATAATTATTATACGGCTGCATATTTGTTCGACTTCCTCCATGTAATGCGAGGTGTAAACTATGGATGTCCCTTCTCTGTTAAGTCTCAGGATTCCTTCAAGAATGTTATTTCTGCTTTGCGGGTCAACCGCAACTGTAGGTTCGTCGAGGATGATTAGCTTTGGCTTGTGAGCGATACCGCAGGCTATATTCAATCTGCGCAGAAGACCGCCGCTCAGCTTTTTGGGGTAAAATTTTCTGAAATCGTTAAGACCGACAAATTCGATTGCTTCATCAACAAGCGGTTTACGCTGCTTCTTGTCGGTGATATATAAACCACAGAAATAATCTATGTTTTCATAAACAGTCAACTCATCGAATACTGCGACATTCTGCATTATTATACCGATATCGCGTTTAATTTCATAGGCATCGGGTGACATGGGCTTATCAAAAATTTCGACGTTGCCTTTATCATACTTCAGAAGTGACAGGATGCAATTTATTGCTGTTGTTTTGCCCGAACCATTGGGTCCGAGCAGACCGAGAATTTCACCTTGGTGAAGCTCCATATTAAAATGATCCAATGCAACAAGATCACCGTATCTTTTAACCAGGTTATCAACTTTGATTATCATAAGAAAAACTCCTTTTTTTATGTTTGATTTTCTTGCTACCTATATAATAACTCAATTAATACACGATTGTAAGTGAAAATAGTCCGTATTTGACATGACAAATGTAATATCTTACTTGATTAATGTTATACAATATGTTAAAATTTCAATATAAATATAAAAGGCGGATATAAAGCGATATGAATATCATTACCGATAAAGTTGCTGTCTTTATATTATGTATAGTATTTTATCTGACCAATATCAGCGACAGCAAGAGAATAATTCCTATCCTTATTATAATTATTATCAGTGCTGCTTACAGTTATTTTGAACGCTTCAAACTTCGAACTGTTGCAATAGCAGCATTTGTCGTTTTGACTGTTTACAACCCGAATTATATGTACTTTTTACCGTTGGTTGCATATGATTTGTTTTTCGACAAAGAAAAATGGCTTTGGACAGCCTTGTTGATCCCTATCATAACAAATATACGTACCTTCCCGCTGATAAACACAGTCTGGGTATTCGTTTTTATTCTTATAACAGTATTTTTGAAATACCGTTCGGTTTCACTTCAGAAAATAAAAAATAAACATACAAAGCTTCAGGATGACAGCAAGGAAATGGCGTTGATGCTTGAGATAAAGAACAAGGAATTAATAGAACAACAGGATAACGAAATCAACCTTGCAACCCTGAATGAACGCAACCGTATCGCACGCGACATACACGACAATGTTGGACATATGCTGTCAAGCTCAATACTACAAATAGGAGCAATACTTGCAACAGCAAAGGATGACACTACAAAAGAAAGTCTTAAATCAATAAATACAACTCTTTCGAATGCAATGACAAGCATCAGAGACAGTGTTCATGATCTGCATGAACAGTCGATTGATTTGTATAATGAGGTCAGAATACTGGTTGACAAATTCACATTCTGCACGGTTGATCTGGATTATGATGTGCAGTCAAATCCTGAAAAGAAACTTAAATACTGTTTTATAACCGTTATTAAAGAAGCACTGTCAAATGTAATCAAGCATTCGAATGCAACAAAGGTTTCAATAATTCTTCGTGAACATCCCGCACTGTATCAGCTTGTTATTCAGGACAACGGAACAAAACCCGACAGAGAAAACAGCGTAGGTATAGGGTTGACAAACATAAAGGACAGAGTAGCAGCATTTAACGGAAATGTAAACATAATGGCAGACAAAGGCTTCAGGATATTTATTTCTATCTCAAAAGAAAATAAAAACGGGGTATAATACTGATTTCTCATAAAACATTACGATAAAATTCTGCAGAAACCCCCATAAATCAAAGGTTTTTCCTTGAATTTTATCTATGTTTTTAATCGAGATTAGTATAAAGTTTGAAAGATAAAGCTTTCAAATCATCAAGAAAGGCATGGTTATATTTATGCGAGTACTGGTTGTTGATGACGATAAGTTAATTTGCGTATCATTGAAATCCATACTTGAATCGGATAGCGACGTAACCGTTGTCGGAACCGGCAACGACGGCAGGGAAGCCATAAAGCTGTATCAGATATTAAAACCGGATATACTGCTGATGGATATCAGAATGAAAGATATGACCGGGCTTGAAGCTGCAGAAGCAATATTGAAAAGCGATAAAAATGCAAAGGTGCTTTTTCTTACAACCTTTGCAGACGATGAATATATTATTAAAGCGCTGAAAATAGGCGTACATGGGTACATACTGAAACAGGATTTCGAAAGTATCATTCCTTCGCTAAAAGCAGTAAATATAGGGCAGTTTGTGTTTGGTGAAGATATTGTCAACAAGATTCCAGCTCTATTAAATAAAGCAACAAAAAGCAGCTTTACGGATTTTGATATAAGCGAAAAGGAGATTGAAATGATATCGCTTGTAGCGGAAGGGCTGAACAACAAGGAAATAGCATTGAAGCTGTTCCTGAGTGAAGGGACAGTGCGTAATTATCTCAGCATAATACTTGAAAAACTCAGTCTCAGAGACAGAACACAGCTTGCAATTTTCTATTTCAAAAATCTATAAAATTATACTTGCGAATTATAGTCTTATCAATAGACCGTTTATCTTTTTGCTGATTTTTTCTCTTTCGGAATAAACCCATTCAGGGACGAAATCGACATCGAAATTCTTGCAGAACGAATAATAAAGGTTCAATTTTTGATAATGGATTTCCCAATCAATGAGCATATGACCGTCAGGCTCAGGTTTTGTGATTACGACTTTTTTCTTTTTAAAGTATTCTTCAACAATACTCAGAAAATATCCCATTATCTCGGTATTGTTTACATCAAACGGGAGCATCATAAGTCTGTATTCAACTTCTTCCGGCAAGCTGAAACCTTTTATGCTGTCGAGGATAAGCAGAAAATCTCTGACATCCATCTTACGGTAGAAGCTCAGCTTTTCAAGCCTGGTGCTCCAGAGTGCAAGCTTCTCTTTCAGCGGAAGCCCTTTTATATTTATTATTGTTTCACTCGGACCGATAACAGCCTGATTTAGCGGGGCATCCTCTATTTCGAGATTTTCTCTGATAAAAGAACAGTCTTCTTCGACCGAACCGACATATCCGATATCATAAATCCCCTGTCTGCCTGCTCTGCCGCCGATTTGTTTGACCTCCTGCGAGGTCAGATAGCGTGTTTCATCACCGTCGTATTTCTGAAGGCTGAGAAATATTATTCGTCTTATCGGCAGGTTAACGCCCATACCAATGGCATCGGTTGTAATCAGTATTTTGTTTTTACCTTCAAGAAAGGCTTTATATTGCATACGCCTGACTTCGGGCGGTAGGTCACCATATATAACACTGTTTTTAATATTACGCTCAAGATAAAACTTTGATAATTCCAGAACTCGCTTTTTCGAGAATGCGACAAGCGCATCACCTTTTTCGATGCGATTGAACGAGAACGGTTTCGTCATAACCTCGAGCGGTGTCTGTCTTTTATATTCGATTATCTCATATTCATCTTCGCAGTCCTCAAGTACTTTGACAACTAACTCCTTTACGACTGCAGCACCGCAGACATGGATTTCCATGCAACGCAATCCGAGCAGTGCTTTTGTCCAGGCATGACCGCGCTGAGGATTTGCAATCATTTGGATTTCATCAATGACTGCAACATCATATAACTCGTTAATTGCCAGCTTTTCAACCGTCGAACAAATATGGTTTGCGTTTTCAACAATAATTTCTTCTTCACCGGTAACAAGACTGCATGGTACGTCTTCTTTGTTGAGCTTTTCAAAGTTTTCGAGTGCAAGGATTCGCAGCGGTGCAAGATAAACACCCTTTTTTGCTTGCTTCAACCGTTCAACAGCCTGATAGGTTTTACCTGTGTTGGTTTCGCCGAGGTGAAGGTATACCTTGCGTTTTATCTCACGAGTTCTCGGATATTCATCCTTCGGGTTGGCAGGGAAATACTTTGTGAATTCATTTGCAATCAGCTTAGGTATATGATTTGTCATCAATACCGATATAATTCCCGAGGATATATAATTTTGCCGGGTTCTCGATATAATTTCATCGAACTTATAATCGGTCCCGTTTCTTTTATTGTATAAATTCAGAATACGTATCGAAACAGTATCAAGCAGCGCAATATATCCGTTGCAGACAGCATTGTATTCCTTCATCTGTTTGAAGGGAAGCTCCCTGAGAATCCTGAGCTTCTTTCGGATACTTGCCTCGTGGTTCCAGAGGTTTGTATCTTTTGTGTTATTGATTATATGTTCGGTTTGGTTCAGCTGAGTCTTCAGCTTTTCAAAATCTCGAATTATTCTTTGAGCTTTTTTCAATCTAAATCACCATCACAATCTTGATAATACTTATTATACATTATTATATCAACAATATTCAATACCGGTTTAGGAGTTAAGTTTGAAAATAAATTTTCAAACTATGGTTTTGTGTCTTTTCCATCCGTATAGCAGGCTATACGGTTAAATATCGAGGTGAGAGTTTTGCAAGTAGCAAAAAAATTTTACAAAGTAAAATCAAGCACAATTCCCCGCCCTAAAGAAAGGAATGGTAATATCTATGAAAAAAATTGCTTTTTTTGACACAAAGCCATACGACTGTCTATTTTTTGATAAATACGGCAGCAGTTATGACATCAAATTTTTTCAAAATAAACTTAATGAAGATACGGTGGTACTTGCTTCAGGCTTCGACGGTGTCATTGCATTTGTAAATGACAACATCTCAAAAAATATAATAGAACATTTGTATGAGAGCGGAGTCAGGGTTATTGCATTGCGCAGTGCAGGCTATAATAATGTGGATTTTCATGCGGCATTCGAAAAGTTGACAGTCCTGCGTGTGCCTGCATATTCTCCGCATGCGGTTGCAGAGCATGCTATGGCACTGTTGCTGTCGCTAAACCGAAAGATTCATAAAGCATATAACCGAACCCGCGACTTTGATTTCAGGCTCAACGGATTTGTCGGATTTGATCTGTATGGTAAGACTGTCGGTGTTATAGGGACAGGCAAGATAGGTCGTTGTTTCACAGACATTTGCAAGGGTTTTTCGATGAGAGTTCTTGCATACGATCCGTATCCGGCAAAAGACAGTGGGCTGGAATATGTTGAACTTAATAAACTGTTTGCCGAAAGTAATATTATCTCTCTGCATTGTCCTCTGACAGAAGTTACACATCATATTATAAACAAAGAATCAATCAATAGAATGAAAGACGGGGTCTATATAATCAACACCTCGAGAGGGCAGCTTATAGACAGCTCACAGCTGCTTGAGTCTATGCAAGACGGAAAAATCGGAGCTGCGGCACTTGATGTTTACGAAGAAGAAAGCGATTATTTCTTTGAGGACTTTTCGCAGACAATAATTAAGGATGATATACTCTCATTGCTTGTTTCGCTGCCGAATGTTATTCTGACCTCGCATCAGGCATTCTTAACGCGTGAAGCGCTTGAGAATATTGCAAAAACGACAATTCAAAACCTTGATGAATATTTTTCTGACGGTAGCCTGACAAACGAAATTTGTTATCTATGTAAAACAAATGATGTCGGTTCAAACTGTGAAAAACGTAAAAAAGGCGAGCGCTGTTTTTGAAATTCCAAGAAATTATATTAAACTAACAAATGAATTGTGATATTAATAATTTTAAAAAGTCATGCAGTATCGGCATTTAGGCTTTTTAAGATTGCTGAGATATTTCATTCGATAGTTTCATATAAATAAAAAAATATTAGTATAATCAAAATCAATTAAAACATGGGGGAGGTATTAATAATGTTTTGTTCGGGTTGCGGTAATAATATTGAGAACAATGAGTCTTTTTGCAGCCACTGCGGAAAGCCTGTTGCAGAGGATGCTTCGCAAAATCAAAATAACAGACCAACGCTGATTGGTTATTCTCCAAATATCGGCAGTCAAAAGTTCGCACAATATCAGAAAAAGTCAATAATATGGTCCTTTTTGTTCGCGGGAATTCTTGCTGTTATCACAATAATAGCATTCCCGATTTACGGTAATGCCAGCGGCGAGATTGCGTGGCCGAATTCATTGTTCTACGGTATGGGCATCGGCGGTATGTTCATTGCTATTGCAATAGGTCAGACTTGGCGTAAAAAACTCGATAAGACCTGGGACGGCGTTGTCATTTTCAAAGACGCATACAGATTAAGAGAACGTACTGACAATGGGATAACTAATTATCAGAACGTTTACGAGATGAAAATCCAAAAAGATAATGGCGGTATAAAAAAATATAAGTGGAGAAATGTAATCGGTACATATAATTATTATAACGTCGGTGACAGGGTTCGCCATCATAAAGGCTTGAACTATTACGAAAAATTTGATAAATCCAATGACAAAAAGATACTTTGTATTGCGTGTATGTCCTATGTGGATATTGAAAAAGACATCTGTCCCCGCTGTAAATGCCCTCTGCTTAAGCTATAAATTTTTAACGAATAACAGGCTGCAAATGAATTGCAGCCTGTTTAAATTTACATTGTGTGATAATTCGAATTTAATATTTATTCTACTGTTTATTATAGAAATAGTATAAAATAATTTACCTTATCGGCACATCAATTGAATTAACACCGTTTTCGGTAGAAAAAATTTGTTCTCCAAAGTACAGGTATTTGACTTTAACTGTCGCAGAATTTTCACCGACTCCAAGTACCTTGATATAGATAGGAAACAAAGGAGTATCCCATGAATAGAAACCGCTATTGTGCTTCAGCACTTCTTCTTTAACTGCTTCATCTATCTTTCCTTGGCAATTCTTATCATATATTATAATCGGGTTATATGCAATATAAAATATTGCTGTAAATAAAACAATAAAATTGATAAGTAATGATAAGAAAAAATCTTTATTGGATTATTATTCCCTTTTCTTTTTACAATAAGTGTAATAATCAAAGGAATAATACTTGCTATCAGAAGAGTAATTATAATCTGCAGGATCCAAGAAATGCTGATTAAAAATTTCATTTTGCCACTCTCTACTATTTAACAATATAGAATAAAAAACTAATAACTGTATTACAATACAATATACACCTTATGTCAATAGTATTTTATACTTTATTGTTTAAAGTGGTATTGAATATTCAATAGTAGCTTCTGTACTTTTTGTTTCTATCCTGCTTTTTGCATTAGATAACATAAGCTTTATACGGTTTTCCTGATTGACCTGTGTTGCGCTTGCATCATAATCAATTGCAACAATGTTTATATCCGGCTTATGAGCTTTTATTGGTTTCATCATTCCCTTGCCGCAAATGTGGTTCGGCAGACAACCGAAGGGCTGAGTACAAATGATGTTTTTCACACCCTGCTCGTACAGCTCAAGCATTTCGGCCGTCAACAGCCAGCCCTCTCCCATTTTTGCACCGATACCAATATAACCGTTTCGGAGTGATATAACATGCTTAAATGGTGTTGGCGGTGTAAAATCTGAATGTTTTTTGATAAGATCAATGATTTTCTGCTGTTTTTTTATCAGAAAGTTATAAAGCAGCTTATCCAATCGAAATGTCGCTTTTCTGAGTCCATACAGTTTATAATCAATAATATAATTATAAACACTGTAAAGACAGAAGTCAAGAAACCCGGGAACGGTTACCTCAGCACCCTCTTTGAAAAGAAACTTTTCGAGGTTGTTGTTGCCGAGCGGAGAATATTTGATGAAAATTTCACCGACTATACCGACTTTTATTTTTTCTTCATGCATTCTTGGTATATCACTGAACTTTTTAATTATCTGCTTATAATTTTCTCTAATTTTTTTATATGACAAGACACGTATTTTTGCCATCTCGTCAGTCAGCTCCACAACAAATTCTTCTGCGATTTTATCGCTCTGTCCCTGTTCAATTTCATACGGTCTGCACTGGTTGGCGAGCAGCATCAGCAGGTCGGCGAACATTACTCCGTAAAACATACGATGTAGAATGGGCAGATTCAGCTTCCAGCCGGGATGCCGTTCTATTCCTGTCAGACTGAATGATATAACCGGTATAAAGCCTAGTCCGGCTTTATGTAATGCTTTGCGTATCAGTGAAATATAATTTGATGCTCTGCAACCGCCGCCGGTCTGGAACATAATAAGCGCAACCTTATGCGGATCATATTTTCCCGATTGAAGAGCATCGATAAACTGACCGATAACAAGAATTGCGGGATAGCAGGTATCGTTATGTACATATTTCAACCCAAGCTCGGGAATATGCTGTCCCTGATTCTCCAATAATTCTACATTATAACCATAATTACGCATAACCTGCAGTATCAGCTTAAAATGCATGGGAAGCATATTCGGAGCGAGTATAGTATGCGTTTTCTTCATTGCTTTAGTAAACGGAACATAATAGTTATTATCCATTTAAATCACCTTTTTCTTCTAATGCACCGAGCAAGCTCCTCAGACGGATCCTTACAGCGCCGAGATTAGTTATTTCATCAATTTTTATCTGTGTGTAATATTTGTCTTTGCTTTCAAGAATTGAACAGACTTCATCGGTTGTGATTGCATCGACTCCGCAACCGAAGGAAACGAGTTGAACAAGCTCAGTATCTTTATGTTCAGCGGCATATCTTGCTGCTTTATATAATCTTGCATGATATGTCCATTGATTCAGCACATTGACAGGCTGCTTGTTCGCAAGATGACAGATACTGTCTTCGCTGACCACAACAAATCCGAGGGTTGTTGCAAGCTTATCGATTCCATGTCCGATTTCGAGGTCGATATGGTAGGGACGCCCGGCAAGAATCATAATACGCTTTTTATTTTTGCGTGCATATTCAAGTGTCTTTTCACCTTGGATGCGTATTGCTTTCATATATGCAGCATAGGCTGCAAAGCCTTTCCGGACAGCCTTTCGAACTTCGATAAAGCCGACATCGTCAAAAAGCTTCTGAAGACTGACAGTCAGTTCCTTTGAAAGCTCTCTTCTATTGTTTATATTTAGATACGGATACAGAAATCCGGTGTTTTTTAAGTCTTCCATATTACCGTTCAGCAGTTCGGAATAATAAGCGACAATGGGACAGTTATAATGATTGTCTGTATTTTTTTCTTTTACATTGTAGGTCATGCAGGGATAAAATATAGCATCGACATTTTTATTCAACAGATATTCGATATGCCCATGCATTAGCTTCGCAGGATAGCAGATTGTATCAGACGGAATAGTGAATTGTCCGGCCTCATAGGTTCTTCTGCTTGACATTTCCGAAACCACAACTTCAAAGCCCAGCTCGGTAAAAATGGTATGCCATAAAGGCAGCAGCTCGTACGTACCGAGAGCAAGCGGTAATCCGATTTTTCCTCTCGTTCCTTTTATTGTTTTCAGACCGAGCAGGTAGTTGCGTTTGAACTCGTATAGATTTGTTGTATCATCAGTGGTTTTTGTCAGTCCAAATCCTTTTTCGCATTGATTACCCGATATATATTTTCTGCCGTCTGAGAAAGTATTGACTGTCAGATGACAGTGATTGGTGCATCCGCTGCACATTACAGTCTTTGTAGTATGAGTAAATTGTGAAAGAGCTTCTTTTGTTATAAGCGATGTATTTAACGATTTCGAGGAGACTTGCAGTTTCATTGCATGCAACGCAGCGCCATATGCACCCATTAATCCTGCAATATTTGGGCGGATAACATCTCTGCCAAGCTCAATTTCAAAAGCACGCAGAATTGCATCATTATAAAATGTACCGCCTTGTACAACAATATTTTTTCCAAGCTCATCAATACTTCCAGCTCTTATGACCTTATATATCGCATTCTTCACAACGCTGGTAGCAAGTCCGGCTGAAATATCTGCGACCAATGCACCGTCCTTCTGCGACTGCTTGACAGACGAGTTCATGAAAACTGTGCATCTGCTGCCGAGGTTGACAGGTGATTTACTGAACAGCCCTTTTTCGGCAAAATCCGAGATTGAATACTCCATTGATTTCGCAAAGGTTTCTATGAACGAACCGCAGCCCGAAGAGCATGCCTCGTTGAGCATTATACTGTCAATTGCATTGTTGCGAATTTTGAAGCATTTTATGTCCTGACCGCCAATGTCGAGAATAAAATCAACATTCGGACAAAAATATTTTGCTGCTGTATAATGCGCAATAGTTTCGACCACACCGATATCTACATTGAATGCGTTTTTTATCAATTCCTCGCCGTAACCGATAACAGCGCTGCCGACTATTTTTATCCTGTCTCCTGCTTTTTCATATATTATATTCAGCTGTTCGCGTACTATTTCGACAGGGCTCCCCTTGTTGGAGCTGTAATAGGAGTACAGTATTTCTTTTTTGTCTGTGAGCAGAACCAGTTTTGTTGTTGTGCTGCCGCAATCGATACCAAGATATGCGATACCGGTATAAGTATCCACATCGACCGACCTGACTGTGGAGCTGTTATGCCGTGCTATGAAGGTTTGATATTCTTCATCGCTTGCAAATAAAGACGGCAGACGGTTTGAATTGATATTACCGGCTATACTGCGTATAATCGACTTGACAAGTGAATCATATGTAAATGGCTGACCGCATTTTACGGCATAAATCGCAGCACCGAATGCAACGGCAAATCTTGAGTATTTAGGGAATACAGCTTGTTTATCCGACAGATGAAGTGTTTCCTTGAATGCTTTTCGAAGACCTTTGCAATAGTACAAAGGTCCGCCCAGAAACAATATCTTACCGCTAATTTTTCTTCCCTGCGCAAGTCCGGCAATTGATTGATTGACGACGGCCTGGTAAATGCTCGCCGCAACATCCTCTTTCTTGGCTCCCTGATTCAATAAAGGTTGAATATCGGTTTTTGCGAAAACACCGCAGCGTGAGGCAATCGGATATATGCGGGTGTGATTCAGACTAAGCTCATCCATCTCGTCGGGCGTAACATTGAGAAGAGTTGCCATCTGATCGATAAATGCACCTGTTCCACCTGCACATGAGCCGTTCATACGCTCGTCCGGTGTGTCATCAAGAAATATTATTTTTGCATCCTCACCGCCAAGCTCAATTGCCGCCGAAGCGTCGGGCTCAAGCAGCTTTATTACCTCTCCGGTTGCGAAAACCTCCTGAACAAAGGGAATATGTGCAGCTTCGGCGAGTCCAAGTCCTGCTGAACCTGAAATTGCAACAGTGAACGGTGAATCGTTTATGTATGTTCTTACCTGCTCAAGCAGGTCGAGAGTTTTTTGTCTGACTTGAGAAAAGTGTCGTTCATATTTTTCAAAAACAACTGTCTTGTCTTTTAGAAGCACAATTTTAGCTGTTGTCGAACCAATATCAATACCGACAGAAAAAGTTTTTGTCATCTATTTGATTTCATCCTTTAATTAAAAATACAAATTTAACTTGCGGTTATCATAACCGTGTATATTATAACACAAACGGAGGAGAAATGCACAAGGGTTTCACTGCATTATATAATTTATTCAATAACGTAACCAAGCCACAGAGATTGAATTCTGCGGCTCGGATTTTATTTTTATAAATTATAATGAAACTATATCAGCCACAGAGTTGAGTATCAGTCGTGGGCGGTACGGATACTGTTCAATATTTTCGAGATTTGTCACACCGGTAAGAACGAGAATAGTATCAATGCCACTCTCAATACCGGCAATAATATCTGTATCCATACGGTCACCGATCATGGCGGTATCCTCTGAGTGAACACCTAAAATACTAAGTCCTGTACGCATCATCAGAGGATTGGGTTTTCCGACAAAATACGCACTTTTCCCTGTTGTAACCTCAATAGGTGTTATCAACGCACGGCAGGCGGGAATTATTCCGCTGTCTGACGGACCGGTCAGATCGTAGTTTGTACCTATCAGCTTTGCACCTCTATTTACAAGACGCATAGCCTTTGTTATGCTGTCATAGTTATATTGTGTTGTTTCACCTACAACAACATAGTCCGGATCAACATCGTTAATTGTTATATCAGCGTCGTGTAAAGCATTGAAAAGTCCCGCTTCGCCGATAACAAAAGCACTGCACCCGGGTTTTTGACGGTTTAGAAATTTTGCTGTTGCAAGCGCGCTTGTATAAAAACTATTTTCTTCGATCTCAAGTCCCATCCTTTTCAGCTTATGCTGAAGCTCCTTTGGGGTTTTACCGCTGTTGTTTGTTAAGAACAAAAACTTTTTATTTTCGCGATGCAACCATTCGACGAAATCCTTTACACCGGGCAGCAGATTGTTACCATGGTATATTACACCGTCCATATCGCATAAAAAGCCTTTTTTTGCTTTGAGATTATCCAAAATATATCCTCGCAATCATATTAACAGTCTCAATATTCGGATTATAACACGATAGAGTTAAAATATCAACTATAACAAGATAAAAAGATGTAATATATTAATTCTGAAAGAATAGACATAGTATTGAATTTTATATATTAAATAATTTACTTTAGTGCTTTTGCTTAAATGTAGCATTAATATATTGTTCAAATAAGCACTTGCAATTTATATGGAATGATAGTATAATGAAATAAATTCTGTTTATATTAAGCTGCAAATGAAAAAACGAAGTTTTCTTATCAAAATAAATTTGTCAGTTTAATAATGATGAATGAAAAACTCTGAAAAAGGGATTTGAGTATGAATAGAAAACGCAGATTTGGCGATAGAAGCGATGGATATAAGGTTCGCTCATTGGCACCGATGTTTAAGGTTTCTCCGTATATAATGAAAAAGAGAAGCGATGCATGTAATTTTCTTGATGATTCTATCGATATTGAAAATGCTGAAAAATACATAGCAGAAAAACGCAAAGAAGGGCTTAAAGGCCTTGGTATGCTTCATCTGATTGTTGCAGCATATGTACGTACTATATCTCAACGCCCGGGTATAAACAGATTTATCAATGGACAGAAAATTTACGCTCGAAATAATATAGAAATTAACCTTGCAATAAAAAAAGATATGAAGCTGAACTCAATGGATACCATAATTAAGCTTGAAGTAAAACCGGATGCTACTATTAAAGATATTTATGATAAATTCAATACAATTATTGAAGAAAACCGCACCGAAGGCGATGTCTCAAACTTCGACAGTGCGGCAAGAGTAATCGATTATATTCCTGGACTCGTAAAAAAATTCACTGTCTGGCTTCTCAGCTTTTTAGATTACTTCGGACTGCTTCCGAGATTTCTTACAAGACTCAGCCCATTTCATGGCTCCTTCTTTATAACTTCAATGGGCTCACTCGGTATACCGCCTATATACCATCATATATATGACTTCGGGAATGTACCTGTTTTCTGTTCCTACGGTGCAAAACGTACTCAGTTTGAACTGAACAGAGAGGGAAAGGTAATTGAAAAGAAGTATGTAGACTATAAATTTGTAACAGATGAAAGAATTTGCGACGGTCATTATTTCGCCTCAGCATTGAAAATGTTCAAATCTTATATGAAAAATCCCGAATGCCTCACTAATCCGCCTGAAGAAGTTGTTGAAGACATAGATTAAGTATAGTAAACAATAATGAAAAAATCCGAAGCAGAGAAATTAATTCCTGCTTCGGATTACTTTTATATATTGATAAAATAAAGCATAATTATATTGCAAATTTGCTAATTTTGTGCTATAATATGGATATATTATTTATTGTTTCTTATGAGAAATAGTATTATTCAATGAAGATAACAGAAAGCAAAAATTTAATTTTCACTGATAAAGGAGTAATACAAGAAAATGAGTAGAAACGTTATTCTTGGTATAGATGGGGGCGGAACATATACTCGTGTAGCTATTACCAGTACTGAAGGAATACTGCTTTCATATGTTGAAAGTAAAGGTGCAGCGAGTATATATAAAGATTTGAATGCCAAAGTAAATGTATGTAATGCAATTCAAGAAGTTGTAAATCAAGCAAACTGTAAACTCGAAGACATCGTTGGGTTAGCAGCTGGGGTAGCTGGACTTGACAATGATAGTGATCTGGAATGGGTGCGTGAGCTTACTCATATAGATGGATTGGAATGCTCATCTCAACATGTAAACGATGCAGTAATTGCTCATAAAGGAGCTTTTCTTTCAAAACCGGGAATAATCGCTATTTCAGGTACCGGTTCAATAATTTTCGGGATTACAGAAAGCGGAAAGTATATTCGCAATTATAATTTTCACCACTATGCAGCTACTGCAGCACGCTTTCTTTCCTATGATACTGTGTATAAAATAATCGCAGGTGAAACAGACAGGACTGACAGCGAACTTGTGGAACAGGTTTTAAAGCATTTTAAAGTTAAAGATTTAGCGGAACTTGCTCAATTGGGTTCCGAAGGGTTCGTAGAAGATAGCAGAGATAGGAATAAACAGTTTGGAGACTTGGCTCCGGTAATCACCGATGCTGCTCTGAGAGGCAGCCATTTAGCTATAGAGATATGTAATCAAGCGGCAACAGCTATAATAACCGGAGTTAAACTGATTGGCTCGTGCTTTGATTCCGAAACTGTAGCAGTGGCGTTGATTGGTAGCGTAGTAAATAGTGTATATATAAAAAATACAATAAATGAACTCATAAATATACAAGCATATAAAAAATACAATGTCATAGAGCCTGCACTTCCGGCTGTACTTGGTGCAATTACAATGGCGATGGAGCAAAAAGGAATAGCCCTAAATGAGACAGTTCAAAACAATTTGGTGAAAAGTGCTGCGGCAATTTTCCAAACTTGTCACGAAACAATATCATAATCCACGTGATTTACTGTACACATTAGAACATACAACTCGAGAGAAGTTAATTTAAATCAAAAATTCCCCACTTTCGTGAGGAATTTTTGATTTATTCGCGTCTCAAGGCTTCAACAGCACCTTTTCTCGCTGCGAGAAATAAATATCATTGTTAACAAAATTATTCACTGCGTAAAGCCTCTACTGCATCTTTTCTCGCTGCTATCTTTGCCGGTATGAATCCACCGAGCATTGTCAGCACAGTTGACAATGCCACAAGTATCGCTGCATGGGTTATCTGAAGCTGAGCGACATTTGAAAGCTCAGTCATTTTATAGAGAATGTTATTAATCGGAATAGTCAGAAGGTAAGCTATACCGATTCCGAGCAGTCCTGAGAATACACCTAAAATACAGGTTTCAGCATCAAATACTCTGGTAATGTCTTTCTTTCTTGCACCAAGCGCACGCAGAATTCCGATTTCCTTTGTACGTTCAAGCACTGAGGTGTAAGTTATGATGCTGATCATTATCAAGCTTACTACAAGTGATATCGCTGCGAATGCAATCAGTACAATAGTTATACCATCCATAATACCACCGGTCAGAGAGGACATAGAGCCTGCCATGTCGGTGTATATAACCTGTTCTTCTATTTCCTTGCCTTCATTGTATTCATCAAGATATTTAAGGACAGCATCCTTATCTTCGAAGTTTTCCGGATAAACCATAACAAGATAGGGTGTTGCATCACCGCCGAGATAAGCAAGGAAGGTCTTCTTGGCATCCTCATCAATATCCTGCATAGTCATAACATTTTTATCGCTGTCTTTTTGAGCGTTCACGATATCCGACTCCATTGCATTGTCTATAATCATCTTTGAAAGCTCATCGCTGTAAGCAATGCCGCTGCCGAGCAGTCCTATTGTAACCTGTTCATTCTGACGTACAACACCGACAATCCTTAAAGTAATGCTGTCATCTGAACTATACATCGCTTCATAATCCTGGCTTGGCAAATAATTTCCGAAATCAGTTTTTACATAATAGTTATTATTGGATATAAGCTTAAATTCGGTTCCGACAATATCGGTGAACTTTATACTCTCGATATCTTCGGTGTCAAATCCAAGAACTTTTAATGTGTTCAGATCAATTCGATTTTTGGTATCGATTACAAGCACCATATCTGCTTCCGACTGCGGATATTCTCCTGCGAGAAGATCATAATTTGATTGCAGATATGGCTCATCGCCTTCGCGAAGCCTGATTGGATATGATGATAAGCCCATTGTTGTCATGCTTGATATATTTCCTGAGCCTGTACCATCCGAATCATTACTCAATCTGCTCGCAAAAGAAACAGGAGTGATTGTTCCATCGACATCTCTGAGCAGGTTCATTCCGACAATACGTGTATATCCGATGCTTCTGCAAATTTCGGGATTTATATTGTTAAGATAATCAATATATTCATCGGTAAATATGTTTTTATGAACGAAGGTTGTATCTGAAGGATCATACAGATATACTTCGTCAGAATCGGCAAACTCAACCGTCCCCATCATAGTGTCTCGCATCTGCTCACGCATAGTCTTGATATCTTCCGCATTCATATTCGAGGCAGACTGAGTAATGAAAATAGGAAATTCATTGAGAGCATCGCTTTGAAATTTGTCTATTTGTTTTTGGAAACCGTTTGACAAACTCAGTATAACCGCAATTCCGATAATCCCTATACTTGATGCAAAGGAGGTCAGAAATGTCCTGCCTTTTTTTGTGCTGATGTTGCTGAAAGACAGCTTTAACGCAGTAAAGAAGCTCATGCTTGTATGAATCAGCGAGAACTTATCTTCTTTTGTATTAGCATCATACGGATTTGTATCGGATATAATTTTACCATCCTCAAACCGAATGATTCTGTCAGTATATTTTTCAGCTATATTAGGATTATGCGTTACCATTATAACAAGTCGGTCTTTTGCTATCTTTTTTATTAGATCCATGATTTGTACGCTGGTGGCTGTATCAAGTGCGCCGGTCGGTTCATCGCATAACAGGATTTCGGGATTGTTCGCAAGGGCACGGGCAATCGCAACTCTTTGCATCTGACCGCCCGATAGCTGAGAGGGTTTCTTGTGCAGGTGATCCTTCAGACCAACCTGCTCAAGCATATCAAGCGCTCTTTGGCGTTTTTCAGCAGCTGATACTCCTGACAGAGTCATGCCAAGCTCGACATTACTGACAATGCTTTGGTGCACAATAAGATTGTAGTTCTGAAAGACAAATCCAATTGAGTTGTTGCGGTATGCGTCCCAGTCTTTTTCCTTGAAATCGGAGGTTTTCTTACCTTTTATTATAAGCTCGCCACTGTCATAGCGGTCAAGTCCTCCTATTATATTAAGACATGTGGTTTTTCCTGAACCGGATGTACCGAGAATTGCAACGAATTCTTTCTCGCGAAAACTGACATTAAGACCATTAAGGGCTCTTGTTTCAATTTCTCCGATTTTGTAGACTTTTTTGATATTTTTTAGTTCAAGCATCAGTGTTTACTCCTTGTTTCCTTTCGAAGCCTCTTTTAAGTAATTCAAGCTTCTTTTGATATTTTAATTTGATATTTTCATAATCATTAATATTCATAAATGCATCAACTGTAGCATCACGACAGACAGAAAGTAATATGCTGAACATGTTCAGAAAGTCATCGTCATCTCTAATATCGAGCATATTATAATTAATGTAGGGTTTTAATAAATTCTCAACGTTTTTATTCATAGGTGACTTAGGAATGCTTTTATAAAATCTCATATTAACTTTTACATCAGAGAACAGGTTTTTGCAAAAGCTGTTGCTTTTTTCTTCTTTAGTAAATGCAATACTGAATTCAAGTATCTGATAAAACATTTCGAATATGTTACCGTCGTTTTCAATAAGGCAGTTTTTAATATGTTCAAGCATTTGATTGCGGTAATCGAAAAGAATATATTCCAGCATATCATTCTTTCCTTCAAAGTATTGATAAAAGCTACCACGGGGTATATCAGCTGCTTGAATTATTTTATTTATTGAAACCTCGTCAAAAGGCACCCGTGCAAATTCATCTTTTATGGCACAAATTAATTTGTTCCTTTTTTCATCAGGCAGATTAAAGAACGTATTATGCGGCATTTATAGATTTCACCTCCGATGTATATGCTCTAAGCGAAATGACAACTTGTCACAATACATATTTATTATAAGCGACAACCTGTCGCATATCAATATATATATTCGGAATTTTATATGAACTTTATACTTTTACAAGGTGATAATTAAGTGATATTAATTGCCATAAATGAAAAAAACAATTGATTTACCTGAATAAATGTTTTGGAAGGGGTATAATAAAATATATTGAAAGTAAATATCGACAAAAAACGAAAAAACTTAGAAAAATCCTCTTGACAATAAAGGGGTGATGTGTTATTATAATAAAGCTGTCCGCAAGAAGGGCGGCGAGGACCTT
>MGOY01000018.1 GCA_001797275.1 Clostridiales bacterium GWF2_38_85 | reverse complement strand
TGTTATACTCTAACTGGCTCATTTGTTCATCCTTTGTTTGTGTTAGTGTGGTAACCAACATTATATCAAAGTTTGCTCTTTTGAGCCATACTTTTTATTTTTTTCGGTGAAGTTGTTTTTTCGATCGGTCACTTTTATTTAGTTTCAAGCTAAGAATATCCTTTATTGACAAATCATATAACTTGTAATATAATAAGTTGAATTGTAGTATTTTGTGGAACTATAAGTTTGGAGGTTAACAATGATATTATATATAAAACAAAAGGTGTTTTCCTGGTCAGACAAGTTTACAATCAAAGATGCTAACGGCGAAGATCGATACTTCGTTGAAGGTGAGATTTTCTCTTGGGGGCATAAGCTTCATGTGTTTGATGCACACGGACATGAGGTTGCATTCATTAAGCAAAAGCTTATGACATGGCTGCCGAAATTCGAAGTATATATGAATGATAATCTTGCGGTTGAGGTTATTAAAGAATTTTCGTTTTTCAAGCCGATATATTCCCTGCGTGGTGTTGATTGGATAGTAAACGGTGAATTTTTATCACATGATTATTCTATTGTTAATGGTAACGAGCAAATTGCAACTATTTCAAAAGCATGGTTTACCTGGGGAGACAGTTACGAATTGAATTTCTCCGACAATGTTAATGAGATTCTATTGGTTGCGACAGTTTTAGCAATCGACTGCGTATTGGAAGCTCAGAGTCAATCGAATACACATTAAGATAAGTTGCGGATTAAATTAAATACCGCTCATATTGCTTGAGCGGTATAATCATATTTCAATCGTTGTTATGGTATTAATTTATTCCTTCACACTCAAAACTTGTGTTATTGCTTGATACTTCAAACAGTAATTTATTATTCTCGAATAACCTAATTTTTGACTTTGATGTATTACTTTCATAAATCGTCCTGTCCATTTTACCGTTTTTAGGTGATGCTAACGGATGAGAATAATCGTGTGTGAGATCAGCTTCGAGAGTATATTTACCTTGGGTTAGAGTCAGTTTATTCTTTGTTACAGTAACAATTTTTACACCGAGATATGTTGCAAACCGATATTCCTTCTCTTTAAAATAAGCAACGGCAATACATCCCATAAACTTCGTGATATAAAATGGAATATGTGCTATTGATATCATTATGCTGCATTTTTCTGAAAAATCATTACATTGTAACCATATATATTTTTTAGGAAAAGAACGACCACTATCTCCCTCGATATATCCGGTTCCACCTGTGAAATCTAATTGCTTTTTATGTATTATTAAAGATCCATTTAATTTATGGTGCATGCTTACGATTTTATGTCTGCATTCCATTGGAAACAACTTAAAGGGTCCCATTATATCATATTTTAATGGAGTAATATTACTATATGATATTGAACCTTTGATACTGGGCAAATTCACAACAATGCCATTCCGACCAAAATAACAACCGGTAACATCCATGCTTTTGAAATTATATTGATAAGAATTGTCGTTTGTTATGACTTGTATAAATGCTGCGTTCTTTGTTCGCCCTGGAATAAGGCAAACTGTTTGTCCATTTTTTTGATGTTTATAATATGTTCCTTCAAAATACTCAGACATATCAACCTCTTAATATAAATTATCATGGTATAAAAATAGTATTGTACAAATGGATAACACCTTATACAAAAATTACATAGACTGCTAACAAATACATTATTAAGTGCTTTTATACGACAGTCTGACGACTTAAAGGTATGTTTTTTCGCATAATAAACATGATTTTATGTTTGGAGTTCTTAATAAAATTGAATCATAAAAAGCCAAAAAGCCTTGATTTATCAAGGCTTTTTATTGGCGCGCCTGGCGAGAATTGAACTCGCGACCTACCGCTTAGGAGGCGGTCGCTCTATCCCCTGAGCTACAAGCGCATGCCATACATTCTACACTCCGCAAACTATTTTGTCAACCTGAATTATGAATGTTTATTTTATTTCTTCTTTTTTGATTTCTTAAATGTTATAACTGCAATTGTACCTATTACTGCAGCACCGATGCCTGCAATGACAGCATATAAAGTATTTTTATTGTCATTCTTAGACTTTCCATTAGATACCTCTGATGCTGTTCCGCTTGTTGCTGTTGTATCTTTTACATTCAGTACGATATCAAACGAAGTTTCGTTCAGAGTTAATGTAATTTCGGTTTGACCTGCTTTTAATGCTTTCAATTTTGCATCGCTTTTATCAAACTCAACAATTGTATTGTCTTTTATCGAGATATTCAGTCTGCCTGCATCTGCACTTTCAGGGAATAATAATGCGCCAAGCTCAATCTCATCACCAACATCAGCTGTCAGAACCTCGTTTTCAACTCCAAGCAGCTCAACAGGTGTAAGCATTGCATTGATTGCTATCAATGCCTGTCCGGCTTCACCTGTATAATAAGGATATTTATGTGCTTGCATGATAAATTTATTTTTTAGTGTCTCAAGAAATCTGTCGGTTCGTTCGTAGTCGCCGACAGCAACCGCAGCTCTTGCAATTGTACACCAGGGGTATACATCACTCTTGTCAATAACTGCCCAATCCTTGCCTGCAACACCCTTTTGACCGAAATTGGAATTGAATTTCTCGTAAATCATTGTTGCGCGGTCTGCATTGTCATCTAAAAGACCAAACATAATCGGGAAAAGCTGTGCTGTTGCATGAGGATAAAACTGCTGAAGATTTTCGGGTGTTACCTCATCAATTGATTTTCCGTCTGCAAAAATACCGTAATAATACGCGCCGGCTTTTTCGTCCCACATATATTTTTCAAGTGCCGCATCAACCTTGTCTGCATATTCTGCAAGCTCGGCAGATTTCGTCTGATCATTATATACCGCATCATACAACGCCGCTGCTGCAACAAGACCGTTGTAAACCTCACAGTTATCCATCAGATAACAGACCTTATAGCTTGGCTTTGCATATGTCAGATCAATTTTGTCAACATAGGTTGAAAACAATGCATTCAATACTCTGTCAACATCCGCTTTCCTGTCTACGAACAAATCAGACTCACCGTAGGTTTGATAATAGTCATATAATATTCTGACAAACAATGCCGCATAGGAATCTGTCGAATCGTAATCGTTCGGGTTATCCTTCTGATTCGGATATTCGTCTTTGTGCATCTCATGCAGAGATATCTGTACTATTTTTGATGAATCGTTCGGATCGACAAAAACATAATAATCATATATTGTACCGTCGACTCCATATAAATCTGTTTCAGCTGTATTCAGGTTATCAAAATACCAGTTGATGAATTTTTCAACTGTTTCTTTTGATGTCTCCGGAGCTGCTTCAAGAATTCCGAGAATCGCGCTTTCAGAAAAGTAAGGCATGATTTTACCGCACTTCCAAGTCTTATAGGTTTCATCCGGAATACCATTTATGTCAGGTAAGTCCTTTGAAGCGAAATCATTTGTAACACTGACCGGATTCATTGGTAATGCACCATTTGAAAGCATAACTTTCTGTATGTATTCTGATTCACTCTTAGCAAGTGATTTATAAAACTTAGAATCATTCATTGTATATTCTCCCTCCGCTAATGTGATTATTGGTGCAAATATAAATGTTGCACACAATAATATGCATAATATTTTATGTATTTTCACAAAAATACCCCCGTATTGTTTTTAATATTTTATCATATTTACATCTCTTTGTCAACAAAAGCTATTGCACAACTAATAGAAATATGTTAAAATAAAAAAGTTGAAAACAATGTATATATTTAATGTATATAATGTATAAATGAATAAATTTAATCTTCTTCATTCATATTTTGATTTTCTCAGGAAAGGATATTTCTAATAAAATAATGAATACCAAAAATATTATTAAAATCGTTAAATTCGGCGGCAGCTCTCTTGCTGATGCAAATCAGTTCCAAAAAGTTGCTTCGATAATCAATTCCGACCCTTCAAGAGTATATATTGTCCCGTCAGCACCCGGAAAGCGTTTTGATAGCGATACAAAAGTAACCGATATGTTATTGAATTGTTTTAAAGCTATTGGTACAGATGAATTCAATACAATTTTTACAAATATTAAGGAACGTTATGACGACATAATAATTAACCTTGGGCTGGATTTATCTCTTACTGATGAATATATAGCAATCGAACAGAATATCAAAAACGGTTATTCAAGAGATTATATAGCAAGCCGCGGTGAATATTTAAACGGTATAATTCTTGCTAAGCTTTTGAATTATAATTTTGTTGATGCTGCAGAAATCATCTTTTTTGATGAAAACGGTGTCTTCAATCCCACACAGACTAATATCGTCGCCGAGAAAAAGCTTAAATCACTTCCAAATGCAGTTATCCCCGGTTTTTATGGTTCTATGCCCGACGGGACGGTCAAGACATTCTCAAGAGACGGCTCAGATATTTCGGGTGCAATTGTTGCTCGTGCCGTTATGGCAGACATATACGAAAATTGGAAAGATGTATCCGGCTTCTTAATGTGTGATCCCAGAATAATTAAAAATCCAAAACAAATCAAAGTAATAACCTACCGTGAGCTTCGTGAGCTTTCATACATGGGCGCAACGGTTTTACATGAGGATTCAATCTTCCCCGTTAAGCTTGCAGGAATACCCATCAACATCAGAAACACCAACAGCCCTGATGACGAAGGTACAATGATTGTTGCAACTTCACGTTGTAATGCGATGAATAATAACGATATTATTACCGGTATTGCAGGTAAAAAAGGGTTCTCTGTTATAAATATAGAAAAAGATATGATGAACCAAGAGCTTGGTGTTGGTATGCGTGTTTTAAAGGTGCTTGCTGATATGGGCATATCATTCGAGCATTTCCCATCCGGCATCGACACAATGAGCATTGTTGTAAATAAAGAAGCAATAACCGGTCATGAGAAAGAAATCATGGATAGAATTACTGCTTCTATAAATCCCGACAGCATAGACATTGAATCAGGTCTCGGATTGATTGCTGTTGTTGGACGGGGAATGATCAGAGCAACCGGTACTGCTTCGCGTATTTTTACAGCCATTGCCCGTGAAGGCATTAACATCAGAATGATTGATCAAGGTTCAAGCGAGCTTAATATAATTATCGGAGTTAACGAAAACGACTTTGTTAATACGATAAAAACAATATATAATGAGTTTGTAAAATAATTTTAATTATTATGTTCAACAAATAATTCATCTCATCTTCATAATGAAAATGAGATGAATTTTCGTTTCCAAGACAAATAATATTACTACATTAAATTCATAATACAAAACATTATCAAGGCTCCGGTAATTACACCGTAAAAAAATAAAACAGCTTTTCCTAATTGCTTTTTCAGATTGAATTTACGTTTCTGGCAATCTTCTGATATTCCTATTAATTTATTTGCCGTTGATACAATATCTTGATCTTCTTCGAGATGGTTTTCTGCATCCTTCAAAAATAATATTGCTTGTTCAAATATTGATTCTTTTTCGCATTTAATGATAATTGCTTTTTTTGTAAGTCCTTTTATCATTTTGTAAATTTTCGAGCCCTCTTCCCTACTTTTTTTTGATTTGACTTTACAGCAGAAACGAATTATGTTATACTTATAACAACTTTTTGAAAAACATATTACTTAATATTAACATCGTCGGAAAACATAGTTATTGAGTTGCAAAAGTTTGAAAGATAAATTCTTCAAACAAGAGTTTATGCCATAAAACATTGTGGTATAGTGTAAATTCGGTTTCACCAAATACATTTAATGTTGTTAAATTAAGTACAATTCCCACTTACAAAAAAAGGAATGGTCATAAATATGTCATTTTTAAATTTTAATTCCAATCCCGAAGTTGAGCTTGATACGCTGAAACAGGATCGAATGTATTACTACAAAAGAATTCTCTATTTATCCTTCATTGCGGCAACTCTTATATTCCTGCCGTATATAATTTATGACCGTGGTATATTCTTATACTATGGTGATTACAATGCCCAGCAGATACCCTTTTATCGGCATTGCATCGAAAGCGTTCATAACGGCTCGATTTTCTGGGACTTCGGCACTGACCTTGGAGCCAATTTTATTGGGAGCTATTCATATTATATGCTTGGCAGTCCGTTTTTCTGGATCATGTGTTTGTTCCCTTCATCCTGGGCACCTTATCTGATGGGCCCGATATTTATACTTAAGTTCATGACAGCATCTGTTTTTGCTTATGCATACCTCAAACGCTTTGTCAAAAATCCCAATAATGCTGTTATAGGCGGACTTTTATATGCATTCTCAGGCTTCGGTATTTATAATGTATTCTTCAACCAGTTTCACGAGATAATCGCTTTCTTCCCGCTGCTGCTTATCGGAATTGAGGAACTTGTCCAGAACAACCGCAAGGGACTTTTTGCTGTTGCTGTTATGCTTTGTTCGATGATGAACTACTTCATGTTTGCGGGACAGGTTGTATTCTGCCTTATCTATTTCTTTGCAAGAAGCATGAATTCAACCTTTAAGATAACCTTTAAAAAGTTCTTATGGCTGGCATTTGAATCAGTTCTCGGTTTTGCGATGTCTATGATAATATTTTTGCCCGGAGCGCTTGCCATTATTAACAATCCCAGGCTTAACTCCGGTTTTAAAGGCATGGGTGCATGGGTATACACAAAGAGTGGTAATGTTTACTGGGACAGAATATTGTCAATTATAGAAAGTTTCTTCTTTCCGCCCGATATCCCTTCAAGAGCAAACTTTTTCCCCGAAAACGGTGCAAGATGGGCTTCACTTGCTGCATGGATTCCGATGTTCGGCATGTCAGGTGTTATCACATATATAACAGCAAGGAAAAAGAGCTGGATAAGCTTATTATCAGTCATATGTTTTATTATGGCACTCGTTCCGGTATTTAATTCATTTTTCTTCCTTTTAAACAATGCTTATTATGCAAGATGGTTCTACATGTTGATATTGATAATGGTTCTTGCAACCATTATTGCAATCGACCGAAAAGAAATAAATTTCAAAAAAGGTCTTATTATCAATGGACTTGTCTGTGCTGCCTTTGCTATTGTTCTCGGATTAACATGGCGTGACAAGGACGGTAATTATCAATTAGGACAAGCGAATTTCATCGACAGGTTCTGGGTTTATGTTGCAATAGCCTTTGCTTCTCTGATTATTACCTATATTCTGATGAAATATTACCGCGGCAAGAAAACCTTTGATAAATTATTAACGTATGTTGTAATGACTACTATTGTCATATACGGTTCAAATCATCTATTCTATGGTAAATTACATTCTTGGAACAGCGATTATATGATTGATCAGGCGATAGCCGGTGATGAGGTTATGATTTTTGAAGGTGAGGAATTCTTCAGGATCGACACCTTTGAGGATTCACTTGACAACCTCGGATTGTACTGGGATGTGCCGAGTATCAGATGCTTCCACACAGTAGTTCCTCCATCGGTAATGTCTTTCTATCCGAAGTTCGGAGTTACACGTGATGTCGGTTCAAGACCCGAAGCTAAATATTACGGATTGCGTGGTCTGTTGTCAGTCAAATATGGCGTTATCGAAACCTCAAAGATAAATAAGGTTAAACCTGAGGGATTTACTGTACTTAATGAACAAAATGGTTATACTGTTCTGATAAACGATGATTTTATTCCCATGGGCTTCACATATGACAAATTCATGACCTACAGTGAATTTGATAAAATTTCGTCATCATCAAGGCATATATATTCTACTGCTTTCCTGATTGTACCGGATGAATTTGCTGATGAATATTCAAAGTACATGACCGAAGTTACTTTCTCTGAAAAAGGTTCTTTGGATTACGATGATTATGCAGTAAACTGCAAGCTTCGTGCTGAAAGCGCTGCCGAAAGCTTCGAATATGACAATAATGGATTCTCAGCTGAAATAACTCTTGACTCAGAAAACTATGTATTTTTCAGCGTTCCGAATGATGTCGGCTGGACAGCAACCGTAAACGGTGAGAAAGTTGAAATAATGGAAGTTTTCAACGGACTTATGGCAGTCAAATGCGAAGCAGGTGCAAATACAATCCGCTTCAATTATGTTGCTGAAGGTATGTATGAGGGTATATTTATAACTGTTGGTGCTTTACTGCTCTGGATTCTTTATATAATACTCAACAGGAAGCTCAGAAAACCCGAAAACAAACCTTATGCATTCTTCAAAGAAGACTATTTTGAAGAAGACTATATTCCTTATAATAAGAAAGAAGTATATAATAAACAATTTAATAATGTCCTTGATTTTACTGGATCACCTCCGGAAACTCCGAGCAGTCAACCTGATGATCAAAATAATTCTGAAAAGCCCGATTCAAATGAATAAATAAATTAACTTTGAGAATAATTTCATTATATGGAATTTGTTCTCGGAAAAAATCACCTCCGGGAAAATACATTTCCGGAGGGATTTTTATGTTAAAAAAAATAAAACTAATATCCTTGTTATTTCTCATTGGGGGTTCGATATATGCTCTGCTTGAAATTCTATATCGCAGAAAAACTCATATATCAATGTTTATCGCAGGTGGGGTTTGTCTTGTTCTTATACACTATTTTTGCAATGTTATAAATCCATTCTGCAGATTCTGCAAAGTAATAAAAGCGGCTATGTGCAGCGCGTTAATTACTGTAATAGAGTTTATAATCGGATTTTTTGTTAATATATTAATGGGCTTGCAGGTATGGGATTATTCGGAATTGTCCTTCAACCTTCTCGGTCAGATTTGCCCACAACTTACGTTTATTTGGTTTCTGCTTTCTTTTCCGGCGATATTTGTTACAGAAAAAGTGAATAAAATCACACAAAAATCAAAAGTAAATTTAAATATATAAATTTGAAATACAACATTCCGTTACTATCTTCATAAAATGACTTATGAGGAGGTGGCGGAATGTCTTCATTTAGGGTTTTGTGTATTGACGGCGGAGGTATTAACGGTCTGGTTACCGCAGTTGTACTGTCACAGCTTGAAAATTATCTGATTCAATTCAGCGGTAACAAAAACGCAAGGCTTTGTGACTATTTTGATTTCTTTGCCGGAACAAGTGCCGGAGGTATTTTATGCGGTACATATCTGTGTCCTGACAGTAAAAACGATAAAAGACCGAAGTTTTCTGCAAAAGATGTTGTTGACATATATATTAAAATTGGAAAAAGCATATTCAAAAATTCTTTTTTACGAAATTTATATACATTCAATGGATTATTCTGCGCTAAATATTCTGAAAAAAAATTGATTAATGCTTTGAATGCAGTTTTTGGTGATACAAGACTCAGTGAATGCTTGAAGCCCTGTCTGATCCCGGCTTTCAATATTGGGATCCGAAAGTGTGTTTTTTTTGATCGTGAAAATGCGAAAGCCTACATAGAAAGAGATTATTATTTAAAAGATGTGCTGCGGGCAACCTCATCTGCTCCGTCATACTTCCCTGTTGCGCCGGTAAAGCCCATGTCCAATGATTACAGTTATCTTATTGACGGCGGTGTATTTGCAAACAACCCATCGATGTGTGCTTTCGTCGAGCTTGAGAAGCTGGTTGGCTGGAAAAGCTGCATATATAATCAAAATGTGAAGATTCTGTCGATCGGAATTGGTCAAAACAAAAGTACAATAAATGTTAAAAAAGCAAAGAATTGGGGGAAAGCAAGCTGGGCATTACCGATACTCGGAATTTTTATGGATGCGATTTCTCAGACTGCAGATTATCAACTCAGAACAATATTTCATTCTGATTTTGTTTCTGAACACCGTTATTTAAGAATAGACGGAACAAAAATATCTGATTTGCCCTGTCTGGGCAGTCTTGATGATGCAAGTGATAGTAATATAGAAAACTGTATTAAATACGGGGAAAAATTATGCAGCAGCTTTTCTGAAAGAATGAAAGTTTTTGCTAAACAACTTATTATAAATGAGTAGCATTGAACATTGCTCAACATATTATATACTATACGATCATTATGTAATTAATGATGGCAAAAAATTTTCACAGGAGGTATTTACAAATGCCATCAGTATACTTAAGTCCCTCAACTCAGGAATATAATCCTACCGTAGGAGGTGGTACCGAAGAATACTATATGAATCTCATTGCGGATGCAATGGAGCCTTATCTGGCTGCAAGCGGCGTAAGCTTCACACGCAATACACCGGATATGACCGCTATGTCATCTGTAGCACAGTCAAACCAAGGCAACTATGACCTGCATTTAGCCCTGCACTCAAACGCATCACCCGAAAACCTGCGCGGCTCACAAAGCGGTGCTGATATCTATTATTATGCTCCTAGCGCACGCGGCAAACAGGCAGCAGATATCATTGCCAAAAATTATAAGGAAATTTACCCGAACCCAGAAAAGGTAAGAGCATTACCAAACAGAACCTTTGCAGAGCTGAGAAGAACAAAAGCACCGGCAGTTCTTGCAGAGCTTGTCTATCACGACAATACAACCGATATGAACTGGCTGAAAAACAACATTCCTTTAATAGCCAGAAACCTTTCGCAGTCTGTTGCAGAATTTCTTGGTGTGCCATTTGTTGAACCGAAAGCAAGCACACAGGGAATTGTTGTAACACAAGGAGGTCGATTGAATATCAGAGATAAACCATCAATGCAGGGAAAAATCATAGGTCAGATACCGAATGGTTCAGCCGTTGTGATTAGAGGTAAAGAAGGTAACTGGTATGCAATAACCTACAATAATATCAACGGTTATACTTTTGCAGATTATATTGTTGTCAGATAAGAGACGGAGCAGGAAGGCCTGCTCCGTTTCTATATTTAATCCAATTCAAACATTCCGGTATATAGTTGATAATATTTACCCTGTTGTGAAATGAGATCCTCATGATTACCTCTTTCAATGATTTCACCCGATTCAAGCACCATAATTGCGTCCGAGTTACGGACTGTCGATAATCTATGAGCTATAACGAAAACCGTTCTGCCTTCCATTAGCTTATCCATTCCCTTTTCAATAAGAAGCTCTGTTCTTGTATCAACCGAACTGGTAGCTTCATCAAGAATGAGTACCGGTGGGTCTGCAACTGCGGCTCTTGCAATCGACAGCAGCTGTCGTTGTCCCTGGCTCAGGTTTGAACCGTCACCGCTAAGCACTGTATCATAGCCGTTTGACAGATGCCTGATGAATGTATCGGCATTTGCAATTTTTGCTGCTTCAACTATATCTTCGTCAGTCGCGTCTAATTTACCATATCTGATATTGTCCTTCACTGTACCGGTGAATAGGTGTGTATCCTGTAAAACCATTGCGAGTGAGCGACGTAAATCAGCTTTCTTTATCTTGTTAATATTGATCCCGTCATATCTGATTTTTCCATCAGGTACATCATAAAATCTGTTTATCAGATTCGTTATGGTTGTTTTACCGGCACCGGTTGAACCGACAAAAGCAATTTTTTGACCGGTTTTCGCATAGAGAGAAACATTCTTCAGAACTGTTTTGTTTTCATCATACCCAAATGTTATATTCTCAAATACAACATGCCCTTGAAGCCTTGTATATGTTATACTGCCGTTACTGTGAGGATATTTCCAAGCCCATATACCGGTGCGTTCATTGCATTCACTAATACTACCGTCTTCGGCTATATTGATGTTTACCAAGGTAACAACTCCGTCGTCATTTTCCGGCTCAGCATCCATTACTTCAAAAATTCGTTCTGCGCCTGCCAATGCCATTAAAACCGAATTAATTTGTGTTGAAATTTGAGTCAACGGCTGCGAGAACTGCCTTGTGCTTTGCAAGAAAGCGCCTACTGTACCAACATCAAGCTGTCCGTTTATTGTCAGGATCGCGCCTACTGCTGCAGTTATTGCATAATGCAGATATGACAGATTGCCCATTATGGGCATCAATATATTTGCAAAGGTATTAGCCTTGCTTGCAGCACCGAAAAGCTCATTGTTTCTCTTTGTGAATTCATTAAGCACCTTATCTTCATAACTGAAAACCTTTACGACCTTTTGACCTTCAATCATTTCTTCAAGATAGCCGTTTACACTGCCAAGGTCTTTTTGCTGCATTCTGAAGTATTTTGCGCTTTGCCCGCCAACAAACTTCAACACCAGAAAATATAATCCTAACATTCCGATGACTATAAGGGTAAGTGCCCAGCTTAGATACAGCATTAAGCCAAATACGCCGACAACCGATAACAGCGATGAAATCAGCTGCGGAATGCTCATTGATATCATCTGAGACAAGGAGTTTGCATCGTTAGTATAACGGCTCATAATTTCGCCGTGAGTTCTTGTATCAAAGAATTTTATAGGCAGCTTCTGCATTTTTTCATACATATCTGTGCGAATTTTATAAAGCACACCTGCAGAAATATTAATTGCAAGTCTGTTTGATAAATAGGTAGCAGCAACACCGATTAAAAATATTGTTGCCATAATAAGAAGCTGTTTTATCAACGGTAAATAATCCGGATTCTGCTGCCCTATCATCGGTGCAATATAATCATTTATCAACGGTTTAATAAAGTAGTTAGCTGTAACCCCGGCAGCTGCACTCAATATCATTCCTATAATTACAAATATAAAATAAGTTTTGTATTTACCCATATAACTGATGAGCCTGAAAAAAGTCCTTTTTGCATTCTTAGGTTTTGGACCGACAGCCATATGAGGTCCACCCGGCCCGCCAAGTCTTGGTCCTGGTCTGTTCATTTATTTGTCTCCCTTCTGCTGAGCACTCTGCTGAGATAGATATACTTCTTTATATATCTCATTTCCGGCAAGAAGCTCTTCATGTGTGCCGATAGCATTTATTCTGCCGTCGTCAATAACAATTATCCTGTCGGCATCATAAACAGAGCTGATACGCTGGGCTATAATTATTATTGTCATACCGATCATATTCTTTTTTAGCTCGGAACGGATTTTGGCATCTGTTGCAACGTCAACTGCGCTTGTGCTGTCATCAAAAATTATTATCTTAGGTTTCTTAATCAATGCTCTTGCAATACAAAGTCTTTGCTTTTGGCCGCCTGAAACGTTGACACCACCCTGACCGAGGTTTGTTTCATAGCCATCTGGGAAAGACATGATGAAATTATGCGCTTGTGCTTTTTTACAGGCTTCGGTTATTTCATCATCCGTTGCATCTTCATTACCCCATTTAAGGTTTTCTTTGATTGTACCTGAAAAAAGAACATTCTTCTGTAATACCATTGCGACTGCATCTCTCAGGGTTTTCATTTTGTATTCTTTTACTCCCCTGCCGCCAACCTTGACTTCTCCATCGAGAACATCATAAAGCCTTGGGATTAATTGCACAAGCGTTGTTTTCGATGAGCCTGTACCGCCTATAATCCCAACGGTTTCACCAGAATTGATTTTCAGAGTTGCATCACGCAACGTCAGGTTATTTTTATCCTTGTAATAACTGAAGCTTACATTATTGAATTCAACCGAACCGTCTGTGACCTGTAGAGTAGGATCGGCATTGTCATCAGTTAAATCTATTTTTTCATCCAGCACCTCAACAATACGGCTTGCAGATGCTTTTGATAATACAAGCATAACGAAAACCATTGATACCATCATTAGCGACATCAGTATCTGGCTTATATAACTGATGAATGACAAGAGCTGGCCGGTTTCCATATCGCCGATAACAATCATTTTTGCACCAAACCAGAATACCATGATCATACAGATATACATAGCAAGCTGCATCATCGGCATATTTGTTACAAGCAACTTTTCTGCATTAATTGTTGCTTTACGGACATCATCGGCAGATTTTTTGAACTTCTCGTTTTCAAAATCCCCTCTGACGAACGACTTTACAACACGAATTGCTATAAGTCCTTCCTGGACTGTTGTATTCATACTGTCATTTGCCTTCATCATCTTCTGAAAAAGTGGAAATGCTTTAGATGCAATCAATACAATTGCCAAAACCAGAAGCGGAAGTACTGCAAGAAAAATCAAAGAAAGCTTTGCATTTATCGTAACTGCCATTATAGTAGCTGTAACAAACATAATAGGCGCTCTGACAAGCATTCTCATCATCATCTGAAAAGCGTTCTGGGTATTGGTTACATCCTGCGTAACACGCATGACAAGCGATCCGGTTGAAAACTTGTCAACATTCGCAAATGAAAAAGACTGTATTTTGGCAAACATTCTTTCACGAAGATTCTTCGCGAAACCACTGCTTGCTATTGCTGCAAAATAACCCGAAGACGCGCCGAAAATCAATGACAGTAAAGCCATACCAATCATTGTAAATCCGGTAACAATAATATAATTCAGATCCTTGTTTTTTACACCGATATCAATAATATTTCCCATCAATAAGGGCAAGGAAACTTCAAGTAACACCTCAAAAATTATTGTTACAGGTGATAATATTGCTTGTAATTTATATTTGCCAATACTCGGCAGAAGTTTTTTAATCATCTGACTTTTTTCCCTTTCTTCTCATCCCCGGATGCATCATACATATCTCTTCATGAGTACAGCTGTTTTCAATATCAGACATATTATCAGCTATCCTGCCTAAAAAATTATACAATTGTTTGATATCTTCATCATCGAATCCCGAAAAACACATCTCATCAAGCGCATCTATAAATTCTTCTGATTCTTTCAATGCTTTTTCACCTTTTTCGGTTAATGATAACTTATTCTTTCTTAAATTATCCTTATCAACAGATTTGCAAATCAGTCCGGAGCATTGCATACGCTTTGTGGATAACGCAATAGATGCAGTAGTTACACCATGAAGATCAGCGATTTCTTTTTGTGTGCATCCATCGTTCTCTGATATGAACTTTAAAATCGGATGCTGTCCGAAATGCAGACCATAAATATTCAGATTTTTATGCATATATGCTCTTCGCAGCATATGTATACGCATAAATCGTTCAACCACAGGCATATATCGTTTGTTCATATTTATTACCACCCTTCTATATTATTATAACAGAAAAATGTAAAGCGGCTAACTGTTAAGCGCTTTACATTTCGTATTTTATCATATTTGATTTTAGTTTACATGCTATATATATTAAAATATATGTTAACAATAATGAACAAGGAATCAGATACCATTTTTATCGCAAACCTCAAACAACACACAATTTATGCAATCGGGGTTTCTTGCATTGCAAGCCTCCCTACCAAATAGAACAATACGATGACAGAAATCAGTCTGTTTATCATTCGGTATTAATTTATCCAGTGTTTTTTCAATCTGAACGGGATTTTTTGAATTAACAAGCCCCAGTCTGTTTGTAATACGGATGCAATGGGTATCGGTAACAATACCGCCGAGACCAAATATATCTCCTCGTATCAGATTTGCAACCTTTCTGCCGACTCCGCCGAGTGTAAGCAGGTCATCCATTTCAAAAGGAATTACGTTATTATATTCCTCAACCAGTCGTTTGCAGGCTTTGCGTATGTTTTTTGCTTTAGCATTATATAAACCGACTGTCTTGATATATTCCTCAAGCTCACCTTCTTTGCTTTCGGAAATCGACTTTGCATTGGGAAAGCGTTCGAATAATGCAGGTGAAATCAGATTGACTCTGGCATCTGTTGTCTGGGCTGAAAGGATTGCCATAATAAAAAGCTGAAACGGATTTCCACCTGCATGCAGACCGCATTCAGGAGACGGATATTTTTGTTCCAGCAATGATATGATTCTGTTTGTTTTTGCCTGCAATATATTCATTCTTATGACCATTCCTTTCTTGCATGTGCAGAATGTTTTGAGCGGTTCGGCGTATGCCGAATTTCGGTCGTAATTTTGAATGAAAAATACAAAACTTCAAGCCTATCATTTATCAAATATATAATTGACATCCCCTGAAAGAATTGCCATTGTTCCTTTATAAATTTTTTCAGCATTTTCGTCAAAGTTCGACTTGACACGCTGAGCATAATCATAATCGGTATAATATGTATTGATTTCAAGCAGCTTTCTTTTGCCGTCGGTCATTTCGCAATGAAATTGCCATCCCTCTCCGTCACTGTTGACCGATGAGAATATCCTGCTTCCTTCCCGGTAGAAAGCAAGAAGCCGCATTGCACTGCGTAATGCTTTTTCTTTTATCGTACCGAATAGCTTGGGTGTTAACTCCGCAACAGCTATTTTCCCGTTATCACTGATAGTGTATAAAGGTATATCGTTGTTGATTTCGTCAACCTGGCCGGCTTCAAGCAGCTCGGCGAAGCAATCAAGAAAATCTATGTATTTAACGAAGCCGTCTTGAACAACAATATCATGCAAGGTATTGAAATCAAGCGCTTCTTTTATATTAGACATGAGAAATAAAATGAAAGTTTTTATTTCGGTTTTATCCGATAAGACCATATTAATACTCCTTATCACATGAATATGAATTATTATACAACAATTCAAAAAGGAAAATATGAATAAATAATTAATTTTACCGTTTGCCCCTTGTAAAACTAATTTATTTGTAATATCATTATCACAAATTGATATTCATGGAGGATTTATTATGATAGAGAAGATAAAAAATGTATTGTCCAAGCAACTTCGTATGCCTGTAGAGGAAATCGAAAATGATGCAAATATTATGGAAGACCTCGGTGCTGATTCACTTGATATAGTTGAAATGCTGATGACTTTAGAAGATCAATTCAATGTTTCTATTCCAGACGAAGATGTTACATCATTAAAAACTGTCCGTGATATTGCTGAATATTTGGAAACCAATATAGAAGCATGAATAAATTCAACTCACAGCTTCCCGAATTATTAGCTCCGGCAGGCAGTCTTGAGTCGCTTTGCTCAGCGATATATTCGGGTTGCGATGCTGTTTATCTTGGTGGTAAGCAATTCAACGCAAGACAAAATGCTGCGAATTTTAATATTGATGAGTTGAGAGAGGCGGCAAGGCTTTGCCGCCTTTTTAATGTGAAGCTGTATATTACCCTTAATACACTGATTTACGATCGTGAGATAAAGGATTTATTAGCCTATACCGACTCTTTGGTGAACGAGATATCTCCCAATGCTGTTATTGTTCAGGATATGGGTGTTACAGTATTGTTGCATAACCGTTACCCCGATTTACCTTTACATGCAAGTACACAGATGCGGCTGCACAGCGCTGATGCTATCGATATTATGAAAAATATCGGGATAACCAGAATTATCGCAGCAAGAGAAATGAACATAGAAGATCTGTCGGGTGCGGTTAAGTCGGGTATGGAAATAGAGATGTTTATACATGGAGCCATATGTGTCAGCCAGAGCGGCGGCTGTCTGATGTCATCGATGATAGGCAAAAGAAGCGGTAACAGAGGGGAATGTGCCCAACCCTGCCGTTTGCCATACAAGTGTGAGAACCCGTATCCACTCAGTCTGAAGGATTTATGCCTTGCAAAGCATATTCCGGAATTAATTGATACCGGCATAAAATCATTTAAAATTGAAGGTAGGATGAAGGAGCCTGGTTATGTTGCAGGTGTTGTTTCGATATACCGTAAGTTGATTGACGGGAAACGTGTCGCAACAGAAAATGAAGTTAAATTCCTTGATACGCTGTTCTCACGTCAGGGGTTTACCGACGGTTATATTATTGCCAAACCCGGTAAAGGTATGTTTGGGTACAGAACTGAAAACGACAAAAAGCAGACGCAGTCTATTCGCAAGAATGTAGATTATGTAAACCTGTTGAAAGATAAAGCAAAAAATGAAGAACCGGCAAAAAAGCCTGACTATATTATAAATAATAGTGAAATTTCTTCTGTTGAGTATATAAAACCTCAGAACTATACTATTTTTAGATTTGAAGGTAGGATACCCGATAAAATTACACTCCCTGACAATCTGAAATATATCGATATTTCTCTGTGGAAGATAAATAAAATAACTACATTCATTAAGAACGCAGCAGCAATAAGAGTACTTATGCCCAATGTATGTACCGAGAGTGATAAATCAGCAGTAAAAAAGCTGCTGTTGTCGGTAAAGGCTGAGGGAATCAATGATGTTGTGATAACAAATCTGTCACAGATTCCATTGTGTATGGAATTTGAGTTTAAACTGCATGGCGATTTTACTTTGAATGCAGTCAATGAATATACATTAAAATTTTATTCAGACAAATTAAGTTCAATCATTCTTTCACCTGAGCTGACCTTCTCTGCACTCAGGTACATGAGGAAACCGTTGTTATGTGAAGCTGTTGTTTACGGCAGACTTCCGCTGATGCATACCGAAAACTGCATTATTGAGAGCATGAGTAAGACTGTCTGCAACAAAAATAAAACAGATTGCAGAGTTTTTTTAACCGATAGGACAGGAGCTAAATTCCTTCTGCAGAGAGAATTCAAACACAGAAATAATCTATACAATTCTGTACCGCTATATCTAATTGATAAGCAGAAGGAACTGAAGCAATGCGGAATAAGCGGACAGGTTTTTATCTTTACCGATGAAGATGGAAAATTAATAAACAATATTGTTATGAATTATAAAAGCCAGACTCCACCAAAACCTCCGTTTACAAGAGGTTATTTCGGCAAGTCCTAAACAGAAGCTTTATTATATCAAATAATAGAGATAGAGTGGAGGTTAGCGTGAAGAATATATGATTTAAAGATACATTAACGCGTATCTCCATGTATTTTTCATGACTATTTTGCCCGAAACAGGGCATGGAGATTATTATGTCTACTAAAATTAAAAAGCTTGCTATTGCACATCCATATGCTGTTCTGTTTATTATATGTCTATGCTGTGCAATATTTAATCCCCTTGAAAAAGGTCATACCTATCTTCCCGGATTGATTATTATGTTTATAGTTCAGTCTGTTATAATTGTATTTGGATGCATTTATTCCAGAAAGTATTTTAGCATTATAGAATATTTAGGATTCACATTTATATTACTAATTATTGCTTTTTACCTGGATTACAATTATTTAACTCTTGAAGATCCGATTGAAATGATTGCTGCAGCAGGTATTGTTTTTACAATTGGTTTAGGCTTTATTTGGGCGTTACAGAAAAAATTGACTACAAAAAGAATAATTCTATTATTGTTTATTCTTGGGTTTACAATTCGTTTGGTATATATAATAGAAACCGGTTGGGGAGACCGACAGCATGATTTTGGTGGAAACAATGGACACTTAAATTACATTGAGTTTTTTTATAAATACAATTTTACTGCGTTACCACCTGTTGACACTGAAAATGTAAATCAATTTTATCATCCTCCGTTTTATTATGCAATCGCCGCATTATGGTTCAAGATACAAAATTTGATAATTGGAGCTCCCGGTGCTGAAATATCTGAGCTTGCAAAAGAAAATCTGCAATTGTTGACATTGTTCTTCTCATCAACCTGTATGATTATCTCATATAAGATATTCAATAGCTTTAAGATGAGCAGCAAAGGATTGATTGCCTCAACAGCAATTGTTGCCTTTCACCCGACTTTTATAATACTTTCTGGAAGTATAAACAATGATATCCTATCCATAATGTTTTTCCTTGCAGCGATTTTATGTACAATTCAATGGTATAAAAATCCTACGCTTATAAACATACTCAAAATTGCTTTTGCTGTTGGTTTCGGCATGATGACAAAGCTTTCAGTAGCATTAGTTGCTCCGGCAATTGCTTTGTTATTTATTATTAAATTCTTTAAAAGCAAAACTTACTTTAAATTCATAAAACAATTTTCAGCATTTACAACAGTTGTTGTTCCATTGGGTTTATGGTGGGGGATTAGGAACTTTTTTTACAACAATGTACCGCTTACATACATTCCGAAAATAAAAACCGAAGGACATTCACAGTATCTTGGACAATATTCAATATGGCAAAGGTTGTTTGACTTTTCTTCAGCTGATGTGTGGATGGCGCGAGGTTCGTATTATGGATATGAATATCGTGAACACAATTTAGCTTTAATGATTTTGAAAACATCCTTGTTTGGTGAGTATTATATCGGAAAATCCCAAACCCATACTTATTATTTTTCCAATGTACTATTCTTTGCGAATTTAATAATTTGCATTATCGCAGTATTAGCAATCATATATTTTATTTTTAAGAAAACTGAAATAGTAAGCAATGCATTTCGTGTGTTCTTTGGAGTTTTATATGTAACTATAATGGGTTCATATATTAAGTTCTGCTTTGATTTCCCTCATGACTGCACTATGGACTTCAGATATATCGTTCCTACTGTTATAATCGGTGCATTTTTTATCGGTCTCTCAATGCCCGGTGAAAAGATAAAACCACAAAAGTGGTACAATGCCTTTTTAACTGTTCTCATTTTTATTTTCTGCATATCTTCAATGTTTTTATATATTACACTTTAATATTAATTTCGAGAGGATCTCCCATATGCCAATCAAATACAACAACAGTAAAAAAATCTTCAGACTTGATGCCGGCAGCTCAACCTATATAATGCAGGTAAGAGAAAACGGATATTTAATCCACCTTTATTATGGTAGCTATATTTCTGATGATGATGTCAGTCATCTGCTTGCAAATCATGTAAACGCAGCATTCAGTCCGCTACCGCCTTCAAGAGAATCGGGATTGTTCTCGCTTGATACACAACCTCAGGAATACTCCTGTAACGGAGCAGGTGACTTCAGAATCTCAGCACTCTCGGTTAAGATGCCATCCGGAAATACTGCTACCGAATTAAAATATAAATCTCATAGAATTTATGATGGCAAAGCTAAACTTGAAGGCTTGCCCGCAACTTATGTAAACGATGACAGCAAAGCTCAGACACTTGAAATTATGATGCTTGACAGTTTGTCAGGTGCTGAGGTTGTACTTGCCTATTCTGCTTTTACTGCTCATAATGCTATCGCACGCAGTGTAAAAATAACAAACACTTCAAAAGATGCGCTCCGCTTACAGAGAGCATATTCGATGACACTTGATATACCTCGTTCAGATTTTGATCTCATACATTTTCACGGAAAGCATGTTGCAGAGAGAAAATTCGAGAGAAAATCATTAATCCACGGGATACAATCCATTTCAAGCAAGCGCGGTTCATCAAGTCATAATCATAATCCTTTTACTATACTTTGTGATAAGACCGCAACCGAAACCAGCGGAGAAGCATTTGGCTTTTCGTTGGTTTACAGTGGCAACTTCGCTGTTGATGTTGAGGTTGACTGCTTTGATTATACGAGAGTTATTATGGGTATCAACCCCACCGACTTTGAATGGTTGCTTGAATCAGATCAGAGCTTCACAACACCTGAGGTTGTAACTGTATACTCTGCGAACGGTCTTGGCGAGTTGTCACAGACCTACCATCATTTATATCGTAAAAACCTTTGCAAAGGTCCTTGGCGTGATGCAATGCGTCCGATCTTAGTTAATAACTGGGAAGCTACCTATTTCGGTTTCGATGATGACAAGCTGGTCAGAATCGCTGAAGATGCGGCTAACCTTGGTATTGAAATGCTTGTTATGGACGATGGTTGGTTCGGTAACCGTAATGATGATAACAGTTCACTTGGCGACTGGTTTGTCAATGAAAGTAAGTTAAATGGTGACCTTGACAGCCTTGTCAAACGTATAAATGCACTCGGATTGAAGTTTGGTATCTGGTATGAGCCTGAGATGATTTCGCCAATTTCAAAGCTTTATGATGCACATCCCGATTGGTGTCTGCATGTAAACGGCAGAGATCGTTCAACCGGAAGACAGCAACTGGTTCTCGATATGTCACGCAAGGATGTGCGGGATTATCTCTTTGACACTATGTCAGTTGTCCTTTCATCAACGAATATTGCTTATGTAAAATGGGATTTCAACCGCAATCTTTCCGAGGTCGGCAGCGACCTGCTTCCGGTTGAAAGACAGCAGGAGGTATTCCACCGCTATATACTCGGTTTATATGATCTGCTCGAAAGATTGACAACCGCTTTCCCGAATATACTGTTTGAGGGCTGTTCGGGTGGTGGTGGAAGATTTGATCCCGCAATGCTGTACTACTCCCCGCAGATCTGGACCAGCGACAACACTGATGCGATCGAAAGATGCTTCATACAGTATGGTACATCTTTTGTTTATCCCTCATCAACAATGAGTGCTCATGTCTCGGCAAGTCCTAATCACCAAACCGGAAGAGTTACTTCCTTTGAAACACGCGGCAACGTTGCAATGGCAGGTGCGTTCGGTTATGAGCTTGATCTGAACCATTTGAATGATAACGAAAAAGCTCTGATCAAGAAGCAAGTCAACGATTATCATAAATATTATCATATTATAAACTTCGGTGATTTTTATCGTCTGATCAGCCCATATGAAAATGAGAGATACTGTGCATGGGAGTATGTATCGGAGGACAAGAACGAAGCATTGTTCACCTTTGTTTCAATACGAGTTGTCATCAACCATACCTACTTTGTAAAACTAAGAGGTTTGGATAAAGATAAAATTTATATCGATACCGAAACCGGTGCTGAATATCACGGTGATACACTGATGAACGCAGGCTTAAGGCTGAACGGCTGGTTCGGTGACGGAACAAGCATCGCCAAGTATTTTAAAGTAAAAGTATAAAAAGCTATAAAAGCGAACAGCTGAAGAAAATCTTCAGCTGTTATTTTTTATTTAAACAATTCTGTTGACAGTGCTATCTGTATCAGCACAATTCCAAATCCAGCATACTCAAGTCTGTAGAACCAGTTTGATTTTTCAAAACCTTCTTTTTTGAAAAATGCAATATAGATATAAAATACAGCTAAAGCTATAAACATAACACATACCGGAATTCCGATATAATATTCCTTTTCTGTTAATACTGAGGTCGTAAATATTCGGATTGCAAATCCAATGCTTGATAATGCGTATAATGTATACAGAATTTTAAAGAACCTTTTATCCATGTTTTTATTGTTCATATTAGTTTTCTCTTTCTGATTTAATTTTGATTTATACAGAAATTTAACAACGAATACTTGCGTTATCAATAATATCTGTATTGATTCTGAAGGTATTTTTATGATAATCTAAAATTCCTTCTTTTTTCAATTTGCTGAGTTCAACAGATAATGCACTTCTGTCAACACAAAGAAAATCTGCAAGTTGTTGTCTGTTAAAAGAAATTGAAAATAACTGATCTCCTGACTCCCTGCTTTTGCAACTTAAAAATGTTAATAGCTTGTCACGCGTAGTCCGTTTTGATAATATAAGTACTTTACTATGCAGATCAAATGCTTTATTTGCTACATTATAAAGCAAATTTTCAATTAATTTAATATGCGAACTGCATATTTTATTACATGGAGTTAAAATACTATTTTTGTCAATCAATAGAACTTCGCATTCTGTTATTGCTACAGGAATTGTAGCCGAATTGATAATATTTATTAAAGTAAATACTTCTCCAAAAATATCTCCCTGATGCAATCGAAAAAAAATATTTTGATTACCGTAAACATCTTCTTCTACTATATGTACTTCACCAGAAATGAGGATTCCAACATGAATGTTTTTAATTCCGGATTCAAATATTTGAGTATTTTTACTATATTTCTTTTTTATTGCACCAAGGCAATTTATAAGTTGTATTATCTCATTTTCTTCCATGCCTTTAAATAAAGATATTTTTTTAAATAGTTCTATATTTTTTTCCACATAATTTCTCCTTTCGTTGTAAAACCAACATACTTTCTATTATCAATATACTATAATAATAACAGAAAAGCAAGTTATTTGTTATAATATTATTTTATTATGGTTAATATGTTATATTATGTTATGTTATTAAAATTTTTACTCGAAACATTCTATATTTAAAATCATATGGTATTAATTGACAATTAAATTTTTAGAATTTTTTGTGAATAATATATTGATTATTGACAAATTTCAAAAAATGATTTATTATATAAGTATAAAAGAACGTGTAAACATTTGGTATTTATTGTTTATACAACCAATCAAAACACAAGCATAGTAAATCCTGTTGATCTTGTCATACCAGCAAATCAATAGCGGACTGCCGAGTCGGGGCAGATCTGCATGCTTAGCATATAAATCAGATTGCTTCAATTTATATAAATTAATTACAAATCAAAGATTCATGTTAAGCTGAGGGTAAAAAGTGTTTTGAAAAAAATAAAGGAGGATAAGGAAATGTCAGAAATGTTTTGTTTTCAATGTGAACAAACAGCAGGTTGTAAAGCTTGCACAGGCACGAAGGGTGTTTGCGGTAAGAATGAAGATACCGCTGTTCTGCAGGATGAATTAGTAGGTTCTCTTATATCTCTTGCCCGGACAGCAGTTGAAGGAAAGCAGGAAATAAATGTTTATAAAGATATTATAATTGCATTATTTGCAACTGTAACGAATGTAAACTTTGACAGCTTTTCAATAAGCGACCGTATTAACAGAATTCATAATTTACAAGAAAAATTAGGTTGTCAATTTCCAGATCAGGAGATGGAGGAGATTTGGGATGCAGGAGAGGATATTCGCTCTCTGAAATCTTTAATTTTGTTTGGCTTAAAAGGTATGGCAGCATATGCTTTTCATGCAATGAAATTAGGGTATACAGATAATGAAGTTAATCATTTCTTCTGTACTGCATTGAGTGCTATTGGCGAAATGAACAGAGCAAGTGAGCTTCTTCCTGTCGTTCTTGAAGTAGGTCGTGTTAATCTGAAGTGTATGGAGTTGCTTGACAGAGCAAATACAGAAACCTACGGAAACCCTGTCCCAACAAAAGTAACTCTCAATATCGAAAAGGGTCCATTTATTGTAGTATCGGGACATGATCTTCAAGATTTATATTTACTACTTGAGCAGACGAAGGATAAAGGCATCAATATTTATACTCATGGTGAGATGCTTCCTGCACACGCATATCCCAGACTTAAGGCATATCAACATTTTAAAGGTAATTTCGGTACAGCTTGGCAAAACCAACAGAAGGAATTTGAAAATATTCCAGCTCCTGTTTTATTCACAACAAACTGTATTATGCCTGTTAAAGAAAATTATCGCGATAGAATTTTCACAACTGATGTCGTTGAATACCCCGGTACCAGACATATTGGGCAGAATAAAGATTTCAGCCAGATAATCAAAAAAGCTCTTGAGCTTGGCGGTTATCCTAATGGAAGAAATATGTACGGTATTAATGGCGGTTTCGAAGTAACAGTCGGATTCGGTCATCATACCGTTCTTTCAGTTGCTGACATGGCTGTTAATGCTATGAAAAGCGGATCAATCAGGCATATCTTCCTTGTTGGCGGTTGTGATGGTGCAAAGCCCGGCCGTAATTACTACACAGATTTCGTCAAGAATACGCCAAAGAATACTATAATTCTTACTTTAGCTTGTGGTAAATACCGTTTCAATGATATGCAGCTCGGTGAAATTAACGGTATTCCCAGATTGATGGACATAGGGCAATGCAATGATGCCTATAGTGCAATCAAAGTTGCTGTTGAGCTTTCCAAAGCAATGGAGTGTGAGGTCAATGAGCTTCCATTATCAATGGTGCTTTCCTGGTACGAGCAAAAAGCAGTATGTATTTTGCTTACCCTATTTTATTTAGGAATCAAAAATATATATCTTGGACCAACACTTCCCGCTTTTATCTCACCAAATATACTGAAATATCTTGTTGAAAAGTACAATATTTCACCTATTTCAACAGCAGAAGCGGATTTAAAGAAAATTCTCGGTTAATGTATTTTAAGTAACCTGTTTATAAAGGAACCCCGAAGCATCAGCTCTGCTTCGGGGTTTATTTTGAAAATACGCTTAATTTTTCATTGTGAGTTTATATTAAATATTGTAATATGCTATAACAATTTTTCGCAATACTCAGTTTTCCATTTAAGTGATGGACATTTACATTAACAGCAATTTGTCAATGACAAAATAATGTCATTGCATATTTAACAATTATATGATATTATATTAACATACTAAATATGAGTGAGGAATATTATGATTTTTTCTGAAAAGCTTGATTCAATATTAAAAGCTATTAATATAACAAACATTTATTTATCACGAAAAACAGATATCGATTCTTCATTACTCAGTCGGTACAGAAGCGGTGCAAGGATACCTTTGAAAAACAGTGAGGTTATTCATAGAATAAGCGAAGTTATTGTTAATTATTGTATGGAGACTTCAAAAACAACAGAGTTAAAGAAGTATCTTCACGTTCAGAATGAATTATCTAAAGATGCACTTACCAAAAATATAAATGAGTGGTTTAATAATGAAGATTCCTTATTAAAACCGGGAAAGACAACCTCGCCGACAATATTATTAAAAAAATCAAGAAAACAAAAAACGATTATTTTAAAGGACTTCAGTGAAAAGATTAATATTCTGATGAATATTATTGATGTTTCCAATATCAGGCTTGCCCGCATACTTAACGTTGACAGTTCTCTTATAAGCAGATACCGCAGTGGTATGCGTTCGCCAAAACCTGATAGTGAAATCGTTAAAAAAATCAGCGATTATATTGCGACATGCGTCAAATCTGAAGAGCAGCTTCGGATGATTGAGATTGGAATTAATAAATCTGAAAACACTTCCGATTATGTTGATATTGCGTCATTTATTTATGAGTGGCTCAATGAGTCCTTTGAAAGTACAATAAACTTCGAAATGGATAATTTTCTTGATAAGATTGACGAATTTCATATAGAAAACATTCGACCTCGACAATTATCGGACGCATATTCTGCAAACAATATATACGGAACACAAATTATTTCTGAGAATTTTTATGGACTTGTAGGTATACGTCAGGCTGTCATCAAATTTTTATCCCTTATTATCAATCGTAATAAACCGAGTATTTTGAATTTATATTCAGACCAACAAATAGATTGGATGAGTAATGACGAAGCTTTCACAAAAACATGGACTGATATGATGCGTACTATACTTATGAAAGGCAATAAAATAAGGATAATACATCATATTGATAGAAACATGAACGAGATGCTGGCAGGCATAGAAAAATGGCTTCCTGTTTACATGACGGGAATGATTGAACCGTATTATTGTAATATCCCGGAGGATGTACGTTTCAGAAGAACGATATTTCATGCGCCTGATTTAGCAAGTATAACCTCCAGCTGCGTGCAAGGTACGGAAAGGAACGCAGAGTATGTTCTAACAACCGACAAGAATGCAGTTGATTACGTTAATCTACAATATGAAGCTCTTCTATCGTCCTGCACGTCGTTGATGAAGATATTTTCAAAGCATTCCGCAGATAAATTCATGTTGAGATTCGGCGAATATGAGCTTCAGAACGGTCCGTTGAAATCATTATTAAATACTCTACCTCTATATACAATGCCACTCAAGCTTCTTGATAGCATACTTAATCGTAATAATATCAGTGGAGATACAATTTATAGAATCAAGCAGTATTATATTTCGAGAATCAAGCGTTTTGAAAAAAGAATTGCAGATAACGACTACACCGAGCTATGTGTAATCCCCGACATTGAAAACTTCTCAAATATTCGAATTGATATATGTGGCTTTATACTTGATAAACCTTTGTATTATACTTTTGAGGAATACAAGGAGCATATTAAACACATAATTACAATTATTGAATGCAACCCCAAATATAAGCTTATTCCTATAAATGTTAGCCCGTTTAAAAATATATCGGTCATTCATAAAAAACGCATCGGAACAGTAATAATGAAAAATGCCTCACCGGTAACAGTTTTTATGGTAAACAATCAAATAATGTGTAATGCTTTTGAAAATTATCTCGATTTATTATATGAAAGAGCAATAAAAAATCTAAAAGATAAAAACATAATCAATCAGTTAAAACAATACATATAAAATATGTGAGTGGCTGTATGCCAATAACTTCGCCACCGATAAACTTCAGATATGCTTATGATAAAACAAATTAAGGAGAAAATATTATGCAAAAAAAGAAAATTTCAATTATAATTACACTTTCATTACTTCTTGCACTATTCAGCAGCTGTAATAATGACAACAAAGATACTCCGTCAGCACAAAGTGATGTCAGTACAGTATCAGAAATATCAGAAGCGACATCGAAAACTGTATCCGAAACATCAGAACCTGAGGAGATAACCGAAATGCTTACAAACCTTACTTACACAAATATCGGTGACAGAACAAACGGACACCTTTTAGGTGATCTCGACGGTCCTGCATATTGTGTCTACTCAAAAATCGGATATAACAAGGCTTCGTTTGATGTAGATCTTGGTACTATGCAGCTTGATCTGACACGCAAAAGCGATAATAAGTCTATCAATGCGTATATGTTCATTGGCTGCGATATTTATGATTCAACGGGTAGCTGGTGGAAGAACTGCATTGATTCAGGGTTGGTTAATGACGGAGGTAATGGCTGGCATATATTTTACTCTCTTTACAGTGTAGATGATACATTTACCGGGAACAAGTGGTATGAGTCATCTAAAAAGTTGAATTCAACTCATAAATACCGCCTGGTGCTTGATGCATCGCAGGAAGATGGAACCGCCACACTATCTGTTATTGATCTGACAGATGATGAAAAGACTGTTGACCAGGTTACTTTCCAGCTTCAATATGCATTGAAAATCGGTCAAAACATAAGATTCTATCAGGATGTTGCACTCGATTATCCACAAAATACTAAATTTGATACGAACGGAAACGCAAGCTCGGATGACTGGGAAGAAATCACTCTTTATAATACCGACGAAGGTATGTATATGAAGAATGTACGTATTTCAAATACACGTATTTATAATACCGATGGCGAATATCTTTGGACCGAGGAGCATACCGCAGAACGCGGAATGTGGCCTGACACCAAAAACGCAAAAATCGATTATGAAGTAGTTAAAATCATGAATCCTGAGTTCGACCATACCGTCTGGATTGATTTTGATATGAACAGATCGGAAGAATAATATACGGCTATAATGCAACAGCCTGCAGGATTTTCTGCAGGCTGTGTTAATGAGTACGAGTTAAAGATACGGTCGCTTTTTGAAAAAAGCTCCGCAAAAACTTTTATAATAAAATGTTAATTGTTACAATTTGATCAGCTTTCTTTAAAATCTCTCACTTTCTTAATGAATCAAGGTAATCCTGAAGAATGATCTGAGCTGACAGTGTGTCAATAACAGCTTTACGCTTTTTACCGAAGTATTCTGTTTGGTTAAGATATTTGTGGGCTTGCATTGTTGTCATTCGTTCATCAAAATAAACGACTTCGACACCAGACTTCTCTGCAACGCTGACACCAAATTTTCTTGCTTTCTCAGCACTTGCCGCTTCGCTGCCGTTCATATTTTTTGGCAGCCCTACAACAATTCGTTCAGCACCCTGTTGTTTGATTTCTTCGGCAGCAAGTTCAACAGCATGGGAAAATCCCCGAACTGTCAATGTCTTTGTCCCGGACGCAAGTATACTCCTCAGGTCCGAGACTGCAACACCTATTCTTTTTTCGCCGTAATCAAAACATATTATTCTCATCAGCTTATTTTCCCTCTTTATCACCTAAAAACTTTACAACCTCATCGGCATTCTGTCTTGCTTCTTTTCTCAGCTTTTCAAGTGATTCTTTTGCCTTCGCGTTTCTTTCGGCTCTTTCATCAAATGCTTTCTTCAGCATTTCATACATACTATTCTCGTTTACATAATCTGAGCTTATTGTAAACTCAGTTTCATTTAACTGTTCCATGAATGATATCAACTTGGGTTCGTTTGTAACTGCCACAGGAGCGATTCCTGCAACTGTTGCAAAAACCAGCCCGTGCAGTCTGGTTGACATAATAACCGCGCTGTCTTCCATAAGCTCAATCAGCTCATGCTCATCCTTTATCTCAGTAATGCAGCTGTTTTTGACGCTTTGTAACGCTTTATTACTGATCGCCGCATCTTTTACTATATCCATAATAACAATCATCGGTATCAATGTATATTCGTTGCAGAACGAATTTAAAGCCGTGAAAATGCCATCGAAATCACAACTCCGCATTTCCTTGAGGATCAGGCAAAGATTCTTTTTTGGCTTAACAGTGAGCTTTGTGCGCCGTTTTGGTTCAAAAAGCACACATTCGTCTGCGGTGATATGTATGTTATCTGATATATCGGGAGCCACATCTTTTAACAGGTTATATGATTTCATATCTCGTATAAGGCAAAGATCAATTTTGCCTTTGAATTTATGGAGCCGCTCTCTGTTTTTACCCTTCGTAATTTCGCCAATACCATTGGCATAAAATATGGTTTTCAATCTGAAAATTTTTGCGAGTCTGAGCAAGGTCATATAATAAATAAATGATCGTGTTGAGGTTGTATCCTGCAATAATGATCCTCCGCCGAAAAAACATACTTTAGCATGCAGCATGGTGTGAAAGATTGATAACGGATTATATCTGTTTATCATCCTGACATCATTCTGAATTGCATAACTGCTCGGGTGTAAATACTTACCGACAGCAACACAAATTTTCAAATAAGGTATTTTATTTCTCAGATTACGCAGAATAATCTCAAGTAAAGCATCATCACCAAAATTTCCGCAGCCATAATAACCAAACATAACACAATCAAATTTGCTTTTCCTGCGAAGTGCCGTATGATAAGCTTCAATTGCTGTGTTGCAGGAATTCTCAATCGAATAATTCTTTGAAATATATGCCTGAAGAACTGCTTCGAACCCGCTTCTCTCAGCTTTATTGATTTCTGTTATCATTCTTGAAATATCAAAACCCTTACGCAATCTTGCTGTAAAGTTTGTATTTATACACTCATCAAAATTTTCATGATTAACTCGACCCAGGTATGCCCCTCCTGCCACAATGACCGGACAACCGCAGGTGGCAGCTTCGATTGCACTTCTTGCGCTGCCGACAAAACAATCGGCGATATTTGCCAACAGCTCTATATCACTTCTTGAACCAAGGATAAAAATAAAATCTTTATCGAGCTTTTGATTTATCTGTGCTGCTTTTTCTCTTATATCATTTAATAATCCACCACCACCGGCTATAACTAAAATACTGTTCTGATTGATTTCATATAACCGTTCGGCTGCTTCAAGCAGCTCATAAACACAAAGGTATGCATCGGGTTCAAGCCGACTGACCGACAGGATTATTCTCTGATTTTCATACAATTCGAGTGTTTCGAGAAATTCTTTTTTAGATGCATTTTTTTGTTCATCAGACAATATTTTATATTTATTGATATCGATTCCGTTATTTTGTATTAAAATATTATTTTTATTTACTTTATAATAATTATTTAGATGTGTTTTAATATCCGAGCTGACAGCAAGAGTAACATCGCCCCAATACGTCAATGCTTTGGTCAGAATACTGTCCTTATAAAGTCCGTGAGCTGTAACAATAAAAGGAATACGGAGTAGCTTTGAAACTATTTTGGAGATAAACGATGGTATACGTCCGTGCGCATGGATAAGATCAGGCTTAAATTTTCTTACTTTTAACAACATATTAAAGAACGATAAAAATAATATCGGTGTGCGTTTATGAAGCAGAATAGTTTCTGTTTTTACATTTTTACATTCATTTTTCAATCTATCAGCAATAATACCCCCGGATGAAATAAGCAACACTTCAAAACCCCGTCTGTCAAGCTCCTTAACAAGCTCAAAGACATGAGTTTCCGCACCACCTATATTCATTGACATTGTTGTAACAACAATACGCACTTGTTCACCACCTTTACATGCTATATTAAATATAACACATAATAGTAATTTTAACAATAAAAATTTCCTTTTGATATTTTGAATATTTTTTATTGTATGGCTCATAATAATTGTGTCCTCTAAAGGAGGATAACCTTTAAAATAGGTTTGTCGTTGAAAACGCTCGTAAAACAAGAAATGATGATTACGGCGATATGAAAAAGAAGAAGCAAAAAAAAGATACTTTTCCGAGAGGTGTAGGGCTTAATAACTTCTATTATCCCGACGAAAAGTTGAGAAGACGACAAAACGGAGTTATGTTTCAGGCATACGATCTTGATGTTGTCGGTGATGATTTATCTAATAATGATATTTATCCCGATGATTTAAACAAAATTGTACCGAAAACAACAAATGAAGCTCCGAGTCAGCGTTTTGATGATATATAAGTCTCTGGTGGGCTTATGCGCTGAAAAAGAAACAGGGCGGATTATTTCCGCTCTGTTTTCTGTTAATTTTCTATGTCAAAATTTTATTTGGTTTTCAACAAATTCTTTGCGAATTTCTTCTAATATATTCTCCATACGATACAGCAGCCTGTATTTTCTGCATTCACTGACAAATAATTTATTCAGCTTTTCATTTTTTGGAGAAATACACAAATAACTGTCGCCGAATAAGTTTACATAATTATTTTTGATTCCAGGGAAATGTTCATCAAGCATTTGATAAAAATACTCTCGTTGGTTTATACGCAGAGTAACGCCGAAGTTGCCGCCAGAATATATCCACCGTGCTCCGCTCTCTGCTGATTTTTGGACTATATCATGAATATTTTCTTCGGTATCATTGATAAATGGCAATATCGGCATCAAAAGAACACCGCAGGATATACCGCTGTCAGTAAGCTTTTTGATTGCTTCAAAGCGTTTTGACGAAGTGCAGACATTGCGTTCGATTTGTTTACATAATACATTATCAGCTGTTGTTACAGTGAAATTAACAACCGCAGGCGAATGCGACTTTATATTTTGCAGGATATCAATATCACGAAGTACAAGATCGCTTTTTGTATCTATGACAACCCCGAAATTGTACATATCAATCAGCTTCAATGCACCGCGTGTCAGCTCATATTCCCTCTCAAAGGGATTATAAGGATCACTCATTGAACCGGTTATTATAATCCCTTTTTTTCGCTTTGATCGCAAATCTTTTTCAATGATTTCAAGTGCGTTTTCTTTAGCTCGGACCTCGTCGAAATTGTCAATCTGATAACACTCACTTCTGCTGTCACAATAGATACAGCCATGACAGCAACCCTTGTAAATGTTCATATTGTAATTAGAGCCGAACCATCCGCACTCAGTATAGCTTGATACAATTGTTTTAGCGGGTATGGTTTTCATATCTCAATATAGGCGACTGAAAGTGCCGGTAATGTTATATTTGCTCTGCCTTCTTTTATAATTAACTTACCGCTTACATCACTGTTCAGATCATATGTACCGTCAGGTGCATCGGTTGTAATTTGGGTAACAGTTTCGCATTCCTGTGTATTAATTAGGAGTAGCAATTGTTTGTCGTCCCTCTTTCTCTGCCACAAACCGCCTTGTACCGCTGCGTAATCAATAATTCCGCCATACGCTTCTGTTGCATTTGTACTGTACATTCTCGGCGCGTTATCCTTCAGATAGGGTGGTCTGAGCATTCTGCCGTCATAGAAATACTCACCGAGCTTTGCACGCAGTCTTACCAGCTTTTTATAAAAGCCCTTGAATGGCAGCTCTTTATACTGCTCCGGACGCATCCAGCCCATCTGTTCGCCATATAGCAACGATTGTGCAAAATAAACACGCATACATACACCGTCGTTATCCTTGAACGAGCTGTAGCAGATACCGAAGGTTGCCATGTAATCGCTGTAGATTGCCGGGAATGCCGGAACCTGACTATTCTTAACCCAGAGCCATGAGAGATATGCACTCATGTATTTCATAAACGGATCGGCTGTGCATTCTGTTGTCAATGTACAGTTCTCCGGCATTGTGCGGACAACATGGTCGAGCAGGTTGTTATAGCTGTCGCACCACCATGTGCCGCCGCCTGCCGGATGGTTGTGTGTCTTATCCTGACACAAATTCGGTTTTGCTGCTGCAATCTGATCTATGTAGACCGCATCAACACCGACTTCATTAAACAAGCGGTCAACGATTTCCTTGACCTTCTCCTGCCATACTGCGCTTGACGGACACATTATTGACAGCTCAACTTTACTACCATCGGCTTCCTCTGAGTTGTATTTTTCAATAAACATAGTTCCGTCTTTTTCTTTTGTTGTATATGGCTTGGCAACAGATGAAAACTGCCAGTCCTCCATACCTCTGTCCTTTGTGTCCCAAAGCCTGCCGTTGATATAAGTCATTGTTCTGATACCCAGCTTCTTTAGGTCTTGAATCAGATCGAAGTATTCCTGCTTTAGCGGGAAATAGTGCGGATAATCGTTATCAAACGGAATCTGGTGCCAGTAATAGATATGAGTTGCACTGTCAACACCGAGGTCTTTGTTAAGCTCGGCAACATCCTCGGCTTTGAACCCGTCCATGTTGTGCAGCAGCCACCAATGGTTGTTCTTCTTCATCCATTCGGGCAGCGGTTTGTATCTTGTCATCCAGCGTGCTTCGTTCCACACCCAGTCTCTGTATATAAGTGCTGCATCGTACCAGTCGCCGTCAAACAATTCCCAGACACACTTGCCGTAAAGCTCCTGCGAGTTCGCACCAATGTCGGTATTGGTGAGCGGTAGTACGATTTTAAGCGTAAATGCTTTTTCGTCTGCTTTTCTTGAATAGTGTATTTTCTTGTATGCCGGAGCTGGATCATGAAGTCCGCAATATATGCCTCTTCTTGATTTCTCGTTCCAGAATGCGAGGTATTGCATTGATGCGCCGTACGAAGGATAATTTTGTTCTGACAGAAATCCTCCCTCTTTTGCGGATGAATATATTTCACCGCAGCCATATGGTGAGAAGAACATATTGTCGGTTTTGGAATCAAACGAAAGAATCGGATAATCGCATTCTGTCAACGATATTTCGCTGTTGTCGTTAACAAGTGATATCTTCCATGTAATTCTGTTGCCTTCAAGTGATGCGGTAATCGTTACTGTTACACCCGAAAGCTTCTCATTTCCTGACAGGATGATTGTATAAAGCTTGTCCGATGCTTTTATTACATCAACAAAGTTCCAGCCTGTCTGTGAATCAGCCGAAATTGTTTCGTTGGTGGCAAGCACAACCGCCTTCATTGTGAACAATACTCTTGGCTCTGATAACAACTTCTTTGAGTTCCTGGTATCTTTGATTGATTTGAGTGAGATACCCGTGCCTGTTTTACTGAGAGTTACAGACAATCCGCCGGTTACAAGGCGGAAGTCCTTAGTTTCAGCAGGTTTCATAATTAAATTCCTTTCAAAATCAAATGTAAAACATACATTTTTGTTTTAAACAATTATACTATACTGTTAACAAAATAACAACCTAAAATGAAAATTAGTTTGACAAAATAATAATTACTAAATATGAGCATTTACATATAAAAGCAACCCACCCTTGCGAAACAAGGGTGGGTGTTTTTGGAGCTGATGACGGGAATCGAACCCGTGACCTCATTCTTACCAAGGAAGTGCTCTATCAGCCTTTTTGCACCCGAAAACCCTTGCTATGACTGGGTTTCTCATTTTCGACTTGGCTCAAAATCGCATTTTGACCCCCATTTTGACCCCCACGGCGATGAACTTAGATGAAACAGGATGGAACGATTTACTCAGTTACTTCCCAATGTCCCGTCTTATCCGAACCGCCACGCTTTATCCTGCCCCCATTTTTGAGAGCGGTAAAATCATGCTTGATTGTCTTTGCCGTCACCGCGAATGTGGAAGCCAATTCCTCGGCGGTCAGATTCGGATTGGCAAGCAGCATTTTTATACTTTCGTCCTTGCGTTTTACAGGGACATTGTCTGCTTTTACAGGGACATTTACCGTGACATCCGCTCCGAAACACAAACGCAAAAATAAGCGAACGCAAATGTTGATTAAGCTATATCATTATAAAAATCCGTCATTGCTTTTTTACTGCTCTTTCGGCTTTGATTTCTTTGAGCTTGCCTGTTCCTGTTCAGCATATCGCCGCTTCAGGACGCGCGTTATCAGCCTTTTTGCACCCCAAAACCCTTGTTCGGAATAATGTAAATGGCTATTGTTCCGAATGATACTGAACTGCATTAGGTTCATCTATCTTGCCCTTTTGCCCCTCGCTTTTTGCTTTTCGTCGCCCGTTCCTGCTCAGCAATGCGTCGTTTCATAACTGTGTATTGTGCAAGCACACCCATCAAGACCTCTTTCTCCTGCGCGGATAGGTTTGCATTGGGTTGGCACAGAATATCCTCGCATACAGAAAGCACCTGTTCAACGCTCTTTTTCGGGGGCATATTTTTCGATTTAATTATAGCTTCATCAATGCGGTCGCCAATGCTCGTTTTTTCAAAAGCTGCTTCCGCACCAAGAATTACGCTCTGCAATTCCTCTGCGGTGATACCGAGGTGGCTAACATTCTGCTCTTCCAAAGTTTTAAGCTGTGTCATGGCTTCGAGGTTGATATAGTGAGCGTAGAATTTCAGGGTGGTTGCTCCGTCTTTATGCCCCAGCATTCTGGCAACATTCTGCGCGGCAACACCTGAGTTCAATGCGGTTGTGGCGTATGTGTGACGCAGGGCATGAATCGTCATATGAGGCAATCCTGCCCGCTTCAAGATGCGCTTCATAGATGAACGCAAGCCGCTTAAATCGTGTATGTTGCCCTCGTCGGTTGGGAAAACAAGCGTGTTATCAACCCAATTCGCCCCCGCTTTTTCGCACATCTCCTGACTCAATTTGAGTTGACGATCAAGCATGATTTCCACGCTCGGCAGTAGCGGAATTTTGCGGACACTGTGTTTCGTTTTCGGTGGGCCTACTTTAATGGAAACCACACCGGTATATTTGTCTTTACGCCGTCCAGCAGTTTTAGTGATGTCGATATATTTCTGTTCTCGGTTAATGTCTGCAACATCAAGAGCGCAAAGCTCACCGATTCGCATACCAGTAGCCAAAGCGACCGAAAGCATATTGCCTGTATTGAAGAAGGGCAACACTGAAATGAAATGCTTTTGTTCCGCTTTCGTCAGAATTTGTATGTCGCTGTCCTCAACTTTGGGCGGCGTGGTTTCGACAACAGGGTTGCTGCGGATTATTTTGCTGGTAATCGCCTGTTGCAACGCACCTGATAGAATGTTTTTGATTTTCGCCACCGATGCACCGCCAAGCGCAAAACCGCCTTTTTCTTTCGCTCCCTGCAAGCGGTTGTACATTTGCTGGATATGAAGCCCTGTAAGTTCTCTTAACTTTAAATGTCCAATGATGGGGATAATGTTGTTGGTGATGTGCCGGTCATAGCTTTCATAGGTGCTGTCCCGCAAATCTGATATTTTATATTCACTCAACCAAAAAGGAATCCATTCCGCAACGGTAGGGTTTTCGTTTACAAGAAGGGTTGCGCCCCCTGAAATTTCAGCCAACACCGCTTTCAGCTTATCCTTGACTTCTTTTTGCGTTTTGGCAATAATGGATTTGCGCTGTTTTTTCGGGTCACTTTCGCGTGGATCATAGTAGCGAGATTCCCAACGTTCGTCTTTGCGCTTTCTGATAGTTCCTTCGCCGTTTGCTCTGTGTTTCGCCATCTGCGCTCACCTCATTTATCTAAAAAGATGGATTTCCTGTTTGCTTGATTTACCGCCCATTCGTTAAAGGCGTTTAGGGGAATGATGATTCGTTTCCCTATATAGAAGCACGGAAACCCGTGTATTTTTGTTAGCTGATAAGCAGTCGCTCTCGCAATCGAGAGCATCTTAGCCATATCGTCAACGGATATATATTCTGATTGGCGTTCAGCCGCTTCGGGCTGAACCAATAAGCTGTTTTGTTCCATACTCAATCCTCTTTCACCGCCGACCAGACCGTAACCCTACGCCCGGTCTTTTCGCAGATTTTCTTGCCAACCGCCTGAACCAACTTAGCTTCCGTAAGCTCTGTCAAGCGTGGAGCTGCGAAGTTGCGTTCGTCTGTGGGAGTAATGCCGTCCAAAAGCAGAACGGTTGCGACTTCTTGGGCGGTCAAATCGCCCCAGTCACGCAGAATTTGCAAGACAGTTTTATGCCGCCCCGTGAGGGTTTTGCGGATGATGTTGTAGCTCTCGCTGCGGGTTTCGTTCGTTATATTCATCACTTCGTCCTCCTTTTAATCGTGTAATCCCAGCCATTTTTACAGGAGCAGTAACAGCACGGCTCTTTAGACTTCTGATTTTGATTGGCTCGCCGCACGATATGCTCCGGGGAATTATAAAACTGTGCAACACAATGGGCGCACAAGGTCAAAAGCATGGTATCGCTGTGTTTTTGCTTTTTATTTGCAATCATTATTTCAAGCCCATACTGACCGCAATCGCTTGGTCAATCCCTTTCATTGTCGATTCATCAAGATGTCCGATGTATTGTTCAAGACGGCATTTGTCAATCGTCCGTACTTGCTCCAATAAAACAACAGACGGCGCTTCTAATCCGTTTTCGACTGGAATCATATAGTGTGTTGGCATATTTGTCTTTTTGGGTTTGCCTGTGATGGCGGCAATTACCACCGTTGGGCTGTGACGATTGCCTGTATCATTTTGGATAATTAGCACAGGACGAAATCCACTCTGCTCACTTCCGATAGCCGGGTCTAAATCGGCATAATACATTTCGCCGCGTTTTACTTGCTTTAGCATATTTTTATCTCCTATTCTCAAAGTGGTATGTATCGACCGGGCAGATGGGCATTTGGAGATGTGGGAAGCTCTTATTGGCTTCATTTATCTCGCCCCACCGACCCGGTTTCTATTTTCAACGTGCGATACTTGCTCTCAGCACCCCTCACACATAAGGGAATCGTCAAACGGTGACTGGTTAGGTCACACCACGGGAGTTCCACCCCTCCGCATTCTGATGCCGAGCCACCCTCATTGCCTGCGACGGCTCACCAGCGGAAAAGCTGGCTTCAACGCTCGGACTGTGACTGGGCGGGAGTTTCATTAATTGTGTTTGACAATTGACTTATTCGGTTGTGAGGTTGGTGGCTCTTTCAAGCTTCTCGCCCCAAGAGGTTTCCAAGCCTCTCACCTAACGCACTTTTGAAGCCGTTTTGTACCCCCTGTTTTCACCCATCAGCCAAAATCTTTTTTATTTTCTTTTCAGCAGCCAGCAGGCTCTTTTGAATTTTGGAATGAACGACCCCCTCGACTTCGGCAATTTGTCGCAGAGTCAAGCCGTTGACATGGTATTGCAAATACCGTCTCCGCTGAATTTCGGTGAGCGCAGCAAGAGCGCGGTTGACAATCTGACACCGCGTTTGTTTCTCAGCTTCTTCCTGATTCACGTCCTCTGGTGAGGGAAGTGCAACCAATTCGGTTTCCTCTATGTTGTGGATCGACACCATCTTCTTGCGTTGGCGACCTTCGCTCCTGTCCTGCTCATGAAAAAGCTTGTCGGATTGAGCTTTGAGTTCCGCGAAGTCCGCTTCGGACTTGCCGGAGTTTTCACGCAGATAATCTTCCAGCGTGACTTCAATGGTCTGAGTGGTAAAGCGGTACACGATACCACTTGCGTACTTGTTGGCAGCGTAGTCGCTGTCCTGATAGTTCTTCATATTTACCTCCAAAATTTTGATTTCACAGTTATAAAAGGTTGAAATCAAAACTCGGTGAGGCGCGAGCGTTGTAATAGCGCATAAAAAAGTCCTTTCCGCTGTTTAGCCACGGAAAGGACAAAAAAAGGAGCCTTACACATAGCTAAATAGCTACTTGTAAGGCTCCGACTGCATCACGCTGTAAAAGGCGTGGAGTGGTGTACTTGACGAAGTATTGTAAACTCATTTTACTGACAGCCTTTGCGGTGCAAAGGACAGGTGCCACGGAATCGGGCTGAGCTGTTGTTTGATTATTGTTTCTTTACGGTGATGCCTATCTGACTTTTGCAGACATTGCACTTGATATACCATCGAGCTTTGCGCTTGCTTCCCGGCAAAATCAGCTGTAACGGAACGTCATCGGCGTCCTTTTCCTCAATGATAATTTTACCCCTTTTGCAAATTGGACATAACACAATGCTATCCTCTGTGATGTGTTGTTGGGTCATATTGTAAATCCCTCCGTTTGCTTAATATCGTTCAGTATAAACTGAACACTATTGTTAAAAAAATGCGTCGTCTTGCCATTAATCTATCAGACGCATTTCATTCAAGCGAATTTCCATTGCCTTGTGGGAAACACCAAACACATCGGCGAGTGAGTCAATGATATTTCGATTGCCATGATTACGGTAGAAAGCCATCTTAACTAAGCCTTTGGGCATAAGGAAGTAACTGCCCAAACGGTCAGCTTGCCACTCAATGGTATTGTCGGCTTCGGAACTTCTCACTACATTGGTCATTGCGGCGGTTTCGCCTGATTCGGTGTAAATTTCTTTGTGCAGAACAAAGTGGGCAAGTTCGTGAGCGCAAGTGTAGCGGAAACGACCATCAAGCCGATTATTTATCAGGCTTGCATCGATAATGACTGTTCCAGCCCTGACGCGCATCAGTTTGTATCCTTCGCCACCCTCACGCTCGTAAATTGGCACGGTGGCATCTTCAAAGACGGTTTCGCCCAAAACGCGTCCATTGTTGCGGATGAATTGAAATTCGATTTTCAATCCGTAGACCATCTCCATAATGGTCTCAACAGGGATGGGAGCTGGTACGGTTAACAAAGAACCGTCATACTTGGATATCACGTTCCGCGCAATGGTTTCGAGGACTTCTGGGCGGTAGTAGCGTGGATTCATTCTTTGTTTTCCTCCTGTTTGCTTCGATTTTTGAGTTTCTCAATAAACTCTGTCCATTCCTTGTCAGTTGCGTCCACATCCTTTGCTATGCGCAGGGCAACTCGCGCAAGTTCGTTTGCCGAAATGTATTCTGGCAAATCGCCGGGGACTGCGGTGTAGGTCTTGGATTTTGCAGCCAATTCGTAAAGCTGCTCCCGCTCCAGCTTATGCAACTTCAAAATCTGAGACATATGTTCTAAAATATCGTCTTTGGGGGCGGGATTGCGGTCGTTCTCGATATTGCTCATGTACACCGGGGATATGTCAAGCTGCTCAGCCAGCTTGCGAAGAGAAATATACGGCTCAGATTCCAGCCGTTTCTTTCGAATAAACGAGCCAAATGTTAATTCATCACTCACTATGATTCACCGCTTTCTGTGTTGTACTGTTTTAACTGAACACCGTACAGATATTATAACTCAAACTGAACACTTTTCCAAGAGCTTTTTTGCAAAACAAATCGAGGTGGTCATTATTTCGACCACCTCGATTTACTAATCTTCATAAAGTCTTTATTAGTGCAGTTTTTCTATGATACTTTTTAGGGTACGAGTGTACTTTTCTATAACGCTGTCCGGCGAGACAATCTCTATTTTACCACCAAATCCCACAATCCAACCGAAAAAAGTGGGGCTGACCGAAACTTCTACCTCAGCGGTGAAATGGTTATCATCCACAATCGTCGTCTTGACCTTTTCGCCGAATTGGTCAATGATTGATTTCATCAAACAGTTCTCGCAACGGAGCGTAACCGTGTGGGTTTCTTCATCGAACATCTGAAATACCATTTTTGCGTAATTTTCTACGCGGAAGTCTTTGGGTTTACGAACTGCTTTTTCATCTGTGGATTTTGGATTTGCCATTCTATCAACACGGAATTTAACTACCTTACTGTGGTTATCCGAGTAGCCCAACACATAGTAGCAGTCGTTTTTCCAGATCAGGGCATAAGGGCTTAACCGATAGACTTGTCCACCATGTTTCAAAGCCTTTCTTTTTGCCGCTGTATACTCATAATATTGGAATGCGATTTGTTTCTTGTCATGGATTGCGGTATGAATAAGATCTACTATGTAGAGGACACCTTCGTTGACCGATTTCGGTTGTTTATCTATATATAATTGGCGGTTGAGCTTGTCCGCTTGATGAACGCTGGCAAGCGATGAGAGTTTTGCAATCAGGGACTTACTCTGTTTTGCAGGGATAAACCGAGCTGCCTGTACTGCATCCACTAATAATGTAAGCTCAGGCAATTCAAAGTGGCGGTCGCCGATGAAGTATTGGTTTTGGCGGCTCTTATTGCACACCACATCAATGCCATGTGCTGTAAGCGTATTCAAGTCGCTCACCACCGTATGACGGTTGGCAGAAAAACCTTCGATATTTAATCGTTCTATGATTTCTGCAACGGTAATTTGGTGTTCCTCATCTGTTTCGCGGTTGAGCAGTTCCAACAGAAAAAGCAAGCGCGATTTAGTTTCAGGCATGGCATGACCTCGTTTCATTTATATTACGGTTTTTCTCACGGGAATCCAAACTTCTTCAGCGCATTTTCCTGTTTCCGTTAAATAATAGAGTTCCAAATCCGCTGTGTCTATTTTTTCATAACCAGAAGACGGTAGCCATTCGCTGTAGGCACGCTTGAACAATTCGGGGATCGCTTGCCCAAACCCGTCAATCTCCTCACTACGGAAGATTGTCCATGTAGTTTTCGGAATAGTGACGGTTGTGTATCCATCAGTATTAGAATTTGGAGTTTTATATACGCCGAGCATATACGGAAAACTGTCCGTTCCTGTATCTCTGTAACCGCAAATTCCTTTTACCAACAATGCGCCGACTTTTGGTTGCGCTTCGCCCGATGCAGCAACAAATTTCGCATCCTCGCCGTTTTGAATACATTCCGTCCAGAAATCAGGCACCTTGCCCATTTCGTCATTACGGAAAACTCTTTCAATGCCGAATACATCAAACGCTTCTTTTTCCTCAATTCGCCAGTTCATTTCATTTACCCCCTGTATTTTAATTTGAAAGGTGAGCGGCGGGAAGATTTTAAGTGTAACGCCTGACTTCCGCGCTGCCGTGGGTGTCACGCTATGTTGTTTGACAAACGCCCGTGTGAAGCTGTCAGCACTGTCGTAACCATATTTTACCGCTAAATCAATGACTTTCACATCGATACTTTGCAACTCTGACGCAGCGAGAGATAGTTTGCGTTTGCGGATATACTCCGATAACGGCATTTCTGCGATATAGTAGAACAATCTGCCGAAGTGGTAGGGTGAATAGGTTGTAACCGAAGAAACATCACCAAGTGCCATGTCATCGTCAATGTGTGCTTCAACGTATTGCATTGCCGCGTTCAATTGAGCTAATAAATTCACGTGTGCCGCCTCCTTTCAAAGGTATTTTAGCAGGGTTTAAGCCGCAGCATCCGACTTTTTTGATAGAGTTTTGAGGGTGTTAGAGTCTTTTCTTTGCCGGCATAGCCATTTTTGCACCTGTTTCCACACCGCCGCCCCCGAAATTGAAGTATGGAGCAAGCTCCGGGGCATATTCAAACCCGTATGGTTTTGGATTATATGCGTCCATTAACTCCCACAAAAGACCTATGGCTTCACCAAAGTCATTCTCGTCTTCATAGGGCGCACCTTGAAAATATAGCATGGTGCAGAGTGGCAATTCAATCACATCACATCCCGCTGGAATTGGCTTGCTGTAATCAATTGGAACTTCCACGCCCGAAGCGATATTTCCCGTTCCGGGTTTGATTAGATTTTGCGGTAGTGTAAGCAACGCAGAAGTGTCAAATTTTTCAGGAATGCTGTTAAATATTCCTTCCCAATCGCAGCCCAGTTCTTCGCAAAAAGAGAAATATTCGGTTGCGTTCACGGAACGCACTAAAATCAGCTTGCGAGCAGGGCGTTCCACCACTGTTACTGTCATTGTTCGTTTGATAGGTTCTTTAGGCATTGGCTTGGTACCTTCTTTCAGAGCGTAGTAAGCCGAGATTGGATGATGGGTAAAATAGCGTACAGGTGGCGTTTCAGTATGATATTTTTGTGGCGTGATGCCAAACTGCCGCGAAAACGCCCGCGTAAAGCCATCATGAGAATCAAAAACAGCTTCCATTGCCACATCCACCACCTTGCTGTCAGAATCCCGCAAGACTTCGGCGGCTTTGGTTAAGCGCAAGGCACGATGATATTCAAATGGCGTTCTGTGGGTCTGCTCCTTGAAAATCCGCAACGCGTGGTACTTGCTGTATCCAGCTACTCCGCTGAGTTTATCAAGGACTATTTCCTCATCCATATGAGCCACTATATAGTCTTGCATTCGCTGTACAGCGGCGACTCTTTCTGACAATTCCATCTCGAACCTCCGTGAGTAGTATAACAATCTTTCAGTCGGTACGCTCGACCGCAGTTGCGAAAATATCGTGTTTTCTTATCTCGACCATTTTCTGCAAACATTCCATCGCAGGGGAGCTTGGATTATTAAATCTAAAAGTAGTGCGGCAAACATTGTCAAATTTCTTGCCGAATATCGTTTTATTCTTGCCACCACTACAACTGCCACAATTTGCGCAGACATCAACGTTTTCCCAAGCAATTTTTTTTAAGTGATTGTCCAACGGAAAATCCGCGAACCAATCAGAATCGCTATCATCAGACCAAATAATCCAACCATCAGGTTCAGTCTTATCTCCAATTTTATCTTCAGAGCCATTAATTAATATAAAGCATACATATTTGTCTTTATATTTTATCATCCAATAATGCTTATCTTCCCAGTAACCTTTACCTTTTTCAAACAGCATTTCATTCGCTGTTAAATATTCAAAAAACTCCAATGCGTTTTTTTGCGCATCCCCAGTAAGAGCGTCAATAATATGGCTTTTTATCTTCTGTTGAGGCATAAAATTGTTAATCATAACTTTTCAAGCCCCTTTAAATACAGCAGATTCAGCAATGCTCCATTACCTTTCCACCAATTCTTAGCAATAACCCATTCTTCGGGATAGTCAGACCATCCCCACGGAATATTCCAAGACCCATCATCAAGCTGGGTTTTGAATATGAAATCACATTCATATTCGGCAATATCTTTGTTATCAGCATAAAAGATGCTGTCACGAGAATTAAAGAACTGTGACGGTTTGCAAATATAGCCTGTTTCCCATTCGGCGGTGTTCTGCGTGATACTGTGCTTGATTTGCTCCCGTAGGCGTTCTTTCAATAACGAAAGGTCAATAACTTCCGACACGCTTGCTTTTTCGCAGTACTGCATAAGTCGTATATAGAGAAGTACCGCATGCATATCGTCGCTCAATCCTTGCTTGTCGTCAGCATCATATGCTTCCTTTGCAATCCGGCAACCGAGCTTGTACAAATCACTATTCTTATCTGCAAAACGAATGATAAATCCCGCAAGGCAAGCGGTGGGGTTGTAGCTGTCGGCGCTATCAACTTCAGCATGCCACCACGGCGCGTGAGGGTAATCGTTACTGCTGACAACCTCGTTGTACCATAATTTACCGTTAAAGTCCTGCCCGCTGGCAAGATAACGCAATGTGTTCTGAATAATTGTATGATTTGCATCTGTAAAATCAATTTCCCGCAATATCTCTGTTGCCGTCCATGTTTGTATCGGCGCAGAATATGGATTCCACGAATCTGGCTCTAAAGCATGTCCGAAACCACCGTCTTCGTTCTGATAAGCAGCAAGAGCAGTCAATACCGCTTCTTTACTTCCGTTTTCAAAATGATATTGAAAGCGGGCGAGGTCAAGCGGGCGGGCATTACGGTAGATGAAAGAACGAGCGCGGTCAAATGTGATCATAGTTACATCTCCTTAAAATCCTGCTGGACAAATCCCAATTCGTTGCCATCTAAGTCTTTTATCGTGAATTTTCGTGTGCCGTAGGGCATGGTTTCAATCGCTTGAACAATTTCCATTTTGCCTTTCAGCTTGTCCCACAGCGCATTGACATCATCCACATCAAAATTATATCGTCCAAGACTAGGCTTCTCATCAACCGCAATCGCAAATACCGCACCGCCATCATTAAGAAAATCGGCATACTGCCAACGTTCATTTATATCCTTGCCCCCGCACTCGAACCCAAGTACGGTTTCATACCATTCTACTGCTTTATCTAAATCTTGGACATTAGCGCGAACGTGTGTCAATTTTGTTTTCATTTCGTGCTCTCCTTGCTATTTCATTTGTCTGTCGATTTCGTCTTGTTGCAAGACGGATAGATTTTCGTGTGGGTAACTGCACATCACGCTATCTAAATATTGTATCCCACAAAAATATTTGCAAATGGATATGTTCTTTAATGCGCATTTATGCTCATTCGTTTTATCTTCAATATTCCATGGGCATTGTGAATTTCCAAAATTAATATTACTAAAATCAATGTCCATATTGGCACCAATCAGTTTTTTAATACCACTATTCATTTTGCGCTCTCCTTTGCTGGACATGATAAATTTATGTAATTCCCATCTGGGTCTCGAATTTGCATTGCGCGCCTACCCCACGGATAAGTTTCAGGTTGCTGAGTGACTGTCATGCCCAACGACGAAAGACGTTCAAACTCAGAATCAACGTCATCAACCTCAAGACCCAACTGTATATTGCAGATTTCAGCTCGTGGCACATTGCCGGGGTTGTAAATGGCAATCGCTGCACCATCTGTGTTCATTTCCATGTGAGTAGCATCGCCAATTGAATCCGTCTTTAAAACGGCCTTATAAAACTCTGTGAGCTTGATTACATCCTGTGTAAGAATGCACACACCGATAACTTTCATATCTCTTCCTCCAACTCTACTCATCAAACAAATCAGGTAAATTCCCAGAACGCCAAGTACTCTCATTAACAACGCGCGGATAGCGCTTGGTGCTTGCTATGGTAACTCCGTTCAAAATGCCGATGTGGGCATACATGTGTCGGAATTGGCTAAGTGCTAACCCAATGCGTGAACTTGTACAGCCTTCCGGACACTCACTAAGCTGTGCATCGGTTAGATTATTCAGATAGCCCAGCACTTTTTGCCGCACCTGTTCATAGTAAGCATATAACGTTTCACGGCTCAAGATGATGTCAGATGGTGTATCCGGCCAATCAAGTTTAGGTGTGTGGAAGGGCGGTTCGGGCTCAACAAGTCGTGTACTGGGGTTAATGAACCATTTGTCTGCCGAATGCAGAGTGTGGTAGATATATCGCCACGCAGGTGCGTCGCAGATATTGGCATTCCAATCAACCGTATCCATTGCGATTTTCAGGTTGTAAAACATTAAGTCGGTATTTGTTTTTAATGTGATGATATTTGATATTGGCAGTTCGAGAGTGTTATTTTTGATGTTCATAAAATAATCGTCTGCAAGAATAGCATATCGAACACTGTCGCAAAAACCCTGATTATTTATATCATCCTGCCGCATTGTTCCCTCGTATTTTAAACCGCATTTCAACATCACTTTACCCGAATTAGGATTGCGTGGGTCGTGCCTTGATTCAATTCGATTAACACCTACATCTTCAAAGAAAAAACGAATCAATTCTGCCAGTGCTTCGGATGTATAACCGCGACGCCACCACTTTTGTCCGATGCAATATCCAATATGAACCATCTTTATATCATCGCGCTGTTCAACTGCGGCTATGCTTCCGATAGGCTCACCAATTTCCTTTAAAACGATAGCCCAACTGTAATGATTCAAATTTTCATATAATTTCATCCAACTGTCAATAACCGCTTTAGAAACAGATATATCCGAATGCGGCGGCCATGTCAAATATTTTGTAACCTCTGCATCGCTCGCCCAATTTTTGAACATAACTTCTGCATCTGTTAATTCAAAACGCCGTAATATAAGTCGCTCAGTTTCAAGTTTAACTGTACCTTTATGATTCATCCGACTTCACCTCGCATTTTTTGTAAAATCAATATCATATCTTGTGCCATTACTAAAAATCACACCGTCTGTCAAGCGAACGCAAAGAATGCAAGTGTTGGGGTCGCTTTCATCGGTATGACCATTATCATACCACTCCGCAAATACAGTCCGCAATTTTGACATGATTTCCGTGTTCTTCTCGTCGCGTACATAACCGATGTTTTCCCCAATACCATGAGCTGTGAACCACTCTCCGCAGATTGCAACCTCTGGGTTGCTCTGTATTTGCTTCATCTTGTTTGATAACGCATATGTAACGGTGTAAAAAGAACCTTCTTCATAATAACTATTCACGGTTCGGACGGCAGGGCGATTACCATCTATGGTCGCAATAGAAATCAAGGTGTCATGACCAAACCGTTCGTCCATAATGGATAGTGCTTCTGGAATTATCATCTCGCTATATACTGTTGTCACTAAGTTGATGCGCAATAACCCATCTACATTATTGCTATCAAATACAGCATTCATTTCGGCGATATGAGCTTCATATTCAGAGTCAGACGGTTGAGGATTATCTGAAATCGACGCATTTTGCTGAAGCCATCTTTCGCGTGTATATAATATTGGATTTGGAAATTCCCGTACAACTGGATTTTTGAAAAACAATTCAGCAGCCTGTTTGCTTGATAGCCGATGGCTACCGGGTGTATGGTTATCACCCGGTGTAACATTATACAGAGAAATTACGAGAACATCTGATTTACCAATCCTGCGACACTCCGTCCGAAAAGCCTTTAAGTCAAACCAGCCAAGTGCTTGCGCACATGTAACAACATCTATGCTGTGGTCGGGTAGTGTTGTGGCTTCTGCCGAGCCCGTAATAATCTTGGCGTTCTGGTAAGGTGCCAAGGTAATGGAAAGTTGCTCCTGCATATCAGCGTTTGGCTCAACCGCAAATACGGTGTAACCGCTCTTAGCAAGCAGTTCAGTAAATTTGCCAGTACCTGCGCCTATATCAGCAAAAACCGCATTTGGCGGCACAAGAGTTTTAATGTAATCCATCGCCGCATCGGGATACCCCGGTCGTGCTTTTGCATAAGATTCAGCTTTACCTGTAAATTTTTCTGTGTTCATAAAGCAACACTCCTTATCTCAAATTAATCCCCATTAAGACCTCATTAGTTGTTATGCCGTTATAATTATATCTAAGCTCATCAAGCCCAAACGGTAAACCTGCTTTATCATCAAGTTTTATCAACTTGTAATTATTTTTTAGCCACTCAGTGTTTTTGATAATTGATTCTCTAATAGATGGTTTTTCAATTTCTTTTGCACGAGTTATTATTTCAGACAAGTTCCCAAATTTATTGATGAGTGCCGCAGCTGTTTTGGGACCGATTTTTTCTGCACCTTTGATGTTGTCGGAAGTATCGCCAGTGAGCGACTTGAAATCTGCGTATTGCTGTGGAATTATACCGAGTTTTTCTATTATGTAGGCACTATCGCAAATTATAGTTTTATCGCCACGGTAGCGAATAATAGATACATTGTCGCATATAAGCTGAAAGAAATCACTATCAAAAGATGAAATAACAATTTCCACTTCATCGCCATATTTTATTGCATAACTCGCAATCACATCATCAGTTTCGTGTTCGGTAACTTCTGTATGTTTTATGCTGAGAAAATCAAGGGCTTTATAAACATCATCGAGCTGTGAAAAGGGGCTTTCGTCCTCAGAAACAGTGCTGTAATCTGTGCGATTGGCTTTATAATCAGCGTCAATTTCCGCACGGGGATTTTCCTGCTCACTATCGAATAAAACAACTGTATGCGTAGGATTTGTCATGCGAATAATTTTCAGCAATGCACCCACAAACCCAAGTGTGCCTTGAATGGCTTTGCCGTCTTTGTTTATAATCCTTGACGGCATACCAAAAAACATCTGAAACAGCAGATTGTGTCCGTCTATTATGAGTAGTTTTGGCATGGTGTCACCTCACTTTATTTATAAACAATTTCCCAAAGCTCATCATTGTTCCATGAGCCAAAAGCTTCACTATATTTACCATCCAAAAACATTGGTAAATATTTCGTAGTGTCATTCTTTGATGGTGTGTTTGTGAGATCTTCGATAGTCATCCAAAAGTGTTTTCCCTCGTCACAGTCGGTAATTAATTCACCAGAAAAATCTGATGTTTTATAGAGAAACACAATGTATCGGTCGAGGGTTTTATTGTTCAGCCAGTGGATTACGCCGCATGATTTTAAATTCCAAACATCAAGCCCAGTTTCTTCTTTAACCTCACGAATTGCGCTGTCTACAAAGCTTTCGTTTTCTTCAACATGACCACCGGGGAAAGAAAGACCTTTCCAACTTATTATTCTGTCTTGCACAATCACTTTGCCTGTTTGCTTGTCCTGTATCATTACCATATTTGTTAGTTCGAGTTTTGGCATCTTAGTTTCTCCAATCGTATTGCTCGTTCAAACGCTTCTTGCAAAAATTCTTCTGTCGATAAATCCTTATAACTCCAATTCATAGCTTCTATTGCAGTCGGACCAGAATAACCAGTTTCATGAATTTTTTGCATTGCTACTGACCAATCTATCGTACCGTCAAATGGTAATCTGTGTATTGCGTTTTCATTATAATCATGCAAATGTATTGCCATCAATCGTTTACTATACATAGATAACAAATCATAGGTCGGATAAAAGTGATAGTGATGGCAGCAATCGTAACAGAATCCTATTCGATGAGAATCCACTTGCTCCAACACATATGACAAATTGTTGAAATTTTTTAAATTCTCCAGTGCCACATTGACACCAAGCTGTTCAGCCTTTTCAGCAAGTCTCTTGATTCTATCCAATCCCAATGCGTTATATGACTTGTCATCGTCTGGTAGATGAACCACCATGGTCGGAATTTCAAACTCGGCACAGTCCTTGACACATTGCAAATAGCAATTGATTGAATCCTCACCATCCAGATTATCAAGCCAAATGTTGTCTTGGACTTGGAACGGCGTATGAATATTTTCTATAACAAGACCCGCTTCCCGAATAATTTGCGGACCGCTACGATAATCATTTCGCCCTAAGTATTCGCTCCACCATAACAAAACACCATCAAATCCAGCTTCTTTTATTAGCTTATAACGTTCTTTTATAGGCAATTCGTAGCCAAACCAATCATAAATGGAAATCATTCTTCAAGTCCTATCCTCTCTAAAACAGCATTGGTACTGTCCACAATTGATTTTTAATATCTAACTACCAACCGTATCTTTACCAATCAACCTTATTCTTGCAGGGTTTCCTCACTTGCTTTTTCTGTTATTCTCTTTATAAATTCGCCTTTTGCGGCAGTGTAGCCATCACGATCATGTTTATAATCGCTCAACAATCTACGTTTTAATTCGGCATATTCTGCGGCGGTTTCAGAGTGGGTTAACAAATAATCTCTGAAACGAAGTCTTTCGTCCCAATCGCCGGAGCGGACAACATGAATATGATAGACTTTTTCGGCAAAGCCGTCAGAAAGATAACCTTTTAAGAACATTAGATGCATAGACGGAGTTGAAATGGTTGGAGCTGATTCTTGATGCAAATAAATATAATCTGGCGATGATAAATCGGCAATCAACTTATTTATGTCAGTATCCTCACTTGTTTCAATGAGAATATCCACAGTAGGTTTTGCCAAAAGTCCGGGAACAGACGTACTTCCGAAATGACTGATTTTTACGATGTTGTCTTTGCTAATAAGCCCTTCGAGGATTATTTTTTCTTCCGCAAACCACTCCAGCCACGCAGGATTGTATTCGCTCAATATGACAGGGTATATTCGGGTGCGACGTTCCTCATCGGTTTCGGGGATAATATCAATGCTCAAATTACTTCACCGCTTCCAATATTTCATCCATCGTGAACGCCGGAATCAATTTCAACCCATGTTCTGCTAAAATGTCCGTTGCTTTCGGATTCCGCTCTATCACACATATTACGGTATCTATAATCGCACCCAGCTTGCGTAGCTCAATAACACCATCAATAATTGCACCACCGGTAGTTACTACATCCTCTACAATACAAACACGCTTTTCTGAAACTTCTGCTCCTTCTGCCAGCTTACAAGTTCCATACTCTTTGGCTTGCTTTCTTACAAACGCTGCTATTATTCCTGTTTGCAATGATAAAGCAGTTGCAACCGGGATTCCGCCCATTTCTAATCCTGCCAATATTTCTGTATTAACGGGAATGTTGTTTTTCATTACACTTGCGATTTCACTTAATAAAAGTGGTTTTGATTCAAATAAATACTTGTCAAAATATTCATGTGAAATCTGCCCGGAGCGTAATGTAAAAGTTCCTGTAAGGTGCGCCGTTTCATATATAGATTGTGCAAGTTGTTTCTTGTTCATTTCACACCCTCCTGCGTTATAACCACTTTTCCATCAGCAAACTCAACTCTGCCAATCGATCCATTTACAATTTGAATTTGGGGGGGAATGTGTCCTATATCCGCATTATAGATAACAGGTATGCCCAAATCACCGAGTCCCTGTTTCAATGCGTCGAGCAATGTAAAATTGCGTTTATCTTTATATCCATCAGGACGACCTATTATTATTCCGTTGCAATACTTGAACCACCCGCTCTCCCGTATTTGCCAGAATGTACGGTATATATCCGGTGCGGTCATTTCACAACTTTCAATCGTCCATATAAAACCATGCAGCTTATATTTGTTTAAGAACGATTCGACCGGAGCAAAACGAGTTCCGAGCAGTTTGCACAGGGTATCCATACAACCGCCTATCATCATTCCATCAAATGAAACGCAAGCATCTCCCTGTAACGATTTCCACAAAGAAGGTCTGTCAAGGTTATATACCTCTCCCGTAAAATCGTCCCAACTCATAAATCCACCCCATGTGTCCCAGCTTTTCTGCTCGGTCGAATAGTTGGACATGACATCAAATGCCCTCATATCGGTTTCGTGAATACGGGCATATCCCATGTTCAATAAATTGGAGCCGTGTATAGTAGCAATATCGCTGTTTAGGGTCATCGCAAATGATAGGGTTGTTATATCCGAATATCCGCATACCCACTTCGCAGGTAAAGAAGCCAACCTGTCAAAATCTAAGTACGGAAGCATATCCATAAGAAATTCGCCGCCCCACGGCGGTAAAATAGCCGCTATATTCGGATTTTCGTATAGACTCATAAATTCAGTCGCGCGGATTTCACTACTTGTGCTGACACACTTATCGTCGCAACGAACCGAATCCGTTTCAATAACCTCATAACCCAATGCTTTAATATTTCGGATTGCGTTATCTAAACGCACGGACAATACTTCTCCAGACGCTCCGCTTGACGGAGCGCAAATACCAATGGTATCGCCTTTTCGCAATAATTTTGGATAATTCATTCCGCACTCTCCTTAATGGATTTCATCATTTTGTAGTTTATTAAATACTGTTCTCTGCACTCGACATTCTGTTCTGCTCTAACAACATAGCCTCGTTTTTCAAAGAACGGTTTTGCTGTGATAGAAGCATCGGTTGTAATGGTATGTATGCGATTTTCAATAAAATACTTTTCAATGTTATCTGCAATCAAAGTCGCAACACCATTTTTCTGATAATCCTTGTGGACATATAAAAGGTCAAAATATCCTATATCATCCGCAGTTCCAATGCCAATGATAACACCGTTCTGCTCGGCTACAATTGCATAATCGTTTCTCAATAACCTTTGATTCCATAAATGCAAATCCATTTCTTTTGGAGCCCATGCATCAAGTTGAATTTCAGTATAATCTGCGGAATTTATAGAATGAATAGTGCCATAAAACAATTCATAAACTTCTTCGCAATCATCAGGGTGATATTTCCGTAGATTCATTTCGCACCTGCCAGCATCTCAATCATTTCTCGCCAATCAGAAACAATTAAACATTCATTTTGCGGAGTGAAATTATGGCCTTCATATGCTCCTTTATACCAAACAGGGAAAAGACCTGCCGCTTTTGCTCCATCAACATCGCAAATACCGTTATCTCCACAATACCATATTTCATTTGGTTCAAGACGAGCTTTTCTTGAAGCAAGCTCAAAAATGCGCTTGTGCGGTTTTCTGAACACATACTCACTTGTTGCTAAAATAAATTCAAAGTCATTCTGCGGAAGCAGAGCATTTATTCTATTTTCAAGAGCTTGACCGCTGAATGAAATATTACTAATTACAGCCGAACGTATATTTTCATTTCTTAGATATAATAAAAGTTCTTCGATATGTATGGTTGGTTTGCCCGGCGACGCAGAATCCCAAAATGTTGTTTCCAATTCTAAATGGGAAACAATTCTTGTTAAACCATAATAATCGTATAAGTAATTTTGGAATGCATGGTTATGGACTTCCATCAAGTACAAATGATTAGTTTCGGGATTATATCTGCCGATTTCTTTATTCATTTCATATGCTAATGCTTGAATATCCTCGGCGGATATATTATTGGGATTCGTAACGCATTTATTTAAAACTGCTTGTGTTCCCGCTATACCGTCAAACTGTTCCTCGGAAATAAGCGTTTGTCCATAATCAAATAGTATCATTTGTGGTTTGTTCATAATGTTGCCTCCAACTCTTTAATCTGCAATCCCACATCCTCTGGACTATGCGCATCGGAAGCGGTCTTGATTTTTGCATCATGCTTATTTAAGGCTTTAATCAAACCAGCGTTCATGCCAAGCTCGGATGTGTCTGGGCAGCGGCGATAGGAACCGCTACTTTGTTCTGCATACATTCCGCTTTTGGCGATTTTAGCGGCAAGCCGGTCATAATAATCATCAAGTTGGAAGGATGGCTTGTGTCCGAATAGTTTTATACAATCCGGGTGAGCGATTCCATTGTAAATGCCACTTGTGGCAAGGTCAACGCTTGTTTCAAAATAGCGACGGTAAGCATTATCAATATCAATTCCACCCCAATGCTCAGGTTTGTGGTCGTAGGCAAAATCATCTATGAAATGCACACTACCGACAAGAAAATCCAAGTTTTTATCTTTAGTTTCTATGTAAACCAAGTCCTCAAACTGTTTAAAATAACATACTTCAAGACCGAATTTGATTTTGATTGGCCATTCCTGATTACGCACAAAATCAGCAAGCCGCAGATAATCATCAAGCCCAAGAACACCAGCTTTGCAATGAAACCACTTGTCTATGTAGTCGCTGTATGCGCATACATTATCATACATTGGAACAAATTCACGAAAGCGGTAGCAATGTTCAAGCAGCCAGATTTCATCAATCCCTCTTTGAACCGCAGTCTTTACAAATTCATTAATCCAATTAAGCGTATATTCGCCTCGTTCAATATGGATATGACAGTCAAGCATTTACTTCACCTCCATGAATTTATCTTTCTCTTTTCTCGCATAATCACGGAAAGCAAGTAGATCGGTTTTATCCCAATCGACACCTCCTATTTTGCGGTTACTTTCATCAATCTGCATATCTGAACTATAAACTTTCAATGCTTTTTGAATTAATAGTGTGTATCTATCAGGCAAGTGTCTGATTCCCCATATTGCACCTTCATATTTACTAAGACTTTTTTGGTTGTTTTCTGTTAACGCTTGCAACACACGGCAAATGTTCAAAATACAATAATAAGGTGATTCGCAAATATTTTCATTCTCAACAAGCCAATCAAAATCTTCCAGAACCGAAGCCATAAAATTTGACCATTTAACATCACCAAAAACTTCATCAATACTCTTTCCGTGCAGACAAACGCCACGTTTTTTGACTGTCATAAGATGCGCCGAAAGGTCAGCGTCTATCTGCATGACGCCGTATGTAACTTGATTATTGATAATTCTGTCATGCCATGCTTCGCTATAATGAAGTTCATACGGCATTTCATTTGGCACGTTATACGCTGTTTCAAGCGTGATAACACTACATTCGATATCGCCAACCGTCGGGCGTTTCTTCGAATACTGTGCAATAGCGAAATTGATTTCTTCAGCGAGGTTTGCATCAAGGGTATTATCCACAACAACCAGAATATCCATATCACTTTTTGGCGAAAAGTAGCTACCCATTGCCAAAGAGCCATGCAGATAAACACCGATAAGGTGGTTACCTAATTTTGTTTTAAATAAATCAACAAGCCCTATGATGTATTGTCGTATTGTTTCATCACAGTTTATCCATGATTGCGGTTTTATGGAATACCGCATCGCTATTTCAATTGCCGTTTTGTTATAATCTACTGTTCCATCAATCTGAATCACAGGACACTTTAGAGTATCTGCCCATTTTTCAATTCTTGATAAGTCACGCGTAACTGCAAAATTAACGAAATCCAAATGTTGCGCATACATATCTCCGCCCTCGCGGATGCGCTCTCCGTATTTTTCATATTCGCGTTGCTTTATACGCTCTATACGGGTTTCTTTCGGTGCAGAAAGGAACACAGCGAGCTCGTATAAAGGTATAATCTTGTCACCAAAATCTCCAGTGACGGCAGTGATAACAAATGAGCGATATTTCTCTATATCGGCAAGCATTAAATTCAAGCATTCATCGCGCGAGCGTTCAACGGTATATGGAATTTCGGATTTTTCAAAATAATAATCTTCAATATCCATATGTTTAAATTTTAGTATTCGCGCCAGTTCACGCCCAAGCGTTGTCTTTCCGCTTCCGTTTGCTCCAAATACGATAATACCGTGTAATTCGCCCATTTTGCCTCACTCCTATTCTATAAATATATACCAGATCAGCTTAATCTGTTTTCATCTCATTGTAACCAGCTTAGTGGTATCAATTTTTCATTATCTCTCCAACGTGCAACGAGATGCGTATTGGCTAATTTGCCCCATATATCTTCGTCCGCATGTTCCATTACTATGATTTGAAACGGATTTTTTGAGTTTTGAATATAGTTTGATAGTGTTTCAAATATTTTTTTGACTGCTGCCTTATCTTCATCCGCTAACAATTTAGCATCATCGTTTGTAGATGCGTTTTCCGGCAGTCTTTGTTGCGGGAAATACACTTGGCTTGGTTGATCATAAATCATTATATTGGGGATATTTACGCCTCCACGCTCTTGAAAATATTTTTGAAAGGCTAAACTAATTGCAAGATGATATGCCAACCAGTTTGAAGCACTTCCAATTTCCCAGAGGTAGTTATCACGACCTAAGGCGGTTTTTATTCGGATTGTAAGGTCTGAAACAATAAATTCTATAGGGTCATCGGGGCTTTCTACGTCCAACATTTTGATTAGTGTATTAGCTTCTTGCTGAATAAACGATAATGCAGCTTTCTCTTTAGCTTTTCGAGAACTATCACTTGCAATATTATTCAACTCGCCAATCTTATCATTTAACGCAGAAAGTCTTTGTACTAATTCACTATCGGTACCCATACGTTCATATGTCTTTATTGCAAATTCCATTCTTCCAAGAAAGCGGGAAACGCTCGCTAATGTGTATTTTTTGCTGGCATCCTCTTGTGACCGTGAGCTTTCAATCGCTATTCGTTTGCGAATAGCGGTCAATTTTTCAGAAAGCAAATCAATTTCGCTTTTCACAATATTAAACTCTCGGTCGAATGACATCGAAATGGCCTGCACAGAGTCGGTTTGTTTTTCGATTTCAGCCATTGCAGTACACAACATATCTAACTCGGCAACAGGTGTATCGTGAAAATCGCCACATATCGGACATGTTGAACTATCAGACAGTGAGCGAAGCCAGCCAGAAATATCAAGCCTATTTATTTGAGTGCGTAAAGATTCGTCATAGCGTTTTTTAGAATCACTCAATTTTTCCATCGCATCATATCGTTGTTGGACGATTGACAGTTCGATTGACAGTTCTTGTTCGCTGGCTCTGAGCATTTTGAGTTCCTCAGACATATCTCTAATATTCGAAGAAACAACAGCGGAATCGTTTTCACTCTTATCGGCAATTCGTTTTAGCTCATCAACTTGCAAATTAAAGTCTGTGTCAGAATCTGCTCGAAAAGAAGTAAGTCCCAATTCTCTTGCTTGGGAAAGCCAAGTGAGAACCTCTTGTTTCCAACCGTTAGAAACAAATTTGATATTATCCAATTCTCTCGCTAACCTATCGCGTTCTTTCGTAAGTCGTTCACGTTCTTGGTTCGCAGCTAGTGTTTCTGCGGTAATTGCACCCAAAACATATGGAAATATGTTAATAAGCTTCTTTTTATGCTCCATTTTTTCAATATTGTAAAAGAGAACTCTGTTATTTGCAATGACATTTTGAGGCTGAAAACTAAAAGCCATCAAGTCACGGTAAGAAGGACGAGACGAGAAGTTATCGTTTGATGTCGGATCGAGTTCAATGAAAGACATCGAAAATATTTCATTCAAAGCATTCTTGACTTGTTCAACGGTCGTATTTTTTATTGGTTCATCGGGTATTTCAACGTTTTTTCCTCTTGTAAAAAACATATCACCCGTATGTGCCTGCGATCCGGGTTCTCTCCGGCACAAAAGTAATTGCTCATTTTCCAAATTGAAAAGAACACCGAACCAGTCACAGGCATCTCTAATAACACCAACCGGAATAGTGCATTCGCTAGCACCAAGACAATAGTCAATAATAGGGATAATAGCAGACTTTCCTGTACGCGAAGCTCCAGTAATTATGTTGACTCCATTTTGCTCAAAGTCTACTTTCCTATATCCATTTTTCCTGTTACGTGACCAAAGAATCACGGAGATTATAGAGAATTTCATACTAGAACCTCACTTTCAATAATGTGCTGATTTCGTACAACGTCATCGTCGAACACCACATTCCCAACTTTTCGGATTGCATTAGTAGTTCATCTGAAGTCTTTGGCATCTTGGATGCTTTTGTTTGTAGTGGTGATACTAACGCTGTTTTTGTATCAATTGCAATTAAATTTGCGTTACTGGCAATATGTATTGAAGACAGCGTTGTTTCTTTGTATTGCTCAGCAGTAGATTGAATACCACAAAATAAATCTGCCTTTTTTGTGATAAATAGCTTTTCCGCTACTTTTTGCAATCCCTTAGCTTTTTGTGTGCTTTTAATCACCTCGCGCAAATCTTCGCGAAATATTATTGGTAAAACAAGAAACAACAGTGGGAAAGGTACTGAAATGTTGCGATTATCGCATTCATAATAACCACAAACAAAACGCCATATGACAGCCGCTCCGATAGCGGGATTTTGCACGAGATATACTTCGCGGCTAATATCATTCATTTTGCCCACCACCAGTTTTCAGTAATTCTTTATATTGCGAGTGCCATCCAATGGATGGATCATTCTTTGGCGCATTCGCCAATGTCTGGAGTGTCCCTGTGCCAAAAAAAATGGGGACTTCATTTCCTTGAAGTTTTTGATTGATTGCAGATTCTCTAAGACTAAGGTACAGTCGTTTACCTTTGGTCACATCGGTATCAGTGTTGGCTAGCTCAACGAGCCGACGCTTGTTATTCCAAAGTTGCTTCATTGCCTCAGTATATTCATTCAAACTCTGTGGCGTAAACAGTCCCTTTTCTGCTCGCATAGTTTTTTCCGCGCTCGTCCTTAGATATTCGCTGGCAGCTTCCAATTTTGAATCAAAATCAGATTCAATTAAGTCCAGCTGCTGTATGTAAACATCTTGTTGATTCACTTCAATCCTTACGGCACTATCATCAATCGCCTGAGAAAGAGCAGGTATTGCATCTCTCTGATTATACATGCGCATTTGTGCTTGTAGTGCAGTGTTAAACTCACTGCTTTTTATTAATGCGGCTTGTCCTTGCTGTCCTTGCTCATTGACTTTTTCATTAACCCATCCCAGCATGAAAATCAGCAGGGCATCTGAAAATTCTGATATTAGCGCTGGAATCCGATTGAATTTTGCACGTAGCTTATCATCATAATCGTTTTCATGAACTTCAACAGACATTTTTCTAATAATATTGATTACAGCAGGTGCATTTTCTGGCGCAAACAATTTTTCTAAATATTTGCTGTAAGATTCGGGGACATCGCTTTTTAATTCTTCTTTTTCTCCCCAAAGGGTTTTTCGTGCTGCTTGAAACACTTCTCGTGCTGTAGCTTCATCTATTGAATTGCTAAATGACTCAGCAACCGTACCAGACGCAATTTCCTTATTGGCAACAACAATCATTTTGAAAATTGTTTTATCCAAGCTCAAACTACCGTTTGTAATATAGTCATGCCAATTGTACAACGTTTTCCAAAAGACAACCGACCTGTCTGCAATAGGATTATTAGATGAAGTTACGCTCTTTATTTGTTCCGCACAAATAGAGCCATCCTCAGATTGAATGGCAACATCATCCAAGCTCTCAACACTAACTGTTATATCATCAAGTGAAATCAGCTCAAAAAGCATATGTCTCACTTGAAGAAGATAACCTTGCAGCTGTCCTACTGCATGTGTATTGTTTTCCATTATCCTACCTCCGATCGGTTGATTACTTGTTAAGAATGATTTTACTCGATCGCCAACGCCTTATACACCGCATCTTCTGGACTGGTGTAAAACGACGTTTGAAACTTTGCGAATAGTTCCGACGGCACAGTCGCTATATCCACCGCAGATGACATTGGCAGCAGAATCCGTTTTGCGCCAGCATCAAAGCAAACTTGCAGGGTGTTCGCCAATTCCTCAACCTTGTTTATAGTACCACCAATGCTCATGCTACCGAGAACGCACATCTGTGACTGCAAAGGCTTTCGAAGGGCCGCACTGCATAGAGCAACAAACCCGCATAGAGCCAGCTCGCTTGTGATTCCGATACCCTGACAGTCGGCAACGTGACAGAGATAATCGTTATCATCAATGGCGATAGTGCCGCTGATTTGTTTGCGGTTGGCTTTGAAGTAGTTCTGAGCCGTTTTCAAGCTCTCTCTTGCTTCGCGACCTGTGCCAATACCAGTAACTTCAAATTTGCCGCTGCCGGATACCATCTCGGTTTCCAGCTTGAACACGCCTATCATACCGCTATCGCCACGAGCAACTGTATAGATATGACCAGCTTTTATCTGCCCTTCGGGAATCAACTTACCTGTTCCTTGCTCTGGCACGGAAACAAAGTGTTCCTCGAAGGTTTCATTATCAAGATAGGAGAAATGGACATCGTAGAACTCCATACCGCCGATTTTTTTAAGCTGCTCTTTCACACGACGGCGACCTTCGAGGGCGTATTCCAACACCTCGGCAACGGCTTCTTTGTCAAAGTCACCATTAGGATAGATAAGCTTCAATAAGCCCGAAACCGTCTTGCGAACGGCAATTACATCGCGCTGGTTGAGGTTCGTCCCAAGTCGAAAATACTTGTCGATAGCATCACTAAACGAGCGTTTGCGCATTTCACGGAAAAACTCTGCTATGTAGTCTGTGATAAATCCATACTCATTCGTTAAAAGTTCAGGACGCATTTTAGGGATTTCCCAACCGGGGAGATAGAAGTGCATACGGTCAAAGAAAGCGCTGTCATACGCCATTGCTTCGGGGAATGGCTCAAACAGATGAGATGTTTTAAGTATCACATCTATGCTCTGATTGATATTGCCGACAAAGACCATAGAGGCGTTCGCGCTCTTTTCTTCCTTGCCACGTGCAAAAGAGCCAGAAGCCATAAAGTCCTTCATGATTTGAATGCCGTCTTTGTCTTTAAAGGTAATGCCTGCAACTTCATCAAACGCCACACAGTCCCACATACCAACAAGCCCGATGGTGCGATTACTCATGTTATAGAACAGGTTAGCAACGGTAGTTTGACCGCCTGAAATAAGAATGGAGTTCGGCGAAATTTCTTTATAGATATGCGACTTGCCCGTTCCGCGTGGTCCGAGTTCGCATAGATTATAGTTGTTTTCTGCGAGTGGAACCATACGCTCTAATAAATGCCACTTTTCACGGTCTTTTAGTTGTGTTGGCTCCATGCCAATACTGCGAATAAGCACATCAATCCATTCATTTTTGGAAAATTCAGCGCGTTGGTCGAATAGCTCCTGCATATCCATGTTGGGCATTTGTATAGGCGTTAGTTCGTTTATTTCGAAAGGACTGATTTTATCTTTCTTCCCGTTAGATTTAGGGCGGGCTGGTGTAGATGCCATAAATCCAATAGGATTTCTTTCATCGTCACCTTCATCATATCTGTCCTCAAGTCGATTGTAATTTAACCGCAGAATGCACCATATACCGCCAGATAGCAATTTCTCATACTTTTTTATATAACCATCATTTATAATGACGTTTTTAATGTTGAGATTTGAAAATACGCACTTGTAATTATCGTGGTCAGGGTCAAGACGCGCTTCAATCTTATCAATAACGGTGAACGTGCCAAGCTCGCGGATTTTTGACTTAATTTTCTCCGCTTCATCAGGGCGCACAAAATTATCGGCTAAAATGGCTTTTACCCGAGTAACACCCTCGTTGATACTGTTCTCGTCATCGGTGGCGCAATAAAGCCCCAACAAGTATTCCAGCACGTAGATAGGGACGTTCGCGCCCTCTTTGATTTTCTTTGTCAAGTCTTTACGGACAACCTTACCTGCAAAATGCTGGCTCAATAAGGTGTTTAATTCACGTTCCATACTGCCATCCCTCCTAAAATTGAATCCCGCCGCCGAAAACCAAGTCAATGGTAAACGGTATGCGTTCTATCTCGTGTTCCACAACCTCATCATCTTCCTTGATAACAAGATAGTAGGGCTTTGTTTTGTCATACGGAATATTGCGGAGGGTGAACTTCTCTTTGTAGGTTCTCTCTGCTGCCGCTGCGCTTGTGCTTTCAGCGATGATGATGTTTTCATTGGAAATTCGCTCGCCCGTGCTGCTCTCAAAATAGGCTTTCACCCGCAGAGGCAACAATTTCTCTGTTACGGCTTCGCGTTGGAAAAATTCCTGATAGAATATTACACTGGTGATTTTACGAGAGATACTTTGAAGTGACAACCCGACCTTTTTAGCTTCCATAGACCGTGTGCTATTCTTGTCGCTCTTGAACTTGATGACAGGCACAACGACCTCCTGCAAAGATGCACCACCATGGACATAGTTGCTCCCAGCACCTTGCACTTTAAAGCAGTTTACGCTTCTTGGCACAATCGCCTTAATGTCCGCATTGCCCAAATAGCCCAGAGAAACGGTTTGTGTGTATGGTTGTACGCTTTCTTGCTTTGTCAGGATAAACCGCCGTTTTGCTTCAATACTACCCTCGGTTTCCTTGGGCGTTTTGTCGCTTTCTTGGAGCGGTATGCGCTTGTAGATATAGCCGTGATCAGCGGTGATTAAAATGTTGATTGCGCTGATATTGTTTTTCAACTTCTGAACCAAAGAGGATAGCTCGCGAAAAGCCTTTTCGGTTGCATCAAATACTTCACGCTCGGTGGAAGCATTATCACCTCGCGCGTCGATGGCGTTGTGGTAGATGTAAATGAGCTTCTTACCTCCAAACGCGTCTACCATTTGAGGTTTATTCATAGCGGCAATTTTCTCATAAGTAATGGCGACTGATTCTGCCTTATGCTTTTTGAGAATCTTATCGCGGTTGTCGGTTCCCTGTGTGGAAATATCGTCAGCTAAAATATCTGAGTTGTCAGTGATTTCAATGTGCTTGTGTGGTAGTAGAGCAGCCATGCCAAGTTTTGTGTATGACGGTATCGTGCCAAGCATGGAGGATAGCTCACTTGAACCCTTTTGCTCTGTGTTCAAAATTTGCGTTAATTCCACCGCCGATTCATAACGCAACGCATCCGAGATGATGACTACAATGCGCTCATTGTCACGCACAAAGCGACGCACATTCAAGCTATAAAAATCCGTTTGCGGAGTAATCCCTGCAATACGCCAGTCAATCTCGCCGTTGTCATTTTTCAACGTTTCCAACGATTCGCTCCACTTGACGGACAGCTCGCCGAGATAGCGATTGGTGTAGGCGTTCTCTATCATTTCAAGCAGCTCGTGGTAATCGTCCTGTGCTGTCAATTTGTCATAGGTGCAGATAAAAGCACGATAATAGCTGTCAAATTTATATAACTCCTGCTCGTATAATTTCCATGTTTTTGAGGGGTCATCAGCGGTAAAAAATTTGTGCTTGTTCAGTAGCCCCAAGAAATCACAGGCATAAAGCAAGAGAGTATATTCTGTTTCAAAGTCCTCAAAAAAGCGGCGATTGCGACGGTTATTAATGAGTTTTCGCAAAGCCTCATAGTCGGCATCGCTCGCACCGATTTTAGTATATAACAGTGACAAAATATAATGGTCAAACGCCATAAAGGTATCACAGTCGATAATGTCGTTGATACTCCAATGGTTTAATTGGTCGTCAAGGCGTAGCTTGTCCGCGGCAAACGCAGCCACTACATTGTAGTCGGCTTCAAATGCCACGTTTTTCATAAAATTATCTACGAACACAAAGCAATTGGTGTTGTGAGCGTTGAAATTTTCCCAAGCGGCAGGCAGCTTTGTGCTTATGCTGTGGGAAAGATGTGTAACAAGTAGGAGAATTATCAGCTTTTCAAAGTCGCATTCTTCAAAGTAATAGCCATAAGCTTTCTTAATCAGAACCCACAGCTTATCTAAGTTGGCGAATTTATCAATGCTGTTAATTAGTGCAGTTTCGCCGACAGAAACTTGTAATAAAAGCTCTCGAATTACACCGTCAAAGTCTGGTGCTGGCAGCTTGCAGAGAGCAGAAAGGACAGCAATGTCAAACTTGGTTTCCAACACATCAATACTTAGCTTGGTTTCGCTTAATACCGTTGTCCCGTAGCTTTCAAACTTGCGGCAGCGGTCGTTGTTGCGAAAAAAAGCTTTGTAGCGTTCAGTAACAGGACGAAGTGCATTGTCCATCTTGTAATTCAATAGAATCAAAGACGCTTCATCAGTGGAGAAGGTTTGGCTGTATTTGATAGTGTCGGTGAGCCAATTATCCTTGTTATCGGGGCGTGGCGTGGCTGAATAGACCAATATGTTCCCGGTTGTATTCGTGCGCTCGATATAGAATTTGGCGGCGAACTCGCTATTGTCGTCCACCTTGATGACTTCGGCGTTTTCCAAAGCAAGTCCGTCAATTTCCTCGGCGAACGCACCTGTCCCATCATACCAAAAGACAATGTTACGCTTTGCACCCTGTTTAGGCGGTGCTGCGAACATCCTATCTAAGCTCTTTTTGACTTCGGTTAAGTTCATAATTTATCGGCTCCAATCTATTAACCCTTTATCAAGATCAAATTCCAAAAAAGTAAATGGTAACGATGTTCCATCATTTATAAAGTCAAGGCAATATATCTTTTTGCCCAATACCGAACAATGATCTAACTCAAGCTGTATCCACGGGGAATCAATTTTATTGTCTTTCATTGAATTTTCTGTACGCAAAAACAACAAAGTATCTGATTGCTCTAAACGTTTTTTAAGAACTTCTTCTGTGTAGCTACTAACAAGACTTCTTTTAAGAAAATCATCGTCACTTAACCAATCGCAATAACAGCTAAGCCCTTGGGCATTTAGGATTTTTACAACTTCTCTAACAATTTTCGCATCAAGAAAGCGGTGTGAAACAAACACTCCGAATCTCTTTTTGTTTTGGATACTATCCATTTCAAGACGTTTCGCCAAATCCTTTGGTGTCATATCAAAATTAAAGGTGTCGACCATATAGGATTTCTGTTTGCCTTTGAATTTCTGTCGGAGTTTGACATAGTGACCGTTTTTTTGCAAATGCTCAAACGCTATGTTTCGAATTTGGTTATTACGTTCCGCATCGTTAATTTTATGAAAAAATTCAATGGATTTGTCGCAGATGAATTTCCCCATCTCGGTTAAAATTTCAATTTTACCTTCAGTGGTTATGCCTTTCTGATGATACGCCGATATAAGCACATCTACATAATAGGGTTCAACATTTTGCATTGATTCTTGAACTTCTTGAATCTGATTCTTTTTGCTTTCAATCTTGCGTGATCTCTTTGCCTTTAACTCATTAAGTATTTCATTTCTTTTTTCATCATCATATTCAGCACTATGTTTTTCAATAAAATTCTTGCTCATAATATTCTTTACTACAGAGTTTTCATAAAAGAATTTTTCGGGTGTTGGAGGTCTATATCTTTCCTTTTTTCCAACCTCTTGTAGAAATTTATCTTTCTCTAAATAATGATTGCATCTTTCTACAATTTCTTCCCATTCAAAAGGGTAAAACTCCTTAAAGTTGTCGAGAAGAACTTTTGCATTATAATTAGGCGGCAATATTTGTGCCACAATGTACAATGGTCTTTTTAGCTTTTTATTTATACGCATGGTTTCACCATCGTACTTTCTTTTTGTAACACCGGGCAAAACGTTCACCTCCTTAAATCTGGCTTAATAAGTTCATTATCAAAACTCCGCGACCGTCGCCCTGCGGGACTTCGATGTTTTGGAACTTAGCATAGTTGACTGTTACGCCGTCGTCAAGGTCAAGTTCAATTGCTTGATTGGCAATATGGGCAATGGCTTGGTCGTAGGCGACACATTCGGCTGCCTTTTTGCGGATGCTTTCCTTCTGCTTTTGATAAGCTGCTTTTTCATTTGGCTTGGTTTCAAGTAACCCAGACAACATATCCAGCCGTCCGATTTCCGCTTCGTATTTGCGTTGGAGTGGGTGGAGATAATCTGTCCGCACGCGCGCCACAGTGTATTTATCGTAGCGGTGGAGATAGACAAGTGCCTTGAAGCCGCTCTCTTTGCCGCTGTCAAACATCCAGTAGATAGGCTTTTTCTGATATGTTTTTAAGTGGTCTTTATAGAAATCGTTTAGGAAATAGCGGCGTATTTTCTCTCGCGAAGTGCCGCCACCTGTCGGATAGAGTGTGTCGGCGATAAAATCAAGATTTTCGCCCAGCGTTTGCTCACTGTAAACAGTCTTGATGAACTCCACAAACCTCACCACAATATCATCATTAAAATAATCTGCATCGGTAATTGGAATGATGTTGTCATCTTCGGGAATGTAGCCTTTGTATCGTGAAATATCCCAGTTGCCACCCGCATAAATCAAGCCATCCTCGTCCAGTGAGTAACGCCCAAACATACAACCCACTGCATAGGAAATCAAGCTTTTCACTTCGCGGATACGATCAGCACGACGGATGCTTACATCTTTATCCTCGACCTCAGGTGTGAGTTCGTCCTGCAAGCCGTAGATGGTGATGAAAATGCGGTTAAGTTCTTCTTCGTTGGATTTGAGAGTAATAAAACGACTGTCGGTTTCACGCTCCCAAGCATCAAAAGCTTGGGAAATTGGCGGACTGGTTTTGCTCCATTCGGTTACAACAACACCTTCAACTATATCATCAGCGACTTCAAGCGGCTGTGTTTCCTCGTAATTTCCACGAGCGGTAATCAATGGGTGAGTCTTAAAATCCCATGAGGTTTCAAAGCTATCCCAATCAGTGCGTGAGATGGCGATACAACTTGCCGTAAGATCGCTAATATCCTCTATTTTTTCCTCAATAACGAACAGTGGTATGTTGCAAATATCGGTAGTTAGTAAGTTGATTGTAGGATTATAGGCAGCTAAATATTGAAACGCTACTTTTGTATTTAAAAACGCCAAAATATATCCAAAGAGTTTTTCGTTCTTAAGGTAAATAGTTGGTGTTGCTGTTCCACAAATTGAATTTGAAATAGCCCTAAATGACTTTTGAGCATTGCCAACTTGCGACCACCCAATAGCTTTCTTAAAGTAATAATCTGCATCACCACGGCGGACAGATACGTTCGTTTTAGAAGGTATATATAAATCAGAAAGCCGAATTGTATACTCATTATTTCCGTAATAACGCCTAAACCCACCGCCTTTTTGCATAATATGATATTTTGAATAGTCTGAAAGTCCTATAAACGATATATCTGAATATTTCGGCTCGAACCATAACCTTACAAAGTATGGATCGTTTCCAGTTACAATTCCTGCTTTCTTTTCAACATACCAATCGATAGTCTTTGCGCAATCAAAAGGTGTGTAGTAGTTATCCGAAAGCCAATATACAAACGGTATTCCAGGTAACTTTCCGAAATTGTCAGCCGTAAAAATGTGAATATCATTACCTTTGAGAAATGCAGCCTCTTTAGTTTCGGCATTATCATAGCCAACAAGTCTAACACCTATTGACCTGTAGCTTTCGATTTTAGCTTTTCTAATAACAAAGGCTGCGGTCTGCACAACTTCGCCACCAATTTCTTCAAATGCTCTTGTCCCAAGATGAGCCAAGTTCATCCAATCGTACTGTACAATTTTCGTCCTCAAACGTTCAAAACTTGAAATGAACATCCAAGTATGTTGTGTAATCATTGCAACAAAGCCAGACTTTTTGGTTAGTTCAATGCATTTTTCGATGAATACTGAATACATGTCATATCTTGAATCAGGGTATTTGTTTATAACATACTCTGTCATTTCGGCTGGCATATTACCCATATACGGTGGGTTAGTGACCACTACATCGTACCTTTGCATGATCAACTGCTTGAAATGCCAGTCGTTCAGCTTTGCAGCTATTTGCATATCATCGAGAGAAAGTTGCTCGCTTGATTGCGCCGGCTTGGGCTCAAGGGTGTCAATCTTTATCAGCGATCCGTATTCCAACAAATCGTTATCAGCAATAGGAGAATAAACCTGCGGCTGCGGCACATTGTCCTGCCGGAAAAAGCGGCGATTGTAGCCGCGAGCTTTCATCATCAGTGCAAAGTAGGCGAGTTGGCAGGCGCGTTCGTCAATATCCAGTCCGAATATGTTTTTTTCTAAAATTAAGTTTGGAATATCGCGTTCGGCGTAGCCTTGGTTTTTATAAATCTGATACAGCATATCAAAAGCGTACACCAAAATATGCCCACTGCCCATGCAGGGGTCAATGAATTTGATTTCTTCGGGGCGGGTTATGGTCGATTCGCCGTGCAGAACGCGCAGCCGCTCGGCGACCTCTGGCGTTTGCTCTGCATCTTCAAGGTAGTATTTCCAGCCATAGAAACTTGCGTTCATATATTCATTGGTCAAGCCGGATTCATTCTTGTCTTTATCCAGCCAGAGCCGTCCTAAGCTGTTCTCCACCATATATTTCACAATCCAGTCAGGCGTGAAAAGCTGCGTGGCGGCGGGAATATTCTCTTTAGTAATCTTGACATTATTTTTGAGCGCGGCAAACACCTCGCCTTTTTTCTCCGAGATGTAATACTGATATAGCCAGCCGATAATCTCTACCTGTTCGCCGAAATCCTCGGCTGAAATACCGTGGACAAGGTTGTAGACAATACCGTCTTTGATGTAGAGTTTGTCGGGTAGGAGTAGCTCAGTATAGTCTGAAATCTTTTCAAACATTCGTGGCATAATGTCAGCCAACGCGTTGCACTGGGCAATGAGAATATAACGATATCGAGCCTCATCACTCGTAAATTCGGCGGCGACCTTTTGGTCTATGTAATCAAGCCGTCCAGCCTCACGGATACAGTCTGGCTCCAAGCGTTCTTCATTGATACTGGACAGAATACGAACGCCAGAGGGCAGATACTCCTTGACTTCCATATAGCGCAAAGCAATCAAGCGATTGAACCAAGTGTATGCAACTTCTTCCATCACTTGCTTGTAGCCGTCCGCATATTTCGTAGAGCCGCTGCTTATAGTGCTTATAAGTTGCTTGCGTTGGTCGGATTCTTTCTTTGAATAGGTAACGCCATTTAGGATAAAGCCGCCCTGCACCTCTTGCACAGGCAAAGCCTTATCCGCTTGAATCCCATATTGATACGCTTTTTGGCATACAGCGGCGATAAGCTCCCGCCGTGCCGCAACTGCGTAATTCTTGATAGCTGTTTTATTCAAGAAAGCACCTCCCGTTATACGATTTGTATCGTAGTATTTTCTTCAAGTTGGGCTTCGAGCTTGTCCCGCAGTTCGCCCAGTAACTGTTCAATGTCCTCATGGTTTGCAACCTGTTTTGCACGAGGAAAAAGTGATTTCACGCTAATTGTTTTTGTTTTAGGCTGTGGGATAAACGGTTCGTCACCACTTTTGGCATTTTCTGCTGCAATCCGTGCTTCCTCGTCGTTGATTTCTTTTATCAATCTCAGTTTCAGACGGTCGCTTTCCGTTTTCATTGCAATAGCTTCATAGATGTTGTTAGCCTTTCCCAAACGGTTAAGCAATCCCGCAAAAGCCACGCGTACCTTCTCACCGAATTTTTCTTCATAATGATGATTTGCAACCTCAGCACGAACAACGGCATGGTCTGCTTCGATGTCGGCTTGAATCGGGACGCATTCATCTTGAAGAATCTTACCAAATCGACTGATGAACTCTTGAATAAACTCTGGCAGTTTGTGAATTTCCGCATAGGGAGAAGTCAACTTTGTTATTTTCTCCATACTTGTCACAGTAGCAATAGTGTCGGCATCCAACACATAGGAACGGTTGCCTTCATAAATATCCAGCATTTTCAATGCTTTGTCAAAAATGTCGCGCTGGTTCGTGAAGAACTTTTTAATATCCTGCACGTCCTCAGCATAATCCAATAAAGCCTCTTTTTTATCACGAAGAGTTTCGTAGAAGGTCTGCACATCGCGGGCGCGAGCGACTTCTTCTAAAAGTCCTTTACCTTTTTCCAATACAGACTTGCCGGGATAACGTTGTTTGTTATATTCGTTCAATAGGTCTTTGATGCTGTCGTTGCGCTCGGTCAGTTCATTTTTGCAGAAGTTAATAATCTTCTCTTTTATACCGTCCTCATCGTTAGGCATATCCGCGCGACCGAACACCTCTTTGGCAAGCGTTTTGGCAAGAGCAAGCATTTCGTCGGGAATTTTTACACGCATTTTAATGATAAGGCTATCGGCGTAGTCACGCTTGGAAACATATGTGATGACATTTGTATCGGTGGAGGCAATGCTCTCACCGCGCAACTCAAATCGAATGTCCTGCATTTTGAACAAGGTCAGCAGAATACCAGCAACGTCGATATCTTTCCATCCGTAGGGCGATTTTCCGAACGCATCGGCAATGATTCGCAGGGTGGTCGGAACATTCTTGTAGGAACTTGTCTTTATAACATCGCCCATTTCTTCAATAGCAAGGGCGTTTGGATCAGCGTTTTCCGTGCCATCAAGAATGATTTGTCCCGATTTCGCCGCAAGAGTTTGTTTCAAATCCTCTGTGGAATAAAACGGCTTTTTGATGTAGTTTAGCTTGGTGAAAATGCTCTCCACTTGTGTAGCAAAGGCTTCATTAACACGCTCGGTCGGAGATTTTTCTTTGATTTCAATCCGATTGCCATTGACATAGACAGATGCTCTTTTCAAAGCCTCTACTATCAGTTCTCGGCAACGGTCTTTTCGCTGTTTGGATTCCCTTGCTTTTGTGGTTTTAATGTCCTCCACCGCATCGGTCGCCGAGCGCCCAGAATTGCGGCGTATGTAGGTGTCGATCTGCAAAGCCTGTTCCATTTCTTCAAGGAAAGAGGGGTCTGACGGCAACACCATAATAATGTTTCGTTCACGCATGGACATAGAGGTGAACTCCATGTCGGAAAGACCGCCGCTGATATACCACGGGGTCAGTATTCGAAGCCCCATTTCGGCGCTTTGGTTTCCGCGAGGACGGTCATCAATATTGAAATTGTAGGCAAAATCATGTCGCTCATCATACCGATACTTGCGTTCCGTTTTGAATATTTCGCTTTGGATTTCATCGGCAGCTTTTTCAATGATTTCGGCATGGTCGATGGCGATTTCTCGGATTTCACGGTTCACATCCTGTTCCTCATCGGTCAGGAAGATAAACTGTTCGCCGTTTTTGGTAATGAGCTTTTCGCGTTCCAGTCGCCGTAGAGAAGCATCAACCCGCTTTTTCATTTCTATCTTATCGGCATTGATGTTGTCCAACATAACCGTGGCAAGATTCTCAAGATTTGACGGCAGAACATTCGGGATATATTTCACTAAAAAAAGTGTTTTAAGAACTGGCAAATCATCCTCAGCCACTAAATGCTCGTTTGTTTCCGCTTGGATAATAACCTTGCGGATGTTGTGGTCTAAGAAAGTTTCAATCGTGCGATAAAAAGCATCAAAGGGAATCAGCATTCCGTCTGAAAACTTCGCATATTGAATGGCAGCTTCTTGGAAAGCATTGAGCAAAGAGCGTTCGCCCTCGGACAAATGCTTACCGGATGCACCGTGAGTACGAATACCTGTAAACACTGCCTGAAGCAGCGAAAACTGATAAGGGATAAAGGGATAGACATCTACAAAATCCTGCTCATCCTGATACAGTTTCTTTTCAGGTGTATCAGGAGAAAAGGTAATAAGATTTTTAAGTATGGCGTTCTTGTCGGTGTAGAGTAAACGGAGCTTTTCTGTTGCTGTAACTGTTTTGGAAAGCAAACGCTTTTTAATAACCTCGTCAACATTTGCGGAGGAAAGTGAAAGGCGCGTGTCAAATCGCCCGATGATTTTGGAAAAGTCATCGCGGCTGGATTTGGTTTCGTTGACGATTTTGCTGATGTCCTCTTGGCTTGTTGCAATTACCCAAGCTCGACCGCCACACTCACTGCCCAAATTCTCAACAACAGTTTGCAGATTAAGCATGAGATTGCTGTCTGAGCCGATATATTGTCCAATTTCATCGCACAGGAAAATGACATGGTGTTTTTTACCAAGCTGTTTATCTCTTAGCTCTATGTATTCGCGTACTTTCTTTGCAAAAGTCGAAATATCGAGTGCGTAGTTTTTCTCGCTCTTTTCATACCAACTTCGTGCCGCATCAAGGCTCATTTTGGTTGTAGCGGCGAGCGCCTCAATGATGGAGTCTTCCTCAAAATAGAAGTCCTCACGCTTCTTTTCCCAAGTTGCGCCGTTGATTTCCTCAAACTTCGCACGGAAAGCATCGTAAGTGCCATCTTTGGTCATCTGACGTTCTAAGTCGGCAATCCACGGCATGGAACCACAGAAGCCCTGCATCTCATTGAACACCTTCATAAACACCTTTACGATGGCATCCTTGTTGGTTTTAGAGTCGGAATCAGATTTCGCATCAATGTTAAACAGAATCACATCCGCGCTAATATCCCCAGCGGCTTTCATATCCGCAAGGATACGTCCGTCCGTGATTTTCTCATCAAAGAACTTGACTGCTTTGCCGCCCTCGTATTCTTTGCCAGACAGTATGTAGGAGAGAATTTTCAGAAAGTGAGATTTACCGCTTCCAAAGAAGCCTGAAATCCAAACTCCGATTTTGTCTGTGCGCCCAGTGGTTCCTTTGCGGTAGGCTTCAAAGAACTTGTCAAAGTGGCGGTTCAGTTCTTTGGTGACGACATACTCGTCCAATTCGCTACGAATTACTTCTGGCGAATCCTGCCCGATTTTAACCACACCTTGAATGTTGCGGTTAATGTCTTTTTTGAACAGTTCAAATATCTGCATGGTTTTTCTCTCCTATCGTTCGATGAGCTTGAAAGCTCTATAATAGTTATCATCTGTTATCTCACCGAACAGTCTTAGCTCGGATTCATATACGCCGGGGAAGAACATGATGAACGGCGTTTTCTCAATTTTGCTATGTAGATTGTTTAGAATGGTATGTGACCGAATCACTGGCCACGCCTTGCCCACGCCGGATACCAAAATAATATCAGTGTCAGGATTGTTACCTTTGGCAATATGGTTGGTTATAGTGTCATCATCCAGCGTAAGTCGCAGCGTTTTTTTGATGGGGTTGATAATGGCGTGAGAGCCTTTTGCTTTTTCAATCTCCAGAACCTTTTCCAAGTAGGACTTTTCCGCTAAAATTTCAACCATCATCTCGAATAGGTCAAAATGGACGATACGAATATCTTCGCGTTCAGCCCAGATGTTTTGTTTAAGGTACTCGATATGTTCACGCACAGCTAATTCATCTTCGGGGTCATAGTCGAATATCCAAAAGTTAATTTCATTGCCCAAGCCTCGTCCATTGCGGAACTGACTGTCAAGCAGTTTTGGCTTTATCAAGTCAAGTCGTTGATTTAAAGTCATTGCCCAACCTCCAATAACATAGTTTCTGCGAAAACATCGCCCCGTGCAAACATGCCTTTTAGCTCGTTATTCATAAGCGGCTTAATGACAAGGATTTCCTCGCCCTGCCGTTTGGCAAGTCCAGCTTCGCACAATACCTTTTTATAAGTATTTTTAATTTGCCTTAACATTTCGGGTTTCCACCCAGCTATATATTCACTTTCATTCGCTTTGCAATTAAGAAAAACGATGAAGTCGCTATCAGCAATTATCGTTTGCCCTGAAAGATATTTATCGTGGAACACGTCGCGCATAAATTCAAAAAGAAGAATGTCAGTTTTAACTAACCCGTAAAAACTGATCAATCGTGCGTTTTCATCACTGCCATGTGCTATAACAGCAATAAGTTCAACCGAAAGTTCGTGCAACCGCGTCAGAGTTTTATAAGGCATGGATTTTCTGCGTTTTTCTTTGTCCAGCTGAAAAATGTTTTGCACTGTGGACAATGATAATATTTCAGCATCTGTTTTGCCCTCCAACAGAAGCTGTGCAGTCTTTTTCATTTCGAGATATAAAAGCGGGAAGTCTTTAATACCGCTTGAATATTTAAGCTTTGCAGCCATATTAAACACTCCTTTATTGCTTGTCAATTTCAGGAATCATCTCAACGATGTCTCCCACATCACAGTTTAACGCTTTACAGATACGACCAAGGACTTCCATACTGACAGGTAAGTCCTTTCCCATTTTCGCCATTGTGGAAGCATTTATGTCAGTAACAGCCATAAGATCTTTCTTTTTCATCTTTTTGTCGATCAAGAGCTTCCAAAGTTTATTGTAGCTATAAATCATGTTTAGCACACCTTTCCAAGCGATACGCACAATACTAAATGTTAGCATACCATAAATCTCGTTAAAAAGCAAGATGAGATGATAAATGTCCGAAATTTAATTGGAGAACTCAAAGAATAAATCAATCCTTGACCGCTGAAGTTTTGAGTAATTTTGAAAAAGCTCGTTTATGTAGAGCGACAGCGCTGTCGCTCTGCGACTAACGCCATCAATACAACGGCGTACCATATCCGCAGATATTCATGCTATCCAGCCGATAACTGCGCCGTGCCACAGAATTGGTCGTGTTACCCTCAATGGTGTGGACAATCTCTCCCTCAACGGACTCCACGATGCCCACATGGTCTGTGCTTCCGTCTGGTTCCCAGTCGAAGAATATGATGTCGCCGATGGCGGGAATATAACTGGGTTCCTGCCACAGTCCACGGTCTTTGAACCAAGAAATACCCTGTGACTGGCAGGCGGCAAACTTCGGGATAATCCCTGCATCGATATATCCGCACTCATTTGCACACCAACTGACAAAGGTAGCACACCATTCCACGCGACTGTCAAAACCGTACCAACTCCAATATGGATCGCCGTTCACATTGCCAAGCTGGGAAACAGCTACCGCTACAATATCGCCGCTGCCGTTGTGGATTCCATAAAGAACCGCCGTCCACATATCGGCATATTGGTCGTTCAAAAGTTCAACAAGCTGCGCCTTTTGGCTGTCGTTAAAGCCATACTGAACCGCCATTTCATCGGCAGTCTTATGAGATACTGTGATATATAGAATGGTCTTGGTGACAGTTGTTTCGGTAGAGATAAAGTTCTCGCCGTCGGCGACAACAGTTACTTCTGTGACCGTTTTTCTCTCGGTGCGGTTGGCGAGGGTATTCATATCCCAAAAGACGGTTCGCAAAAGCTCTTTTTTATTATCGTCCATCGTGGCAACGTCGGTGGGATTGTCGGGGTCGGAGTTAGTTTTGACGGCATACACTGCTAAAATCTCTTTCCATTCGGCGCGAGTGCCAGACATCTGTACCTCGTCATGCGCGTTGCTGTTTCGTATCTCGGTGAGCTTATTTGAATAATCCTGATTGATTTCGGCAATCGCCATCGGCATGGTGTAGCCGTTTCCGCTGTCTTCACCGCTAAAAAAGATTCCAAAGACCGAGCCGACAAGAAGCCCAATCAAGCAAATTACGATGATAATTATCACGGCAATCCAACCTCCAGCCGCGATAAGAGCGACAAGCCCTTTAATAGCGGCGATAGCGGCTTTCACCATTGCAACTACAGCCTTTGCAGCTACTTTGGCGGCTTGAACCGCTGCTTTTGCCGCTGCTTTTGAAACCTGTGCTGCAATCTTTGCTGCTTTAGCTGCCGCTTGTGCGGATTTTTGCGCCGCTTTTGCCGTCTGCTTGGCGGTCTTGACTGTGGTTTTAGCCGTGCGTTCAGCTGTTTTGACTGATTTCTTCACCGTCTTGATTGTGCCTTTTGCTGTGGATTTTGCAGTCTTAGAAGTTGTCTTAATTGTCCTTTCGGCTTGTTGACCTGTTCTAACGGACTGCTTCGCCGTATGAAGGGTCTGCCGTCCTGCTTGTCGGGTCTGCTGAAACGTCTGTTTTGCCTGACTGACCGATTTTTGTGCTTCCTGCGCCGTTTTCTTGGCTTGGTCAGCGGTTTTACCGAGCTTGTCGGCGGTAGTTTTGGCGTTTTCGGCGGTCTGTTTTGCTTTTTCTGCCGCTTCTTTTCTGGCTTTCGGCATTTGTTGACGTGCTTTTTGGAACTGCTCCTTTGCCTTATTGACGTTCTCTGTCACATTTTTCTGCGGATTTTTGAAGTGATGCGCCGCTTCCTGTGCCGTTGATTTCATCCCGCCCGACATCTTATCGGTCGCGTAGCTTTCGTGATTATCTTGCGTGGTCTGCTGTGTGCCTTCGGCTTGTCTGTCAGCAGACAGAGCAACTTCTTTGGAGCGAACAAAGGCGTTTTTCATATGACCGCCGAGATTAGCGGCTTTATCGAGAGCTTTGATGTCCTTGACGGTGGTTTTGGTTTTAATTTGGTTGCCCATAGGCATTTTCACCTCCTTAATCAGAAATTTATCTCCGTCAAATCAAGCTAATTTGACGGAGATATTCGTTTTGCGACAACCAGCAGGCGATTAACCGACACCGTAATTCTCAATTCCTTTTTCATCATTCTGCCTGCTCGCCGCACGGCTTGATCTCGCTGGGTTTAGTCGTCATCAGGCGGTAGAGAGAATTTCGGGGTTGCCTGTCGGTAAATGGTACGAGAGCTGAGCCGACCTTGATTAAGCCGTTGCCAGCATCCACATTGGTGATATAGCTCATCTGCAAGTCAGAGATATTTAGCAGCTTGGCAAGTTCCAGTCTATCCGTACTCGCCTGATTGAGCATGATAATAAACTCAGAGTTTGCCAGCATTGTCCGGGCAGTAGGGCTTCTCAGCATATCTTCCACATTCTGCGTAATGCCAGTACAAAATGCACCGTATTTGCGGACACGTTTCCACAAGGTGAACAAGAAGTTTGCACTGTACTCGTGAGCAAAAAGGAGATAGATTTCATCAATAAAGATGAAGGTGTTGCGACCTTTGGCACGGTTTGCGGTGATTCGGTTGAGAATGTTGTCCAATACCACAAGCATACCAATTGGCTGAAGTTGCTTGCCTAAGTCGAGAATGTCATAGCAAATCAAGCGGTTATTCACATCCACATTGGTTTCCTTGGCGAATGTGTTGAGCGAACCGTCTGTGAAAAGCTCAATAGCAAGCGCGATTTCTTTTGCTTCTGGCTCTTTCTGTTTCATCAGTTCCTCACGGAAGTCCCGCAGGGTCGGCACTTTACCTTTGTACCCTCGTTGCATATATTCCTTGTAGACATTCGCCGTACAGCGGTCGATAAGGGATTTCTGTTTTGCACCGAGATTTGTTCCGCCGATAAGCTGTTCGCAGAGTGACAGAATAAACTCGGATTTGAGGATAACAGGGTTTGCGCCGTCACCGTATGCCTCGTTCATATCCATTGTGTTAATGTGATTGCCGCTTGTTGCGGAAATCTTAATTACCTCACCGCCGAAAGCGTTGACCAAGGGCGAATACTCGCGTTCAGGGTCAATGATGATAATGTCGGCATTGGGATTCGCCAGCATAATGTTGGAGATTTCACGCTTAGCGGTCATGGACTTGCCCGAACCGGGAACGCCGAAAATGAACCCATTGCCGTTCAATAGATTCAGGCGGTTTACGAATATTGGGTTCTTGCTGATAACATTTACGCCCTGATACACGCCGCCACTATGATTAATTTCCTGCGCTCTGAAAGGTATCAGCACTGCAAGGCTCTCAGTCGTAAGTGTTCGCAGAGCGTTAATCTTCCTCAGTCCAAAGGGTAGAACGGTATTCAAGCCGTCCTGTTGCTGATATTTAAGCGCCGCGAATTGACAGAGGTGCTTACGGGCGGTAGTCAAAAGTGCTTCAGTATCGCTGTCAAGCTGGTCACGGCTGTCGGCAATGTGAACGAGCGTGACCACAGCGAACATCATGCGCTGGTCGCGAGTTGTGAGGTCGTCCAAAAACTCCTTGCTTTCTTTTCGTTGCTGCTCCATGTCATAGGGAATGACAGCAGAAAAATTGTTGTTCTGATTTTGTTTTCTTTGCCAATTGGTGATGTTTGTTTCTACCCCTAAAAGGCGGTTTTCTACCTCGCGCACCGCTTCGTCGGTTGGCACAGGGATAATGTCAGCGGAAAACATCATGTTGCGATTGAGGTCACAAAGCTCACTGACCATACTATCCTTGATAAAAGAAGCATACTCGCGAAGGAACAGAACGCGCCCCCATTTGTCGCCGACTCGGAAGCAGTCACGCTCGTATTCCAACGTATCAGGGCAAATGAAATCTCTAAAATCGTGACCTTTACGCATGGTTTCGGAGAGATCAAAACGAAAGTTGGTTTCTTCGCCTACGCGGTAGAAGTCGTGGAAGATACGCAGGCGGTCGGTTGCATCCAGTTCTACGCAAACCGAACCCAAACGGTTGAAGTGGGTAATCAAATCTGTGCCGATGCGGGCGAAGTACGACCTCGCTTCCTCGACATCTTTTTTCGCTACACTTACCGTGATATATTTCTCTTGAACAATCCCATTGCCGCCCTGAATCTTATCGAGCAACATTTGATTGTACTCCTTACGGTAGATGTCCAGACTGTCCTCACAGAACGGAATCAGAATGGTTTTTTCAAAGTCACTCTTGTTGATACGACGGTTATTGATGGTGATTTTTGTGGTCGCACCGCTGTCGAGAGAGTTTAACAATTCGCTGTACTCCAAAAACATGGCTTCTTTATCTTCTTTGGAAGCCACGGCGTAGTTGATGTCGTCAAATCGAAAGGTTCTGCTGTATTTCTTACCGACAAGAAAAATGCCGTCCTCATAGACGGCGGTAATCGGTATAGCTTGCTGTACAGTTTTAGGAACTGAAAACCGCTCCCTGTCCTGCTTAAATAAGTTTTTGAGTGTTTTAATCAAGGTGTAGCCCTCCTTTAATGGTTTCGTAGTAAGTGTTCGCCGCACCAAAAGTTAATCTGCGTGGCATGATGAACTCGGATTTTAGCCATGCCCAAGCAAACTGCTCAGCGGTCATAGCGTGGTACTTGATAAAGCCAATTGCGGCGAATGGTGCAGCTCCCACAATACACATCCACGACACGGTTTCTGTGCCGAGATGGTCTTTCAATCCAAAGTAAATACCTACGGCGACAACGATGGAGAGGACTGAAAAGATAAATTGCCGCAAGCTCAAACCGAAGAACATACTCTCGGTATAATCGCGTATTTCGCGGTTGATTTTGACCTCCATTTTGATTCCTCCATTCTTTACAGCCCCATGAGTTCCCGAACAACGCGGTCAGCCATTTTGACCGTGCCGACCAGAACCAAGAGGTTGAAACATAATTCCCCAACATACGTCCACACCTGTGTTACTGCCGCCGCACTGGGGTCAACGGACGGAGGGCTTGACGCAAACAGCGAAAAGATGATACAGGCAAGCACGATAATTGCGCCCTCTAAGCAGACGGCACAATAACTTTTGATAAACGATTTTCCAACTGATTGACTCGGTTCTCCCGCAAAGCTGGACAGTGGAACAGGGGCAATAGCGGTGTAGAGGTAGAGCTTAAAAAATCTCCCATACACGCTCATAATCATCACGAACGAAAGCACCGTGATAAAAAGTCCGCCTATCAAAGTCACCGCCCAAAGAGGAATAGATTCAAAAAAACCGCAGTTGTCGATTGCGGTTCTGATACTATCTGGTAATACGGTCTGTGTTGCGCCGCCGATTCCCGATGCTGCCATGATGGTAGACATTAGTCCCTGCACTATCTTAAAGAGTGCTATCATCAGTTCCAGCCCATAGGTCACGACGGCTTTTGCAAGAATAAACCGTATGAACAATTTTATGGCGTGTTCAGGCTTCTTCACTTCTGCAAAGCTTCCGCAGGTCTTGACCACACCAACAACAAAGAACAGAACTAACAATCCCAGCCCGATTCCTTTAACTGCGTCGTGGATGTTAACAATTACATTCCAAATCGTCCCGCCCTTAAAGGTTTCAGGGGATTGCGTGATTAACTGCCACATCTCGGCTAATTTGCTGTTCCAAGTATCCAGCGCATTTACAAGGTTATCTGTAACCCAACTCATTAAATGACCACCTCGCTTTCCTTGAAAAGATAGGGCAAGCTGTGGTGGACAGCCTGCCCCTGATTTCTTACCCTCATCGTTCTCGGCTTACTGGCTTTTTGTCACGCACAATCCCGTATTTATCATCGACAAAATATTTACCCACAAATGGGTTGTAGATGGCGGTGCATTTCACATCACCATATTGCGCCAAATACTGGTTATCACCGGTCTTTGCAAGGATGGTCGCCTCCGCAAGCCCACCGTCGAGGGAATGGATGTGACATTCACATTTACAAATATAGTTGTCCATCGTCATTAACCTCCTGTGATAAGGGTTAAAATTTCCTTAGCAAAGGTAATGACAACACCGCCAGCCAAGGTCAGAAAGCCGTTGGCTCGCTGGCTTGGGTCGTGGCTTTTCAGGCTCAGACCGATTTGTACGACGCCGAACCCCAGCAAAATCATACCGATTGCGCGAATCAAGCCGAAAATAAAGTCGCTCAGATTGTTTACAACCGTCAGAGGGTCGTCGGTAGCGGCAAAGGCGGTCATACCGCAGGAAAGGATAATGGTCAAAGCCAGCACAGTCACAGTATAAATGCGGAAACCGCGCTTAACGCCGCCGTTCTGGATAAACTGGCTTGTCGCCTCGGTCTTCTTGCGGCTTTGGTTTCTTTCGGGGTGGAACAGCTTGTGGAGCTTGTTTTTGAGACTTTTCATTGTTTTGGTTCTCCTTTTCATCAAATAAATTCTCTAAATCCGTTTCGGAATAGAGTACATAGGTGGATGCCATTTCTTCCGGCGTTCCAGTTTCCTTTTCAGGTGGCGTTGTTAGCCGTATAAACTGCAACATACCGTTGGAACGATTTTCTTCGCCGTGGTCATACGGCAGACCGCGACCATCCGTAGTGCTGGAAACGCAGGGGTGGTGCAGAATATCAAACTTTTCATCCTGCACAGGTCTTTCGCCACGGATAAATAAAAGAGCGTAACGGTTATCCAACATCCGAACCTCGTCCGGGGTTAAGAGTTCACGCCCGCTGTTTTGAAAGTTCGTGCTGTAATTGCCGTTTCGCCCGCTGGAATGCCCAAAGGTGTTTGTGTCAATGGTTTCCTTGCCGAGCAGCTCAGAAACATACTTGTGGGTACTTTGCTCGTTGCCGCCCAAATAGAGAAATTCGTCGCAGTTGCCAATGATTGATTCCCACGCTTTTTCAAACAAAGCTTTAAGTTGTGCGAGGTTTTGCAGGATAATCGACACTGACACACCGCGTGAACGCATGGTGGATAGATCTTTCTCAAAGTCATCAGGCAAGGCAACATTCGCAAATTCGTCCATAATAAAGTGAACATGGGTTGGCAACGCTCCACGATGAACGTGGTCAGCTTGATAGAACAAGGTCTGGAATAGCTGCGTGTAGAGAATACTGACAAGAAAATTAAAGCTGGTATCGCTGTCAGGAATGATAACAAACAGCGCAGTTTTCACCGTCCCCATTTTCACAATGTCCAGTTCGTCTGTAGCGGTCAGCTTCTCCATTTCTTCAAGGTTGAACTTCTCTAATCTCGCGGCAAGGGTGATTTGGATAGACTTTAATGTCTTACCGCTGCCCTTACGATAGAGTTTGTAATACTTCACCGCGATGTGGTTAGGTTCTTCCGATTCGAGAATATCAAACAGATCATCCAGCGGTGAACGGAAGTCCTCGTCATCCTCTCTGGTGTCGGCGGCACGGAGCATTTCCATCACCATGCCGAAATTCTGCTCGTCCTCCGGGGCTTCATGCCGCAAATAAAAGATAAGTGCGGATAAAAGCATGGAAGCCGAAGTGTCCCAAAATGGGTCTTGTGACTGGCTGCCCTTTGGGGTGGTCGCCTTAAATAGATTGGTAACGAGCTTCTGTACGTCGGTATCGCTGTGTAGATAGACGAAGGGGTTATAGCAATAAGACTTTTCCATATTGATTAAGTCCAACACCTTCACTTGAGCGCCATTGCTTTCCAGTAGGTGTCCTGTATCACGGAGAATTTCGCCTTTTGGGTCGAGTATAACCATAGACGAGTTGCATTGCATGACGTTCGGTTTGGCGTAGAATCTCGTTTTGCCCGAACCGGAGCCGCCGCAAATCAACACATTCAGATTGCGCCTGTGCTTTTTCACATTGAACCCCATGCGGACGTTTTGGGTGAGCAGTTTGTTTTCAGCAAACGTTTTATCCCTATACCGCCTATTGATGGTTGCCGCTTCGCCCCATTTTGCGGAACCATGTTCCTCGCGACGGCGGTAATTGCGCTTGGTAGAAAGATATATACCGATACTCATTCCATAAACGGCAATAAATAAGAGGACAGTTTTTACACTGTCCCCGCACCATTGAATATTTAACGGATTATTCAAAGCCGTCGTCAGGTTTTGGAGAATTTCGGGTAATCCACCTGATATAGCTGGAGCTATTATCAGCCCCAGCCAAATCACGGGTATCAAACCAAGCGCGGCAAGGAGCAGCGTTTGCTTGGGACTATCGCGCCTCACAGCTACGAACCTTTTTATTTTTAGATGGGGCGGTAAACAGTTCCTCTATGAGTTCGTCCACCGTGTCGGTGGATTTACCCTCGGAGATTCGTTTGTTATGGAGGTCGTTCAGTGCGGTCAACACAGCACCCTGTTCGGAGCGGTCAAGTTCCATGATTTTAACTTCTTCTCTCATGACCGTACCTCCTGTGTCGGGGCTTTTTTCTGCGGTTCAAGTCCCTTTGCCATTCGGACAGCAACATCGTTCACCGTATCGCGAATGCTCTTTAATTCGCCACGAATATCCTTGCCGTCACGCCCTGTAAAACAATCCTTTACTTCAGCGAAGTCATAGCCTTTGGTGTCAATACCATACTTGGCGCAGATGGCATACGAAGCGGCGTAGGCGGTAAACCCTTTGTCGTTGCATTGCAGGGTATCAGTGGGTTGATGGTCAAGCTCGGCATATGAGATTTCCTGTGCTAAACAGCGGAACAAACTATCGCCGTCAAGTCCACGCACCACCTCAATCACATCTCGTGCTTCATCGTAATGCGCTCCCTCGCCGTTCTGCAAATGGTCAACCAGCTTAATTGGCGCAGGTGAGTTGCTCATTAGAGCTTTGAGCAGAGTGCGGATTTCTACTTGTGGCGTAGGTGTTACTTTGTCTTTTGCGTTGGTTTGTGAGATGTCAAATACTCTTTTGATATTCATGCTCACACCTGTTGTGCCGTCCTCGCGCTTGTACTCCTTGCCCGGCTCGAAGATGGCGATACCCAGTTCACCCTTATTGACAAAGGTATCCTGTGCTTTCCAATGCTCAAAATCGCCAAGTCGGGTTGCGGCAGGTCGCTGAGCAAAAATCAGCAAAGCGTTCTGCGTAGAATACCGCTCAAATCGGGCGAGGGTGTTGAGAAACTGCTGAAACTTACCGCTATCCGAAGTTACTTCCACTTCTGTTCGATTTGCAATATCAGAGAGATCATCGCGCTCTGCCTTTTTCTTTACCGCATAATCTTCGTCGGATAGCCGCTCCTTCGGTGCGGACGAGGGTTTTGTTTCGGTTTTCTCTACATTGGGGAAAAGGTCATCATAGTTTTCTGGCATATTAGCCACGCTCCTTTTTATTGGATTTGTTTTTTCTGCCGCGACTTTGCGGCTGTTGATGTTGCGGAGTTTTCTGCGTTGTAGCCTTTGTTTCCGGCCGTGTGAGGTCGGGCTGTTTGTCCTGCTGCTTTTTTGCGCCCAGTGCCGTGCGCTCCCGCAAAAACTCCTTTACCGATTTTGGCTTTTTAGTCGCCCGTGTATCCTCTGCGGATAGCGATTGCATCTCTGAGCGAGGTTCGGACGGACGCTCTGCTTCGCTCCTCGCTAAGGTAGGGTTTTCTGGCTGCTCCTTTTCGACAGATTTTGTCGATTTATCTGCTTCGGGCTGGTCTGTCTTGACCTTGCCGTCGTCGCTCAAAAGCTCGTCAAGCATCTTGTCCGTATCGTCGATGTCGGGAACTTCGCGCTCTGCCGATGTTGTTTCAACGGTTGCCAGCGGTACGGCGGCAAATTCCAGCCTGTCCATAATCCTACTGATTTTACTTGCATCCTCGGCTTTTGCCATTATTTCGGCTGTGCCGTTCGGCGTACCGTTCTTGTCTTTGAGTACACAATAAACCACGCCGTATCGCTTGGCTTCCTTAGCGAAAATCGAGAGGTCGCTGTTTTTGATGGCAAAGATTTTCGTTTCTTTGCCGGATTTTAGCATATTGACCAGCCGCTCCTTGCCTTTGAGCTTCGTCTTGCCGTCCGTGCCGTCACTTTTGAATGCCGCCAACAGAAATGCCGCAATATTCTTTGCACCGGAACCGATAATGCGGATGGCGTAGTCAGTACCTTCTAAGCTGATTCGAACAATCTGTTCAGCCGCGTCACCTGAATTTGTCATAACGGTTATTCTCCTTACTTTTTAGATTTTGGTCCTGTTCTTGTCGCACTTTTTCCATCTTTTCTTTGATTAGCTGCGAACGTGCGGCAATGTCGTCGCACAGTACCACCTCCTTTCGCACTTCACCCATACGGGTGGAGAGCAGTTCGATTTGTCCCTTGACTTCTGCAACGGTCGCTTCATCTTTGGGTCTGCGAATACTGTTCCGCAATCCCTGCCGCTGGTCGGCGAGCGTTTTTATTTCGTCCGTCAGTACCGTCTTAAATGAAAAAAGCTGTTCTGGCGTATCAATACGATGACGGCAGAGCAGCGTAATTTCTTTTGAGATCTTATCAATCTTTATCCAGTCCTCTCTATAAAGGAAGTGGACTTTTGACATTGGGCGTGGGTGATTCTTCGGCAGCTTGCCCAAAAGATAGAGGTAGTGAATATAAAGACCTCTGAAGCCTGTGAGCTTCTTTGTAGTTTTTAGATTTCCATTGAATTTCATCACCTTGACCGACCGCTTGGGTTCGGGTTCTGGGAACTTTGGTCTACCTTGCGTCCGCATACGCTTTGTAATATTAGGACGGGAATAGTCATCGCCGAGCTTTGTACCTAAACGTGAGAATCGCTCTTTGCCGGGTGGTCTGACAGAAATGTCTTTGCCTAACTTAACTTCATATCCGCGCTTTTTCAGATTGGCGACAAGCTGGCTTTCGGTCATAGACTGTAAAATAGCTTCGTCAATCTCAGCTTTGAGGATGCTGCGCCATGTGGGTCTGCCCTCGCGTTCCGCTTGAATTTCGCCATAGTGCTTTGTACGACCAAACTTTGGATTGTCGATAACCGAAAGCTCATAAGTGCGGCATAGTCGGTCGGATACTGCCTGCATTTTTAATCGTGAAGCCGTACAAGAATGAAAGCGTGAGCCGTCTATATACGATGTGGAACAAAGCACAAAATGGTTGTGATAATGCGACGTGTTCAAGTGGGTGGCAACCAAAACTTGAAAGCGCTCACCCCATAATTCCCGCGCCAGCTTCACACCGATTTCGTGTGCAGTTTCGGCGGTCACTTCGCCCTTGGCAAAAGACTGATAACCGTGGTACGCCAACACCCTGAGTTTTTTGTCGCTCATGGTCAGCGCGTCGCTCATTACCGAATATGCTGTGCTTGGGTTGCAGTTGATACCGCTGACATAGTATCGCTGCTCGGTTTTGTAGTCTGTTCCTGCATATGCAATCACTGACTTCAAATCCCCAAAATCGGGATTTTGAGTTTTCTCAGTATTGGATACATACTCCACCAAATGGTCAAGCCGCGACCGCACCGCCCACATACTTGTCACAGCCATATCAGTCGCTATTCCTTGGCAAGCAGACCATTGTGAGTTTATCAGCAACAGCGGTGATAGTGTCAGCATGGCGTTTGAACATAGGTGCATCGAGTAGACCTTGTGCGTTGGCTTTGGCGGAAATTTGATGGATGTTGTTACCTAACGCCCGAACCTCGCGGACAAGGGCATAGTAGTCGGCGGGTGGAAGCTCCACCGGGGTTTTGTTGTTGCAAAGAGTGCGCACATAATGCTCGCGTGACATACCAGTTCGTTTCACTTTTTTGTCGAGAGTTTGAAGCTCATCCTTTGTCATACGGACAATAAATGATTGTGTTCTGTTCATAAACAATTCCTTTCTTGCAGGGGTTTCAGGGGGCGCAGCCCTCTGACAAGCAACCGCCTTCGGGGGCGGTTTCGCCTTTTGTGATAGCAAAAGGCATTGCTTGTTAAGACAATAGACACTTTCCTGAACCCCCGTATTTTGATAACGGACAATCGGATTTCGACCATCCGTGAAATGCGTTATCGGTCAAAGCCGCGTCCTCTTTGGGGCATATCAGCCTTGAATGTCACGCCCTTAAAATGGTCGGCGTCGAGGATAAATTCGCTGTCCCGCCACCGGCGTTCGGCTTGATGCTCCGCTTCGGTTCGACTGTTTGCTTCAACAGGAATTTCGAGCTGGAGTGTTTCGGTGATGGTGACATTAAAAGTTTTCATATACAATAATCCCTTCCTATCTTTCATAGCTTTTGTTTTTTGGTATTACTGGTATTGCTTTAATTCCGAATGAGGTCTGCTGAAATCGCTCTGGATTTTTGAACATTTCAGAGTATCGTTTTACCTGTTCATCGGTTAGGCTCGTAAAGTTTTCACCTTTTGCAGAGCAAATAAAGAAGTCGCCTACGATAATATCGACGATTTTTCCATCAGAATTTTTTAACGCACGGTTGAGTGGAAGCTCATCATTTTTACCATCTTCGTTGCAAACAAGAGCGACTTCCTCGTCAAAAGGCATTATCTGTTCTATACATCCGCCGACTGTTGCTTGCATACTTTCAAGGCTTGAACCAATTTTAACGACCTGTGGTTTTTGCATTGGTTTTACCAAAACGACTTTGATTTTTTCGTCTGGCTGTTCGATCACATCATCGTCAACATATTCGTATGAAGTGCCGTCCTCCGTTAAGCGATAGCCAAATTCTTCAATGCTTTGTCCATAAATTGATGCAGCTATTATGAGAGCTTCCTTTGATCCGCTTTGCGGAATATTTTCAGAAACTATCTGTCCACCCCGATATTCCACATTGCCAACGTCATTTCCAAAAGAATATTCATCATTCCATTTGTATGATATTAAGACATCTGGATACATCTCGGATAAAGCACTTGCTACTTTAGTAACATTTTTGTTATCGGTCTTAAATTCTACTATTTTGTAGTTATCGTCGTCGTAAAAGAAAAAACTACGAGGATTTACTTCACATCCCCAATTATTTATTTTCCAGTCTTTTATCACTTCAAGTTCAGCAATACGAATGTGGTATGGCATAGGAATCAACTTGTTGAAGTCAATAGGATATTCGCCTACACCATCCTTTCTGATAGTTTTCAAAATTTCATTTGCACTTTCAATGGAAATATTACTGAAAGAAATAGTGTTTCTTATTAAGCTTGGCATAAAATCAATCCTTCTTTCTCTCTCTTGTTTTTCGGTATTCGGTCGGGTCTACTTCAAAGGATGCATCAATGGTTTCTTCCTGCGAATAGGTCTGTTCCACAATGTCGATTGCTTCCTGTGGGTCGTCTGCAAGCACCCACATATGGCGTACCACCGTTTCGGTGATGATTACTTTGTACTCTCTCATTTGATTCTCACCTTGCTTCATTTCGTAATTTGTTGTGCTGAAACCGCTTTGTATCCTCCAATGCCGTGGAACGCAAAGAGGCACAGGCGGTTTTAGCCGTGTTGGGTAGATAGTCGGTGCGATGACATTTCTTTTGGTGAGCTTCATCCTTTTGTGCAAAATACGGGCTTTCCAAAAACGCCACGCACATAGCGGATTGATTGGCGTTGCACCAGTAAGCCAACTTGTTCATCAGAGCTTGGTCGGACGCGCTTTCGTCACCGCAACGCATTTCGCCGTTCCAACAAGTACGGAGTACAGCGTCTTTCAGAAGTCCTCGCCGCAGAAAGTCGTCCACGCACTGCGGTGATTCCACAGAATAAGAGGGCGTGACCGTTTGCATTTGCTCAAGGAGCAGATAACGGTCGTGAAGCTGTTGAAGTTCAGAGGTTCGGTTTACAACTTTGAGTGAACCTCCGTAAACATTGCCAGTAACGGTGAAATACCGTGCGTTACTGTAAATCTCCACAAACCCGCCTTGCTTGCGGTGGCGAGTGATATTTGCGTTGTCGGCGGTTACAAAGATGTGTAATCCGTGACCGCTGGGGCTAACCTCCGTATAGGAAGCCAGACTATCTGAAATCGCCTGTGCTTCGGGCATTAACACACCGCCGTGGCTAATTACATGATCTAAGTCCACACCGCAGATGCCGCTACCGTCGAACTCGTAGCCGATTCCAACTGCAAGCCCTCGCTGAACACATCGCACAGCGGTTTCAAATGCTCCCCACGTTTCAGGAACGCCTGATTTTGCAGGAACGGTGGACAATCGTAACAGGCTTTCAGGTTGAAAGGGGACTTTGAGCGGCTCGCCCGTAACGCCCCAAACAACCCAATTTGGTTTGACTGTAAGGGTTGCGGGGATGTTGTCATATTTGTTCATCGTGCATCACCTCGCTGCCTGTCTTTTTTCTGCGGTGCGTCTGCTTCACCCTCGTCAGGCTCTGCGTCCACAAGCTCTGTTTCTCGTTTATCAAGGTTAAGCTCGATATTGACCTCCGCAAGCCGCTCTGTCTTTTCTGCAAGTTCGGCTTCCTGTGCGAATGGCTTTTCCACCTCATCTTTGGCGTTTTTCATCTGTGCTTTGGTTGTTTCCAACTGCTCCTGACAGGAGGATTGCTTTAAGGAGAATCCTTCAAAAGTGTTGTCCAGCCTTGTAATGTTGCCGAAAATATCGGTGCCAAGAGGAACAGTATGAGAAAGTGCATTTTTTAGCGTAATTTGATATTCCTTGCTGAATGTGTCAAAGGAAATATCCATATCAAAACCTCGATAACTACCAAGCGGTATGGGGTCGGGGTTGTTCATGTCTTGGCATGCTTCGAGTATCGCCGTGCCTGCGGCTTTTTTGTCAGTGAAGAATGTCCCTTTCAGTACAATACCCACAAATTCATCGCCCTGAGCTTTTGGATTGGCGGCAACCTGTGCAATGTCTTTTTCATAACCCGCAATGCGTTCAGTCAGCCGTTTAATGTCCGCGGGATACTTTTTCAGTAACCTATCCTCCAAATCATAACGCTGAGAAAGGTGGCTGGCTTTGAGCAATTTCAGCTTGCTAACTTGCATCTCAAGCTCGCATTTTTCAATAATCATCGGATTTCCTGTGGCAAGAGCCTTGATTTCGGCATAAGAAAGCGCCTGCTCGTCAACGTCCTCCGCTGAGCGAACAGGCGACTTGCCCGTCATTATTTGTGAGATGAACCTCTGTTTTGTTTCGATTAGCTGATAGCTGTATGCGTCAAAAGTTCCCGAAGTGACGTAAGTGTAGATGTGAACCTCTGGGTTTTTGTTGCCTTGACGGATTCCTCTCCCGTTTTGTTGAGAAATATCCGACGGTCGCCACGGCACATCAAGGCGGCTCATAGCGACAATGCGGTCCTGCACGTTCGTACCGGTTCCCATCTTCTGCGTACTGCCCATCAACACTCGCACCTTACCCTCGCGGACTTTGGCAAACAGTTCTTTTTTGCGGGCTTCCGTGTCTGCATCGTGGATAAAAGCAATTTCCTCTGTGGGAATACCTTTGTCGGTTAGCTTGGTACGCAAATCATCGTAAACACTGAAAGAACCGTCATTCTTTGGGGTAGAAAGGTCGCAAAAGATAAGTTGGGTCAGGCGGTCAGCTTTACCCTCATCCCAATGTTGGAAGATGTTTTCGGCAGCGACCGCCGTCTTGCCATGTTCGTAATCGGGTAGCATTGGGTTCATCAAGCGTTGGTCGAGAGCCAGCTTTCTGCCGTCATTGGTGATGCAGAGCATATTGTCTACGGTACTGTCCACCATTTTGTTCCGCACACGCTCGGCGCGGTCGGCTAAATCAGAAACCATCTCCTTTTGCATTTCGCTCGGTTCTACCACCACCGTGTGAAAGTTCGCCTTTGGTACAGGCAGTTTTAGCATTTCGGCGGTTTGAATGTCCGCAACCTCGCGGAACATATTCATGAGTTCAGGCAGATTATAGAACTTGGCAAAGCGGGTCTTGGCGCGGTAGCCACTTCCTTCAGGGCTTAGTTCAATCGCTGTGACGGTTTCGCCAAAGGTAGAAGCCCATGCGTCAAAATGCTGTAAGCTGTTTCGCCGTAGCGTTTCGTATTGCAGATACCTTTGAAGTGAGTAAAGCTCCACCATTGAATTGCTGATAGGTGTTCCAGTGGCAAAAATAACGCCACGCCCATCTGTTTCTTTGTCCAGATAACGGCATTTCATAAACATATCGCTGGACTTCTGCGCTTCGGTTTGGGCTATACCGCCCACATTTCGCATTTTTGTATAGAGAAAAAGATTTTTGTAGCCATGTGCCTCGTCTACAAACAGGCGGTCAACTCCTAATTCCTCAAAGGTGACAACATCATCCTTTCGGCTTTGGTCGTTTAGCTTGTCAAGCCGTAGTTGCAGGGATTTACGACTTTTTTCCAACTGCTTAACGGTAAAATTATCACCTTTGTTATGCTTAGCTTCGGCTATACCATCAAGTAAATCCTGAATTTGACCTTCCATCATTTCTCGCTGGTATTCAATGCTCATTGGGATTTTTTCGAACTGTGAGTGTCCGATAATCACCGCATCGTAATCTCCTGTGGCAATTCGTGCACAGAACTTGCGTCGATTTTTCGGTTCAAAGTCCTTTTTGGTCGCTACAAGTATATTTGCGGCGGGATAAAGCTGTAACCACTCGGCTGCAAACTGCTCAATGATATGGTTCGGCACGACCACCATGCTCTTGTGACACAGCCCCAGCCGCTTCATCTCCATTGCGGCAGCTATCATTTCAAAAGTCTTGCCCGCGCCTACTTCGTGTGCCAACAGGGTATTCCCGCCATAAATGATATGTGCCGCGGCGTTTACCTGATGTTCCCGAAGGTCGATGGATGGGTTCATACCAACAAATTTAATATGAGAACCATCGTACTCGCGAGGACGGATGGAGTTGAATCGGTCGTTGTAAAGGCGGGTGAGCATATTGCGGCGTTCGGGGTCTTTCCATATCCACTCGCCAAACGCTGTTTTGAGTTGCTCCTGCTTTGCCTGTGCTATCATGGTTACTTTTCTGTTGAGAACAGCGGTTTTTTTACCGTCTGCGTCCTCCATATAATCGAATATCCGAATGTCACGCAAATTCAAGGTTTCCTCAATGATTTTGTAGGCATTAGCACGATCCGTTCCGAAAGTGCGATATGCCTTGATATTGCTTCGGTCGTTTGATTTACCTTCGATGCTCCATTCGGCGGTGTGCTGTGAATAATGCACTTTGATGTTCCATTGGACGTAACGCGGAGTTTCCAGCAGTTCAAAAATAAACTTCTGAACCACCTCAGTGGGTAGCCATGTCGCACCGAGTCGCACAGAGATTTCGCTTGCTGAGAGGTCGGTGGGTTGCACGGCTTCAAGGGCTTTGATATTGCCATCATACCGTCCATCGTGGTTTGTCGCCTGCGCCGCTTGTGCTGCTGCCAGCTTTTTGCGTACATTGCCGGATAGATATTCGTCGGCGGTAACATAGGCATTCGGTTTTGTCTCGCTTCCAATATTGAAAAAGATAACGCCGTCAAGTTCGGTGATAAGCTGTTCTTCAGTCATATCCGTCAACTCGACCATATAGTCAAGGTCAACCTTGCCCATTTCCCCAAGAGATACTGCTAATGCTTCGCTTGCGGTGTCAACATGGGTAATTTCAACTTTCGGACGAATGGTACGTTTGGTAAACATATCGGCTTTACGAGCGAGATTGCCGTCCTCGTCCACGATCTCCAATGCACCAAGCAGTGGGAAACTGCTGTCAGAACCAAAGACCGACACGTTGGCGCGTGAGCTAATCAGCCCATATTTAATAGTGAAGCTGTCGTACAGACGGTTTAACTTCGCTTGTTCTGATGCAATGTCGCTGTCGGAGTAATCTTCGGTTTGGTACTCAATCAGGGTTCGCACACAATCGCGGATAGCAATCATGCCCTTAACGCGGCTCTCGGTAGTGGTGGGCAACTCGCAAGGATTCATACGGCTGTTTTCACGGAAATACACCTTGCCATCAACTACTGCAAAGCTGAAATTACGGACAGACGGGTCTGCGGGGATAGAATCGTCTGTTTCCTGCTCGTCCTCATCACGCTCATATTCGGTGATTTCTGCGTGGATATTTTGGACTGCCTCGTCCAAGAGGTCAGATAGCTCACGGTCAGGAAACGGCACACAAGTGATACTGTTGGCGTTTCCATACATCCGTATGCCACTGTCGTTGCTCATTGTACCAAGAATCATTTCAGGGTGGTTGGCAAAATAGCTGTTGACTGTAATGTCATTTTCCGTTAGCTCTAAATGCTCCCAGTCAGGGTCAATGTCCACAACACGGTCACGCTTCTGCAAAAACAAAATATCGGTTGTGACATCTGTGCCTGCGTTCGCTTTGAAAGCGTTGTTGGGTAAGCGGATTGCACCTAACAATTCAGCTCTTTGCGCAATATATTTGCGAACTGCGGGGTTCTGCTTATCCATTGTCCAGCTTGAAGTGACAAAGGCGATAACACCACCCGGTCTGACCTTATCTAAGGTCTTGGCGAAAAAATAATCGTGGATGTGGAATTTGTGTTTGTCGTACTTTTTATCGCTCACGCCATACCCTCCAAATGGCACATTGCCAATGGCAAGGTCAAAAAAGCTGTCAGGCAGTGCGGTCTTTTCGTAACCCTGAATAGCGATACTGTTCCTTTGATAGAGTTGCTGGGCTATGCGCCCAGTGATGGGGTCTATCTCAATGCCGTAGACCTTGCTATCGCTCATGCTGTCGGGCAAAAGTCCCTGAAAGTTACCGATTCCGCAGCCGGGGTCGAGGATATTGCCTGTCTTAAAACCCATGTTTTCAACGGCTTTATAGATTGCTTTGATAACGGTAGGGCTGGTGTAGTGGGCGTTAAGCGTGGACGCTCGTGCCGATTCGTATTCTTCGGGAGAAAGAGCGGTATAAAGTTCTATAAACTCGTTTTCCCATCCGGGGTTGTTTTCCTTGAAAGCGTCCGCAAGGCTGCCCCAACCCACATAGCGGGAAAGAATATCCTGCTGTTCAGGTGTTGCCAGTTTACCGTCAAACTCCAAATCATGTAAGAGGTTGATAGCGTCCATATTGGCACGGAATTTCGCCTTTGCACCACCTGTGCCGAGGTTATCGTCAGTAATTTTGAAGTTGTGGCGGTCCGACATTGAAACATTTGGGAATGCGTCAAAGTAGTTGCTGCGGGCGGGCTTTTTCTTTTGCGCCCACGCAGGAGTGATTGTTTTTTCTGTGGGTTCAAGTGCTTCATCTTGTGGGTAATGCTCTTTAACCAGTTCAACATCGAAAAGTGAACCGGGAATAACCTCACGGCTGACCACTTGCACATTGGGTTCTGCCGTTGGCTCCGCAACAGGCGTATATAGCCTGATAAAATCAAGCGATTCGCGCCTGAATATAGGGAAACCAACGCTTTGCTGAAATGTTACATCCTGTAAACTGACATTGTTCCATTCTTCGCTGACAGAATCTACAACGAACTTCCGTCCCTGAATCTCGTAACGGTCGCCAATTTGCGGGATATAAAGCTCGTCTGAATCCTCTGTATCTAATTCACTTTCCAGTTCTACATCTTGCGGTTTTTCGGCAACATCGGGTGCCGCCGTCAATTCCATCAGATGTTCATTAGTAGGATTCTCGGCGACCTTTCGGTCAAACTCCTCACGTGACATTTCCTTTTGCATTAGAGGAAATTCAGAATCATACAACTTTACTGTGGTATCATCGAACGCCAGCACTTCGTACTCGTGAGAGCCGATATGTGCTGTATCACCCAAGTGATAGACAGGACGACGTGGGAAAAGTTCTACAAGCTCTTCATGGAAACGATAACCATGATTACGCTCGAATGCGCCAGAAGCCGCACCTCCTATTTGCTTCATCGCTTTCATCAGCTTTTGTGCTTGCTGTGGACTCGCTAAAATGGCTTCAATCTGTGCCGCACTTGCTGTGTCAGTAATTTCTTCAAGCCCGTTCAACCTCAGCTTTTTATTGAGATAGCGTTCGTGTTCGTTTAATCCATTTAGGAAGTCAACAAGCCGTGGAATGAGTGTGTCGCGCTTTTCCGAGGGTGGTAAAGCAGCAGCTGCATCCAATACTGCGTTCTTCTGCCGCAGAATTTCCCGATTCTCCAAATATTCAAGATACTGCGGATAGAAAACATCTTTGTCCTGTGTGGATAAAAAGCGGTTAGCGGCGATAAGCTCACCAATTCGCTTTGACACCTTGCTCCACGGCAGGGTGTATTTCAAATCACCCTTTACGAAAGTCATACCTTTATCGCTGGTGTCAATCCAGTAACCGCCGTCGTCAAGGGGTGAATGACCACCTTGACCAAACTCTTTTTTGAGAAATCGAATGTGTTCATCCTCTGTGCCAAGTTGCTCAAAATGGTGATAAATGCGGAGCTTTGCACTTAATGCTCCTCCGTGACGAGTCAGTTCCTCATCAAGTGCTTCGATGGGAATGGGCATAGAAAAAGCGGAAGGTGTTGGCTTTTGCGCCGTACCTTCCGCTTCTTCAATCTTGTTAATTTGTTCTGTGGACGATGGAAAATAATTTAACTGTAAATCAGGTCGCTGAGTATCGTTTCCTCCACTCGGTTGCGAATATTCGTTATCCGTTGAATCCATGCCATCGGGTCGTGTGCTTTCAACTGTTCTGTCACGCCCTCCGCTTTCGCCATCTGAGTTGATTGCTGTTCCAGCCGCGTCATCGCTGTTTGCTCGATTTCCAATAGGTGCGGGTTCAGTCCACCATTCATCAGTAATCGGCTGAATAGTCCCTTGCGATGCTCCATCAGGTAATGGCGGCGCATCAATGCGTATCTGCCAAGCTCGACTTCGGGTTCCTCCGGTAGTGTCAGGTCTGGTATCAGATACCCGTTCACCTCGGTGTAGGTCAGGGGTTGTGTCTGTGTCATTGTCAATACTCCTCTCTGAATTTGATATGGTTATATTATCGCTTTTTTCGCGTTCGTCTGCAAAGGTACGACCGATAGTATCCACAGATAAATCATGTTCCGCAGTTTGAGCAGGTTCAATCAAGGTCGTTCTCGCTGAAACTTCTGCTGTTCGTTCGGCTTTTTGGACATTAAAGAGAGTAGACGAAATCTCACGCAAACCCGTTTCGGAGATTGCAGAAGTCGCAGTCCCCAGTAGGGTAGCGGTATCAGGTGTATTGAAATTGTGGATTCCTTGAAAATCCTCTGCCTCAAAGAACGCGGTCGGTTCAATGCCGCAACGGGATAACAGCATCCAAGCAACACTGGCTTTGAGTGCGTTGGAATAGAGCACCTCAATATTGAGTTCATCTAATTCTTCAAGGAAGCTACCTTCACGGCAATCCATCAGGTCGGAAAGATAATCGGTCAGGTTATCGGTGACGGCGTTTTCAACTGCCGAAAGGATAGCATTTGCCAGCGTTTGTTTTTCTTCAAGCTCGCCAAAGGTGGCTTCCAGCGTTTCGATTACTTCCGCTTCATATTCGGGCTTCATCTCCCAAATGGGAACAGGGCGGGAACGGCGGCTGTCGTGGGTGTCTGAAATATCAAAATAATATTTCAAACGACGCTTGCCGATGAAAGCGCGATCAACCACTGCAATACCAATTGCACCTTTGTTGATCCAACGCCCAAATGAATCGTTCCACTTTTCAAGCTCCAATACTGCTGTAGCATCAGGTCGCTGCGTGTGAACAAGCACTTGTTCTTCAAACGACAGCTTATAGTTGCGACTCGCCGAGTGTAAAAATTGCTGCCACTCACTGATGTTTGAGGTCAGTTCGTTCAGCTTGTGGTCGTACATCGCCGTGACAAGCTGTAATTTCGTAGCCATATCTATCGCGCTCCTTCCTCGCGTCGTTTAGGTCGGTCAATACGTTCTTGCTCCTTAGCGGCACGGTCATGGAGGTCCGCCTTTGCGGTTTCAACGTCGCTGAAATAATGACCCGCATCAAACCCGCGATTGCTATTTTTCCATCCCTGCCAAGTGCCGTATGGTTGAACCGCACCCTCGCGGAAACCTAAACCGTAAACCTTTTGCCCAACCTCAATACGCTCAATTATTTCGTAGTTACCAGCGTATTCTTTTTGTTCGGTTGGTTTATCCCTTTTGCCTTGCAACTGCACAAGACTCACTTTCGCCCAATCGGGCATTGCTTCGGTGCGTACAACCCCTAACACCTCATATCTTTCAAAGCGTGTGTGTTTACCGCTATTCAAATGTTGGCAAAACACAGCGTTACCTCGCGGATTCGCCATTGCACCATTACCGCTAATGGCAAGCACAAGCTGATAGTTGCCGCGACGATATTCTGGGGAGAATACCTCGGATTTAATTGCAATCACCTTGCCCTCAATGCTCTGTGTATAATCATTTGGCTCGCATTGTGCGGCAGAAAACAGGTCTGTGGATTGACCAATTGCGTCGCGTTCCTCTTGAATCGCCGTCGCTTCTTTTTCAATGAGCTTGGTGAACTCAAGCAGAACTTCCAAATAATCTTCGCTGACGATAGCTTGCGAATACTCCCCGATGATGCCATTTTCGGTGTATTGGCAAACCATATAAAAAAGGTTTTCGTTGGCGTTCGGGTCCTCGGCAAGCAAAATCTCTTTCCCACCGATGCGAAACGACTGCTTTACTTCATAGTCGGTATTGCTTATCATCCGTTTTTCTTTGTTTTCATCCATTTTCTTAACCCTCCCTGACGATATACTTGTTTGGCATCTGACCGCCGTATTCGTTAAACTGCGGAATCACGTCGATATACCCACGATTGCCGAGTCTGCGGAGATTGCGGCTAACGGTATTTTTACTGATACCCAAAGCTGTACTGATTCTTTTTTGTGGAATCACAATCTTATTTTCCTCGTCAATCACGTCCAGTAGGACAAGGTAAAGTAGTTTTGCGGAGATGGTGGTTTCTAATTCTCCGACAAGCCGAAATTTTGTGTATTTGTTCATGGCAAAAGCCCCTTTCAATTATTTCTGATATGTTAAAGAGGCGACTTTCTATATAGATAGCCGCCCCAGCACTCGTGGTTATTTCTTGTTCTTCTTGCGAACCTGCAACCAAACGAACGCACCGATGATGAATGCCACCAATACGATGGCTATAATTGTTTTAATTTCCATCGTTCTTCTCCTTTTCTTCCAGTTCATTGTCAGCCTGTTTTGCAAGGGAAAGGGCGCACATCCAGCTCACGCCGAATAGTACGCCCAATGCAAAACAAACAACACAGATAAATATAGTCATTATCTGCCGATAGCCCAATCATCGTAAATCGTGCCATCAATCTTAATTGCATTTGAGTTGTTGGAAGAAGTCAACATACCTGCGGGTGTCCAACAATCGCTTGCTTTACCTTGTGCTATATAGTTTCCGTTGGGGAAATACACAGGGGTAAAATGAAGTCGCCCATTGTTAGTTGCCTGTGGGTTTGTTGGTAGTTGGAACCTGTTTGTGCCAGCGTTTTCTAAAGAACAATAAGACCTAAAAGCACTTGAATATTGATACTCAGGTACAAATAGATTAGCTGTCTGTGCGTTTGTATAAGCTGTTGTTGACGGCATAGTAGTTCCACTTAAAGACTTCAAAAGCGTAGTTAAGAGAGTTGAAACACCATATCCAGATTTCATCGTCCAATATCCATTTGCAAACTTTGCAGACGGTGAATTGCTATCTGGTGCGAGAGCCACTGTACATTGATCCAAAGTTATTCCAAAAGTCTGTTTGCTGAAAGTTCCACCCGAATAGCTCCACACACTCCAACTTGCGTTATTAGCCTGTGAATTTGAAGGTGGTGCAGGAACATAAAATCCTGACGGTGCTGATTTTTCGTAATGAGTATCTGGTGTAATTGAAGTTAATAGAGGTCCAACCGTAGTATTAATCGAACCAGAACTACTTCCTGCTCCTATACTGCTACCATCAACAGTAGCCTGCACAGTGATTGATGCAGAAGATGAAACGGTTGGCACTTGCCATTTAACCCAAACGAGGTTGTTACCACTTGCAGGAATTACAACACTATTTTGACTGGAGAGCGTTGTCCAACTACCTGCATAGTAATACTTAAAGCTAACATTTACATTGTCTGTTGGAATGATATTCGATTGACTTAGATTGTTAATATAAAATGAGGATATAACGGTAGTCCCCGAAGTGTAGTTTGCATTTGGTGTAATAGGGGTGACTGACAAGGTAATATTTTCTGGATTGTATATGCTTACTGTGGTTACATAACCGTTTGTAACTGTTGTAGGGACAGACGGCGAGTAAATCTTACAGCCTGTTGGTGCAACGGTTTGAGTAACGGTATAACTTCCTGCGGTTACATTGCTAAAGATATAGTCAACATTTGCTGTTACATTAATCGTTCTGTTAAATCCACTCGGACCAGTAACATTAAATGTGCCTGTGCCTGTGTTGTTCCAGTTCGTGTAGCAAATTTGCAAATCGCCAACTGAAGCTTTATCGCTAAAAGTTATTGTTGTAGTGTTTCCATCCGTAACTATTGCGGTCTGCGTGGTAGAACCATTGCAAACAAATCCCGATGCTGGGCTTGTTTCCGTTACTGTATAACTTCCTGCCGTTACATTGCTAACAGTATAACTACCGCCAGAACTAATCGAAAATGTTTTACCTGCGGCACTAAAACTTGCAGAACCACTGCCACTCGGATTAGAGTAATTAACTTTGATATTTCCTACTGGCAACCTATCGCTAAAGGTTATTGTTGTTGTATTACCGTCTGTAACGACAGCCGTTTGCATAGTAGAACCATTGCAGATATAACCCGATGCAGGACTGGTTTCTGTTACTGTATAAGTGCCTGCGGTTACATTGCTAACGGTATAACTACCTCCAGAAGTAATCGAAAATGTCTTACCTGCGGCACTAAAACTTGCAGAACCACTACCGCCTGTGTTTGAATAATTAACTTTTATACTACCTACTGGCAATCTATCGCTGAAGGTTATTGTTGTAGTGTTTCCATCCGTAACGACAGCTGTTTGCATATTAGAACCATTACAGACATAACCCGATGCTGGACTTGTTTCAATTGCGGTATAAGTGCCTGCGGTTACATTGCTAACGGTATAACTTCCGCCAGAAGTAATCGAAAAAGTTACCCCTGCGGCACTAAAACTTGCAGAGCCACTTCCACTCGGATTGGAGTAAACAACTTTGATATTTCCTACTGATAATCTGTCGCTGAAAGTTATAGTAGTGGTATTTCCAACAGTGACTACAGCTGTTTGCGTGGTAGAACCATTACATATAAGTCCTGATGCTGGACTGGTTTCGGTTACGGTGTAACTTCCTGCCGCTAAATTGCTTATTGTATAGCTGCCACCCGAAACTATTGAAAATGTCTTACCTGCGGCACTAAAACTTGCGGAGCCACTTCCACTTGGATTTGAGTAGTTTACCTTTATTCCACCTACGGATAATCTGTCACTAAAGGTTATTGTAGTGGTATTTCCATCCGTAACAGTTGCGGTTTGTGTAGTAGAGCCATTGCATACATAACCTGATGCGGGACTTGTTTCGGTTACTGTATAACTGCCTGCGGTTACATTGCTTATGGTATAACTGCCTCCCGAAGTTATTGAGAATGTCTTACCTGCGGCACTAAAACTTGCTGAGCCACTTCCACTTGGATTTGAATATTTAACGATTATATTTCCTACTGGTAATCTGTCGCTGAAAGTAACGGTTGCTGTACCACCATTTGTGACTGTTGCAGTCTGAGTGGTAGAACCATTGCAAACATAACCCGATGCGGGGCTTGTTTCCGTTACTGTATAACTACCTACCGCCACATTACTTATGGTGTAGCTGCCACCCGAAGCAATGGTAAAAGTTTTACCTGCGGCACTAAAAGTTGCCGAACCACTACCACTCGGATTTGAGTATTTCACAAGTATGCTGCCTACTGGAACCTTATCACTGAAAGTAACGGTTGCAGTGCCACCGTTTGTAACGGTTGCTGTCTGCGTAGTAGAACCATTGCAAACATATCCCGAAGCTGGACTGGTTTCCGTTACAGTATAACTTCCTGCCGCCACATTGCTTATGGTATAACTGCCACCCGAAGCTATCGAGAATGTTTTACCTGCGGCACTGAAACTTGCTGAACCACTTCCGCCGGGGTTTGAATATTTTACAACTATGCTACCAACAGGAACTTTATCGCTAAAAGTTACAGTCGCCGTAGCATTAACGGTAACAGTTGCCGTTTGCGTAGTCGAGCCATTACAAATATACCCTGATGCTGGAGCTGTTTCGGTAACGGTGTAACTACCTACATTTACACCAGTTATCGTGTAGCTACTACCTGATGCAATCGTAAATGTCTTACCTGCGGCACTGAAACTTGCCGAACCACTACCGCCCGGATTTGAATAATTCACTTTGATATTTCCGAGGTCGGGTCTATTTTCCGTGTAAGCTATACCCACACCATATCCATTATTGATAATAGTATTAAATGTTGCTCTGCTCGAAAGTGCACTCGCTGCTGTCCAAAGCCCTTGCCCATTAGTTGTATAAAGAGCATTTGGATAGATTTTGTTGGTATAAGAGCTTATAAAGCCCCATGAAGCACTGGTGCTACTTGAACCACCATTACTGCTTGCGCCAAGTATATATTTACCGTATATCGCAAGCTCTGAAACTGTAACTGAGTGATAAACGCTTTCGAGACGCACATCAAACAACGGCTCTACGATAACCTTGTCGCCATTAACGAGATTATTGATACTTCCTACCCCAAGGTTTGAAAGCACTGCGTTTAGGTTTGTAGTAACATCTTGCCAAGTTCCCATTTGGTCAGGAGTTGGTAGAGAAGTTTGAAAGCCCATATTTGCTTCTTTGTAGCAGTTTGTTGTGTTTTTGCTTGTGCTAAAGCCACTGTTTTGATTGTTTATAATTTGCTTTTTGTTATATTTGACTGTGAATTTATACGCTCCGCTGTACTCCATATTGCCATACGAAGTGTTTCGGAAAACATCAATTACCTTTGAAACTTTGTTATTTCCGTTTTTATCTACTACTGAAAATCGATAACCTAAGCAATTATCGCCTGTGGTACGAATAGCATAACCGTTTGGTCCGGCAGAACTACCACCACCAGTACCACCCGATGAACTTCCGTCCCATGTTAGTGCGAAAGCATTGAGTGAACTACCTGCTAATATTGCAAATATAAGCAATAAAGCTGTAAAGAATTTTAATCGTATCTTCATGATGAACCTCCTTAAAAATTAAGTGGTTGCGCCTAAAATGTTGGCACAACCTACTTTGAATAAAAAAAGACTTGATCTTTTACAATCAAGTCCTTAAATGCTGTTTTACTATTTGATTATCCGATATTTCTACAATAGTGGTCACAATCCAAATCGGTGCAACCACAATCACTACCACTGATTTTTGGAGAACAAGTTCCGTTTGTACCATCCCCGATAGGTTTCCCGCAATCTTGGCAATAGTAAAGTGGATCTTCGTGCTTGTCATATTGTGGGCATTTTTTAGGGTTGTAGCAAGGATTATTCCACTCATCTTTTGTATAAAAACTTACGCAATCGTGTTTGCCACAGTATGGGCATCCTTGAGCTTCAAGACTGGCAATAAAAGCATTTGTTTCACTATTATCGGTTGCTGGTGCTTCACCGCCAATATTAATTCCGCCACCATTACTACTTGTTGTTGGTTTTGGTTTCTGATCCACGCTGGCGGTTGCTTTGTTTCCGCCGTTTTCACCGTTTGATGGCGAATCAGTAACCCCCGCTTTGACATCAACATTTAAACTTGGATTATCTGTTTGGGACGGAGTTGGAGTTGAAGTTGTACTGCTTGTCACCTCTGGAACTACTGGTGAAACACTCGATGTTTCAATAGTAGATGATGTTTCTTGCTGTGGCGGTTCAATTTGAGGATGTCTTAACATAAGAGAGGTCAAAATGACTGCGACAAGGACAAGTGTTGATGCCGAGATAATAATTGTTTTCTTTTTCATATAATAAAATCCTTTCATTTGTTATTTTAGATTGTAACTTGTTTTTACCTTGATTGGTATGCTCAGTTCCGTTACCATCTTTCCTGCGAAATCTATTGGAATTTTCAAAGTATACGAACAGGTTAGATTTAATGTGCCTGAGACCGTAAAAGTTGTGATTGGCATAGTCAGACGATAAACGTATCCGCCTTTGTTATCTCTATTATACAGGTAGGCTCCGTCATAGTCCAATGTGCCATCTGTGAGATAACGAGTAGAAAAGAAGTCCTGATTTAACGAAGGTGTCGCATCGTTTCCGTTTATTATTGAGTTGTAAATATAGGTTGAGTTTTCAGTAACATAGCTTTGTAGAACTCTTTCTGTGTTACTTCTTGAAGTTTGTATAACGCTCATAATGCTTGCGTAGGTTAGCACGAGTGATAACACCATAACTGTTATGAGGATATATACACAGGTTTTAACATAGTTCATACAAATCTCCTCACTTAAAATACTTCATTGATAGTCCACTGTATTTAGCCGTCAAAGTAATTGGTATTCTGAATACACCAAACCCCTTAAAATAGGTGTTGTAAGTCAGTGTTACTGTGATGGTATCACCATATTGCACCGTCTGGTCTGATGTGTTGAAGTAGGTGGCTTGCCAAGTTACCGTTGGATTAAGTCCTGTTTCAGATGTGAGTTCCGCCTTGCGAGCGTCTACTTTATAGGCAGTTCTACCATTAGCGGACGCACAGTAAATCATCTCTTTTGCGTAGTAGTCCATATCTTGCTTGACTGTAAGAAACGAAAACATATTCAGTGCAAGTACCAATAGCATCATAAAAATTAGTACGGTTACGACTACATCAACATAGCCTTCGCCACGTTTGTTTTTGAGGGTGTTAATTAATTTTATCATCCGAATAACGCCCCCATCGAAGACATAATTTCCGTAACCATTACAACGATATACACAAGCATAAAGCAGAATAAAAGTGCCATTGACAATCTTTTAACCTTACTCGGAACTTTCAACGCCTGTTGTTTGAGCATTTGCCTTTGAATATCTGCAAACTTGAGCGAAAGTGATTGCCAATATACTGTTGTTTCGTCACCATGCTCTACTGAAGATAGACCTCTGACCACATCGGATAACATTGTTGAGCCAACTCTATTATCAAGTCGTTGTAATGCTTCCACATGATTTCCAGACCGCATATCTGCTACCGTGATATTCAGCTCGTATTTAAAGATTTTGCCAGCATTTTCACGATAATTATCGAGGATAGTAAGCACATCACGACTGTGGAGAAGTGTTTTCTCAATAAAGAAAACGAAGCGAGGTAGTTCATATTCAATGGCTTCACGACGTTTCCTAATGCGGCTTTGAATACCTTTGGACTCCTTGAAATACATTGCGAATGACAATGCAATTACAACTGGTGAGATGAGTGGGAAAACAAAAAAGACAGGGATAGCGAGCAATCCCCATATTCCTGCCTTTGTAACTGCATTTGCAATATGAAGCTCTGGTGAAATATCCATTCCTGCTGTTTGCAGGTCGGATACAAGCTGCATTCGCTTGTATTCATTTAGTTTGAGATACCGAGACAAGAAATTCGCAAAGCCTTGCAACCAAAGTTCGATGACAGATGTCTTTTTGTTCTGCCTTTTTGATAGATTTTGAAAGGCTTTACTGGTTTTGATATATGGTATTCGGAATAGGTCAGCAGCTATAAAAAACAAACCGATGCCGATTAGAATACCGATGATTATTTGCATCATTTCACTACCTCCTATACTCAATTGGTTTTGTATATTTCATCATTAGTAAAGCAGTAACAAGTATCACCATACCGCAAACTGCAAGGGCAATTTTGCCCGGAATGCTAAACATTAGAGCTGCATACCACGATTTATTAAGCATATACAGAAGAGGGATATTGCCTACGACCATAGCCACCATCATGTAGTATTCTTTCTTTGTTTCACCAAGCATTGTCTTTAGTTCGTTATTGACGATGCGTACATCAGATAGCTTCGTTACAACAGGTTGTAGTGTATCATTTAACTTTCTGTCGTCCTGACAGGCGATAAGAGTATCGACCCATTCGCCGAAAATATCGTTGTTAACCTTTCCTTTTAGCTTGTGAAGTGAATTTTTGATATTAGAGCTGATTGCTGTTGTTTCGCCTAAAAACGATTTGAAAATGATATTTACTGGCAGTCGTATATTATGGATATTTTCTCTAACCGCCAACACAATATCGTTGCTCCTGCAATACGCTGTGGTTATCAAGGATAGTGTAACTTCAATTTCTTCCTCGATGTGTTTATCGTAATAACTTATAGTGGTTTTAGCGTATACAAAGGGAAGAATAGCGAAAGCGATTGCAAGAATTGGAAGAAGAAAAACATTGTTAATCATTATCGCAAATACACCGCCACAAATCATAAGTGCCAGCGAAGCACTACAAATCATTGCGAACTGCGTACCTTTGCCAGTTGCAATCATAGCTTCATTGATATGATTGAGTAGTTCTGCTATTTTACGGCTTTTCTTTTTGCCTTGAGCTATTTTAACTCGATGTCTAAGGCTTTGCTTTGGAGAAATTACTTTCATAATGTCGTTTGTAATTCGTTCTGGCGTAAGACCGAGAAGCAAAACTACTGCGACAATCAGTAATATTGAAGATAAAAGTGGGACTAAAATCATTATGCACCCTCCTTAAAAAAGTATTGAAGTTCACTTTGTGGAACACCAAATTGCATTAACTTATGCTTTAGACTGTCTGACATCAAGTTAGGTTTATCAAAGAAACCGTCAACAACCGTTTCATAGTTTTCAATAGTGTTCTTCGTAATATTGAAACGATAAAGAGCATTGTACTTGCGTTCGCCAGTTGGAAGAATTATGCACTCTGAAATGTCCATAATCTTTCGGGAATTGTTTTCGAGTTTATGAGCATACACAACCAGAGGAAACGCTTGACCTGCTTGAACAAGAGAAGTATTAAAGTCGATTGGGAAACGCTTTTGACATAGCAGTGCAATACGCAAATGAGCTGCATCTCCTGCACCTGAGTGAACAGTTGATACAACTGTATGCCCCGTGAGTGAAGCCTCGACAGCCGAATAAGCTTCGGTGTCACGCATTTCGCCGACAACTACAATATCAGGGTTAAAACGCAAGGAAGCAACTACTAAATCTTCTTGTGAAATATCATAGTTGGGATTATCACTCGGACGGGATAATGTGTGCACAACATTGTTTTTAATGTGTTTTCCGTCCTTACGAACAAGTGATAATTCACGAGAACCGCTTTCGATGGAGAACATACGCTTAGTGTCAGGGATACTTTGAAGAAGTGCGTTAAGAAGAGTTGTTTTACCACTTGAAGTAGCTCCTGCAACAACCACAGATACACCATATCGCATACACATCTCAAGAAAAGAAATCATTTCTTCAGTTGCAAATTCACTCTCAAGAAGTTTTTTGCGAGTAACCTTATTTGGGTGTAGCAAACGGATTGAACAGGCAACGCCGACATCATCATCAACAATCGGTTCTTTTAGAACAGTGATACGAGTGTTGTTCGGCAAATGCCCCTGTGCCATTGGTGTGGCATTGTCGATAATCATACCGCTATGGTGAAGTAGTCGCTTAACAATATCTACTGCGTGTTCAGGTGAATGGAAGTGTTCTCTTAGTTTTGTAATCGTGCCATCACGGTGCGTTAAGGCAACATCGTTCCAAGCATTTACATTAATCTCCTCAAGGTCGCCAGAACCAAGATACTTTGTGATAATCGAATACTCCGCCATTTCAGAATAAAGAGCATCAATAAGTGACTCTGTTGAATGACCATCAACCGCATACTTTGTGTCAATCAGATATTTTTCAATATACGCTTTTAACTGAATGAGTTTTTCCTTGTCGATTAAAACAGATGAATATCGTTCTGAAATATATTCTTGCGTTAAGCTCAGCAGTGTCCAAAATTCAATGTTAGCCATTATTTCACCGCCTTTTCCGCAAGAGCTTTCACTAAAAAGCTGACCTTTCTATCAGAAACCTTTTCAATTAATGTTCCTTTCATATATTGATTTTTAAGCTCCGAAGAATAGGGAAAAGAAAAAGCAACCTCCTTAAAATACGAAGTTGCTTCAGATATAGGCTCATAGGTTGAATTTTCGGTTTTGTTAAGACAAATAATGTGGTTATCAGACAAGAGCATTGTGTCGTTCAATAAACCAAGTTGAGATGAGAAGAAACTAACGCTTTTCAAGTCGGGAGTAGCCACTTGGATTACTGAATCGGCATTTTTAAGTGCAGATGCTGTAATTGTATTTTGAATATCGCTACTGCAATCCACTATTACAATATCTACATTGCTTTTCAGTATAGCAAGCAGTGCATCCACTTTGTTTTCTTCAAAAGTAGGATGTGAATGTCTGTTTTCACCATCTTTAAAACCGAGGAAACCCATATTGTTCTTACCTTTATAGGTTACGATGTTTTTCATAACATCATTTTGTAGCACCTCTGGCTTAGAAAGTGGAGTTCCAACGGAAAACATTTCGTCCGATTTTTTGTTGGGGAAAACAACGGGTAATGAAGGGGTAATCATATCCGCAAATACCACTGCAACTACGGCACTGTGTCTTTCGTAAAAATAGTTTGCGAGTTTAACTGAAAGCGTTGTTTTCCCAGAATTGGGAGAACCCCAAACGGCAATTATTTTGCTCATATTATTTCGCCCCGCTTTCGAGAACCTTTTGTTGCTCTGCTACATATTTATCTGCCTGTTCTGGTGTTCCTCTATACACAAGTGCAAGATGAAGTTTGTTGTTTTGCTCATAGCTTGCGAGTAAGACTGCTTGCTCTGGGTTTACAAGCAAAGTAGCAGTTGAAGGCAAGTCGGTTGTTCCATCTTTATTTTCTGGAACATTACCGTTGTCCGCACCTTTTTTTGTGGTCGTTGTAATAATTTTCACATAGGTGAGTTGTGCAGGGATTGAGCTTTGAGCCCCATTTGTTACGATAACACTTACAATATCACCGTTTTGAAGTTTACCTGAAAGTCCTGTGGCAAAAGACGGAATGGTCACACTTATGGCAAGTTTCTTACCATCAAGCGTTCTGAATACATCCTCAGCAGAATCCGCTTTGTCAGAAATCATTTCGGGATAGATATTGATGTTTGGGTAAATATCGCTCTTAGCATATTTGCCGACCAGTTGACTTTCATCTTTGATATAACCTGTTTTAACTCCTGAACTTCCGATTTCGACTTTAGTGACATCCTCTTTGGCAATCATTTTACCTTGCTCGACCATTTTGCTCACCTGATAAACTGTGGTTTTGCCTGCCGCCATACGGTTGACGATTGGCGAAATACCAAACATTACTGCCACCGCAAGGAATATGCAAAAGATACCGATTATTGTTCTGTTTTTCATTAGAATTTTCCTCCTATATTATTAAAAATGCGAGAAAGCTACCGAGTGCCAAGCACGGCACCACAGGGAATTTCTCTTTTAAGTTTTCGTGTTTTAGTTTTCTTTTGATTACTGTCGCAATCAATCCTACTGATAGTCCTAAAATAATTGCAATGAATCCGCCCTCAATTCCAAGTAAGAACGAGCAAGCTGCCATTAGTTTAATATCTGCTCCACCGTAACCGCCGGGTTTCAACATAGCTATTAATAACTGCGGTAGTCCAATAATAAGCATAGCAATCAGCATAAATGGAATATCTGCAAGCCTTGTTCCAATCAGTGCAGTAATTGCAATCGCAATTGGTATCCAATCTGTGACTTCACGATTTTTGAAATCGCTGTTTGATGCAATCAGCAACAAGAATAAGAAAATCAGTCCTTTTAGACTTATCATTGAAATGCCAAACATAAGAAATAACGCTCCAGATGCGAGTGTTGGGATAATTAGGTTTAATGTATCTGTTGTCTGCCATTCTTTGTTTTTATCGTGTCGGTTGTATATGAATCCTAAGAGAAGTCCAAATAGCATACAACCGAAGAGTAGAAGCATTTTAGGTGATAAATTGATTGGCATCATAGGCATTGGCATTGGCAGAACACCAATTGGTTTTAAAAAGAAATTCATAGCCATTTGTCCTTCCATAATAGGGATATGCGGAGTGGGACTTTAAGAACCACTCCGCTGTCCCGATATTTTAACCTGCGTAGTTGAATAGACCTTCGATTTTGGTTGTCAGTGTTGGCAAGATAGTGTCGCCGAACAATACATAAAGACCGCCAAGAAGAAGCGCACCGAGTACAACGGCGATAAGGATTTTAACGCCTGAATCGACATAGCCCTCTGCTTTTTTGTTGGATAGAGCGACTTTGGCGCATACAGCCGCCATTTTGATTTTGTTGATAAATGATTTCATAGTTGATACCTCTTTCATAATTTTTGTTTTGAGTTGCTTGAAATTATTAGCCTGCGAAATTGAACATATCTTGAATCTTTGTTGTCAAAGTTGGCAAGATAGTGTCGCCGAACAATGCATATAGTCCGCCGAGTAGTAAAGCACCGAGTACGACCGCGATCAGGATTTTAACGCCTGAATCGACATAGCCTTCAGCCTTTTTGTTTGAGAGTGCTTGCTTAGCGCAAACCGCCGTTGCTTTGAGTTTGTTGATAAATTTTTTCATAGTTGATACCTCTTTCATAATTTTTGTTTTGAATTGGTTAAAATTCTTAGCCTGCGAAATTGAACATATCTTGAATCTTTGTTGTCAAAGTAGGCAAGATAGTGTCGCCGAACAGTGCGTAAAGACCGCCGAGAAGCAGAGCACCAAGAACGACTGCGATAAGGATTTTAACGCCCGAATCGACATAGCCTTCTGCCTTTTTGTTTGAGAGTGCGACTTTGGCGCATACAGCTGCCATTTTGATTTTGTTGATAAATGATTTCATAGGGATACCTCTTTCATAATTTTATTTTTGTTTGTTGAATCTCAAAGAATTGATATATCTTTGTGCTGTACCATTTACAAGAAGATGGCATAGAAAAAGCGTTATCATCTGTCATTGATGACAACGCTTTTTTATTGGATTGGTTTGAAATTAACCTGCAAAACTGAACATCTCTTGAATCTTTGTTGTCAGGGTTGGCAAGATGGTGTCGTACTACCGCGCATCGCGACTCTGTTCTCGCTTTCGCCATAGCTCCAACGCTTTGATGATAGTGTCCTCGATTTTCTGTGTGGGCGTGTTTGCGGGGAAGTATTTGCTGATTCGCTCACGCGAAAATTTGAGTTGTTCAATCTGATTTGGCTTATCTTGCCGCAAGAGAGTGAAAATCGCGTCAATATCCAGCTTTCCCTCCGCGCTGAGTTGTTTCATCTCCAACGCCTGTGAGAGTGACGGTGTTCTGTCCTCGCTTTCCATTGTGAGCAACAATTCATTCTGTTGTTCTTTTGAGAGATAGGATAATTCCACAGCGGGGCGAAACGCCATTTGCTGTTTGGCTTTGTCGTCGATTACTGCGTTATCCACCATCTCCAAAATGCCGGGGATTAGCTCGGTCAAGCGGATATATCGGCGGATTTGTTCTCGACTTTCGCCTATAATCTCACCAAGTTTCTCGTTTGTTCGAGATTCCTTATAATCTGACACCACTGGTGTCAGATTATCCAGTCGTGGTCTGCCCGCTTGACGATTCATAGCTTCAAGCCGCATTTTGTATGACTGAGCCTTTTCACTTGGAAGAATAAACTCCCTCTGCAAATTAGCGTCGCACATGGCGATAATGGCTTCATCGCGGCTCAAATCACGCGCAATCACAGGCATTATTTCAAGCCCCGCCAGCATTGCCGCCATTTTTCGGCGATGTCCGCTGATAAGCTCGTAACGTCCATCTTCCTTTTGTCTGACAATCGCTGGGGTTTGGATTCCAGCCGCTTTCACGCTTTCCACCATACTCTGCATTGCTGCATCATTTCGCACTTGAAAGGGGTGGTCAGGAAAATCGTCAATATCTGAAAGCGGAATGTCAATGACTTTTTCCCTCTTGTCATTGTCGCGCTGTTCCTGTGTGGTAAACAGGTCAGCGACTAAGCTCGACTTTTTTGGAAGTTCGAACATCTGCCCCGATTTGTCTGCCATCGCGTTCCACCTCCTTTACAAGCTGCTCATAAGCATACGCCGCCGAACCTTTGGGATCGTAGGCGAAAATGCTCTTGCCAGACGCACTCGCTTCCTTGATCTTTGTTGAGTAGGGAATGGGGTGCGGAAAAATGCGAACACTCCCTCCGTACGCCTGATGGAGAATTTCCAGCGTGTTTTTTGCCAGATTTGTCCGCATATTGGCGAGCGTTATCAGAACACCATCAACCTTTAAGGTGGGGTTAATCTGCTTTTTCACCAACGCCACGGAGTCAAAAAGCTGTGTCATGCCGATAACCGACAGATACTCTGGCTGAACTGGAACAATCACGCGGTCGGCTGCGGCTAATGCGTTGATGGTCATCATACCAAGCGTGGGTGGGCAGTCTAAGACCACCACATCGTAGTTTGGCTTGATTTCCGACAGGTAAGTTCGCAGGGCAAATTCTCGCGACATGGCATTCACCATTCGCATTTCAAGTCCCGACAATTCAATGCTCGACGGCATGAGGTCAACGCCTTCGGCGTGGTGCAGGATTCCATCCTGCGGGTCAATAGGTTTGTTTTCTACTACTTTGCCAAGTTGTGTGGCAATGGTAACAGGCAACTCATCCGGTTGTGTCCAGCCCAAGCTGACGGTTTGGCTTGCCTGACTATCCAAGTCCACGACAAGAACTTTCTTGCCGTGCCGCGCCAGTCCAATGCCCAAATTGGTTGAAGTGACTGACTTGCCAACGCCGCCCTTTTGGTTTACGCAAGCGAAAACACGGCAATTGTCTTCCTCCATCTCGATTCCTCCTTTCGACTGAATTTTTTTGGTCGCATAAGTGCAAAACTCCTCTACAAATAGATTTAGCCGCCCTTGTCATAAACAAAGACGGCTATGTAAAAGACCCTTGAACGCGAAAAAGCCGACTGCTTTTAAAATCAAAAACAATCGGCTCTCCGCAAATATGTTGTATTCAGTTTTTTAGTTCTTCGCTCTCGGCATCTTCCTGAATATCCCGAACCACTGCGGCAATCACTTCTTCGCTGGTTTCCATAAGAACGCCGAGTGTCACTTCAAGCTCGTCATGATACCCGCTGCTGTCCGCGCCGTTCAGAATCGCATTAAGCGCGTTCACGATAGTGTCCTTGTCCATTCGCTTTTCACCTCCTGATTTATTTGATGCTCTAAAATTGTATCGGGAAAGGCGGTAGTTGGCAAAGGTGTGAAAAGCCGGTTACCCACTCTGCTTTGCGAAAGGATACATTTTGAGGCATCGCATATAAATGTATGCGATACCTCACCCTTATAAGGGTATAAAAAAACGGGGTGACTTCATTGTCACCCCGCAATCTTTATCCGCTTATCTTTGGCGTTCATAACAGCCAATATCGTGTCGTTCACTGTATCAACGCATTTTCCTTCGGCAATCCGACTGTTCCGCAGGGCATTGAGTGCGTGTATGAGAATCAGCCAACCGTCGGGTGAGCAATAAAATTTGGTCTTTTTCATCGGGTCGCACCTCCTTATGCTTTTATCTTACCAAAAGTGATTGGAAAGTGCAAAGGTGAAGCAACTATTCCTCGGTCACTTCTTCATATTCGTTATCCACATCAAGCCAATCGTCTATAAAGGCAGCAGATAGAATCGGAATAATCTTTTCCTTAACGCTCATTTTGAAAAACTCAGAGGGAAGGGCAAACTCGATAGCATCTGCCAGCAGAACAACAAAGTATAGCAAAGCACTGTTTTCTTTGCTGTCATACAGTTTTTGGAGGTGTGCGGTTATAGCAGGAACGCTCAAATCGTTCAGCCACAGCAACTCATATAAGTTGTAGACAAAACTGCCTGTCACCAATGAAGCCGCCTCATAAGCTGCTTTCTCGTCAATTGTTCCTTCCGATTGTTCCTCTGTCAAAAGGTATTCTATAAACTCACTTGTGGTCATTTTTATCAATCTCCTTCTCAAAAATTTGTGGGGGTCAAAATGGGGGTCAAACGGTGTTTTTTAGGGCATTTTTGCCCATTTTGACCTTTTTCAAACTTCCCATAGAAATAGCAAAAACCCGCAAAGCCTTACGCAATGCGGGTTTTCCTTATGGAGCTGTTAACCAGATTCGAACTGGTGACCTCTTCCTTACCAAGGAAGTGCTCTGCCACCTGAGCTATAACAGCATATTCGGCGTTTTTAGGTCAAAAATTTGTCAAAATTTTGACCCCCATTTTGACCCCCACGGGGACAAAACGAGATGAAACTCGTTGAACTCGCCTGAAACGGTGAAGTCTTGAAACCCGCTTAAAATCAGGCTTTTTTGGATTCCTTGCTACTGGTTAGCACCAGTCGGCATTGCTCAAACATCCTTACCAAGGAAGTGCTCTGCCGACTGAGCTATAACAGCGTATTCAATTTTTAGGGCTAAAATAGTTGCCCACAATTTGCCCACAACGGGGATGAACTTAGATGAAACTACTTATCACTGCCTGAAACATGCTTTTCATAGAAACCGCATAAAATCAGGCTTTTTTGTACTGCTTGCACTTAGATGACACTATATAGAAAGCTCAGGCATCCTTACCAAGGAAGTGCTCTGCCGACTGTGCCACATCAGCAATTATGCACCAGGTTTCCCTGATGCTTATTGGAGGCGCCACCCGGAATCGGACCGGGGAATAGAGGTTTTGCAGACCTCTGCCTTACCGCTTGGCTATGGCGCCGAATATATTAATTTGTCTAACCTAATTCAAAATTCTATATTTTCAAAGTATGTATAAATTTAAAAATACGATATACTTCAAGCAAAATAAAATTTTCAATAGTTGAATATACTTAAACTTTGGTGCCTCCGGTCGGAATTGAACCAACGACACGAGGATTTTCAGTCCTCTGCTCTACCAACTGAGCTACAGAGGCATATATGTTATTATATGCAAATCAATGAACAATGAATATTGAAAATGAATATTGAATAGTACAAATTCAACAAAGTTGGATTTGGCGATCCGGAAGGGACTCGAACCCTCGACCTCTAGCGTGACAGGCTAGCGTTCTAACCAACTGAACTACCGGACCGTATAGTCCTATAAGAATTCAATCATATAGATAGAATCTGTATTTTGTTTTAACGTGATAGATAACATATAAATCTAATTTATCTGATTACGCTAGTATAGTCGTACTTCAATAATTTAAACCTTTAAATCATCACAATATAAATACGCGAGTGATTAGTTTAAAATATCAGGTTATCTTAGCACGCGATATCAGCCATCTGCAAGACTGGAGCGGATTACGGGGCTCGAACCCGCCACCTCGACCTTGGCAAGGTCGCGCTCTACCAAATGAGCTAAATCCGCATCTTTAGGCGTAAAATAACTATATAAAAATTTTATGGTTTCAAAGTAATTTTATTACTTTGAAATTGCTGTATACTGCAAGCAAAATAAAATTTTCAATAGTTGAATATACTCAAACTTTGGTGCCTCCGGTCGGAATTGAACCAACGACACGAGGATTTTCAGTCCTCTGCTCTACCAACTGAGCTACAGAGGCATATTCTATTGAAAAAATACCTGATAAAAGAAACACTGAGATTCAATAGCAGAGACCTTGCTTTGCATAATCTCAGTTTCAATGCAAGTGAAAAGAAATATTCAATGAAAAACATTTTCAATGAAAAATGAAAATTGAACAATGAATAATACAAATTCAACTAATCAACCGAAAGGATTATATTAATGTAACAACCTCGCTGAGACAACATGATAATTAGCAAAATATAAAACGCGGGGTTTACATCCAATGAAGTTGGTGGCGATCCGGAAGGGACTCGAACCCTCGACCTCTAGCGTGACAGGCTAGCGTTCTAACCAACTGAACTACCGGACCGTATTGTTTTATATTTGATCATATAAAATTTGCTTTTGAGTTATTGCAACATATAAATGCGAGTGATTAGTTAAAATATCAGGTTATCTTAGCACGCGATATTAGCCATCTGCAAGAATGGAGCGGATTACGGGGCTCGAACCCGCCACCTCGACCTTGGCAAGGTCGCGCTCTACCAAATGAGCTAAATCCGCATTTAAGATTAAGTGGTGAAATATACTGTTTTGATGTCTTAACAAAATAAAAGCCTGCGAACGATATTTCCGACCGCAGGGATGGAACGCCGTTCATTCAATGTACATCAGTAGATCGAAATTTATGTTTGGCGACTATAAAGCCGAGGTTTGGTGGGAACTACAGGGCTCGAACCTGTGACCCTCTGCTTGTAAGGCAGATGCTCTCCCAGCTGAGCTAAGCTCCCACACCGTTCTCGGACAGCGAAAATTATGATACCATAAGTCTAATAATTTTGCAATACCTTTTACGCAGTTTTTTTCGAGTACAACTCATATTTACATTTTGTTCACATTTGCTTTTATTCGATAATGAAATCGCCAAAATACTCCGGTCTGTGGAAATCAGGCTTCTCAGTTCCGACCGGTGACCACATGCCGTAATGCTCGATTTCAGTTTCATCTCCGCACTTGTAGAAGTTGCCCTTAAACCGTGCACCACTCTCAAATTTAAAATCAGGATAAAGCTTCAGTATATCTGCTTCAGGCAGGAAAATCTCTGCATTCCAAGTATTCTCAGACTTCTCAGCTTTAACTTCGGGTATGGGAATAAGCTGGTCAATATGGGTTCTGCCATGCCTGGATGAACCGAATCCTATCAGTGTAGCACCGTTGGAATTCATCTCAATGTTCATATAGCTGACGCCGTCAAAGGTAACGAACATCTCAACACAGCTGTCTTTGTATACCGGTTCGTAGAACTTCGTGTATACTGCTTTAGGGTTCTTTTCTTCGCAGGTAATACGAAGTGCAAGTCCCTTGTTCTTTACATAAATAAGCTTTGCGTACGTCTTTGGAGTGTATGCAGTTCCCCATACGAATTTATCAATGTTTGCTATATTTACTTTATCAAAGTTAATCGAATCAACTGTTTTAACAATGTATTCCATATCAGTTAAGCTCCTTTTTTTGCATCAAGCTGACGATTTCTGAAGTATAACGCAATATCAAACGAAACCATAATTCCATTAAGAACATAAAACCAAAAAACATATGTAATATTGCCGTCAACCAACTTCCAAGAGATGCCGCTGATATATCCAATAAAAATCATAATCAGAAAGAAAATACTCTTCCCTTTTGCAGTTCCTGCTTTTAACGATTTGTATATAGATAAAGGCCATGAGATTCCGAAGCAAACAACCATAATTGCTTCTAATGCTTGTGCCATGAAATAATTCCTTTCAAAGTGAATATTTATTATACTTTGCTGTATTTTAAGTTGAAATCCAAGTATTTTTAATTTAAAATACTCGTCCTATACTATTTAACAATTTAAAAATGAACACTGAACATCGAACAGTACAAATATGCGGTGTTTAATTTAAACCTCCATCATATATTGTTCATTGTTCATTGTTCAGCGTTCACTGTTCGTTGCGGCTTGCCGCATATTTGGTGGGCCTTCAGGGACTCGAACCCCGGACCGACCGGTTATGAGCCGGTTGCTCTAACCAACTGAGCTAAAGGCCCTTAATGTCAGCATCGACCTATTTTCCCGGGCAGCTTCCCGCCAAGTATTTTGAGCACAAATGAGCTTAACTTCCGTGTTCGGAATGGGAACGGGTGGACCCTCACTGTTAAAGACACTGACTAACCTTCCGATTGAATCGGACAGCTTTGTTATGATACCATATTGGAGTGATTTTATCAAGTGGTTTTGAAAAATATTTAATTTTCGTTATTTTGCACAATTAGTTTAATATTTCTTTTACTACATTATACAATTCATTTGCATCAGCAGCAAAATATTTTGCTCCGGCTGCTTTCAACTGTTCTTTCGATCGATAACCCCAGGTGATTGTAATACAAGGTATATCGGCATCGGTTGCAGTTTTTACATCGACATCGCTGTCGCCGATAAAAATAACTGATTTTTTGTCTGTACCAAGCTGTTCAATTATATATTCAACCATTGAGGGATCGGGTTTTGGTTTGAATTTTTCGGTGTTTCCAATAACTATATCGAAATGTGGATAAAATTGATTGCAAAGCAGCTTTGCTGCCGAATCAAGCTTGTTTGTAATCACTCCGAGTAAATAACCTTCTTTTTTCAACTGCTTGGTGATTTCAACAACTCCCGGATACGGTCTTGACTTGTTTGCCATATTGACAGAATAATATTTGCGGAATTCATCAATACCTTTTTTGATCTCCTCTTCACTACTGTTTACCGGCAAAACACGTTTAATCAACATATATATTCCATCACCGATGTAATCGTGGATAACTGCTTCGGTTACTTCGGAAAATTCTCTGCCTTGAAGCATATAGTTTATTCCGTCGGTAAGGTCTGGCAATGTGTGTATCAGTGTTCCATCGAGGTCAAAGAGAATTGCTTTTTTTATCATGTGATTTGTTATTCCTTAAAATCAATAATATTTAAACTTCGAACCCTTCCCAAAAATACTTTTCGAGGTCAACTCTTCCGTCAAGCAAGAAGCCCACACCCTCAGCCTCAAGAAGCTCACGTTGTCTGTTCCCACCACCGAATGCAAATGCTTCGGACAACTCACCATTCTTTGTTACAACCCTATGGCAGGGTATATTTTGGGGATCCGGATTAACATGCAACGCATATCCAACCGCTCTCGACCAGCGACTGTTGCCAGCAAGTACTGCAACAAGCCCGTAGTTTGCAACCTTCCCTTTTGGTATCTTTTTTACAATCTTATAAATTCTTTCATATGTGGTTGGTTGGACATCTGTTATATTATCTAATTGTTCTGAAGACAAAAGTATCTCTCCAACGTAATCAGTGTATTCATCTAACCATGTTGATTCGTGAAAAGTTGTTGAAAAATCGCTGGTTTCAACAAATTTCGCCATTATTCTGATGTTTGACAAGCTATTGCCCGGAAGCAATATTGCAATATCACCTGTATAACAGTTAAGAAGTCTCTTTACTTGAGTCAGCAGGAAGAAATATTCATATTTACAGGTGTCTGATAAAGTGTTCAGTGAATTCTGATCCGATATCAGTAAATAAACTGTTTTTTCAGGAAGATGGGTTGCAAAGTCCACCGAAAAATAATGCGTTGTGTCATAGTTCATAACACTGCAGTATATTGTACGGTCATCAATTGCAAGATGTGCAAAATAAAGCATAATCAAAGCTGAAAGAAAAACATCACCGCGATTATACTTACCTATTACTTCACGCCTGATACCCGGTTTATAGTTTATGTTCATACCGATACTTCTTGATAGTGTATCGAAAATTTTTGTCAGACCATTCAACTCATAGATAATATCGTTGATATCCTGCGAAGACATTGTTGTTGGATTATATGTTATAACAAGTAAATGTCGGATGTAATAATACACCTTCAGATACTTTATAACAGTTCGTTCCACAGGCTTTTCAATGTTGGTATAATCATTTCGTACAATATCAGAAGTAACATTGACAAAATGCTCTCCGCATTTACTACGGGTTACAAAATCTACTAATGATATGCGTTTTTCGATGAAGCACATCAGATGCGCTTCATATAAAAAATAATATCTTTCATCCAAATCATATCTGACTGCGACAAATGAAGTTATATTATCTTTTATGAAGTCCATTATAACATAATTCTTGTTTTCAAGCAATAACAGTTTTGTTATATCAGGTTTATTGAAATAATTATTAATCGATGCTCCTGTTCGAGTTTTCAAATCATTTGTCTGTGCAAATGCATTTTTACCTATTATATTTAGATTACTGTCAACAATAATAACCGCTCTTCTGATCAACTCTATATTATATAATATAATATCAAAGGTCAAATCAATTCACTTCCCATTTAATATTTTAAACAAATTATAATATTTGTGAACCTAATAAAACGTAAAACATTTCATTTTTTAGTTTTATTATTGATAGTTTAACATAAATGTTTTTAAGTTACAAGCACTGACATAAAATTATTTAATATTATTTAATATTACGATTGACAAAATATTTTTTGTTGGATATACTGTAATGTATATAGTAGATAGTATATTTATACGATACTAATAAATGAATTACACCAGCTATTCTAAAAAAAATATTTATTTGTTAGTTTATATATAATGAGATATAGCGTGAAAAATAATTTTCACGCAGGAAAAATCACTTGCCGGTCGGCAAGTCTGACCGACAATCAGCAAGCGTCGAGATGGAGATTTTTATGTTTTTTAAAGTATTACGCGACGATATAAAATCAATAAAAGAAAGAGACCCTGCCGCACGCAGTTCAGCAGAGGTTTTTCTGCTTTATTCCGGATTTAAAGCGTTATTAAGTTATAGGTTCTCACATTGGTTGCATAAGAGAAAACTATTTTTTCTTGCACGCTATATATCACAACGCTCAAGAAAAAAGACAGGTATTGAAATACATCCCGGAGCAGAAATCGGCAAGGCACTATTCATTGACCATGGTATGGGTGTTGTAATCGGTGAAACAGTCGAGATCGGCGATAATTGTACAATTTATCAAGGGGTTACTCTGGGTGGAACCGGCAAACACAAAGGCAAGAGACACCCAACGATAGGTAATAATGTCATGATTGGTGCAGGCGCAAAAGTCCTCGGCCCATTGAGAGTCGGAGATAATTGCAAGATTGCTGCCGGAGCAGTCGTTTTATGCGAACTTCCACCAAACTCAACTGCTGTCGGTGTTCCTGCACGAGTCGTCAGCCGTGATGGTGTCAAGTTACCAAAATTCTCAGATCTCGACCAGATACATATGCCCGACCCGATGACACAGCAGATATGTGCACTTGAAGCAAGATTAAAGCATCTTGAAGAACAAATAGAAAACTCGAATAAATAGTTACATAATTAAACTAACAAAATACCTTGATTATCGTACAAATTTAACAGTTGACACCGCTATATATATGTGTTATAATTTACATTACAATAAAATATTTTATGGTAGAGGCGCATCTTATAATAAATAGTTGATATTTAAATCTGTTTCACAGACAGGAATCAACGAAAGGTATGGATGCCGAAGACAGCCAAGGTGAAAGGCTGATCTGGTTTGAGTAAATAAGATTGCTCCGACTGTCGCATTTTGCGGAGAGCTATCTGAAAAATTACAATATTATTATCTTGTCTTTTTTTAGGATAGCCGGCTACAATACTAATTCATATTTGAATTAGCATAAGCCGGTTTTTTGATTTTTCAAAGCAAAAAGTGAACTGCCTTTGGAAAGGAAAATGATTATGACAAAGAAAACAATATTTAAAGGAATTGCAACAGCTATTGTTACTCCACTCGATGAAAACGGTATCAATTATGCACAGTTTGCCAATCACATCGAATGGCAGATTGCTGAAGGAGTTAATGGAATTGTTGTTTGCGGAACAACAGGTGAAGCTTCAACTCTCACCGATGATGAACACCGTGAAGCAATTAAATTCGTTGCAAAACAGGTTGACGGTCGTGTGCCAGTTATTGCCGGAACCGGTAGTAATGATACCGCATATGCATTGGATCTAACCCGCTGTGCATGTGAAGCAGGCGTCGATAGCGTGCTTGTTGTTACTCCCTATTACAACAAAACAACACAAAAAGGTCTTGTTAAAATGTTTACCGAGATTGCAGATTGCAGTTCTGTCCCGGTTATACTCTATAATGTTCCTTCAAGAACCGGTATGAATATTGAATGTAAAACTTATCTTGAATTGTCAGAACACCCGAACATTTCTGCAGTAAAAGAAGCAGGTGGTGATATTTCAAAAATTGCCGATACAATTGCGCTATGTCGTGGCAAGCTTGATGTTTATTCAGGTAACGACGATCAGATCGTTCCGATAATGGCACTCGGCGGAATCGGTTGCATATCTGTTTTATCAAACATACATCCTAGAAAAACCGCTGAAATATGCAAACTATTCTTTGAAGGTAAAATAGCAGAGAGTACAACGCTGCAGCTTGATATGATCCCTCTCATTCATGCGCTCTTTTCGGAAGTAAATCCGATTCCGGTAAAAGCTGCAGTTGCAGCTATGGGATATTGCAGGAATTATCTTCGCTCACCGCTTGCGGTTATGGAAGATGCACATTATCAGGTGTTGCTTAACGAAATGCGTAAAAGCGGTCTGAATGTCTGAATGAAAGGCAACAAGTCTGAAAGTAAACTTTCAGACAAAGAGTTTTGTGCCTTTTACACTCGCATCACAAGTTATGCGGTGGACGGTATGACGTAAATTTTGCTTCGCAAAACCAGCTCAAAACTCCGCGCAACGACGAAAGGAATGGTTATAAAAATGAAAGTTATAATAAACGGTGCAAACGGAAAAATGGGAAAAGTTATAACCGAGCTTGCACTCAACGGCTACAGAGGTGCGAGTCTTGCTGCGGCTATTGACATCAACAGTGCTTCTCATGCCGCTTTCCCTATATATGAACATCTTGCCGACTTTGACGGTGATGCAGATATTATCATTGACTTTTCGCATCATTCGATAACCAGCACCTTGATTGATTATGCTATAAGTCGCAATCTACCGGTCGTAATTGCAACAACCGGTCATACAGATGCTGAAATGAATATAATTGAAGATGCATCTAAAAAAATTGCAATATTCAAATCTGCAAATATGTCAGTAGGTATTGCATTGCTTGCTGAGATGGCAAAGAGAGTTGCATCTGTTATGCAGAACGCAAACATAGAAATTGTTGAAGCCCATCACAACATGAAGCTGGATTCGCCAAGCGGAACAGCACTGCTTCTTGCCAATAGTATAAAAGAAGTTCGCACCGAAGCAGAATTCGTTTACAGCAGACATGGTATGGAAAAACGCAGTGAAAATGAGATCGGTATCCATGCGCTTCGCTACGGCAGTGTAATCGGTGAGCATGAAATAATCATATCTGACGGCACCGAAACAATCAAGCTGCGTCATGAAGCACACAGCAGAAGTCTTTTCGCCCAGGGAGCTATATGTGCGGCAGCATTTCTTGTTAAGCAACCAAGCGGTATGTATAATATGAAATCAATGCTTGGTAATTAATTTTCAAAAAGCTGTTGATAATATTGAAATGTCTGATATAATATATAAAATACAATATATAAAAGCTATGACGAAGACGGTTGAATTTATTCGTTCTCAGAGAATTGACGTTCGGTGTGAGTCAATAACGTATATTTTAAAACACATCACTTCCGAGCTGAGAAGCTGAATAACAGTAAGCGTCTACGTAATTGCTGCGTTAAAGCAAAGGGTTTGTTTGAGCCTGTGAGCGGCACAATTTGTGCAATTTGAGTGGTACCGCGGAACATATATTCCGTCTCAAAGGTTTTCTTTGAGACGGATTTTTTTATTTTAGTTTTAGAAAGGATTTGTTGACATGGAACAGAAAATCAAAGATATCGCAAGACGTATCAAGGAACTTCGTGAGATACTTAATATTACTGTTGAAGAAATGGTTGAGGTTACGTCGGTTTCAAAGGATGAATACCTGCTTCTTGAAAGCGGAGCAACAGATTTCACGTTTACTTTTATCTACAAATGCGCAGGAAGATTCGGTGTTGAAGTAACCGATCTGCTTCAGGGTTCAAGCCCTACCCTGTCCTCATATTCTGTCGTACGTAAGGGTGAAGGTGCTCCTATCGCAAGAAGAAAGGGTTTCTCATACCAGGCACTTGCTCCGTTATTCCGCAAAAAAATGGCTGAACCCTTCCTTGTCAAAGCACCTTACAGTGACAGTGAACAGGATAAACCCATTAAGAGCAGCACACATAAAGGGCAGGAGTTCAATATAATTATATCGGGCAGCCTGAAGATCTGCATTGACGGTCATGTTGAAGTTCTTAACGAAGGTGATACAGTTTATTATGACAGCTCATCACCACATGGTATGTTAGCGACAAGCGGCAAGGGCTGTGTCTTTTATGCCATTGTTATCAACGGTGTCGGCAGTGAATACAGTTATACCGAAGAAGTTGGCAAGCTCAGCACCGTTTATGCAGCGACACATACAGCAAAAGATAGAGCTGTTTATGAAAATTTTGTTGAAACAGAGTTAAGCGAAAAAGGTGTATTACAAAATATAAAATTCAAGAATACCGACAAGTTCAATTTCGCATTTGATGTCGTTGATGTTCTTGCGGAGAAAGCCCCTAACAAGGTCGCAATGGTGCATGTTGACCGCGAAATGAACGAAAGAAGATATACTTTCGCTGACATCAAAAAATATAGTAATATGACCGCAAACTTCTTCAAATCGCTCGGTATAAAAAAAGGTGACAAGGTCATGCTTGTGCTCAAGCGTCATTATCAGTTCTGGTTCTCAATTTTAGCACTTCACAAGCTTGGTGCTGTCGTTATCCCTGCGACAAATCAACTTGTCAAAAAGGATTTTATATATCGCTTCAATGCTGCTGAGGTTAGTGCAATCGTTTGTACCTCGGACGGTGATACAGCAAATCAAGCCGATATCGCACTTGATGAGAGTCCGACTGTCAAAACCCGTATTATTGTCGGCGAAGCTCGAGATGGTTGGAGCAATTTTAACGAACAGATTGAATGCTTCTCGGATAAGTTCGAACGCACCGAGGACAGCGCTGCTGGCGAGGATTTGATGTTAATGTTCTTCACGAGCGGTACAACAGGCTATCCCAAAATTGCTATGCACAGCCACACATACCCTCTCGGACACTTTGTAACAGCAAAATATTGGCACAATGTTGATCCTGACGGAATCCACTTCACTATTTCTGATACCGGTTGGGGTAAGGCCCTCTGGGGTAAGCTTTATGGTCAATGGCTCTGTGAAGGTGCATTCTTTGTTTATGACTTCGATAAATTTGTTGCGCACGATATTCTTTCGATGATTAAACAATATAATATAACAACGTTCTGTGCGCCGCCGACTATGTTCAGATTCTTCATCAAAGAAGATTTATCTAAATACGATTTATCATCACTTGAATATGCGACCACTGCGGGAGAAGCATTGAATCCTGAGGTTTACTACCAATTCCAGAAAGCGACCGGAATCAATCTTATGGAAGGCTTTGGACAGACAGAAACAACGCTGACCATTTGTAACCTTGTCGGTACAACATCAAAGATTGGTTCGATGGGTAAACCCAGTCCGCAATACAAGGTTGACCTTGTTGATGCTGACGGCAAGAGTGTTAATATTGGTGAAACAGGCGAAATTGTTATCCGCACAGATAAATCAAAGCCCTGTGGACTGTTCCAGGGATATTACAAGGACAAAGCCAAGACAACTGAAGCATGGCATGATGATATCTACCATACAGGTGACACTGCATGGCGTGATGAGGACGGATTCTTCTGGTATGTCGGTCGAACCGACGATCTTATCAAGTCATCGGGCTACAGAATAGGACCGTTCGAGATTGAGAATGTCATCATGGAGCTTCCGTATGTGCTTGAATGTGCTATAACCGGTGTTCCGGACGAAGTCAGAGGTCAGATCGTTAAAGCAACAATAGTGCTTACCAAAGGCACCGAAGCAACCGAAGAACTCAAGCATGAAATACAGGAATATGTCAAAACCAACACCGCACCTTACAAATACCCGCGTATAGTTGAGTTTGTAACAGAGCTTCCAAAGACAATCAGCGGAAAAATCCGCCGTGTCGAGCTGCGTGAGAGACACGAAGCAGAAAACAATAAGCATTAGTAAAAATCAACAGCTGATATCCGACAAACCATTGGATATCAGCTGTTTTGGTTAATATGAGAGGTATTTTAACTGGAGCATATTAAGCAACAGTTGTTTTATATGATCTGATAATTGTAAAATAAATAATACTATTTAACAATAAATTCATACCAAATCTCTAGACCAATACTAATTATTTTATATTTTTATTTAAAGATTTATTCTTTCTATTGCAATTAACGCGATGTGAAGTATTATAATAATTATAATCGTATCATCGATTAGAAATGAAAGGTTGTATTTATTCATATGAAAGAATTGACTACAATCAGTGAATTATCAATAAAAATCAATGTCAGCAGCCGAACATTGCGTCATTGGGAAGACATGGGACTTTTTCAAAGCATAAGAAATCCTCAGTCTGGTTGGCGAATGTATGACTCAGAAGCAGTAAGCTGTATATTAATTACTGATTTATTACGTCGTCTTGATTTATCTATTCAAGATATAAAGAAAATATTAAAGTATAAATCGATTGACGAATTAATAATCGCTTTACAAAGTCAATCAAACAAATTAAATAAAGCGAAAGTAGATTTAAATAAACGCCGCAATGTCATATCGGAAATAATAGAAATTACAAAACAAAATCAAACTATGTCTTTGTCTCTATTAGAATCTATCGAAAATATTTCAACTACAGTTACGGTGAATCATATAAAAAAAGATATAATTAATGACATCAATAATAAAAAGATATATAGTATGTCAATTGGTAATTCAAGTTATGAGCAAAAATATAGTATAATTATACTTCCGCCCATGCGTACGGCAGCGTGCCACCATTATGGACTTGAGCCGGAAGATCCCGAGCCCGCTTTATCATGGATAATAAATAATGATTTGTTAGGTACCGCACGTTTTTTCGGATTTAATACCATGCCATATCCTACTAAAGATAATCCCAAATTTGGATACGATTTCTGCGTTTCAATACCTGAATACATAGTTATACCTGACTATCTTTATAAAAAAAGATTACCAGGTGGTATATATGCTGCATTTTCAAATGAATGTATCCATATAAACGAGTTATGGAATAAAATAAAGGAAGGATTAAATAACGACGATTGGAAGTTGAACCTTGACAATGAACGACACATTCTCGAAGAACACATGGGATTTGGAATAGAAGGTGATAATCTGAGAATATCAGTATTAGTCCCAGTTAAAAAATAAACAATGTGAATGAATTAGAGGAGAAATTAATTATGGAGATTTTTGAAGGACTTCTATTTGAATCTTTTACAGAAGGAGACATCGACATAATAACGCCAATTATGAAAAGAGCATTTGACGAGGATATTCGCAGGCACACCGACTGTCTGTATGGTGGACCTGATGGTTATGATAACGGTGATTTCTTGAGAAAATGGTATATAAACAGCGGTTTTATAGCATACAAAGTTTCAAAAGACGATAATCCTATCGGAGCATTCAATGTTTGGATAAATGACAATAATATTAATTATTTAGGCAATATATTCGTAGATGCTGATTATCAAGACAAAGGTATTGGTACGATTATCTGGAGATTTATTGGAACAAAGTTCCCCGATACAGTCAAATGGTGTGCAGAAACTCCTGCATACTCACGTCGAAACCATAATTTTTATATAAATAAATGCGGCTTTAAAGTAGTTAAAATAGGTAATCCTATGAAAAGAAGCGGTGGGCAATTCATTATGGAAAAACTTATTGAAAAAGTGGAGAAAAACAATGCTTTTATGGAATGAACTATATGACAAGAATCACAAACCTCCAAAAAATTCTTTGTTATTATTTTGGAACAGTAAAACATATCAAATGTTTGTAAATTTCTCAAATCTAATTCATAATGAAAATGGGTTAGACTTAACAAAGCAGTTCTATACAAGTAAATTCGGATGGTCATACAAATTTTGTAAATCAAGTATTGATGTGATAAATAATGTACATATCCTAAACGATGGGTTTATGATAAACGATATAATCGTAAAGAGTGAATCAGATGTAGAGAAAGCTATTTCTTATATAAACTCATTATTTACTCCGGAATTTATAGATAAAATAGAGCAAAAAATTATTCAACGTAATCAGAAACAAAGAGAGCGTTCTAAACGCCTATTAGAGCGTGAAAAAAATGAAAAAAACGATTTTCTAGAGAATGTTAATCCCAAAATGTTGAATAAATTTATTTGGTCACCAAGAATATCTCAAAGTAAGATAAGAAGCTTATATCAAACGAATGCTAAAGGTATATGTGACGATGTTCTTGTTGATGAAGTAGGCTTTACATTATATGCTCGTTGCCTACAAGGTAGAGATGAACATTTATTAGCAAACGAAGGTAAACTGAAATGTCACCACTGTAGAAAAGTAAATATATCACCTTCAAATGGTCTTATTATTTGTTCTTGTGGTTATGCATATATCTTTCGTGAATATATGCGAAGTTTTAATAAAGATGGAATGCTGTCAAGATCAGCAACTCCGTTTTTTAATAAATTCATAGATATGTGGTCAATAGCAAATACTTATTATGACAAGATAAAAGCAATTGATTTTGTAATTCATGAATGTCATCTAAATATGATGTCCGGAGTAACTCGTGGTTTCGCTGGTAGAAATCTAATAGAAGGTACGGGTGAACAGCTTCATGAATTAATACTATCTCTTGCATATAAATAAGTATTTTTAATACAAGACAGATAACAAGCCACCACTAAGAATATTTTATCTCGATTTTTATACTAATTTAATTTTAAATAATATTATAATGAGAATTAGTATAAGAAATAAATTAAAAGAAGCATCAACAGCTGATATACGACAAACCATTGGATATCAGCTGTTTTGGTTATAGCTTTTCTGAGTGGGAATCGACAATCTTTTTCAGGAGTTCTAGGAATTTTGCTTTTTCTTCTTCGGTGAGTGCTGAGAAGAATTCATCGGCATGCTTTTTTCTTTGAGAATCGATTTTTACCGCTGTTTCTTTGCCTGCTTCGGTAAGCGACACTAAAAACTCGCGTCTGTCCTCGCTGTTCGCTTCCCGCACAATCAATCCATCAGCTTCAAACATTGCAATTACTTCTGAAAGCGATTGCGGTCTGATGTCAAGCATTTCCGCCAGCTTGCGCTGGTTCATGCTTCCCTCTTCATTGAGGATTGTGAGCAATCGTCCGGCTCTGTGTGGCGGATGATTGTCATGCATCGGTGGGTGTCCCTCAAAGCCATGCGGGGGTGGAGGTGGTGGGCAATCGCCATGCATTGGCGGGTGACCTTCAAAGCCATGCGGTGGTGGAGGTGGCATACGCCTTGTCATAGCAGACATTTTATGAAACAAATCCATTAACTCTTCGTTTTGTGTCATTACATGTCACTCCTTTGTATTTTATTAAGGTACCTTATTATTATTGTATTACAGAATTCCAACTTTGTCAAGCAATTTAATAAAATAGCTATGTGAAATTATTATCACTTAACAGATATCCGCTATATTAACGAATCTAAAACAACAACCGCTCACACGAGCGGTTGTTGTTTTAATTATATTAAAATGAATTATCAGCTTAATGCATCATAAGCATCGAGCAGTGATTGTATTGCCTGGTTGATAGCATCTTCGTTTTTATCAAGTTCAGATACTATATCAGTGCTTGAATTTTGTGCCAATGTGCTTATTATACCGCTTATATCGCCAAAGTTAAAGACACGGCCTAAATCATAAACTGCATTTTCAAATATCAAATCAAGCATTTCTATGCTTTCGGGGTCTGTTGTTCCCTGAAGCTTAAGAACTGTTTCATAATAAGCTGGTGTGAGATAATTCTTGCCTTCAACAGCGTTAACCTCTATCATATATGCAGAGAAATCAGGATCAGGAGCACCTGTTGTAATTGCAATACCTGATACTGTACCGTTTGTTGCAACGTATGAATAATAATTTTCCTGGTTTTCGTCTGCCTTAGGAAGCGGAACTATACCATAGTTTACTTCATAATTTGCTTTTAATTTTTCAACTGCTGAGAATGCACTTGTTCTGAACATAGCTCTGCCTTCACCGAATATTCTGAGTGACATATCCCAGATATCAGTTGCACCCATTGCTGAAAGTTCCTGAGCATGAACTACCCACGAACGATCAGTAAGAACAGTAAGAATCTTTTGGATCGCTGTTACAGACTGAGTATCACCCAATGTTATAATGGGTTCTCTGTTTGAATCAAGCTCAGCAAGATGAAGCCCCATTGCTATGTAAAATTCAATTACATCGCCGTATGAGCTTGATAAGCCCCAGTTATCATTATAATCGTAAATTTGATTTCCATCAAGATCCTGAACATATTTCTTTGCCATTGTGACCATCGTATCAAAGGTCCATGTTCCTTCATCAACAAGATCATATGGATTTTCAAGTCCGAGTGTCTGGATAATGTCCTTATTGAAAACAATTGCTGTTGCACAAACCTTATTAAGTAAGGTTATATCGCCTGTTGCAAAGAATACCTTGTCATGTACTGAGAGTTGTTCAATTGACGACTGATCCCACCAAGGCATTGAAAAGTCAATATTATCGCATTCTGCCATATCGACAAGAGAACCTTCTTGAGCAAGGTTTGCCAGTGAAGCCATATAAGGCATAACAGCATCATATGAGCCTGAGTTTGCCTGTATATCGGTTCTTATAAGTGTAAGAATGTTATCAGCTTGCTGTGCATAAATCGGAACGATTTCAACACCGTAATTTTCTTTTATATAATCGTTTTTCTTGCCGGCTGCTTCGTTGATGACCTCACTCTGCAGGACATCCTCTTCACTGAATGTAAATTCTCTTGACGAATATGTTCCATAGGTGCTGCCAAGAACGAGAACCTTGAATTCCTTACCCTCGTATTTTGTTGGGTCGAGTGTTAATACCCAACGATTTGCTTCTGCATCCCAACCGGGAACATTAACATTTGAATTTGATTCTGCTGCTGATGTTGCCTGACTTGAATCTTTTGAGGCATCAGAAGTTTCATCTTCAGTCTGACATGATACTAATAATAAAGACAAAGCCATAATAATACAAAGCAGCAACGCACCGATACGTTTTTTGTTAGATTTCATATCCATTCCCTTTCCTTATTAAATTGATAAGAATTCATTAATTTTATCTTTGTTAGAAAAAAATACAAAATTAATTGCGATTCCTATACATATTTATGTGCAATAATTCTAACATAAGACTGAGTCTCTGTCAATAGCTAATAATATATTCGAATAAAATAATTCACGGATGACAGCTTTATATGTACAAATTGTTCTGTTTTTATTTCAAATATCTTATATTTAAATATAATCCTGTTTATATTATCAACAAAAGTTGACAAGTAACTACCGTATCGTTATAATATATATAATATATAATAAAATTTCGGGGAGGTAATTCGTATCTGTTATAATATCTTCAGAATACGAATTTTGATTATGCGTAAATTAATTATTTTTTTACTTTTGCTCGGATGTTCTGTTCTAATTATATTTGCATCCACCGAAGTTTTTTATTATCACAATGAAGTACTCACACCGGATGACTTTGGTTTTGGAAATGTTGAAGTTAAAGAAAATGAAGTTTCCTTTGAAGTTTATATCTTTCCCGATAAAAAATATTATTATTCAAAATATGATGTCGATATTAATGATGGAATAATGACAATAAAAATATACGGTTCATATAAAAATAAAACTAAGCTCGAAAAGGACGAAACAGGCAATATATATCTGACTGTCCCGATCGATTGCGAAATAACGGAGATAAAACATGTCACGAACGATAAAACCTATTCTTTATGGAAAAAAGAAAACGAAGAATAAAAATGTTAACCTGCTGATAGTATTATTTTCAGTACTGATATTGCTGACCATAATAATATTTCTTACAGTTGGAGTTCAAAGAAAGATTCCCGAATTGAAAGATATCTCAGAAGATACCTCATCACACGCAGCTATATCATCAATTGAAACAGAAGAATCACCCAAGCTCAACGGTGTTCACACGGAAATATATTACAATGGTGAATATACCGGCGAATTTGTTGACGGCGTTAAACAAGGCCACGGTGTTTTCAAATACAGCAATGGTGATATATATCAGGGCAATTTCGAAAATGATGTCAGAAGCGGTAACGGAAAAATTACATATGCAGACAACAGTATTCTCGATGGCTCCTTTTCTAATGACAAAGCAAACGGTTTTTGCACAATGAGCTTTAAAAATGATGATAAATATGAGGGCAATTATAAGAACGGTCTTATGGATGGTCAGGGTGCATATACTTATGCAGACGGTACTGTTTACATCGGTGAAATGTCGCAGGGCAGAATCGAAGGTATAGGAAAAACCGTATATAGGAATAACGATATTTACGAGGGTAGTATGGTTAACGGAGTCTGTCAGGGTGATGGTAAGATAACCTATTCAAACGGTGATATTTACTCAGGCTCATTTGTTGATAACCAGCTTAACGGATATGGAGTTTATACATATGTCAACGGCTCTGTTTACCGTGGGCAATTTGTAAATGGAAAACAAACAGATGCATCGTGTTATTTTAAGTTGTTTGATAAAGCTACATATGGCGATGATTTTATTATCTATGAAGGTAGTATAGTAAACAGTATCTTCAGCGGCAACGGGAAAATAACTTATACAAATGGTGACTGGGTTGAAGGTGGCTTTATAAATGGCAAGCTTGAAGGAAAGGCAACTTATTATCAGAAAATATACGACAGAACTCGTGAAGTAACCTATTCAAATGGGAAAATAGTCAATTAACAGGAAAATTAATGCAAAATAATTATTCAACCTATAACCGGGTTTGTATTGTATTTTGCATTTTTATTAGGAATGATCATAGAAAGCAAGGCATCATATGGGTATACATGATTGCATCAGCACAGGAATCAAGGGATTTGATAAATCAATCGATATACTTCGGCTTGGTGACAATGTTGCCTGGCAGATTGATTCAATTAATGATTATCGTTTTGTTGTTGACCCATATATCAGGCAAGCTATTACCGACAACCGAAAAATAGTATATGTCAGATTCGGTAACCAACCTGCAATAATCAATGATGAATCCTCGGTTAAAATATGTCAGGTAAACGCAGACAGTGGTTTTGTAAGCTTTACGACTGAAGTATATAATCTTGTTGCAAGAGAAGGCAAAAGGGTGTTCTATATTTTTGACTGTTTGACTGATTTGCTGCAATCCTGGCATTCTGACCTGATGATCGGCAACTTTTTTTAAGATTGCATACCCTTTCCTGTTTGAGCTTGATACTATAGCATATTTCGCAATTCTCAGAAATGCTCGCACATACAGCACCATTGCCGGAATACGTGAAACAACCCAGCTATTGCTTGACCTTAACAAAGTCAACAACAAGTTTTATATTCATCCTCTGAAAGTATGGCAGCGATATTCACCGACTATGTTCTTTCCACATCCGTATTGAAGGTGACGAGGCAATCAAGGTAACATCAAGCGCTGAAGCAACTGAGCTATTCTCAAGTATCAACCGCACCAAAAAGCAGTGTGGCTCATGGACTAAGATGTACGCATTAGCTGTACTTAATGGCAAGACAATATTAAGTATGATCCATGCTGGCGATAAAATAAAAATATTATAACATAAAGCCTCTCGATTCGGGAGGCTTTATTCATGGTAATTCTCATAGTAATTTTGATTTTAATATATTACTGTACACTCCAAAATATTGTACTGTACTATAAAATCTTAAAGTTAAACAATCATGTATTTAATAGCTGTATCAATGTAAATTTCGTATTACATAAAAATAACAATGCTTTTATTGCACTGCTATTTTTGGTGACCCGTAGGAGAATCGAACTCCTGATTCCGCCGTGAAAGGGCGGTGTCTTAACCGCTTGACCAACGGGCCAAATTAAATTTTTAAGGCAAAACTGGTAGCGGAAGTAGGACTTGAACCTACGACCTGTCGGGTATGAACCGAATGCTCTAGCCAACTGAGCTATTCCGCCATATTTAGCGTTCTCTTTATAAGGGTTAGTCAAACGACGCTTGATTATTATATCAACAAGGGTCTGTTTTGTCAATACCTTTTCACAAAAAATATAATTATTATTTATTATGGGTTATGGTACGTTGAAGAAAATATTTTCAACACAAAAAGTGGCTGTAACAAAATGCACAGAACGCACAAAACAAATGTTTATTAAAATTATAATTAAAATTAAATTATCACTAATAATATTTTTGAGATGAGGAAAGCGTACTAAAAAGCACGCTTTCTTTGATTCAATCAGAGTTTTGTTCTATCAACAAATGTCACCTCTCGCAGTAGTTTTCTACAGCTTCGGGTTCCATTTGTTGATTCTGCACTATTTTGATACAACCACTTGCATAATAATTTTAAATCAATACTCTGTAGGCATCAGATCGCTACTTGTGTACAGCCCGTTGAAGCCGAAGTTATCGAAATATATAGATTCATCATTATCGGCATACCATGAATTGAATGCAATCAATATATAATTTATGCTG